>CAWJXE010000010.1:0-63833 GCA_963846745.1 uncultured Bacteroidota bacterium | reverse complement strand
TTTGAATTGTCATTTATATAAAAAACCTGTTCTTATGAACAATAAGGAGGACAATGGACACCTCCATCAAAAGCCACAGCACCACCAGTTCCGGCTGCACTCTTTGCTTTTGCCTTAGCAGGTCCAGCGTCCTCCGCCCAAATATGTGTTCCATCTTCGCGTGTTGGAACCAATACCAATTGAAGAGTTTCCTTTTTAACATCTTCATTATACCGTAAAGCAAAAAAGCAAGTAATACCTGCACTACCTTCTTCGCTCAAAATTCTTAACAACATATCACGACCATAAAAAATCGACTTCGTATCTTTCAATTTGTCCTTGCGCATTTCTTTGTCATACTTTTCAATCCACTCCATAGCTTCTTTTTTAGAAATTTTTTCTCCAACATTTGGTTTAAATTTTTTTGCCATAGTTTGTTAGTTTAAGGGTGAAACATATATGAAAGTATTGAAAAATTTTGCCAATTATTTTCAATGTTCCCCGCGCAGAAAATCAGACATTGTGAAACCACAATGATTTTTCTGCAGCCGTGTAGGTATTGAAGAACAGGAAGATTTAATTGAGGTCTTAAATCTTAGTTGTCGTGAGATATTCAAAAAAGAAACTATGGCTACAAAGGAAAAAAACCGGTGCCCCTGGTGTTTAAAGTTTGATGAATACATCGACTACCATGATAAAGAATGGGGGGTACCTGTACACGATGATCGGACGCATTTTGAGTTCCTGATCCTGGAGGGCGCACAAGCAGGATTAAGCTGGTCCACCGTCCTAAAAAAACGCGAAGGATACCGAAAGGCTTTTGCTGAGTTTGATCCCGTTAAGGTAAGCCGTTTTACAGATGCTCGCGTATCAAAAATCCTGCAAGATCCCGGTGTTATACGGAATAAGCTCAAGGTGAATTCGGCTGTAAACAATGCGAAACGGTTTTTAGAAGTTCAAAAAGAATTCGGAAGCTTTGATCGCTACATCTGGTCATTTGTTAATAACAAGCCGATTATTAATAAATGGAAAGCGGTATCCGAGGTTCCCGCAACGACAAAAGAATCGGATGCCCTTAGTAAAGACCTGATCAAGCGGGGATTTAAATTCGTTGGTAGCACGGTAATCTATGCCCACATGCAAGCCTGCGGACTTGTCAATGATCACTTGGTTGATTGCTGGAAGCACAAAACGGTTAAGACGAAATGATTTCGTTTTAGAAAAGCTATTTGGCCAATGAACGAACAACATCTTTTTTAGCGAGATGTATGTTCCATACGCCCTCCACTTTAACAGCACCATCGGGCAGCGGTGATACTTTTGGTCTCGTGTAAATCAGCGAATCATAGGCTTCAGCGTTATTGGCAACGTGAAGCTTTTGAATGTTATCCTGAATTGACCCTGTCTCAGCGCCTGCCACATACGCCTCAATAAGTTGATTCTCTACCTCAAGTGCGTTGCCAGCTCCGGGCTTAATCAGGTTTATGTTGACATGGTAGTGGCGCTCGATTGAGTCTAGCCTGGCGGCATCGAAGTTTATGTGTTCCATGGCACCGTAAATCACCCTCCCATACTCCAATGAGGCGGTAACAATTTCGGAATCGCTCACCCTCATGATCTTCTGATCTTCCATTCCTTCATGCAATTTTTTTCTTTGCTCGTCGGATAGAGAGCCGCCGCAGCCCAACAACAAAGCTGTGATCGCTATTAAATGTATTTTCTTCATGGACTCAAAGTTCTCCGCCCGCTGTTACAAATCCAAGCCTCGAACGTAAAGGCTTATTTTGCCATTCAGGAGAGAGACTTTTTATTAACTTTGTCGGTCATTTTTAGTTATGATTGAAAAATTAGAAGAATTAAAACTTCGATTTGAAGAAGTGGGCCAGTTGCTGATGCAGCCAGAAACTGTCAAGGATATCAAGAAGTTCTCTCAACTTAATAAAGAGTATAAAGACCTTGAGAAGATTGTAAGCAAATACAATCAATTCAAGGACGCTAACAACCATCTGCAACAGGCTAAAGAGGTCCTTCAGAAAGAAAAGGATGAAGAAATGAGAGAGATGGCAAAAATGGAAATCGATGAGCTTGAGCCTAAAATCGAAAAGCTTGAGTCCGACTTAAAAGAACTTCTGATTCCGAAAGATCCTAACGACGATAAAAATGTTATGCTCGAAATCAGAGCTGGAACAGGCGGGGATGAAGCAGCTATTTTTGCGGGTGATCTTTGGCGCATGTATCAACGGTTTTGCGAACGAAGAGGATTAAAAATGTCCGTTTTGGACGTTACGGAGGGGACCGCAGGGGGGTATAAAGAAGTGATCTGTAGCGTTGCTGGCGAGGCCGTCTACGGATTATTGAAATTTGAATCCGGAGTCCATCGGGTACAACGCGTACCCGCCACAGAGCAAATGGGCCGCGTACACACGTCAGCGGCCTCTGTTGTGGTTATGCCAGAGGTAGAAGACGTAGCGATAGAAATAAATCCAGCCGACTTAGAATATCAAACAGCCCGCTCCAGCGGCGCTGGTGGCCAAAATGTTAACAAAGTAGAAACGAAGGTTCAGCTAACCCATAAACCGTCAGGCATTGTTATAACGTGTCAAATTGAACGTTCACAACATGCTAATCGTGAAAGAGCTTTGCAAATGTTAAAAACAAAGCTTTATGAAATCGAATTAGAAAAGCAACAGTCTGAAATAGGCGCGACACGGAAATCTATAGTTCGCACGGGCGACAGGTCTGAAAAAATCAGGACATACAATTATCCTCAAAGCAGAGTCACGGACCATAGGATCGGTTATACGCAACACAACCTTCCGGCAATCATGAACGGTGACCTGGACAATTTCGTCGAGCAACTTCGCATAGCTGATAGCGCAGAACGAATGATGGAAGGAGTCTAGCGTCGCGTTAGATAGCATTGGGAAACGCAATTAACAAATTTAACGTTTACCTTGGATTAGAACCAAAAGGGCATACCCGCCTCAAATTTGTTCAAACTTTGAATTAACTTTAAATAAAAAAATCACACTATGGGAAAATGGATCGGAATAGGGGCGCTGGTAATACTGGTGCTTTGGATTTTCAGTTCTTATAATGGGTTAGTTGGCAAAGAGGAGGCGGTTAATAGTCAATGGGGAACCGTTGAGAGTCAGTACCAACGACGGATGGATTTAATTCCAAACTTGGTGAATACTGTTAAAGGTTATGCGCAATTCGAACAAGAAACTTTAACAAAAGTCATCGAGGCCAGATCGAATGCCACTTCCGTTAAGATTGATCCTACGAATTTAACGCCGGAAAAGCTGCAACAATTCCAACAGGCGCAAGAAGGAGTAACGTCAGCTTTATCTCGACTACTGGTAGTCGTTGAAAAATATCCTGACCTTAAGGCGAATCAGAACTTCCTGGACTTGCAGTCTCAGCTTGAAGGCACCGAAAACAGAATCGCAGTGGAACGGAAGCGATTTAATGATGTCGTGAATACCTATAACAATTCTGTAAGATCCTTTCCTGGTGTTCTTGTCGCCAAAATTTCAGGCTTTGACCGGAAAGGATATTTTGAAGCCTCCCAAGGAGCAGAAAACGCGCCCACTGTAACATTTTGAAAATGAAAATAACTCTCTGCTTGCATAGAGAGAGCCCTTGCCGTGTCGGCAGGGGCTTTTTATTTTATAAAACCTTGATTATAGCAGCGGAAAAATTTGAAAATAACACCGCGTACCCGACCGGGCATGCTAGGTCTTTAAGATGAAAAATGTGTTTTAACGTCCGGGAGTATTACTACAGGGTGCGTTTCACCTCGCGCTGTTCATAGCTTTCAATCACGTCACCCATTTTTATATCATTGAAGCCGTCTATACCGATACCACAGTCAAACCCGCTCTTCACTTCGCCAGCATCATCCTTATGTCGCTTCAATGAGCCAAGCTTCCCTGCATAAATAACGATACCATCACGAATCAAGCGAATCGGATTGTTTCGTTTGATTGATCCATCGGTTACCATACAACCGGCGATGGTTCCAATTTTGGAGATCTTAAAGACTTCGCGAACTTCTGCATTACCGACAATTACCTCCTCCGTTTCAGGAGCGAGCATTCCTTCCATAGCGGCCTTAACATCATTAATGGCGTCATAGATGATAGAATAAAGGCGGATTTCAATTTCTTCATTTTCAGCTACACGTCTGGCTGCGCCAGAAGGCCGAACCTGGAATCCAAGTATGATAGCATCAGAAGCTGACGCCAGAAGGACGTCTGATTCCGATATCTGTCCAACACCTTTGTGAATGATAGCAACCTGAATTTCTTGCGTAGAAAGTTTTAACAACGAATCGGTTAAAGCTTCAACAGAACCATCCACATCCCCCTTAACGATAACGTTAAGTTGTTTAAAGTTCCCAATAGCCAAACGTCTTCCAATTTCATCCAACGTAATGTGTTTCTTCGTACGAATGCTTTGCTCGCGCAAAATTTGTCCCCGCTTGGTTGCTATTTCTCTGGCCTCGCGATCCGTCTCAAGCACCATTACTTTTTCACCTGCTTGTGGTGCGCCATCAAGACCCAACACAACGACAGGGGTAGACGGTCCCGCTTCATTGATCCTTTTGCCGGTATCATCAAACATCGCTTTTACACGGCCATAATTTGCTCCTGCTAAAAGAATATCACCGATTCGTAACGTTCCTGATTGAACCATAATGGTCGAGACATACCCACGACCTTTATCGAGCGATGCTTCTATTACTGAACCGGTAGCATTTCTGTCGGGATTGGCCCTAAGATTTAATAGCTCGGCTTCTAGTAATACTTTCTCAAGCAGATTATCAATGCCTTTACCTGTTTTCGCCGAAATCTCCTGGCTTTGGTATTTTCCACCCCACTCTTCGACAAGGATATTTATTTTAGAGAGAGATTCCCGAACTTTTTCCGGGTTCGCTGAAGGTTTATCTATTTTGTTAATCGCAATTACCAACGGAACGCCTGCCACCTGCGCGTGATTGATTGCTTCCTTGGTTTGAGGCATGACATCATCGTCGGCCGCTACTACAATGATTGCAATGTCAGTAAGTTTGGCACCACGCGCACGCATGGCCGTGAAGGCTTCGTGACCCGGTGTATCAAGGAATGCAATCTTGTGACCACTCTTGGTGGTTACATCATACGCTCCCACGTGTTGTGTGATACCACCCGCTTCTGATGCTGTAACTTTTGTATTCCGGATATAATCGAGGAGAGAAGTTTTTCCGTGATCGACGTGACCCATTATCGTTACAATAGGTGCTCGGGGAAGTAGTTCTCCCTCTACATCGTCTTCCTCTTCCATGTCCAATTCTTCCTCCGCGGAAGTGAACTGCACCGCATATCCAAATTCGTCAGCAATCACTGTAATGGCTTCAGCATCGAGACGTTGGTTAATCGAAACAAACATCCCAAGACTTAAGCAAGTGGAGATGACATCGTTGACAGAAACATTCATCATGGAGGCAAGGTCATTTGCAGAAATAAATTCTGTTACCTTAAGTGTTTTAGACGCCTCCTGATCTTGTATTAATTGTTGCTCTTGCGCGTCAACATTCGCCTGCCTTCTTTCCTTTCTATACTTCGCACCGGTTCCCTTTTTGCTTCCACCGCTGAGTTTCGCCAACGTTGCCCGGATCTGATCTTGAATTTCCTTTTCTGTTGGTTCAGCCTTCTGAACTCGGGGAGGCGGTGCATTTCTGCGTTGCTGCTGTTGCTGAGGGCGGGGACCCTTTGGCGGCCCTCCTGGTTGACCCTGATTTTGTTGTCCTTGTTGATTGTCAAAAGAGGAAATCCTTTTACGGGGTCTCTTGGCTTTATCTTTTTGTGTATCTGAAGAGGCAACTGGTGCATCTTTCTTCTTTTCCTTTTCTACAGGAAGCTGGATCCTATCCACTACTTTAAGTCCCTGAAGTTTATCCGCACGTGCTTTAATCAATTCTTGTTCAGGTTGTTTCTCCACTCCAAGCGATGGCTCAACTTTTGGTATTTCAATTTTCGGTTCTTCTTTCTTAGGTTCTTCCTTCTTTACAATCTCTGCTACCGGCTCCACGGACTTTCTTTTCAGGCTTGGGTTCAGGCTGTTCCTCTTTAGTAACCGCCTTCTTTTCAAGCTCAATTTTCCCAACTACTTTTATACCCTCAAGTTTAGGCTTTTCCCGCTCGACTTTCTCAAGCTTAGACTCCTCCTTAGCCTTGAGGTCTTTCGATCCCAGGTTTTTTATCATGATGTTACTCTCTTCGTCCTCAACCCTCTTCTTAATGGCTTCCTTCTCAGTTTCGATGTGAGTATCTACATGTTTTACGCCAATAGAAAGTCCTGAAGCCTCTAATTTCTCCGTTGCTGATGAAGCAAACTCTTTTGATAAAAGTGTAATCTGCTCAGGTGTAAGTTTGGCATTTGGATTATTCTCCACTTCAAAACCTTTCTTCAACAAAAAGTCCAAAATGGTATTATGGCCCACATTAAGCTTCCTCGCTGCCTGACTCAACCTGATCAATTTTTCTTCTGCCATACCCAAATATGCCTGTTTTTTAAAAACAATAAAACCTAAATCGCCGCGGACACAAAATATAACGTGTTAATAACACGCTCAAGTGAACCTTTACAATTTTCAGGTTTATTCAAATTCTTTTTTCAAAATATTCAAAACGCCGTCAATCGTTTCCTCTTCCAAGTCCGTTCTGCGAACCAACTCTTCTTTTGAAAGAGCCAGCACACTTTTCGCGGTATCTAACCCGATTCGATTGAGCTCGTCAATTACCCAACCTTCAATTTCGTCAGAAAATTCATTTAGATCCACGTCTTCCTCAGATTGACCCTCTGCTAATTCACGGAACACATCGATTTCGTAACCCACTAACCGGCTCGCAAGCTTAATATTCAACCCTCCTTTACCGATTGCAAGTGATACCTGGTCTGGTTTTAGATAAACTGAAACTCTTCCATTGTCCTTATCCACCTTTATAGAACCAATCTTGGCGGGGCTTAATGCGCGTTGGATGTATAACTCAAGGTTTTCAGTATAGTTTATAACATCGATATTCTCATTCTGCAATTCTCTTACAATCGCGTGAATCCGGGATCCTTTCATTCCAACGCAAGCGCCTACGGGATCGATGCGATCGTCGTATGATTCGACGGCAACTTTTGCACGCTCACCAGGCTCGCGCACCACCTTCTTAATGGTTATCAGTCCATCATAAACTTCCGGAACTTCCTGTTCAAAAAGCCTTTCCAGGAAAACGGGTGACGTCCGCGAAAGTATGATTTTCGGATTACCATTCACCATATCTACCTTGTGGACAATAGCCCGCACATTTTCACCTTTTCTATATCGGTCCTTTTGAATTTGCTCATTGCGCGGAATCGAAACCTCATTGCCTTCTGCATCTGTCAATAAAACTTCGCGACTCAAAACCTGATATACTTCTCCTGCGATAATCTCACCAACGATATCCTTATATTTTTGAAAGAGAATGTCTTTTTCAAGATCCTTTACTTTCTGAATAAGTGTTTGGCGAGCGGTAGTAACAGCTCTACGCCCAAAATCATCAATAAAGATTTGCTCAGAAACTTCTTCGCCCACTTCAAAATCCGGCTCGATCTTATGAGCATCTGACAAGCTAATTTTGTCGAAATCCCAGATGTCTTCAGAATCGTCATCTACAATTTCACGAAAGCGATAAATTTCCAAATCGCCTTTGTCTGAGTTCACGATGATGTCAAACTTTTCATCGGAGCCAAATTTTTTCTTAATCATGTTACGGAAAACATCCTCCAGAATTCGGATCATAGTGGGTCTGTCGATGTTTTTCTGCTTTGCGAATTCAGCAAACGACTGAATTAATTCATGTGCATCCATGGTTATATTCTATTTGAAACTTACTAACACAAATGTTTTATCAATCTCTAAAAATGACAGTTCGATTATTTTAGTTTCCTTATGTTTTCCCGCGCCAATCTCCTGCTCAAGTTTGATTTTTTCTTCTCCAACCTCAACCAACTTGCCCTCTACTGCTTGTTGGTGAGTCACCACTTTGATCCGCCGGCCAATATTTTTATAATACTGCCGCGCGAGTCGTAATGGCTGGTCTAACCCTGGTGTCGAAACCTCGAGCATATAGCTATCGTCAAACAGCTGCAAGTCATCAAAAGCCTTTGAAATTTCACGACTTAGATTAGCACAGTCATCAATCGTTACCCCCTTATCGCTATCTATTATTATGAGAACTTTCTTAGGTCCTTTGTGACCTTTAACAATTACATCTACAAGAAACTGATTGGGATCAGCTAATTTACGCGTAATTATGTTCTTGATTTCCTCGGCAAACTCCATTTAAAAAGTTTCTATAAACAAAAAGGGGACTGCCGCCCCCTGCAACTAAATTCAGAAACTTCCGCAAAAGTATACCTTTTTTACTTTTCGTCAAAAACGAACCGAAATTTGTTGGCCATTTAGATATACTGTGGGAGATTTTTAAGATAAACCCCATAACCGCTTTTTTCCAGGGGTTTGGCCAGTTCCATTAACTGATTTTTCGTAATAAAGCCCTTCCGGAATGCGATTTCTTCAATACAACCAACTTTTAAGCCTTGTCTGTGTTCAATGACCTGGACAAAATTGGCAGCATCCATTAGCGAATCAAACGTACCTGTATCAAGCCAGGCAGTTCCCCGGCTCATCGGAGCGACCTTAAGTTTACCCCTTTTCAGATATTCGTTGTTTACTGACGTAATTTCCAACTCACCCCGGGCGCTTGGCTTCAGCCCCTTTGCAATAGAAATAACGTCATTATCATAGAAGTACAGCCCAGGAACAGCATAATTTGATTTCGGCTGAACAGGTTTTTCTTCAATCGACATGACTTTCTGATTTTCGTCGAATTCCACGACGCCGTAGCGTTGAGGGTCCAAAACGTGATAGGCAAATACCACCCCGCCGTCCGGATCGATGGTAGATAGTAGCTTCTGCAAGCCCGAACCATGGAAGATATTGTCACCCAGAATTAAGGCTACTTTCTCTTTACCAATAAATTCTTCGCCAATGATAAATGCCTGCGCAAGGCCCTCGGGTTTTGGTTGAATTGCATATGAAAACGAGCATCCTAAATTTTTACCGTCCCCTAACAGCTTTTCAAACATGGGCATGTCGTGGGGTGTAGAGATGATCAAAATCTCGCGAATGCCAGCCATCATGAGTACCGACAACGGATAATAAATCATCGGTTTGTCGTACAGCGGCATAAGCTGCTTGCTGATGGCAAGTGTCAATGGGTAAAGCCGGGTGCCCGAACCGCCGGCGAGAATAATTCCTTTCATAAAATATTTATTAATGATGCCGGAAAATACCTACCGGCCCTGATACATAGAGGCATAATATCGAAGATACGCGCCAGAGGTAACGTTCTTTAACCACTCCTCATTCGCTAGAAACCAATCAATCGTTTTTTCCAATCCAACTTCAAAAGTAACCTCCGGCCTCCATCCCGTTTCGCTGATCAACTTGGATGGATCAATAGCGTATCGCAGATCATGTCCCGCCCTATCCTTTACAAAGGTGATCAACGATGCGCATGTACCGTCAGCCTTTCCTAGCTTCTTATCCATCAGGTGGCATAGAAATTTTACAAGATCTATATTTTTCCACTCATTGGTTCCTCCAATATTGTACACCTCTCCAGTTTTCCCTTTATGAAATATTGCGTCTATCGCGCGTGCGTGATCTTCTACATACAACCAGTCGCGAATGTTTTCACCTTTACCATAAACCGGCAGAGGTTTGTTATTGAGAATATTGTTGATCAACAACGGTATGAGCTTCTCTGGGAAATGGTATGGTCCATAGTTATTTGAGCATCGGCTGATAATGGTCGGCAATCCAAAACTATTGTTAAAGGCATTCACGAAGTGATCGCTGCCGGCTTTGGAAGCCGAATAGGGCGAACGTGGATCAATAGGTGTCTCTTCGGTGAAAAACTCTCCGTTCTCTGCAGAACCGTAAACTTCATCCGTTGAAATGTGATAAAATAATTTGTCCTGATAATGTTCATGCCATGAAGCCTGGGCTACACGCAGAAGGCTCAATGTTCCAATTACGTTTGTGGCCGCAAATTCAGTTGGGTTATGAAGAGAACGATCAACATGTGACTCGGCGGCCAAGTGAATCACACCATCGATTTCAAACTTCTTAAACGTTTCAAACAGGAATTCAAAGTCTAAGATATCGCCCTTTACAAAAGTGTAATTGGATTTATGCTCAACGTCGCGCAGGTTTTCAAGATTGCCGGCGTAGGTCAACTTATCAAAATTTATGATTGAATACGTAGGATACTTGTTAACAAACAGCCGAACTACATGTGATCCAATAAAACCTGCACCACCAGTTATTAGTATTTTCCGTATAGACATTAGCTACAGTTAGAACGTTAGCGGATGTATTTTTCAAAATTTTTATGGTCGCGTTGATACAATACCTCTTTGGGAAGCGACTTAAAATATTCGTATGTGATTTTCAATCCCTCAGCTCGTGACACTTTTGGTTCCCATCCTAAAATCTTTTTCGCTTTGTCGATATTAGGCTGGCGTTGTTTTGGATCGTCTTGCGGTAGCGGTTTGTAAATAACTTTCTGTGATGTACCTGTAAGTTTTACAATTTCTTCTGCAAAATCACCAATTGTTATTTCATTGGGATTTCCAATATTCATTGGCAAATGATAATCCGACATCAGCAATCTAAAAATACCTTCAACTTCATCATCTACATAACAAAACGAACGGGTTTGTGTTCCGTCGCCGAAAACTGTGAGGTCCTCTCCACGCAACGCTTGTCCAATGAACGCAGGCAAAACCCTGCCGTCATTAAGACGCATCCTGGGTCCATATGTATTAAATATTCTTATGATGCGCGTTTCTAAATTATGATAAGTGTGGTAAGCCATTGTGATCGCTTCCTGGAAGCGCTTTGCTTCGTCGTAGACTCCCCGCGGTCCGATCGGATTTACATTTCCGTAATATTCTTCAACCTGCGGATGCACTAATGGATCGCCATAAACTTCGGAAGTAGAAGCCACTAAGATTCTCGCTTTTTTTGCTCTTGCCAATCCCAAGTAAATTGTGCGTGCCCAGGGAGCTAACTTTTAAAGTTTGGATTGGAATTTTTAAATAATCAATTGGACTGGCAGGCGAAGCAAAATGAAGAATGTAATGAAGTTCGCCGGGTATATGAACGTAGGTGGAAACATCCTGATGGTAAAACTCAAAATCGGAATGTTTGAATAAATGCTCGATGTTACGAAGGTCGCCGGTGATCAGGTTATCCATGGCGATTACATGAAAACCTTCTTTGATAAAACGATCACAAAGATGTGATCCCAGGAAGCCGGCGCCACCCGTAATTAGTACGCGTTGCTTAGCCATTGATGACCTCCCTTCCAATGCTGTAATATGAATAGCCTAATTCTTTCATAATCGTTAAATCATATAAGTTTCTGCCATCAAAAATCACCTTGTTTTTCAGAATACTTGACAGTTTGTCAAAATCGGGTGTCCGAAATTCAGGCCATTCAGTGGCTATAAAAATTGCATCTGCGTCTTGAGCGGCATCGTAAGGAGTTTCACAATACGTGATTTTATCTCCAACAACCTTCTTTACATTTCCCATTCCTTCGGGATCGTGAACCTTGAGTATTGCGCCTTCTTTCAAAAGAGCGTCTATGTTATAGAGCGCCGGTGCTTCGCGAATATCATCAGTGTGTGGCTTAAATGCTAGTCCCCAGATGGCAATCGTCTTTCCTTTTAGATTGTTGTTAAAATATTTTTTTATCTGGGGGATCAATCGTGTTTTTTGTTTCTCATTAACATCCATTACGGCGTTGAGTATTTTGAAATCATATTTGGCATCTTTGGAAGACTTTGCCAATGCCTGAACATCTTTCGGAAAGCAACTTCCGCCGTAGCCAATGCCAGGGAATAGAAATCGCTTTCCAATACGATTATCCGTACCAACTCCTTTCCTCACCGAGTCAACATCAGCTCCCAGTAATTCACAGAGATTGGCAATCTCATTCATGAAAGTGATTTTTGTAGCCAGAAATGAGTTCGCGGCATATTTGGTAAGCTCGGCTGATCTATCATCCATAAAAATTATAGGATTGCCCTGTCGGACAAATGGCGCGTATAATGATTCCATGACTTTACGCGCTCTTGCCGAATTGGTGCCGATCACTACTCGGTCTGGCTTCATAAAATCTTCGACCGCCACGCCTTCTCTTAAAAATTCGGGATTAGATACAACATCAAAATCAACTTGTGCACGAGCTGCAATCTTGGACGTTACTTTTTCCGTTGTTCCCACGGGAACAGTACTCTTATCTACCAAAACGGTGTAGTCCTTGAGCAAGGGTCCTAAATCCTCGGCAACCTTAAGAATATATTTTAGGTCAGCCGAACCATCCTCGCCGGGCGGCGTAGGCAACGCCAAGAAAATTATTTTTGCGCCTTGAATTCCTTCCTCGAGGTTGGTCGTAAAGAAGAGCCTCTGCTGCTTAATATTTCGTTCAAATAATTGCTCTAGGCCCGGTTCATAAATAGTAATGATACCATCCTGAAGCTTTTTGATCTTTTCCTGATCAATGTCGACGCAGGTGACAGTATTACCTGTTTCCGCGAAACAAGTTCCCGTAACTAAACCAACGTAACCAGTTCCAATGACCGCGATTTTCATGAATTAAAATTTAATGAAGCGCCAAATTAGAATTTTTATTGTATTCGCAAACTGATCAAAAATGTATCACTAGGAAGACTTTGGTCGGACTAACATTCGTTTGTTAGTTGGAATTAAAGCTTTAATTTTGCAATCTTTTAAATTCATAAAGAGGCAAAATGTTAAGTTTTATTGAAACAGATAATCAGAAATTGATCGCGCAAACGATAAAGGACTTTGGCGCGAAGGAAATGAGACCCTATACCATGCAGTGGGACGAGGCTCAGGAGTTCCCCATTCAGCTCTTCCATAAGATGGGGACGCTAGGGCTCATGGGAATATTAGTACCGGAAAAATATTCTGGATCCGGCCTGGGTTATTTAGAATACATCACGGCTTTGCTCGAGATTTCGAAAATAGATGGTTCCATTGGCCTGTCAATGGCGGCGCACAATTCTTTATGTACCAATCATATTTTGCTCTTTGGAAATGAAGATCAAAAACAAAATTATTTGCCGAAGCTTGCCACCGGCGAATGGATAGGCGCGTGGGGCCTGACTGAACCCAATACCGGTTCAGACTCAGCGAATATGCGATCTGTTGCTGTTAAGGACGGAGATTTCTATGTTCTCAATGGCGCTAAAAATTTCATAACCCATGGAAAATCCGGGAATGTAGCCGTCGTCATAGTTCGCACTGGAGAGATTGGAGATTCGAAGGGAATGACCTCGTTCGTTGTTGAGAAGGGAACGCCTGGTTTCACCGCGGGAAAAAAGGAAAATAAACTCGGAATGCGGGCATCCGAAACGGCGGAAATAATCTTTAATGACTGTCGAATACATAAATCACAAATGCTGGGAAATTTGGGAGATGGATTTATTCAGGCTATGAAAGTGCTGGAGGGGGGCCGAATTTCAATTGCCTCATTAAGTTTGGGCATTGCCATTGGAGCGTTTGAAGCAGCCTTGCAATACTCAAAAGAACGCCATCAATTCAATCAACCCATCTCAAAATTTCAGGGAATAGCCTTTAAATTGGCGGATATGGCCACTAAAATTGAAGCAGCCAAGCTGCTTACTTTTCGAGCTGGGGACTTAAAAAACAAGGGATATGAGGTAAAAAAGGAATCCGCCATGGCCAAATTGTATGCTTCCGAAGTTGCTGTGGAAGTAGCCACAGAAGGGGTGCAGATTTTCGGCGGTTATGGGTATATGAAAGACTTTCCGGCGGAAAAATATTTCCGGGATGCCAAGCTTTGTACGATCGGCGAAGGGACCTCAGAAATCCAAAAATTGGTTATTTCGCGCTCAATTTTGAAATAACCCTTTGAATGATGTGGTGGAATCTATTATATTTGCACCCCTAAATAGTAAATATGTTAATTGTAAACGTAAAGGAAAACGAATCAATTGATAAAGCCTTAAAACGCTTTAAAAAGAAGTTTGAAAAGACAGGTGTTCTGAAAGAATTACGCGCGCGTACATCTTTTGAAAAACCATCTATTACCCGCAGAAGCGAAATTATCCGCGCTGCTTACCGCGAGCAACAAAAGCTTAAGGAAACGCAATTCATAATCAGTCAGAAATTCAAGGTTGTGGATAGTTTGTAGAGTTATCCACATGTTATACACATATCCCCTTTAAGTCTTTCTTAAGGGGGATTATTTTTTTACATTGCTTCTATAGACCGATGGGGTTCGTGTAGCAGCATGATAGATTCCTTTCTGAAATATCTCCAGTTCGAAAAAAGGGTAAGTCGCACATACCCTATTGGCTTACAAGACCGATCTTCAGCAATTCTCAGCTTTTATCCAGAATACTTTTGCCGAATTCAAACCAGAGGCGGCTGACTACGGTATGATTCGATCCTGGATTATTAATCTGGTCGAAGGCAAAATCGAAGCGCTTTCTGTGAATCGAAAAATCGCCTGCCTTCGATCGTTTTACAAGTTTCTCCTTCGTCAGGAATGTATCAGCAAAGATCCCATGCTGAAAATCAAAGGTCTAAAAACAAAAAAGCAGCTGCCTAGTTTTGTTAATGAGGGGGATATGATTGCCTTACTGGATCATTCTGATTTCAATGGAGGTTTCAGGAGTATCCGCGAGAAATTGGTGTTGGAATTATTTTATGCGACCGGGATTCGGCTTTCCGAATTGATATCATTAAAGGAAAATCAAATTGATTTAAGAAACCAAACCATAAAAGTGATTGGTAAACGAAATAAAGAAAGAGTTATTCCCTTTTCGAAAGGTATTGTTCCAATTATTAACGAATACATTTCCATTCGAAACAAAGAGATTGAAGTAAAAGATCATGGATTTTTATTTGTTACTGATAAGGGAGAGCCTTGTTATCCGATGTTGATCTATAGAAGTATAAAAACATATTTAAAAAACACATCCACTGAAAAGCAAAGTCCACACGTCCTACGCCATACTTATGCAACACATCTTTTGAACAAAGGTGCTGAGATCAACGCTGTAAAAGATCTGCTAGGACATAGCAGTTTAGCAGCCACTCAAGTTTATACCCATAATTCTATGGAAAAATTAAAAAAGGTCTTTGACCAGGCTCATCCAAAGGCTTGAAATAAAATAATTTTTATCCCTCCTAAATCTTACCGCATGATGAAATAATTACCGTACTCCACTAACAGCACACGTGAGTTTTTTTATTGTTTAACTTAAATTTTTACAACTATGAAGTTACAAGTTCATTCCATCCATTTTAATGCAGACAGCAAACTGATTACGTTTATTCAAAAGAAGTTGAATAAACTGGAGACATTTTATGATCGAATGGTGGATGGTGAAGTTTTTCTACGCTTGAATAACGAAGGAATTGAAAATAAAACAGTAGAAATTAAACTACGCCTACCTGGCAATCAACTTTTTGCCATTGAAAAAGCGAAGTCATTCGAAGCTGCTACGGACCTGGCGGCAGACGCATTACGCATGCAATTGAAAAAATTTAAGACTAAAGTAAAAAACGGAAGAGTATAGGTACAATAACATCCATAAAAAAAGGGCTCTAGCAGAGCCCTTTTTTATTTCAGCTTATCTTAAAAGCTTTTTTTACCTGATCCACATAATCTAATTTTTCCCAAGGGAACAATTCCACTTTTATTTTCTTCTCATTTTTCTTTCCCTTATTAAAAATCTTTTCCACCACTTTGGACTCACGTCCCATGTGACCATATGCAGCGGTTTCCGAATAAATTGGTGTTCGTAAACCAAATCGTTGCTCAATAAAATATGGACGCATGTCAAAAATCTTTGCAATTCGTTTTGCAATCTCTCCATCGTTGTGGCTGATTTTTGAAGTCCCATAAGTGTTAACGTACAAGCCGACTGGCTGGGCTACGCCGATCGCATAAGCAACCTGAACCAGCACTTCATCGCATACGCCAGCAGCCACCAAATTTTTTGCAATATGTCGGGTAGCATAGGCGGCTGACCGATCGACCTTTGAAGGATCTTTTCCAGAAAAAGCTCCACCACCATGCGCTCCTTTACCGCCATACGTATCAACGATAATTTTGCGGCCTGTTAATCCAGTATCACCATGTGGTCCGCCGATAACAAATTTACCAGTAGGATTAACGTGATATTTTATGTCGCTCCCAAAAAGTTTCTGAACGCGTTTGGGTAATTTCTTTTTGATCCGCGGTATTACAATATTGATAACATCCTCTTTGATCTTACTTAACATTGCGCCGTCCTTACCAAAGTCATCATGCTGAGTCGAAATTACAATGGTATCGATCCGTTGAGGTTTGTTATCATCACCGTACTCAATTGTAACCTGTGACTTCGCATCTGGGCGGAGGTAAGGTATCGCTTTGCCTTCTCTTCTCAATTGGGCAAGCTCGCGCAGAAGCAAATGAGCAAGTTCGAGGGGCAAAGGCATAAAGTTATCCGTTTCGTTAGTAGCGTATCCGAACATCATTCCTTGATCGCCTGCACCTTGATCTTCCTTTTTCCTTCGTTCTACGCCCTGATTTATATCCGGAGATTGTTCATGTATTGCCGACACAATTCCGCAAGAATTTGCCTCAAACATGTATTCACTTTTTGTATACCCTATTTTACGAATTACTTCCCGGGCGATATCCTGGACGTCAAGGTAAGCTTCTGACTTTACTTCACCTGCCAATACAACTTGGCCTGTTGTAACCAAAGTCTCACAAGCCACTTTAGAATTAGGATCATAGGCTAAAAAATAATCAATGAGGGCATCTGAAATCTGATCGGCAACTTTGTCGGGATGTCCTTCAGAAACCGATTCCGAGGTGAATAAGTACGGCATAAGGATTTTCTAAATTTTTATTTTAATGATAACTAAAAAAATCGACCGGCAAATTTAGGTCGATTTTGGTAAAACCAAAAGGTCAATGTGAGTATTCCCGTCAAAACGACAAAAACAGAAAAACGGCTGGTGCCTTGGGCATATCGAAAGTTATACTCTTCCACTTTTTTACGGAAAAGGTCCGGATTCTTTCGTCTGTGCCGGTAATATCCAAGGCAATGCAAAGGTTTGTTTCATTTTTCAGATTCGTTAGTAACAATTCTTTGAGGTGATTATTACGATAAGGTGTCTCGATGAAAATCTGAGTTTGATTTTTTCGCTTGGATTCTTTCTCGAGGTCACGAATAGCGTGAGCACATTCCTTCGCATCAATAGGCAAATAGCCGTGAAAAGCAAACCTTTGCCCATTTAGCCCTGACGCCATCAGCGCGAGTAAAATGGACGACGGGCCCACCAGTGGGATCACCTGAACGTCATTTTCGTGGGCGAATCTTGTTGCCAGTGCTCCTGGATCCGCTATGCCAGGACACCCAGATTCAGAAATGACGCCAAGGTTTACTCCCTGGAAAATAGGGGCAAACATGGCAGACAAATCTTCAGGCTTCGAATCTTTATTCAGAATTTGAAAATTCAGCGCCTCAATCGACGGATAAATTTTCAGCGCACTCAAATATCTACGCGCTGTTCGCACATCCTCGACCAAGAAATGATGTATTCCGTGCAGTGCATTGCTTATGTGTGAAGCAATAACTGACGCGTGTGTATTATCAGCAATTACATTGGGAATCAGGTACAACTTTCCTTTTTCCATTTACAGAAATATTTTTTAAAACATTAATTTCGCAAGAAATAACTCATATGGGCAAATTGCTTATTATCGTTGGGATCGTTTGCATCGTTGTCGGTCTTTTACTGACCTATCTTCCAAAAATTCCTTTCTTCGGCAAACTCCCAGGTGATTTTTCGATCGAGCGCGAGAATTTCAAATTCTACTTTCCCCTTACTACAAGTATCGTGATTAGCATACTAATTTCCCTCATTCTATTTTTATACCACAAGTTGAAAAATTGATATTGTAATTCGCGCTTCCACTATTCCTTCCGTTCATGGTTGAAAAAAAATCGTATTCATATTTTCTAGGAGGAGTAATCATATGTCTTTTTGGGGCGATATGTTTTTCAACGAAAGCCATTTTTGTTAAGCTGGCATATCGCGAAACCCAAGTCGATGCTGTTAGCCTGCTGGCATTGCGGATGATTTTCTCTTTACCATTTTTTTTAGTTTCCGCTTGGTGGAGCAGCGCAAAAAGTGAAAACGTTCCCTTTACATGGAAGCAGTGGCTCGCTGTCGCGGGAATTGGCTGCCTGGGATATTACATCAGCAGCCTCCTCGATTTTCTGGGTTTACAATATGTAACCGCAGGAATTGAAAGGCTTATTCTTTTCGTTTACCCCACGCTGGTTCTGCTCATGTCGGCCTTCATATTAAAAGTAAAAATAAAACCGATTCAATGGCTGGCACTTGTGATTACATACGCAGGCTTGATGATCGCATTTTGGGGCGAAGTGAGGTTCGACAACCAATCTCAGACCTTCTATCTAGGAGTTATATTGATATTCGTTTGTGCTGTGACTTACGCGATGTACATCGTGGGCAGTGGCCAGCTTATTCCAGCAATTGGCGCCGCTAAGTTTAATAGCTACGCCATGAGTTTTGCCGCGTTAGCGGTTGTGCTTCATTTCTTGCTTGTGAACGACAATTCCCTTTTTAACTTTGATAAGCAGGTCTATGTCTACAGTTTTCTAATGGCCATCATCGGTACAGTTATCCCCTCGTACTTAGTGGCCATTGGAATCAAACGTGTTGGCTCTGGCAATGCCGCCATCATCGGAAGTGTTGGCCCGGTCTCCACGATCGTTCAGGCGTCCTTTTTTCTGCAAGAACCTATTCACTTGTTACAGCTCGTGGGCACAGCTTTTATCCTCGGTGGCATCTTGATGATTTCCAAAAAATGACCTCAGCTCAGTTGTTCTCTGTTAAGTATCAACCTTTGCCGGATGCGATCCACATCGCGTACGATTCGTGAGCGGTCTCAATTTTCATGTTAACTTCCCATTAAAATTTGAACTTTATGAGACTGCTGCTACTGGTGTTGCTTCTTAATTCCGCAACAATTTGTTTTAGCCAATCAAAAACATATTCTTTCGTTTTCCTCCATAAAAAGTCCTCGGCTGAGCAATTACCAAAAGAACAACTGGACAAAATTATGGAAGGACACCTGGCAAATATTGAACGACTGGCAAAAGAAGGAAAACTTTTAGTAGCCGGACCGTTCGATGGAGGAGGCGGAATTTTTATTTTAAATACAACGTCGACCGACGAAGCCCGGCTGTGGTTAAGTACTGATCCTGGTATTCAAGCAAACCGATGGGACATTGAAATCCTTCCTTATACACCGCGAATTGGAGCAGTATGTATTGCTAAGGAGCCCTATGAAATGGTTAACTATAATTTTATCCGGTTTGTCGAAAAGTCAACGGCAATCGAAAACGCTGAAGGTATTCTGAAACAACATCATGAATTTGTACTTGCACTTAAGAAAAGCGGAAATATAATAACGGAAGGAATTTTTGAGTCCAGGGGAAGTATTCTCATTCTGAAAGGAGAAATGAATGATAACCTATTTGAATCCGACCCGGCGATACAACATGGAATTATTTCGATTGAAACCAAAAAACTTTGGATTGCAAAGGGATCATTTTGCGAGCAATAATGGACAAGACGTTATCCAAAAAGATTGTTTAATTCCAGATCGACTTTATTAACAATAAAACTAAAATCATCGATGTTCTCAACGAAGTCAAGGTGATCGACGTCTATTATTAGAAGTTTGCCATCATTATAATTTCCAATCCAGCTTTCATAATGCTTATTCAGCTGCCTCAGATAATCCAGCCGTATGGAGTATTCGAAATCCCGGCCTCTTTTTTCAATTTGTCGAACCAGTTTAGGAATACCCGCTTTTAAATAAATCAGCAGATCAGGGGGTTTTACAAACATGATCATCGAGTGAAAAATATCCGTATAACTTCGATAATCCCGATCGGACATGTGCCCGCTTTGATGAAGGTTAGCGGCGAAAATATACGCGTCTTCGTAAATTGTTCTATCCTGTATGGTGGGCCGGTTACTTCCGTGAATTTCATTGATTTGTCTGAGCCGGCTATTCAAAAAATAGATTTGCACATGGAATGCCCATTTCGTCATATCCTGATAAAAATCTCGCAGATATGGATTGTCATCAACGGATTCATACAGCGGATTCCATCCGTAATGTTTTGCTAATTTTTCCGTCAGCGTGGTCTTTCCAGAACCAATGTTTCCACAGACCGCTATATGCTTTAATTTATTCATTCACTCCTGGGCATTTTGTTTGGCAGTCACGATTAAAATCACAGCCATTTTTTTCTTTTAAAATACCATAAAAAAATAAGGGAGGAAAAAATCATAAGTCCAACGGCAAACGGATAACCTGCCATCCATTGCAACTCCGGCATGAATTTAAAATTCATTCCATAAATACTAGCAATCAACGTTGGGGGCATAAAGACCACTGTAACAACAGTGAAAATTTTGATCACCTGGTTTTGTTCAATGTTCACTAATCCCAAAAAAGTGTTTTGCATGTATTCTAACCGTTCTGAGCTAAATTGCGAATGCTGAAGAAGGGACGCAATGTCTTTCATTATAATCTTCAGTCTTTCATTCTCAATTTTATTGAATTCCGGTATCCGGATTAACGAACTGACCACACGCTGCTTTTCAGTTGTTGTTTCATGCAACTGCATTACATTCTCCTGAAGCTGGGCAATGCCGAGTAGCAGATCCTCTTTTAAAGATCGCTGCGCAATCATCTCTTTGCTGATAAGGTTTACTTTCCGGTTAATGCTTTCGATCAAATCCGCATCACTATCAATATGCGTTTCCAATATGGAAAGAAAAACATCGAGCCCATGTTCCTTCATTTCAGACGATGCTGCTTTAAGTTTGCGCACCGATTCAGCAAAAATTTTCAGGTCTCCCTGTCGATAAGTAAAAAGTGTGTTGCCTTTGAGGATGAAAGTCGTATTCTGAATGGTTAGCTCAGCGTCGCTTGTTATCACGCCCAGGTTTATTTCAATCGTTTCTTCTGTTTCCAGAAATCGCGAACTACTCTCAATTTCTTGCAGTTCCAACGAGGTGAAAAATTCAATCTTATAGTTCTTCTCTACAAATTCTTTTTCTTCCTGTGTAGGTGACTGCAGGTCAATCCAAATAAGGTCATGAATGCTCCGTATTTCATCAAATGAAATATTTCTGTATTGAGTAAGTTTCCCCTGACTCGTTTTGTATACCCGGATCATGTTTTACTTTTTATGCGTGCAATTTAGAACCAATATTTTAATTGATTTGAAATTAAAAAAAGTTGTCGTCTTAAAAAGAAAAAGACCTGTCAGGTATAACCCAACAGGTCCAATTCAACCTGTAAAAAAATTCTTAATTAACTCTCATCCTGATCAGCTTCATCCGCTTTTTTAATTTCTTCATCTATTATCTTTTCGATTACTTCTCGCTGACGTTCATCAATGGTCTTATCGGTCTTTGCTTGTTTCTTCATAAAGCGAAACATAGCATTCTTTTTAATTTCATAAGCGATAAAAACAGAGTACTCATTCGTCTTTGCATTAAAATATTTTTCTTCCCCCATTTTACGCAAGTCTGCCATGTCAGTGTTCATTACTTGCCTTACAAGGCTTTGGAATTTATCAGCAACGTCCGCTCCCTTTTCATTCTCAGTTTGGCCCAGGTACTGATCCGCCACTTGTTTCATCGTCGTATTTACTTGCCCTGCAAGCTGAGACTTTGCGTCGATGTCCGCCTTTCCCCGCGCTATGTTATCTTGGGAACTTACTCCTTTCCCGCTGGCGCGAAAGAACCTGTTGTTTGATTCATAAGCATTTCCCTGGAAGGGTTCTTTAACTTTTTTTCCTAATGTACCTGGTGAACAACTCCATACCAACACCACGCTTAAAATAACAGCAAGCGTTTTTAAAGTCTTCATAGTTGAAATTGGTGATTTGTTGCTAAAGTACGAAAAATTGTGCCAGAGAAAAGAATGGCTTTACGAGCCTGTTTTCGCAATAACCTGCCAACGGAACGCCCATTTCCATCGAATTGTAAAATTCTCAATAGCAGTAGCGTCAAGCATTTTTCGTAACTCTCTCCGCTTAAAAGCACGCAATACCGAAAGGGGCGCGTCGTATTTCACCATAGGCGATTTTGAAAAGGCTTGTGTCAGCAATTTAATGGAATAATAGGCAAGCCAATGTCGATGAATGTCGTTAATGATGAATCCAATTGCTACTTGCTGTTTGAGCTTTTTAAAAAAATGGACGAGTTGGTCGCTGGAAAAGTGATGATAGAAAAGGGTTCCTATCACTATATCATATTGTTGTTTTTGAAATTCTTCACTGAAAATATTCAGTGTCTTAAATTGAATATGCGGATACGCCAGTAAATTTCGTTTTGCAAAAGCAACAATATTTGGATTCGCATCTATCCCGATAAGGTTTAACTTCAAATTTTTATTCTTCCCCCACGAATCAATCATGCGCAGCATGTCACCTCCTCCGCATCCTAAGTCGACGATGGTAATCTCCCGGTTGTTTTTGGGTAATAATTGCTCAAGGGATTTTATTGTTATGCGGTTTCCGCCTAACCATTTGTTGATAATTTCCAGCTCACGTAAAGTTCGGTCAAGAACATGACCTGAACAATTCAGATCATCCATAATTTCCGCTTCCGCTGATCTGATGGAGAAATCGGGCATTGGATTAGTTCATTTCAATTTTCAACACCATGCTTTCCAGGGTAAGCCCTGGGCCAAAAGCAAAACTTAAAATGTATTCATTTTGATCCTCTTTACGAATCTTGTTGAAGATGGAATGTAACACAAACAAGATAGTAGGCGACGACATGTTACCGTAATTTCGTAAAACACAATATGCGGCTTGATTTTTTTCTTTGGGTATTTCCAATTCCTGCTCAATATTTTCAAGGATTTTTTTTCCGCCTGGGTGAATCGCCAGAAAGCGAATATCCTTTAGTTTTTTGGAAATTTTATTGAGTAATGTTTCAGTAAGTTCAGCGATACCATTTTTAATAATGGATGGAACGTAAGTGGATAATTTCATTTCAAATCCCAAATCTCCGATGGTCCATGCCATATCCTTACCACCTTCGACTATAAGCGCAGTGTGAAAATTTTCAGGCTTCAGTTTTAGCGTTGCCTTCGTTTTAGATTCAACTAATAATGCTGCTGATCCATCTGCAAATAGCGCATTTGCCAATAAATTATCTTCAGTAGGTGTCTTTTGAAAATGTAAACTGCAGAGCTCGGTGCATACCACAAGAACTTTCGCATTTTCGTCCTGATGGCAAAATGCATCGGCCACTTTTATCGCATTAAACGCTGCATAGCAACCCATGAAATTTATACCAGTCCGGGAGACGGACGGGGAAAGATTGTATTTTTTTACCAAGTCAATATCCAGACCGGGAGCATACATGCCTGTGCAACAAACAACAATTAAGTGTGTGACTTCCTTAATATCAAAGTCTGGCACCGACCGTAACATGTTGTCAACGGCACTTGAACTCAGTGTAAGAACATTTTCGCGAAAAATTGATAATCTTTTTTCGGTGGTTGGAAACGGCTCGAAGTCTGGCGAATTGGAATAAAAGGTAAAATCCGTATCGCGTCCATAATCTTCCAAAACGGAGTAACGGAACTCAATTCCGCTCGCTTTAAAGATGGTGTGAAGCAATCGACTTTCGTTGTGGTTCAATTGCATAGCCTTAACCATAAAATCGGCTATTTTCGACTGACTGAATTTATGCGGTGGGTTAGCGATCCCGATAGCGGTGATGTAGCTCATTAATTCCAATATATCCCAAAAAACTATAATTTAGGGTAAGCTGTTCAAACTGCACTGTCATATATTTAGCAACATGTTTTCATCCTCTTCCTGGCTCCATCTCCGCATTCCTTTTTCATATTTCCTGCTGCCTGTTTTTCTTTTCAGCCTGGCGATTTCGCCTAATATAACCGGAAAGTCTATTCTCTGGACCTTCATTATTGTTCACTTCTTTCTCTATCCCGCCAGCAATGGTTACAATAGTTACTTTGACAAGGACGAGAAGAGCATTGGTGGATTGAAGAATCCTCCTCCAGTAAAAAAAGGACTATATTATCTTTCCCTGCTCTTTGATGTAATCGCGATCGTGCTGGGGTTTTTATTAATCAATCCCACCTTCGCGTTCATGCTGCTCATTTACGGTCTGGTCTCAAAAGCTTATAGTCATCCAGCCATAAGGTTAAAAAAACTTCCAGTAACGGGCTGGCTTGTGGCGGGTCTTTTTCAAGGTTTGTTTACGTTTATGATGTGTTATATCGGAATTAATAATTATTCATTTGAGAACGTATCTAAGTTTAACGTCTTAATACCCGGCATTTTATCAACTATGATGCTCTGGGCAAATTATCCAATGACTCAAATTTATCAGCATGAAGAAGATGAAAAGCATGGCGACATGACCATAAGCAGAAAGTTAGGGATTCGAGGAACGTTCTATTTTGTCAGTGCGATGTTCAGCGTTGTTACGCTTGGATTTATACTGTATTTCCACACCTTTTTTGAATTAAAGTATGCCTGGACATTTTTGGCTGCGCTGTTTCCTGTGATTGCTTATTTTTTTATTTGGTTCTACCAGGTCTATCAGGATCGAACAAAAGCGGACTTCAGCCATACGATGTGGCTTAATTTTATTTCAGCAACCGCATTGAATGCTTACTTCATTTACCTCTTCCTGGATTCGACCCATGTAGGTCAGACATTTTGAGCAACGCTACCTGCTTCGCTTCTTTGCCATTTTTCGACCGCCCTTAGCGGTCTTCCTGCCTGTTTTTTTTGCAGCTTTTTTAGGAACCTTAGCACCTCTCTTCCGCGCCTCCGAAAGTCCAATGGCAATTGCCTGCTTTCTGCTCGTTACCTTCTTCCCACTTCTCCCGCTTCGAAGCGTGCCACGCTTGCGTTCATGCATGGCCTTTTCAACTTTTTTCTCTGCTAGTTTTGAATACTTTGCCATAGTGTTTTTAATTTTCTCCACGACAAATTGTGTACCCGTTGCTGAATCTGCAGGTCTAACGCAAATTTTTACATTTTTAATGATAATGTTCAAGAAACATTCGCCACTGCTGTAGAGTATAATCAACAGACGCATGATTCGAAGGTCAGAAGGGATCCCCATGAGTGCCTTTAATAATCATATTAGCTATCGGGCCTATATTTATTGCAAGGTTAACGGTTGCGTTAGAGGCCCATTCGTTTCCAAATAATTTTTGGACTTGCCTTCCAAACCAAAGACGGTTTTTAAAAAGTTTATTCCATGCCTCTGCGTACTGTTGTTCCAATCGAGCCTCTTGATAATTTTTCTTGCCAGTATGTTTGATTATCAAATCGCTCACAATTTTAGCAGAATGAATGGCCATTGCCATCCCGTTTCCACAAAGCGGCGTGATCATACCTGCAGCATCACCGGTCATAAGAATGTGAGCGTCGACCGGCAACTTCGTTTCAAATGAAATCTCATTGATGGTTTCAGGCTTATCAAACAGGAATTGAGAATTGGTGAAAATGTTTTTCAGGAATGGATTTTTAAAAAGCACAGCTTCCTCCATTTCTTTTATGCTCTTGAAACGCTTCACATTTTCACGATGGGTGAGGTAACATAAATTTGTTTTGCCATCTTCAACGTTGCTGATGCCACAATATCCACCCTCGAAATTATGAAGCGCAATGAGGTCATCCGGATGTTCGGTCTTAATATGATACTTCACACCAACATATGGCGACCTTTTTTGAATAAAACTTCTGTTGAGCTGAATATCAACTTTTGATCGCTTACCAAATGCGCCAACAACAATGTCCGCCTCGAGTTGCCTGGACTGGGTCTTAATAAAAAATTTTTCGTTGTCGAATAGAATTTTTTCGACCTCTTCTTTCAGGTAGAAAATTACCCCCAACGATTTCGCCTTTTCGTACAGGAAGAAGTCAAATGCATGACGGCTTATTCCAAATCCACCCAGATCAAGCGGCAAAATCTTGCTCTTACCACGAACAGAAGACAATTGAAATCGCCGGATTCTGGGAGGGTTATAACGGTCGGGAAACAAGCTGCAGGATTGCAAAAAGGGCACAGTTTCGTTGGAAATGTATTCCCCGCAAACGCGGTGAAATGGATAAATTTTTCTCTCCACCACACAACATTGAATTCCTGCGATTGCCAATCGGATAGCCGCAACCAGACCAGAAATCCCTCCTCCTACAACGACGACTTGCATCAATAATGGTAATTTTTTCTATAAATGAGAAAGTTCAAAGTAATAAATGCCCTCAGAAAACAAAAATCTGGGTCGGAACAGATCTTGTTGAGTAACCTTTTACGTTAATATACTGTTTAAATCCTAGCTGGCATATGAAATCAACCGAGCAAAACCCCAATTCCCTTAATGTACTTCTAATCGGAAATAATCCCATGGAAATGGGGACCGTTTTGGACAAACTCAAGCAAGTACGTGCGCAGAAGATTATTACAGAAATTGCTTTCGATTTAAGAAGCATTCTGGAGAGACTGATGCGTTTTAATCCGAATTTTATTTTTATTGATGACAATATTGGACGTCTCTGAATTGCAGGAGACGCTGAAACAACTTTCCAGCAATCGAAAGACAAAAGACGTTCCGATCACAGTGCTGAAAAGTTCGAACTATCACGAAGCGCTGGGAGCATCCAGTGTTTTAGATTACCTACTGAAACAGAATTTGTCTGCTGATGCGTTGTATAACACTGTGAAAAATTCCTTCCGATTCCGCAGAACGCAAGCTTATCTATACAAGGTCTATCAAAAGAGAAAAAGGGAATCATCTAAAAACGACACCGTAGTTTAGATTTGATCCTGTAAAAGAAATTCCTTCTTTAATTTTTCACCGTTTCGAGATATTTCAAGTTTTATCTTACGGCCAGGTTTGCTGTTAAAAAATCCATTAACGCTATTCAGATCCAGATTTTTAGCAGAAATACCATTAACACTTAAAATCTCGTCACCAGCCTGAATGCCGCCCAGTTGGGATGCAGATTTCTCGCGAACCTCCGTTACTTCAAAAATATTCAAAGCTGAACCTTTAGCTTTGATAGTAATGCCACTGAGATTGTAGTAAAAGTCATTTTTGAATGACGCATTCTTCCTTATAAAAATTCGTTCCTTGGGGAAATTGAAAACTACTGTAAAGCGGCTCAATATTTCTCCCCCTATCGCACCATTTCTAAAAATATTCCCGGTTTTCAAACTGTCGATATAGCTATTGGGATCTGGAAAATTGGCGACCACATTTTGTAACGTATTGGTGCCCATTTTTAATGTTTTAATCCTTCCAACTTTTCCGAAAATTTCCCCCCCGAGACCCCTGCCCAGAAGGCAGCTGACCCTCAGCTCGGGAACCTTTATTCGAGGATCCGATGAAGTCTCCAGCATCAATCCATGACTTGCGCCTGAATCCACCAAGAGTTTTGCTTCAATGGAAGTACCGTCTTGTAAAACCAGCGGAACAATGATATAAGGTTTTGTATCCTCAATCACCATGGGAATCGTCTGAAATTTTGCCCGCTTACGAAAGCGCTCGGGTGTCATGAGCGTTAGCAATTTTTTTTGATAATCAATCTCAACTATAAACCGACTGAATAATTCATAACCTAAAATCCCATGAACATCGGTGCCAAGGTAATTTCTCAATTCGAGGTAGTCTTCCGCTAATACCAACATTGCATGACCCTTGCCGCTCACGCCGGGCAGATCTATTGATACATTATTTGTTACATAGGCATCCACCAACTTATCTCCTCCTGGACCTGAGATGGAATACTTTCTGGAGTACTGAAGATTGAGGATATCAGAAAAAGTTTTTTGTGTTAGTATCGAAGTTCGTACCCCAGTGTCTAATATGAACTTTAAGGGTAGAGCACCATTCAATACTACCGGAACGACGACCAGGTTATTGTAAACTTCAATGGGAATTTGGACACGTTTTTTACCATTGGTCAACATAAATCCCAAATGTTGGCCTTGAAGATTAGTAGCACCTAAAAAAAAGAAACTGAATACCAGACTTCTCCAGACCATAGTCTAAACACACATGTTCAATAAAGAATAAAATTAAGCGGGTACTCAGTATTTTTCATTCTGCCAGATTATCGCCAATACAGACAAATTACCAATAATCCAAAATGGTAAATTGGAAAATACTGCTGATTTAAGTATCCATTCGCGTAACGTTTACCTACGCGCTTTACGTAAATATAGCACAGTAATGGATGCTGGGACTAACTACGATCATGAATATTGCTACTCAATGCGTCGTAAACCAAAGCCGCGATCCAGGAAGAAATTAAAACTTGTTATCGTGCTTGTTTTTACTCACCATCTTGTTCGGGAAGATCCAAGGCGAGACTATGGCTAAAATAAAAAGTGCGATTACAACGAAAAAAGGCCACCAAGATATTAAGTCCATAAACTAATAATTTTGACCCCAAAAATAGGCCATTCTCTTTAATTTTAATAAAGATTCAAAAATTGTTTTTAGCTTGATACCCTTGAAATTTTAACGCCTGTTTAAGGCCTTGGCCTATGAAAAAATTCGTGATAATCACGGGGGTAGCGGTTGCCCTATTGATCATTTTAGGATTTGTTGCAAAGTTTTTTGTCACGCAGCACAAAAAATCCTTCAGCCCAGAGGAAGAGGTCACCTATAATTCGGGAGAGCTAATATCAATGTTTTCTACAACAGACCTTACAAAAAAGGTCGGGAAATCTTTGGCGGGCTCGTACCCTACGATAAAGTTTGGCGAACGGGAGCAAACGAGGCTACAACATTTCAGACCAACAAAGATTTGTCGATTGAGGGAAAGACGCTTAAAAGAGGAAAGTATACGTTATGGACTATTCCAGGTGAAGAAACCTGGCAAGTCATTTTTAATTCTGAGTACGGCCAATGGGGTATCGGCTCCGATGGAGAAGCCAACCGCAATCCCGCCAAAGATGTTCTCACCGTGAACGTTCACGCCGTGCAACAAGACCGTATTTTTGAACAATTCACCATCTCATTTGAAAAGGTCGCAGAAGATGCCGAGATGGTTTTAATGTGGGACAATACATTAGTCGCCGTTCCCTTTTCCTACTGATTATTTCGCTCGGGCAACCGCCTTAATCGTAAGCTTTCGGTTTTCAGGAAGCACGGCGGGTATGGCATTCGTTAGTGTCTTCACGGCAGTGGTATCTATCCCCGACTTAACGATGTATTCTACAATACTGTTCGCTTGCAATTGCGTGCGGTTATTATGATACAGCGTCCGACTTACGATCGTGTCGCGCTTATAAAGCTGACCCAACGAATCTATATCATCGATTTGAGTCTTAATAGAATCAATCAAAACTTCGGTCAAGTCTGGCAGAAGTTTGAACAGAATCTTCCTCATATCCAGTCAACATCACTTGTATTTCAAAGTTTAGCTGTGGATTTGCTTTTATTAACCTTACTAATCTTTTCAACTCGTTTTCTGAAGTAGGTTCCAGTTGACTGGTGAAAGGTATGAATTGAATTCCTTCCAAAAGAAGCTCATCTCCCGGGACAGGTTGTTTCAACACCACATTTATTTTCTCGCGTTGAGGTATTTTATCTCCTGTGAGGTCAAATTGCCTGGCAAAGTAGCTTATCTTACTTTGTTCCGGATCAACAGACATTTCATATTTGGAACCTTCGCGGATATAGAGAAAAAAAGAGCCATCAACCGCAGGGCGGGCGCTATGTACTCTTTTCGAGTTCACTAAATCCATAATCGTAATGTATGAAGGTGTAGCGGCGCCGTTCTCGTCGGTTATTTTTCCTTCCACTTTCATCATACCCTTTGGACGAACCTCATCAGGAAAAAGAAATTCAACGAGTTCACTATTTTTCCGTGAGCCGGGAGCCTCTTTGATAAGATATCTTCCAAGCGCTGAAGCGCTGACAAACTGATCATCCTGTGGCGTGTTTACAAAATCCAACGGAACAGGATCAGACCAACTTCCATTGCTCAATCGGGTAATGTATAAATCCATTCCTCCCTTTGTCGAGCCCATCTTATCCGTAGAAAAGATTAATGTTTCGCTGTCTGCCATTATTCGTGGTGTTTGAGAATTACCTGTGTTGATATTCGATGGCAACTCTGTCGGCTCACTCCATTGCCCATTTGCTTTTTTGTCGGCGCGAAAGAGTTTGCACCCACTGGCAGTTCTCTGATCCATTTTTTCGCATCGCATAAAATATAGCGTCTTGCCATCTACGCTTATTGACGGGCAACCTTCATTCGTTTTTGTATTGATGGGAAGCATAAAATTTTGAGGCTCAGTCCATGCTTTACCTTTTAGTTCGCTCATCATAATATCATAGCCACCGACGACAGGCGATTTTGTTGAAGTGAAGTACATCTGTTTTTCCATCGGCACTCAAGGAAAATCCCTTGAGATAAACTAATCTATGGTTCACATTTTTGGGTAGCTCAGCAGGCTCTGACCAATCGTTTTCGCGGGCAGTGTAGGAAACAGTCAGCGCGCCGTCTTCACCATTATCCGAGACAAATAAGAGGGCGTTCCCATCATGACTTATATAAGGGGCGTAAAGATTAAGCGATGGATGGTTAATGATGCCGGGAAGCCTTCTGGTTTTTGCTTGCGCATGTAAAGCGATAGTGGCATGAACAAGTAATAAAAAACAAATAAGTTTTCTCATGATGATGGTGAAGTCTTTCGCTAAAATAAATTTATTTCTTTCGATAAGCATTGCAATAGCAAAATCCGTAACACGATTTATTTAAGATTTCCTTGTAACTTGGCTAAACTTCAAATTGGATTTTATTTTGCAAAGATGATTCAGATAATTCCTTCAATCGCCATACGAAAAGGCAAAGTGATTAAAATGCGGAAGGGAGATCCCTCAAGCGAAAAGGCGTATGATGAAAATCCGCTTGATCTTGCCCGCCGCTTTGAGGATCATGGGATTGAAGTGGTTCATCTGGTTGATTTAGATGGCGCTGAAAAGGGCAGTCCAGTCAATTGGCACGTCCTGGAAGCAATTGCCGGTCACACTGATCTCAAAATTGATTTTACGGGGGGAATCTCAACCGACGGCGATATCAGCAAAGCATATGAATTCGGTGCTGCATACATTACGGCTGCAAGTATTGCTGTCACTGATCCGGAGTTGTTCGCATCATGGATTGTGTCTTACGGAAGGGAAAAAATGACATTAGGTGCCGATGTTGTTGATATCAATACAAAAGAACTTTTATACCGGGGCTGGCGCCAGAAAACGAAGCTGACGTTGTTCGAACACCTTGAATACTTTTACTCGCGAGGATTGAAATATGTGAAGTCAACCGATGTATCGAGGGACGGCGTTCTCGAAGGACCAGCTTTCAGTTTTTACCAAGAAATTCTCCAGGCGTTTCCAGAGATATGTGTTCTGGCAAGCGGTGGAGTAAGAGGTGTTGATGACATTAAGCGATTGAATGAAATGGGAATCTTCGCTGTAATTTTTGGCAAAGCCTATTATGAAGGGATCTTGAACCTTAAAGATCTCGAACAATTCCTAGTGAAGAAACAAGTGTAATTCTCTCAAATCAATCTACAATATCCTGTAGTTTGTATTTCTGAAAGATGTAATAGAGAAAGTTAAAAGATAGGATTGAGTCGTCTTCCTGTGATGGTCGTTTTACAGGCGCTTTGCTTGCGTCGGTCGGGGCTTTTGTACCGCGTATATTCGGTCTGATTCCGAGTGAATCTTTGAAGGTAGTTGTCTGGGCTTTTTGAAAGGCAGGATCCAATTCACCGGGATTGTACATCTTATCGCTCTCTTTATCAACTCCTAACGCATCAACTTCGGTACCCGGAAAGCTGGTGTCTTGTGCCTGCGCTAAAATAAAACCCGCCGGCGTCACCACACTCAACAAGAAAGCAAAAAGGATATCTTGAAATCTAATCCGCATTACCAATGGATTTATCTCCCCAATTTTATTCTTCGTACCTGAAAATTACAAAATTAAACTTGTATTACTACTTTCTTTATCCCACCAACATGTTGATTTTTGGAGAAAACTGCCAATTTCCTGCAATTTCAGACGATTTCTATGGATAGACAGACGATTTCTGGCACTATACGGTTCGAGGATTTTGAAAAAGTTGACGTCCGCGTTGGTACTATTATGAAGGCCGAAATGTTTCCGGAAGCCCGAAAGCCGGCCTATAAATTATGGATCGATCTTGGGCCAATCGGCACAAAAAAATCCAGCGCGCAACTTACAGGACGTTACAACCTTGCCGACCTTATCGGAAAGCAAGTGATATGTGTCGTCAATTTTGAACCACGCCAGATTGCCAATTTTATTTCTGACGTTTTAGTAACAGGTTTTCCTGATGAAAACGGTTTGGTTGTGCTGTGTAGTGTCGATAAACCTGTTCCTAATGGAGCCCGCCTTTTCTAGCTATGATTTATTTCTCACAATTAGTCAACATAACGGGAGGTAAAAATCTCCAATTCCACACCGATCATTCGATCGAATCAATTTCAATCGACAGCCGAAAAGCTTCTACCAGTCCTTCCACTCTTTTTTTTGCTATCAAAGGTGAAAGGCACGACGGACATCAATACGTTTCGAATTTGTACCGTGAAGGGGTTCGTCAATTTGTTGTAGAACAACCGCCCGCAATACTCACCGATTTTCCAGAAGCGAATTTTTTACTGGTTCAATCTGCCGTTACTGCACTTCAGCAAATTGCGGCCTTCCATAGAAGTGCCTTTTCGTATCCGGTTATTGGAATAACCGGAAGCAATGGAAAGACCATCATCAAAGAGTGGCTTTTTCAAATGCTTTCAAAAGATAAGATCGTCGTTAAAAACCCGGGAAGTTACAACTCACAAGTAGGGGTACCGTTGTCTGTTTGGCAAATGGGCCCCCATCACCAGCTGGGAATATTTGAAGCGGGAATTTCAAAGCCGGGCGAAATGTCAAATCTTGAAAGTGTTATCCGACCCACTATTGGCATACTTACAAATATTGGATCGGCTCACGATGAAGGGTTTCTCAGTCTGGATCAGAAAATTGAAGAGAAGCTAAAACTTTTCAAGAATTCAGAAGTCTTGATTTATTGTGCGGATCAGCATAATGTCGAAAATACCGTTCAAAAAAGCGGTATCAAAACCTTTTCCTGGGGCTCAAAAGCAGATGCTGACGTGAAAATTTCAGTGCAGGAAAATATCTGTTACGTCGCTGCTGCCGATCAAAGCCACGTTATCAAATTGCCCTTCTCTGACAAAGCTTCTGTAGAAAATTGTATGCATTGTCTGACGCTAATGGTTTACCTGGGTTTCAATTTCAAAAAAATTCAACGGGGTATTACCAATTTGCGCGCAGTGCCGATGCGAATGGAAATGAAAGAAGGCATTAATCAATCTTATATTATCGACGATACTTACAATAACGATCTTGGCGGAATGGAGCTGAGTCTCCAATTTCTTGCGCATCAAAATCAAAAGAAAAAAAAGCGCTTAATTTTTTCAGATGTTTTAGAATCCGGATTGCCCGATGAGTCATTAGTCCAGCAAATTCTATTATTAGTTAGAAAGTATCCATTGCAAAATATTGTCGCGATTGGCCCTGTTATGACAAAATATCAAGCGTTGTTTCCCAAAACTGCAACGTTCTTTACTTCCACTGATGAATTCTTAAATCATTTTGATTTTGGGTCAATCAACGATGAAGTCGTTCTCGTCAAGGGTGCGCGCGCTTTCGCTTTTGAAAAAATTGTGAATAGACTACAGCGGAAAGTTCACAGCACGGTGATGGAAATTGACCTGGGCGCGTTGGTTCACAATTTGAATTTTTTCAAATCGAGATTAAAACCTGCAACAAAGATAATGGTGATGGTGAAAGCATTTGCGTATGGAAGCGGTAGCCCAGAAGTTGCAAATGTCCTCCAGTATCACAAGGTCGATTATCTTGGCGTCGCGTACGTCGACGAGGGCGTGGAGTTGCGAAAAAACAACATCATGCTCCCCATTATGGTAATGAATCCTTCCGAGGATAGTTTTGATACCCTGTTAGGATACAATCTGGAACCTGAAATCTATAACTTCAAGATCTTTCATGCGCTGCTGCAGTATTTAGGCAATCGTTCCTGTTCGATACATCTTAAGTTGGATACAGGCATGCATCGTTTGGGATTTGAAAAGAATGACCTGCCTGAGTTGATCGAGCTTCTCAAACAGAATCCCAACATTCACGTTGCGTCAATTTTTAGTCATCTGGCGGGCGCAGACGATGCAGGCCATGATGCATTTTCAAATCATCAAGGGGATCAGTTCAAGCAGTATGCAGATTTGATCTCCGCATCGTTACCTGATAAGCCATTGTACCATATTCTGAATTCAGGGGGAATACTTCGTTTGTCGCACCTGCAGTTTGATATGGTAAGATTGGGCATTGGATTATATGGCGTAGATCCAACACAGGATGATTTCAAAGACCTGCAGCCGGTAGCAACGCTAAAAACAATTATCTCTCAAATAAAGGATATCCCGAAGGGGGAGAGTATCGGCTATGGCAGAAAAGGCTTCGCCGAAAAAGATCTGAAACTGGCCACCATTGCCATCGGCTATGCCGATGGCTTTAGCAGGAGGCTCAGCCAGGGTATTGGAGAAGTGTTGATTAATGGAAACCGTGCAAAAGTAATTGGAAATGTATGTATGGATATGACGATGGTGGATATTACGGATCTTGAAGCCAAAGAAGGTGACGAGGTTATTATCTTCGGAAACGAACTCCCGATTCAAACGATGGCGGAAAAAATCAATACCATTCCTTATGAAATTTTGACGAATGTGAGCGAACGTGTCAAGCGCGTATTTGCTTCGGATGGTATTTAACGATTAACCGCAACCCAAATTCTTTTTCAAATTCCTGTTCGGCAAGCCGCCGAAGTCCATAGCATCTGTTTTTTCATCGTCCGTCGGTTTCTTCCACTTTTCTGGTTTGGGCAGATTTGTTCTTTGATTCCTGTTTGTCCTTCATCTTTTTTCTTTTAGACATACGTCATACCCGGTTTAAATGAATTTCTTGCCCTCTGCCAACTCAAAACTAGTCAATTGATTGGATAGCATAGGAACCACTTTTATATTTGCCTTGTTTAAAATTAATCTAAATAACATGTCAGGGCGGATAAAAAACGTCGCAGAAATGCGGCCTGGTGAAGTGGCCATCGTTTCAGGCTTTACAGATGATCATTTATCTGTCAAGCTGATGGAAATGGGGTGCTTACCTGGAACGGTCGTACGTTTTAATTTCACCGCTCCTTTTGGGGATCCTATCTGTATCAGTATTTCCGGCTATGAGCTTTCTCTTCGCTTAGAAGAAGCCTCTACAATTTCGATTGTCAACTAGATGGTAAGTTCCAGAAAGCTTAAGATTGCATTGGTTGGAAATCCCAACTCAGGGAAATCATCCCTCTTTAACTACCTCACCGGCCTGAATCAAAAAATTGGAAATTTTCCGGGCGTAACCGTCGAAAAGAAATCTGGCTTTTGCCTGCTGCCTGGAAATACGGCCGCAGAGATAATTGATCTTCCCGGTACTTACAGCATTTATCCAAGAAGCCTCGATGAACAAATTGTAGCGGATGTTTTATTGGACCATCATTCCCCGACAACACCCGATAAGGTCGTCGTTACGGTAGATGCAACCAACGTCAAGCGGGGTTTTCTATTGCTTAGCCAGATTATTGACATTGGTCTTCCCACGATACTGGCGCTCAATATGATGGATTTGGCGGCAAAGGCAGGTATTAATTATGACCTCAATGCGCTATCAAAAAAATTAGGCATTCCGGTTATTCCAATCAATGCGCGAAATGGCATTGGACTGGATGAGTTAAAAAAGGCAATGAGTAAAACTCAGACTGCATCCGAACACCCGATAAATCCTGTTTGGAAAGAATTGCAGAAACCCATTCAGGAATTGCGCGACCATTTAGGCATTGATAATGACTACGAAGCTTATCAATTTTTAGAGCAACCCGAAACGTTGCATTTTTTGGGGAAGGAAAAACAAAAAGTCGTTGACAATATCCGGAATAAATATGAATTTTTTCCGGGGAAATTTCAGGGCGCTGAAACCATCCAACGGTATAGCTACATTCAGAATTTGTTGAATGAAGTTACATTGAAAGCATCTGACCACTCCTGGAAAAAGTATTCCACGAGGTTGGATAAAATACTGCTTCATAAGGTGTGGGGATATGTGATTTTCTTCTCGCTTCTCTTTCTAATCTTTCAATCCATCTTCGCCTGGGCACAGGTACCCATGGATTTTATTGATACAGCATTTGCAAAGTTCAGCAGTTATTTAATTTCAGTGCTTCCATCGGGACCGCTGAGCAGTTTGCTAGCGGAAGGTGTGGTACCCGGAATTGGTGGCATCCTGATCTTTATTCCACAAATCGCCATTCTGTTTGCTTTTATCTCCATCCTGGAAGAATCCGGCTATATGGCACGCGTTGTTTTTATGATGGATAAAGTGATGCGAAAATTCGGACTCAATGGAAAAAGCGTCGTACCACTAATGTCCGGTGTCGCCTGCGCCATCCCCGCAATCATGGCGGCGCGAACCATCGACAACTGGAAAGAAAGAACCATTACTATTTTGGTTACGCCGCTGATGAGCTGCTCAGCAAGATTGCCGGTATTCACTATTCTTATCGCATTGATTGTACCGAATCAAAAAGCACTGGGTTTCTTCAATCTTCAGGGCTTAGCCCTTATGGGTTTGTACCTGCTCGGATTTGTTGCAGCAATGGTTTCTGCATTGGTAATAAAACTTTTGATAAGGGTTAAGGAACGGAGTTACTTAATAATGGAATTACCCACCTACCGGATTCCCAAATGGTCCAATGTGGGCTATACGATTGTTGAAAAGACAAAAGCCTTCGTATTTGAAGCGGGCAAAATAATTCTCGCGATTTCTATTATACTTTGGGTACTCGCCAGCTATGGACCCGGTGACACTTTAAACAATGCTGAAGCAAACGTATTGGAGGAATCCAAAAATTTAAGATTAACAGAGGAAGCATTGGCCGACCGCATTGCTGCTTATAAGCTAGAACATTCCTATGCGGGAATAATCGGAAAGGGCCTCGAACCCATTATCAAACCTTTAGGATACGATTGGAAAATTGGAATTGCCTTGATCACTTCTTTTGCTGCCCGCGAAGTGTTTGTTGGAACCATGGCAACCATCTACAGTATTGGCAGCGTAAGTGATTCCGATACCGCTACGATCCAAGAACGGTTAAAGGCGGAGGTCAACCCAGAAACTGGAGGCCCGCGCTTCACCCCTGCCGTTGGATTTTCGTTGCTGGTCTTCTATACCTTTGCCATGCAATGTATGAGCACGCTCGCGATTGTATACCGGGAAACAAAGGGATGGAAGTGGCCCCTTATCCAACTTACATACATGACAGCGCTTGCCTACCTTTCAGCGTTGCTCGTCTATCAGGTTTTAGTCCTGATCAAATGATCGAAAAATCGACACGGCTCCGGGAACAAGGATTAGTCGCTTTGCTTATCTTTAATCTGTTGTGGAAAATAATAACGTATGAGATATACTATCCCATTTCTCTTTGTGCTCACCATTATTTCCTGCAAAAATGAGGAAAAGCCACTCAATAAATTTGATGATCCCCAGTTCGTTAAGATTGCTGATTTTCAAGACCGGAGGTCCGGGGATAGTTTGGTCCGGTATCTGGAAGACACCAATCCCATCTATCGCAAAGCGGCAGCATTGGCCTATGCTTCTGTTCAGGATTCCGGTTATGTAGCTCAACTACAAAAATTACTGTTCGATGACGCCGATAGCAGCGTTAGAAAAGCTGCAGCTTATGCACTGGGACAAACACCAAGCTTGGCGAGTGAAAAGGTATTATTTGAATCCACCCTCAGGGAAAAAGAAAGTTCTGTGCTCGCTCAGATAATTGAGTCGTATGGCAAAGTGTGCAAGCATTGGAATTTAAATTTATCATTTGAAGATTCGGTATTATCCGCCGCGCTGTGCATGGTCAAATTATCGGATGGCGGTGCGTGGCGCTTGCCGATCAATCTCTAAATAAAAACTCCAGCTGAACTCTTAAAATCGCCCTACATTACTACTCGTTTGGCAGCAGCCCATTTTTTCGCACGCGGTGCAAAAGATTTTGATAAGTTTCAACCCGTTTTAATCAAAACTGCAAGACAAGACAAGTCCGCCGATGTCAGGATGGCGGCGATACTCGCGTTAAGAAAAGTCCAGTCTGATTCATCGCGGGGCACGGCAGAGTACCTCGCCAAAAATGACCCGGACTATCGGGTAAGAGTGAATGCAATTCGCGCACTTCAAGATTATCCGTTCAATCAAACAAAAAAAATACTTCTTGAAGCGCTTCACGATTCAAATATCAATGTTGGTATTGCTGCTTCAGAGACCATAAAAAGCACTGTGACCGCAGAACATTGGCTTGAATTAAGCAACATCGCCCGTTCCGTGGAAAATTGGCGAATACAGGCTAATCTATATGAAGCCGCTCTTGCTGTCTCCAATCATAAAGAACTTTCGGAAGAAATTCAGTCCGTTTACAGTCGTTCAAAAAATCCATACCAAAAGGCGGCATTGCTCGCAGCACTTCAATACTCAGTTATGTCGTATGGGTTCGTAAAAGAACAATTAGTAAAGAGCAATGAACCCATCCTAAAAGTTTCAGCGGCTTTGGCGCTGGTCGGGATGAACACCAATAAAAATTTTGACACTGCATTAAGATCTCAGTTCGCTAAGATCTACGAAGAGGCAATAGCTGACGGCGACGCAGCCGTCATCGGAATTGTTGCCAATGCGCTGGCAGATTCAACCCTGGGCTATAAATCCGTGATCAAAGATTTCAACTTCCTGAAGGAGGCAAGGAATAAACTATCGTTGCCCAAAGACTTTGAATCAATCGTTCCCCTCGAAGCCGCCATTGCCTACTTTGAAGGAAGAAAAATTGCATCGCCACCAACCAATGAGTTTAATCACCCGATACCATGGACGTACCGTAAAAAAAATTCCCAGCGATCAGAAAGCCATCATCAAAACCTCAAAGGGAGATATCACCATTCGATTGTTTGTTGACGAAGCCCCTGGTTCGGTGGCAAATTTTGTCACCCTGGCATCAAATAAATATTATGATGGTAAATTTTTTCATCGGGTCGTGCCCAACTTTGTGGTGCAAGGAGGTTGCCCGCGGGGTGACGGCTGGGGCAGCGAGGCATATTCTATACGATCCGAATTTTCGCAGAGAAGATACAAAACCGGGAGCATCGGAATGGCTTCCGCTGGAAAAGACACCGAGGGCACTCAATGGTTTATTACACATTCTTCTACGCCGCACCTTGAGGGACGGTATACGCTATTTGCAGAAGTCGTGCAAGGCATGGACGTCGTCCATCAAATCGAAGTCGGCGACACAATAATTTCCGTTGAGATTATCAATTTCAATCCCCTTTGACTTTACTTCACATCCACTAAATTGCGGGCTAAATTTTCACTTTGCTTGGGAAAAAATTTCGGTAACTATAAAATTGGGATTTTAGGTGGGGGCCAGCTGGGGCGAATGCTTATTCAATCTGGAATAGATTTTAATATTCCTTTTTCGGTTCTTGATCCGGATCCACATGCGCCTTGCGCTTCGCTGGCAGAATTTTCTCAGGGCAAGCTTACGGACTTTGACACTGTTCTGAAATTTGGTTCCGCCTGCGACATCATCACCATCGAAATAGAAAATGTCAACACAGCTGCACTCAAAGAATTAGTCAAACTGGGCAAGAAAGTGTACCCGCAACCTGAGATCATAGAGTTGATTCAGGATAAACGAACGCAAAAAATATTTTACCGGGAGAATAATATTCCTACGGCAGAATTTCTTTTGGTTAATGACGCTGCGGATGTGATTGCTAAAGAATCTTTTCTTCCTGCGGTAAATAAACTTGGACGTGAAGGATACGATGGGCGGGGCGTCCAGATCATGCGAACCAAAGAGGACCTTGCAAAAGCGTTTGATGCCCCAGGGCTTGTTGGAAAAACTGGTTCCGTTTGAAAAAGAAATCGGAGTGATCGTGGCACGCAACGAGCGGGGTGAGGTAAAAAGTTTTCCTCCGGTTGAAATGGTATTTCATCCCGTCCAAAATCTGGTAGAGTATCTTTTTGCACCCGCAGACCTTTCTGAAAAAGTTACGGCGACAGCCGATGGTATTGCCAAGACCGTTATTGAAAAACTTGGCCTTGTCGGTATACTTGCCGTCGAAATGTTTGTGACCCACGAGGGAGACGTGCTGGTAAACGAAATTGCCCCAAGGCCTCATAACAGCGGGCATCAAACGATCGAAGCCAATGGAACTTCACAGTATGAACAGCATCTTCGCGCGATTTTAAACCTGCCACTAGGCAATACAAATTTGATCTTGCCAAGTGCTATGGTCAATCTACTCGGGGAGCCGGGATTTGAAGGATTAGCACAATACGTGGGAATTGATGAGATTATGCGACTTCCCGGCGTTCACATCCACCTTTATGGAAAACGTTTGACCAAGCCTTTTCGAAAAATGGGACATGTGACGATTGTGGACGACGATATTGAGCAACTGAAAAAGAAAGCCAACTTTGTAAAGCAAACCTTAAAAGTTACCGCGTAATATGAGCAAGCCACTAATAGGAATTATCATGGGTAGTCAATCGGACCTTAAAATCATGAAAGATGCTGCCGAAGTACTGGAAGAATTAGACGTTCCTTATGAGCTTACCATTGTTTCAGCGCATCGCACGCCTCAGCGACTGGTGGAGTATGCATCGAATGCACGTTCCCGCGGACTCAAGGTCATTGTTGCCGGAGCAGGAGGGGCGGCACATTTACCTGGCATGATAGCTTCGCTCACAAGTTTACCCGTTATTGGTGTCCCCATAAAATCATCGAATTCAATTGATGGATGGGATTCAACCCTATCCATCCTTCAAATGCCCGCGGGGGTTCCCGTAGCTACCGTGGCCCTGGATGGCGCCAGAAATGGGGGTATCCTGGCCGCCCAAATAATCGGTACGAGCGACAAGGCCCTTTCCAAGCGTCTTGATAAATTCAAAAATGCATTGAAAGTAAAGGTTGAAGCGGCCGCAAAAAAAATTGAGTCTCAAGGCTGGAAAGGTGCATTATAAAAAACCTAATTTTGATTTGGGCAAAATCAGTAATTTCAATTCTCGAATACCGGGGTTATGAGACCTAATGACAAAGGCTGGTTCAAAGACTATTTAGAGTTACGCAAGAACGCGCTCATGGAGCTTTCAAATCCTGAGATTCGTAAATCTGCGCATCCTGAATACACATTGTACCGCGTTATTCAGCCCACAGGTTTAATGTATGGCCAGTCCGTTGCCTCGATGGGGATCTCCGATATTGATCATTGGGAAGAAAAAGAAAAGCTTAAAATTTTATTGACGGAAAGTCTGATCAGCAGTTCATTGCTTTTCTATGATAACCCTTTAAAGACAGAAGAGGACCTTTCGAAAGCGATCTTCAAAACCATTGAGAACATCGGAAATTTTTATAACAACATTTTCCCTGAACTCGCCACGTCGACCAAAACTATTTTCGGACGAAAAAAATCTCCCCTTGAACTCGCAGAAACGGTTTTGAACAAACGCATCGAACACGCGAGCAATTTTGAAGGTAATTTCTGGATCTATTTTTTTCACAACAGTTTACTATTTCTTGATGTCTTCATTTTTGGACAATGGATTCATACCAATGCTGATCGCATAGTTGCCGATTTCTTTCGCTATGAACGTGACGAGCTTCGATTCTCAGTTGTAAAAGTTATGGCAGCAGCATCGCATGCAAATAAAGAAGTAGCGCAGGAAGAAAGAAGGTTGTATGAGTACTTTGTAGAAAGCACAGATCTTTCAGTCCAACGAAGGAAGGAAGCATTGAAAATTTTTGAAGAAGGATTTGCCATTGAAGATATCAACCTGCCTTCCGAAAATTCCTGGATACTAAAAAGATTTTTTCTGGAAGTAGCGATTCTTACAATTTGGGCAGATAAAAAAGTAGAACAAGTAGAGCTCGATTTCTTAAAACAGTTTTGCCATTACTTGGGCTTCTCGGATGAGGATCTTGAAAATAGTATGATTTCTATTGAAGGTTTTATGCTGGAACATTGGGGTGAGTTGGAATACGTTCAAGACAAACAAGATTATCAGCAAGTGAGCGAGCAATTTATAAAACGTGTTGGAAGACTTGCTGAAAAAAATAAGACCAGATTGGTAAAAAAAATTCAGGAAAACGAAGAGGCTGCACAGCTCATGAAAAAAGCCAGCTCAAATGAGCTTACACTTGAAGAAAAAGAAAAAGTAAGGCTTCAGCTTTTACAGGTTTTAAAATCGATCCCCACGTTTGGCATCCTCGCATTGCCCCATCAATTTCTCACGCTTCCTATTTTGCTTAAAATTCTGCCTAAAAATTTATTCGTCGAGGGCGTGAAGGGATAACTATATATCAGCTTTATCAACTTTATCACCCTTGCGCGGAACAACCACCGAAAAAATAATAGAAAGTGTAACGTTGCTATGATCACAGAAAAAGAAGTGTACACACCTACATTGATATCGAATATCTCTAACAGCATTTTTGCGCCGATAAAAAAGAGAATGATTGATAAGCCTTTTTGTAAAAGGTAGAACTTATCGATAATACCTGCGAGCAGGAAAAACATAGCACGCAGACCCATCACAGCGAAAATATTCGAAGTGTAAACCAGAAATTCGTTCTGTGTGATGGCAAACGCTGCAGGTATCGAATCAACTGCAAAAATCAAATCGGTGGTCTCGATCAAAACAATGACCAGAAACAAAGGAGTGAACATGATTTTCCCTTGCTCGCGCACAATAAAACTTCCTCCGTGATCATCCTTGGTTATAGGCAAGTATTTCCGGCACAATTTCATTATGGGATTTTTTTCTGGCTCAATTTTCTGATCCCCATCTTCAAAGTAAATACGAATTCCAGAGTAGATTAAAAATACTCCGAACACATACAATATCCAGTGGAATTCCTGGATCAAAAGCCCCCCCACAAAAATGAAAATCCCGCGAAAGACGATTGCTCCCAGAATTCCCCAAAAAAGAGTTTTGTGATAATACTCTTCCTTAACCTGGAAATATTTCAGAATAAGGAGAATTACGAAGATGTTGTCAACTGAAAGGGCATATTCCGTCAGATAAGCAGAAAAATACTCCACTGCGCCAGTGGCGCCACTTTCATCATATTTATAGATAAAAAAACCAAAAAGTGTGGAAATGAAAACCCAAAAAATTGATTGGTAGAGCGCTGATTTCGTTGAAATCCGGTGAGCACGCTTGTTAAGTATGCCCAAATCAAGCACCAGAAAAAGTACGATGATAAAAGCAAAAATCGCAAATAGAATAGTCTCCCTTTCACTATCTCTGAAAAGGGAAAATAAAAGTATGTTCAACGATGATTGCAAGGAGATTATTTCGCGGTTATTCAAGCCTAAAAACATTAAAAAATTCAATCCTCGAAGCTTGTGGATCTCAAAACTACAAATATTATTTAAACCCAAAAACTTGCATTGTGGATTTATACACAGGGGCTTGGAAAGGGAACCATACATCCAAAAATTATCAATTGCAGCGTTCACAAACCCCCTGGATTAGTAAATTAACTTCATTTGCTTTGTAACCCTTAGGTAGTTTTATAACAGGTACTTCAATATTTAGACAACTTGTTAGCCCACACTTGACGCACTTAAAGTGGACATGATCATGGTGATGTTCAGCTGTGTTGCAGGCTTCTTTACAAAGCGCGTACTTCAAACTGCCTTCATCATCAAGTACTTTATGAATTAAGCCCTTATCCAAAAAAGTTTTCAACGTCCGGTACACCGTCACACGGTCCAACGAATTATCAATTTCCCTCTCAATATCGCTGTGTGACAAAGCATAGTTCTTCAATAGGAAAAGGTGCAATATCTCCTCCCGGTTAGGGGTTGCCCTTAACTTAAAATCTTTTAACAATGTCCCTGAGACAACACTCATACTAAGTCCCTATTGTAACAATTTAAGTTACTGCAATTGTAGGGTGAGCAAGTTACGATAAATACCATTACTTAGGGCACTGAGCTCCAGGTGAGAACCCATTTCTGCAAGTCGCCCTTCCTGAATAACAAAAATACGGTCTACTTTTTTTATGGTGCTGAGCCGATGGGCTATTACGATTGTTGTTCTTCCCTCCATTAGTTTCTCTAAAGCCTGCTGAACCAAAACCTCAGACTGCGCGTCCAGTGAGCTGGTAGCCTCATCCAAGATCAGTATTGATGGATTTTTAAGGATCGCCCTTGCGATAGCAATACGTTGACGCTGTCCGCCAGAAAGTTTCACACCGCGTTCTCCGACAAGCGTATCGAATCCCTCGGGAAAACTCTCAATAAAATCCAAGGCGTTTGCTTGACGCGAAGCCTCCTTAATCTCTTCAAATGTCGCTGCGGGTTTTCCATAGGAAATGTTTTCACGGATGGTGCCTCCAAAAAGAATTACTTCCTGTGGAACTATTCCTAAATTCCTGCGATAGGCGGTAAGGTTAAACTCTTGTATTGATTTCCCGTCCACTTTTATAGCACCATCTTCAACACCATAAAACCGAAGCAGTAAGTTTATGATGGTTGATTTTCCGGAACCACTTTGCCCTACCAACGCAACTTTTTCACCTGGCTCCACTTGAAAATGCAAATCTTTAAGCACCTGAAAATCTTTTCGGGTTGGATAAGCAAATGATACACCATCGAATTCAATTTTTCCTTGAAGTTTGACCGGCGGAAAATTTCTTTCCTCCGCTTCATCTTTTTCCTTTAAAATTTCAAGCAGACGTTCAGACGCTCCAATGGAACGTTGAAGTTGCGAATATATATCACCAAGGCCGCCGATAGAAAAGCCGATGAACGGTGTATAAAGAACAAAAGAAAACAACTCACCAACAGTCATTTCATTGGATTGCACAAGAAATGCACCGTACCACCCTACGGCTACTATACCACCGAATACGGCGAATATTATAAAGGAAATGAATAAGCCTCTGAAACGCGCCGTACGAATAGCCACATTCACGACACTCATTAATATATTAGCGTATCGATTAGTTTCAAAAATTTCATTCGTGAAGGCTTTGACTACCGAAACAGACTGCAATGACTCTTCCACTACAACATTTGCCTGTGCGAGTTGATCCTGTGTTTTCTTGGACAATTTTCGAATGTATTTTCCAAATACCAGCGCAAGTAACTACCAGGATCGGAAAAGTGAGCAGCATGAATCCGGTTAGCTTTGGCGCGAAAAAAAAGATAATTGCCGTACCCAGGACGAGTGTCAGAATTTGCCTTAGAAATTCGGCAACTGTTAGGGAAAAAAGATCCATTAGTATAGCAACATCCGCAGTTATGCGGCTCATTAACTCGCCGACTCGCCGGTTGTCAAAAAAACTAAGCGGAAGCCAAATTATCTTTTGATATAGCGTTTTTCGAAGGTCCGCCAGGGCGCGTTCGCTCACGATAGCAAAAGTATAGACGCGCACAAAGGAAAAAATACTCTGCACAAATAGGATTACGACCAGCGCTAACGCGATTTCATTTATCGAAGTGAAATAAGGAATTTTTTTCCCCGTCGCAATATCTAAAAGTTTGCCCGCCAGCAGTGGAAACGCCAAAAGAGTACCACTTGATAAAACCAATGCCACAAGGCCAACGATAAACAAACCTCGATAAGGAAGCGTAAATCTAAAAATCCCAAGAAGTTGTTTGAAGTTTTGAGAATTAAGCTGTCTTTTTTCTTCTTCCTTCAATGGTTCTCCACTATTCCGTTTCGCCATACTCTTTATTTTTTCAAAACAATATTTGCGTCAATGTTATATTGAACGGAATCATCCAAGAACATCTTTTGCCCTCCTGCGATGGAATAGGATGTTAATATTGTTTTATTATATACGTTTTCAAATTCGATGGTTAAAAATCGTTTGCTCGAATAAAGCGAGTTGGCTTCATTGTATTGTGCTTCAATTTTTCGAAGCTGACGCAACGATTTCTGATAATAGACCTTTAAAAATCTAACGGGTAGGTCTTCCGTTGTAGAAAAGGATTTAACACTTAAATTGCTTTTGTTGTCTGGGTATTCTTCAACTTTATATACGCCTTTGTTAATAGGTTTGTTCACGACATCCAATTCAAAAAAAATCGCAAGCTCCTGGTTCCAGGCTAAGGAATCTTTTGGGTTGATCGTAGTAATTTTCTCTACTCCATTCAATACTGCTTTCTTGCTAATGGCAGCTTCATGTCCAAGCAAATAATCGATTTGTGTGTTGAACAGGCTGTCGACGTTATAAAGAACAGCAACTTTTTGTTCCTCCGTTGAACACGATAGAAAAAACAAGGTGATTAAAACAATTGCACCCTGGAATAAACGAGTTTTAGCAAACATCTCTCTCAAAGATAAATCAAGGTTTCGAAGACGTTTCGAGCAAAACATCCCCTGTCATTCGCGCCGGAATTGCTATACCCATCAAGGTTAGGATTGTTGGTGCCAGGTCACCTAGTTTTCCGTTTTTCAATTTTCCTTTGTAGTCGTTGTCCACGAGAATGCAAGGCACCAGGTTGGTTGTGTGAGCGGTATTTGGGGATCCATCATCGTTGATCATCATGTCGGCGTTTCCATGGTCGGCAATGATGATCGTGGTATAACCATTTTTCAGCGCCGCCTCAGTAACTTGCTGAGCGCATGAATCAACCGTCTCGCAAGCCTTAACCGCAGCCGAGAATACGCCAGTATGCCCAACCATATCTGGATTGGCAAAATTCAAACAGATAAAATCAGGTTCTTTTTTATTTAATTCAACAATGATTTTATCCTTGATTTCATTGGCGCTCATTTCGGGGGCCAGATCATACGTAGCAACCTTTGGTGAAGGGCAAAGTATGCGTGATTCCCCCGCGAACGGTTCTTCCCGTCCACCGGAAAAAAAGAAGGTTACGTGAGGATATTTTTCTGTTTCTGCAATTCTGATTTGTTTTTTCCCTGCCTTAGAAACTACTTCACCCAACGTATTCTCCAGGTTATCCTTATCAAAAATTACTTTTACATCCTTGAACGAGTCGTCGTAGTTGGTCAGCGTGATATAATAGAGGGAAAGTTTTTTCATGCCGTGCGCAGGAAAATCTTGTTGCGTAAGCACTTCAGTTATTTCCCTTCCACGGTCTGTTCGAAAATTAAAACACAAAACCACATCGCCTTCCTTAACGGTTCCAATTGGTTTTTGCGCATCATCGACAATGACTATGGGTTGAATGAATTCATCGGTAACATTATTTTGATAAGACTTTTGAACGGCTTGCAAGGGGTCCTGTGTTTTTTCACCAACACCATTCACGAGAAGATCGTACGCCAGCTTCACCCGTTCCCATCGCTTATCGCGGTCCATCGCATAATAACGACCGATGATACTCGCTAATTTACCCCCTGTTTTTTGAAGGTGGTTTGTCAAATCTTTCAGATAGTCGATTCCTCCCTTGGGGTCCGTATCCCGTCCATCGGTAAAAGCATGAACGTAGAGGTTTTTTATACCATTATTATTTGCGATCGTAATCAGACCCTTCAGATGATTTATGTGCGAATGCACACCTCCATCTGAGAGCAATCCCATAAAATGCACACTCTTATTATTTTTTTTTGCGTAGGAAAACGCTTCCAACAAGACGGAATTTGTGTCCAGCTCGTTTTCTTCAATCGCCTTATTCACCCTTACCAAATCCTGATAGACCACTCGTCCCGCGCCAATATTCATATGGCCGACCTCCGAATTGCCCATCTGTCCTAACGGCAATCCAACGGCTAATCCGGATGCCTCAAGTTTACTATGCGAATACTTGGGGTATAAAGAATTAATAAAGGGAGTTTTAGCCTGATCAATTGCCGACACTGCCTTATTGGTTGCGATGCCCCAGCCATCGAGTATCATTAACAAAACTTTCTTATTCATAAAATGAGTGGGTATACATTTTTTATAGAACTACGAAATCGCTATCACCTTTCTTTTTTTGGAACGAGGGCGCAGGATAACGACTTCAAAATTAAACTTCTAAGCAAATAAAAAGCGGCCAAATATAAGGAGGATTAAAGGAATATCAGGCAGTTAACATGCATTTGAGGAACGTAATCGATGGAACAGGAGTCAGGATCGCATATTTTATTATCTTTCGAACAATGGCATAGTTTTAGCGAACTTATTCCCATGAAAATGAAAAGATTTCTACCCGTTTTGGTTTTTCTATTGATCAGCTTTCAGAGCGTTTTTACTTTCGCTCAAGGCGATGTTATTGATCAAGTGAAAGAAACGATCAAGGCTGGTAGCGCGAAAGAGTTGTCGAAATACCTCAATCAAACGGTTGATGTCACATTGGATGGAAATGTTCAGTCTTACAGTAAGGCCCAAGCCGAATTTGTATTTCGTGATTTTTTTAAACAACACCCACCCTCAGAATTCAGTATTATACACCAGGGTTCTTCCAAAGGAGGTCAGCCCTTCGCCATCGGTCAATTCAAAAGCGGGGGCGAAACCTATCGGGTATTCATGAAAATCAAAGCTATTAACAGCCAACAGCTGGTTCATGAAATCTCTTTTGCCAAGGAATGATAAATTCCCTTTGATTTGCAGATTCTAGAAATTCGCGTTCTATTTTTGCGCGATGAGGCCTGCCTACGTTACTTCCGAATTTCTTCATCAATTCATTCTATCTGCCCTTGCGGAAGACATTGGTGACGGCGACCACTCCACACTTGCTGCAATCCCTTCAAATTCCATTAAAAAGGCAAGATTGCTGATAAAAGAGGATGGTATTCTTGCGGGAGTAGAGCTGGCCGAGCAAATATTCCATTCCTTCGACCCATCGTTAACGGTTGACGTAAAACTTGCTGACGGTACCTCCGGTAAAAAAAGGGGAAATTGCTTTTACGGTAGAGGGATCAGCGCAATCGATTCTGACGACAGAACGATTAGTATTGAATTGTATGCAGCGTATGAGCGCCATTGCCACCAAAACCCATCATTTAAGCTCCTTAATTGCGGGCACGGGGGCTAAAATTCTGGATACGCGCAAGACAACACCGAATTTTCGCCTTTTGGAGAAGTGGGCCGTTTTGCTGGGTGGCGGACTCAACCACCGGATAGGGCTGTTCGATATGATTATGCTAAAGGATAATCATATTGACATGGCGGGAGGTATTGAGCGGGCAATCATTCGAACAAAAGATTATCTTCGCGCCGGAAATAGAAATTTAAAAATTGAAATTGAAACACGAACCCTGGAAGAAGTTGCCGAAGTGATTCGTGTCGGTGGGGTAGACGTTATCATGTTGGATAATATGGATCTGGAAACCCTGAAGGCCGCCGTGAAGCGGATTGACGGAAAGTATAAGACAGAAGCAAGTGGCGGAATCACAGAAGAAACGATCCGTGACGTTGCCGACTGTGGGGTAGATTTTATTTCCGTAGGTGCATTAACCCACAGCATTAAGAGCCTTGATTTAAGCTTGAAGGCGTTTGAATAAATTTTGAATTGAAGTAAAGTGAATTGAATAATTTATGATCGTTAAGACTAAAAACTACAAACTGGATAAGAAAACCTATATCAATACAGCTTTCAAAACCATTCTTAAAAAACAAGGATGGATGGCCGTGTTGGGCGCGATCGTCATCTGCCTCGGTTATTTTATCCCAGGTGCCAACTCTATTTGGTGGTTTATTGGGGCCTTTATCGGGTTAGGATTGTATTTGCTTTTCTGGTGGATTCAGTTTTATGGCGTTACGCAACTAGAGCAAGGGAAGATGTTGTTTGAAAGATTTTCATATGAAATTACCAGCCAACAAATCCTGATGAAACTCAACCCCCGCGAAGGTATGCCTTTGAAGTGGGATCAAATAAAAAGTGCTACCATAGGCAAAGATCACTTTGTCCTGTTTGTGAATAAAGCGCAGTTGATATACTGGCCCTTTAAAATCTTCAACACGGAGAATGAGCGAAAATTTGTGCTGAGCATCTTGAAGAACAAGGGCTTGGTGAAACCTGAAAGCAGGACGCAAGAGCCCAAGTCCAGCGTAAAGATTTAGAATCTGGTTTTTAAATTTACGATGTGCAAAAAGGATTGAAAAAACTTACTGCCAGCGAAGTCCGGAAAAAAATCTATCACTATTGTGCTTATCAGGAGCGATCTCACCAGGAGGTAAAAAACAAACTTTACGATTTAGAACTTTCGTCTCAAGAAATTGATGAGATGATCTCACATCTTATCTCCGAAGGTTATTTAAATGAAGAACGCTTTGCAAAAGCATTTGCTGGTGGAAAATTCCGACTAAAAAACTGGGGAAGGATAAAGATCATCAACGCGCTCGAAGCCAAGGGTCTTACCAAAAATTGTATCCGTATTGGCCTTCAGGAAATAGATGAAGCTGAATATCGTAAGACGATTGAATCCTTGCTTTTAAAGAAAGCCGACCAAACCGAAGAAGAGAATCCTTATGTCAAGCGTGAGAAACTAGCGACCTATATCATTCAAAAAGGATTCGAACCTGATTTGGTTTGGGAAGTAACAAAAGCGTTAATAAAGTAGCTTCGACGTATAGGGATTGAGTGCTTAAACCAAGGCGAATTTAAGGATTTGTCACTTTTTTGTGATATTTTGCGTTAAGCTTATGAGATCAATCCTATGAAATCAAAATCTGACAATAAGCAACATTGGATATCCAATAAAGTAAAGAAAAGCCGCGAGCTTGTCTATAAATTAATTGACATCAATAAAGAAATTGATGGCGAAGGAAAGACTTTTCGTCTGGGCGAGAAAGTCTATTTCGTAAGGGAACTGGGCTAAACCAGAACCAACCGTGGCGTTTGCTGTATCTACTCTCTTTCTTTTTCTATTCATCCTCCCTGGAATAACATTCAAGCGGGCATATCTCTCATCCGCATTTTCCAGGAAATTAAAATTCTCAGGCGTATTAGACGAAGTGTTTTGGGCACTGTTTCCGTCTATTATTATGCACATCATGTCATATTTCTTGTTGCTGGCTGCAGCTGCTGTGTTCCAGTTTAATTTCAATTTAAAACAGTTGCTAAGCATCGCCTTACTTCAACAAAGTAACGAGGGCTACGGCGATATTTTTGTTTCGTATCTTCTCTATTGCACGTTTGTGATGACCGTATCTTTTTTTACAGGCCATGCTTGTCGCAAAATTGTCCGGACATTAAAGCTGGATCGAAAGTTTAAATTATTTCGCTTTACAAACGACTGGCATTATTTATTGAGCGGCGAATTTCTGGATTTCCCGGAAGTACCAGATCATCCGGAAGAAGTAAGCTTTAAACTGGTGAATGCTCTTACCAGCGTGGGCTCGCAACAAATGATTTACATTGGAGAGTTAATTCACTTTACACTTTCTGATGAAGGAGGGCTTGAGAATATTGTCCTGAAGGATGCAAAACGAAGACTTTTACAGGATGATCTATCTGAAAATCGCTATTACGATATTCCCGGACGATACATCACCATTCCATATAAAACCATCATTAATATCAACATTCGTTATTTCTATTTGGAAGAAGTAACGGAAGACTATGGCGATGAAAAATTATTGTAATCCCGGTAAAAGGTAGCGGCAACTTTTACTGTCCTACCATAAATACTGCATTCGAAAAGATCATCTTCCCGCTTTCCCAAAAACTTCTGAAAAGAGGGTTGTCTACCAGATACACAATATTGCCTTCGCCTTTTTCTTCCACACCGAAAACAAGACTGTTATCCATTTTCTTGTTGATATGTTTACCCGCAAAACCTTGTACCGGTTTGGCTACACCTTTGATGACACCGACATTCCATCCTTTTTCAAGATAGGCGAAACGAAGGTCGCTGGTCTTGAGGGTATAATATGAATTTCCGACACCGAACGCCAATGGATGCGACGTGTCAATGGCAATTTTATAAATTGCTCCTGAAATTACATTTGAAATCTCTTTGCGCTCAGCATCCTCATAGCGTGTTAGCAATTCCTTTTCCTTCGCCAATTTTTCTTTTCTCTCGGCTTCATTTTTTTCAGCATCGGTTACATAACTTTTTAAAGCGAAACCTTTCTTCTCAGCAAAAGCATTCAAGCCGTTCCCGATAACAATCAATTTGCCGCCCTTGCTGACCCACGCGGATATCCGATTGAGTTCCTCGTCGTTCAGCATTTTATACGATCCATCAGGAACGATCAAAACAGTATACTTCCCCAATTCGATCTCGGCAAAATAGTCGGTTCCGATCTGTGTAATCGGATATCGAATTTGTTGCTCAAAAAAATGCCAGATTTCGCCAGCGGAAAGCGACGAAGTTTGCTCACCAAAAAGTACCGCTATTTTTGGTGGCTTTAGATATCTTACTGCTTCTGCACCTACGTCCTTACCTTTGCTGGCAAAGCCTGTGGCAGATGTAAAGACTTTCCTGTCCCATGTCGTTTGCAACTTGTTGTATAGTTTTGTCAAAATCATCGAGGTTTTCATTGTTCCGTCGTGTGATGATGAGCGACCCGGGTTCAAAACTGTCTCCATTCAGGGAAAATGATTTCTCCGATGCACGAACTTTTATTCCACGCTTCATCAAGCCAGCCACCAAGGCAACATCGTCCACGCTTTGATATTTGAAGATATAAGCGTAGGGCTTATCGGATATAGATCGTCCTTCCGGGGATTTGGCCTGAAAGGCCTTGCTCACATTCACACGTTCGCTCGTAGCGTACGCTTTTAAATTATAGGCATAGATCAGGTTCCATGCGGTTATATCATACGTTACGGAGTCGACCAGGTTGGATTGAGGCTCGAATATGGTGGTGATGAATCGTGATTTAGGTTGATAAATGCTGATCAGTAGATCGTCGGTGGTAAGTGTGAAATTCCCAATGGTTTGATTCTGGTAATCAAATCCGCGCATTGATTTTCCTGCTGCCGCGTGTCCATATTTAATACTGTGAAGGTCCATCCACTTTGTCAGTTGGGTGATCTTGTCATTATTATTATCAGCTTTAATAATGTAGGTCTTGTAGGGAGACGCCGGACTATTAAGATTTTCTTTGAAATATTTTTCAAACTCATCCACAACCTTTTCGGCGTGAATCGACGTAACTTCTATGGTAGCCAATCCGGAAGTATGGTGATGGGTAAGCCTGTCCTTTAGCGTGAGTGAATCACCTTCTTTAGTCATAATGTTAAGCCCGCCAAAACCCCCGCCGCCTTGTTCATAGGTCATCCCAACGGCTCCACTATACGTGGGATACGTATCTCCGTAACTGGGATAGAACAAATCAAAAATTTCTTTGGTAAAATACAGCCATCCCTGGGCATCAAAATACTTGGCGTTATTCTTTCCAATAATAGATTGAAATTCCCGTTGCCACGGTGAAATTACTTCGTGATAAGGTTCGGCTGCGGGTGCAAAATAATATGGACTATTATAACCCTGTTCATGGAAGTCAACGTGAACGTGGGGCATCCATTCATGATAGATTTTGAGGCGTTGCCGGGTTTCTTTTTGCGTGCCCCAAGCCCAGTCTCTGTTCAAATCAAAAAGATAGTGATTAGCTCTTCCTCCGGGCCATGGCTCGCGATGTTCTTTGGCATCGCCACTACTGTTTGGCGGACTATTGAGATATTGGTTATAAAAATTCGCATAGCGATCGCGCCCGTCTGGATTTATGCAAGGATCTAAAATTACGATCGTGTTTTTCAACCACTCTTGCGTTTTTGCATTCGAAGTATTTGCCAATTCGTATAAGGTCAGCATGGAAGCTTCTGACGAAGCCGCTTCATTGCCATGAACATTATAACTTAACCACACGATTGCTTTTTTCTCGCCAGTGGACGGGCCTTCCACCAAGCCGGCCCTTCGTAAATTATTGATCCGCAGTTGTTCGAGGTTTTGCAAATTTCCAGCAGAACTAACGACAGCGTAGATGAGCGGTCTATGTTCGTAGGTTTCTCCATACTGTCGGAATTCAACAGTTGGCATTACATCAGCAACATGTTTAAAATAATCCAAAACACGATAATGTTGCGTGAAGCGATCCCCTAGTTCATATCCTAAAAATTCTTTTGGAGTAAGGAGTTTTTGCGCTTGGGTTGCACAAACGCAGAAAATAAAAAGCTTGAGCAAAAGGAATTGCCTCATGGGATAAAAGTTGAATTGATGGCATAAGCAATTGCCAATTTAACGAATCACATCCATCTCTTTCCAAAAAATTGCACCGTTGATTTTTATCTTTTAGATTTAAGCAACCAAACCCCTAAACCAATGAATACAACTTACGCCGGTTTCTGGCTGCGTTTCGTGGCCTACATCATTGATTACATTATCATCTACGTTGTTCAATCCTTTGTCTTTGTTCCTGTGTTAGCCCTCATGGGTATTTCCTTTGCCTCCAAAATGGATAACATGGAGAGTATGTCGGATGCCGAAACTATGGGGATGATCGGAAGCATGGTAGCGTTGGCAAGTGCGACCGCAATATTAACAACCGTCATCGCCCTTTTGTACTGGTCGTTGATGGAATCGTCGAAATTTCAGGGGACTGTCGGAAAGATAGCCCTTGGACTAAAAGTTACTGATGTTGACGGCAATAGTATAGATTTCGTTAAGTCCCTTATACGAAACGTCTGCAAGATCATTTCCGGGATGATCCTCTTCATCGGTTATATTATGGCTGGTTTTACGGAAAAGAAGCAAGGCCTTCATGATATCATTGCAGGCACACTGGTGGTCAAAAAATGATCTTAGAAAGAGCCAGGAAAATTTAACCTGGCTCTTTTATTTCTTTCTATTTACAATTCTTTTTAATCTCGGCTTTCGCTTCTGTGGATCCTAGTTCCTCCGCTTTTTTAAAGTCGAGGCAAGCATCGTATTTGTTGTTCATGCTCATTTTTACCAACGCGCGCTGGTAGTAGCTTTCGGGATCGCTGGGATATAACTCAATGGAGGAAGAGTAATCTTCTATTGCGCCGGCATAGTCTTGTTTTTCGGTTTTGCTCAACGCCCTATTGTCAAAATATACCGGATTGGTCGCATCCAATTCGATGGCCTTGGTGTAGTCGGCTATGGCTCCGGCGTGGTCATCTAAATTATATTTTGTTACGCCTCTTAAGTTATAAGTCTCCGGTTCTTCAGGGTTTAACTCGATTGCTTTGTCATAGTCTTCCAGCGCAGCCTTAAATTCTTCCTTAGCTCCTTTTGCCAACGCCCTGTTCTCATAGATCTGGGCATCTTTGGGATCAAGTCTTATTGCCTCATTGTAATCCGCGATAGCCATGTCGAGATTACCAACATTATACTGCGCGACACCACGGTAGTTATACAGGCTGGCCTCTTTTTTCTCCAGTTCGAGTGCTTTAGAATAATCATCAATAGCGCTGATGAATTCTCCCAGTTCAGCTTTCGTAACGCCTCGATTAAAATATTTATCGGCGTCAACGGGGCCAAGCTCTAACGCTTTGGAAAAATCAAAGTATGCACCCTGTAAATCCTCGATATTAAATTTTGCCAGTCCCCGGTTCGTATAAGCATTGGTAAACTTGGGATTGAACTTTATCGCTTTATTGAAGTCCTCTATGGCACCTTCGTCGTCGCCCAAAGCAAACTTTGCTTCACCTCGGTTATTCCAGGGATCGGCGAACGTTGAATCTATTTCTATGGCAATATTGAAATCACCTATCGCTCCATAGAAGTCACTTAGACCTGTACGGGCAATACCGCGCAGGTTAAATGCATGTTTATTCTTAGGAGATGCATCAATTACCTTTTTTAAATCGGCCTTTGCTCCTTCAAAATCCTTTGCGTCTATCTTTGCCTTCGCAGCGTCGAGCTGTTGGTCCTGGGCGTACAAAAAAGTGACGCTCAACAAGCATATAATAAATGAGAGTTTCTTCATGGCGTGATATCCTCTGCGAAGTTAAAAATAAATTGACCTTGCTCAATCTTCGAATCAGGTTACTCGTCGAAGATTGCGATAAAAATGATATGACCGCGCAACCATTAAAGAGCCATACAATCCGTTTAGAAAATTTTGCCTCCCTGTTTTGTAATTCCAACTATCTTGAAGGGTTATTTATTACCATGAAAAAACTATTTATCGCTCCTGCATTTTTTCTTAGTTTGACGCTAGCCTGCGGTCAGGAAAAGCCATTGGATATGACTATGGATTTCGAGGAATATGATCCTCCTTCATCGCTGGTTGTGCCGGAACATCGCGTTACCCGAGCTAAGTTTCCCTTTATCGATGTACATAATCATCAGTTTGGAATGACATCACAAAACCTCGGTGATTTGGTTGCAGACATGGATAAGCTCAACATGCAGGTTATGGTCAACCTGAGCGGAAGAGGAAGGGGGAGTACTGACCATCTTGAAAAGTCACTGGAAAATGTGAAGAGTTCATTTCCCAAACGTTTTATCATTTTTACAAACGTGGATTTCGGCGGCATTGATGACGCTGAGTGGCAAAGCCGGATGACGAAGCAGTTGGAGGAGGATGTGAAAAAAGGCGCGAATGGGCTAAAGATCTACAAGAGTCTTGGCATGTTCAACAAAGACAGCAAAGGTAATCGCATTCCTATCGACGACCCCCGCATTGATCCCATCTGGGCGAAGTGCGCAGCGTTAGGTATTCCAGTATTAATACATGCAGCGGACCCAAAACAATTTTGGCAGCCCATAGATAAAAACAACGAAAGGTGGCTTGAGCTTAAAACGCATCCAGGCAGACGCCACGATACCGATCCTGTTTCATGGGAAACCATCATCGCTGAGCAGCATAACCTTTTTAAAAAACATCCCAAAACAAAATTCATCAATGCGCACTTGGGATGGTATGGAAGCGACTTGAAAAAACTCGGTGAATTAATGGATCAATTTCCTAACATGTACACGGAAATTGGCGCCGTGATTGCTGAGCTGGGAAGACAGCCGAGAGCAGCGCGTGAGTTTTTGACCAAATATCAAGACCGTGTTATGTTTGGCAAGGACTCTTGGGTGCCAGAAGAATATGAAACGTATTTTCGGGTATTAGAAACCGCGGACGAGTATTTCCCTTATCATAAACGGTATCACGCTTTCTGGCGCATGTATGGCCTGGATTTACCCGACGACATTCTGAAAAAAATATATTACAAGAATGCGCTGAAAGTCATACCTAATATCGACGGTAGTCAGTTTCCTAAATAAAATTAGTTAGCCGGCGGCTTCTTTTTTAATTCCTCCGATTCGAAATCCAATCCCTGTACAAACGTAAACAGGGCGATATTCATAATATGTTTTTGAGATCGGAATGAGAAAATCCTCCCTGGAAGGTAAAAAACATATGATTATTCATCAGGTTTACCCGTCCTATTACTGCTGGTTCGAAGAATACCTTTGGATCATCGGCTGCAATGTAAGGTGAAACTGATGCATCACTGGAAAACTCATTAAAGTCTACGAGTGCGATTCGAGGAACAAAAGAAACATGCATTATTTTTTTGTTCAGGCCAAAAGCAGGTTGGATAAAGTAGCGTTCGAATTTACCTGTTGCGCGGACCGGATCTGAAGTGTAATCAAAAAACTCATAGGTGTCATAACTTGATCCTTCTCCGCGTCCATAACCTGCAAAAATTTCGTAACACCAGTTGCCATCATTTTCATAATATCCAATTCCACCTTCAAAAAATTTATGGCGATGGTAATTATCGAGCTCATCCGGATCGGGGCTTTGGTTATCGGCATATGAAAAATTCCCCATCAGACCAATATGGTTGGTGACAGCAATAGCACCTTGCGCATCTATTCCGTTACCAAATTGGACTGATCCTTGAAATTCTCCTGCTTTTGTAAACAATGGCGAGTTTCGCGCATTCGGAATATATACGGGAGCACAGGATGAAATTACCAGCGCCAGGAATATGAACTTCTTCATAATTTAAAAAATGATAATAGTAACTTTACAAAAAATGAAGCTAATGAACTTTAATCCCGAATTGGTTAATGAGGTAATCGAAAGCCGTCGATCCGTGTTTCAGCAAGACTATAGCGGAGAGCAGGTAGACGACGCTATTGTCATTCAAATGCTCAAAAATGCTAACTGGGCGCCTACACATAAATTAACAGAACCCTGGAGATTTGTTGTCTTTACGGGTGCCGGGTTGTTAAAATTGGCACAATACCAGGCTGAGCTTTATAAAAAAGTAACGCTGGCAGATAATTCCTACAAAGAAGAACGCTACCAGAACTTGCTCACTAAACCCATGCTGTCTTCTCACATTATCGCAGTCGGCATGAAACGGGATCCCAAAAAATCGGTGCCTGAAATTGAAGAGATCGGTGCTGTCTTTTGTGCTGTTCAGAATATGTATTTAACGGCAGCCGCTTATGGCGTGGGCGCTTATCTGAGCACCGGAGGCGTTACCTATTTCGAGGAAGCCAAGACTTTTTTTGGATTGGAAGGTGAAGATAAGCTTCTTGGTTTTTTCCATGTGGGAATTCGTAAACGTGAATTGCCGAAGGGAAAAAGAAAACCGGTTGAAGAAAAAATGAAATGGATTAGTGAATAATTTCTTCTACACTCCCATCACCAGCTTTTTTACCAATAAGATAAATCATTCTGTTAATGATCTCCGACTTCAACAGTTGGATACCGTTTTTCTGAAGCAGATCCGTGAGTAGCGCGACGTCTAAGCGAAGTTTCGGATAGGAGCTGACCTTTTGAATCCATTTTCCATCTTCGCTTTTCGTACAGGATGTCGTGCACCATGACGTGGTGGGGGAAATATTCCAGGAAGCAGGTAAGTATTCTTGAATCATCGTTTTTTACAGGTATGAATCGTTCATCTCCTTGCAATTCTTTGGTTAAATCACGAAACGAAAGCACTATTTTTCCTCCTGGTTCCAGGTGGCTCGACATATGCTGAACTAACAATGCCAGCTGATCAATGCTCTCCATGTGTGTTATCGTATCGCCCATGCATACAATTAGTTCTGCTTGGTGACGGCTTCTCTGTAAATAGGTTAGAAGATCATCGTTGATTATTTCAATGTTCAAATTGCTTTTTCGGCTTGTTAGTTCATCCAGAAGTTGCGTGTTGAAATCAATCGCCGTCACTGCAAAACCCAATTTTGCGAGCGAGATGGCCTGTAATCCATTACCTGCACCCAAATCAAAAGCAACCTTCCTCGAAACAGGTTTTATGCCATTTCGCCAAAAGAAATTTTCTTGTTCTTTCTGTTTCTCATCGAAGTCGCCCAACATCCAGGAGTAAAAATTTCCTAAGTGCTGATCGTAATGATTTTTTGCATTCATTAGTTTTTTGATAACCGGTCAAAGGTATAAAATGCAACTCAACCAGCATTCGGCGCTTACAACTTCCATTTCGTATCCATAATTTCTTAGCACATATTTTTCTGGTATCGTTTTCGTAACTTTAGGATCATAAAATTTAATGAAGGTATGAAAAGAATAGGCCTGCTGATGTTCGCTACAGTTTTAACGTTGAGCGCCGCAGCGCAAGTTACCGGCAAAATGTTTCCAGCGATGGAGGTAGAAACTGTGGAAGATAAAAAAGTCAATTTACCTCAGGATGCAAAAGGTAAATACACGCTATTGGGCCTGGCCTATTCAAAAAAATCAGAAGATGAATTGAATTCCTGGTTTCAACCTGTATTCGAAAAATACATCCAAAAAACAAAAGGCTTACTGTCGGGGTTCACATACGATGTGAATGTTTACTTTATTCCCATGTTCACAGGCATTAACGCTGCCGCTACTGGCACAGCGAAACGCAAAGCACTTAAAAATATCGACCCTCAATTGTTGCCTTATGTTCTATTTTACAAGGGAGAATTAAAACCCTACAAAGAGGCGCTGGAGTTTGATAAAAAAGATGTGCCTTACTTTTTCGTATTGGACCCGACCGGCAAAATAGTCCATGCTACGATCGGTAAATATACCGAGGATAAAATGGATGAAATCGAAGGTGTTATCGAGTAGGACGCAGAGATTTTTAGGAAGATGGTCGATTATTTTTATCTTCGATCGTCAATTTTCCGTTCATGCATGCTTTAAGTTTATTTGCATTGGCGCTGGCTCCAGGGGCAGCCATCATGGTTTACATTTACCTGAGAGATAAACACGAACGCGAGCCACTTGGACTACTAACAATCACCTTCCTTTACGGCGGGCTGAGCACAATCGTAACAATGTTCATTAGCTGGCCAGTAAACGCGCTGATCTTAACGAAGGAAGACGACGTCGCTCACCAGTTTTTCAATGCCTTCTTCAAGGTTGCGCTGGTGGAGGAATTCAGCAAATTCTTTTTTGTGCGCTTCATCCTGTTTTACAATAAAAACTTTAATGAACCTTTTGATGGCATCGTCTACGCGATTATGGTGGGCATGGGCTTCGCGACTTTGGAAAATGTATTGTACGTCTATCAATACGGCTTAGCTACGGGTATACTGCGGATGTTTACGGCCGTTCCGGCACATGCCACTTTCGCGATCCTCATGGGTTTCTTTCTCGGAAAAGCAAAATTCACCCATCGAAAGGTTTTTTATTTCAGTATCATCTCATTAATCGCTGCGGCCATATTTCATGGATCTTACGATTATTTCTTGTTCATTTCTTTTATTCCCGGAATATGGACTGGCGCTGGTGTTTCTCTAATTATAGGATTCATGCTGTCTCGAAAAGCGATAAGATTGCATCAACAGGTATCGCCTTTCATTGGGGAAGAAGCCAAATAATTATTAAGCTTCCTTGTCGGACTCTTTTATTAGCCCTAATAGATTTGTAGCTTTCTATAATAACAGCATTCAATATTATGCTCCGTGAGACTTTCGGTAAGCATTTCATCGGAATGAATAAGGAATTCCGTTTCCGGGGAGAAGAACCTGGTAGATTAGAAAATCTTAGTGACGGCGTTTTTTCATTGGCGATTACGCTCCTCCTGATATCAACCAACGCACCTTCCGATTTTGTTCAGATTAAGAAATTTGTCTGGGAGCTTATTCCTTTCAGCGCTTGTATTGTACTTATTGTATTGATCTGGAATGAACATTTCGTGTTCTTTTATAGATATGGCTTTAAAAACACCAAAGTGATTGTTCTTAATACGCTATTTCTGATCATTGTTTTGTTTTACGTATACCCTTTAAAATTTCTTTGTAAGCTCCTTCTGTTATATCCTTTGGCGCTAGTGTTCAATCAGCAAAGTATCCTTATTGAGCTCTCACAAATGGCTAAACCCGAAGACGCGGCACCACTCATGATTATTTATGGCGCGGGAGCCGCGAGCATTTTTTTTATATTGATGTTAATGTATCGCTATGCGCTAAAGAATGCGCAGCTGCTCAATCTTAATACAATCGAGGAATTCGATACAAGAATGAGCATGACAACTAATTTCCTTATGGGCAGCGTGCCGATGCTTTCTGTTATCCTGGCTTTTCTCTTTAGAAACAGTCCATGGGGAGGCCCGATTTCAGGCTTCACATACTTTTTATACATGCCGCTCATGCTCATCTACAGCGCTAGAAAAATCAAGCAACGGAAAAAAATCCTCGAGGACCTACTATAATTACTTGAGCCTCTTAAGGGTGATAGTTTTTTTGAAATATCCTTTCTCTATTAAAGAGATGAGCGTTTTGGGAGACGGGTCAATTTGATATAGTTTTTCGTTCTTCACTCCGACTGAATCAATTTCAATCTCTTTATTCAACGTTAAGAGGAATTCATTAAATGACTTCTCTGCCGGTTCCATCAACATATAGGACAGGTCACCATTCGGCTCTCTTTTGATAACTCTCAAAAGCCATTCTGGATTTTCATTGTCATTAAAAAAATAGTACCCGTTGTATTTTTTCAAAACAAGACTGTCCCCTAATTCTCCCTTGGATGAATCGCTCGGAATGTAATATCCCTTTTCTGTAACGACCAATGTGTCTTTACTGTCTCCCCCTTTTTCCTCAACAACCAAATAACTTCCTAACAATTCGCGAGGGACTTGCGACAGGCTCTTCTTCCCCTTTGGCTGAGGTTCTTTGAATGAAATTTCCTTGCAGGCAAACAGCGACAGAATGAGAATTGCAGCGAGTAACCTTGGCATGTACAGTGATTGTACAAGCTAATATAACAATAACTTTCAATGGTTAGTGGATGCGCAGTGCTTCCTGAACGTCCTGCAGCAAACTTTCCTGGGACTGCAGTTCCTTGCCATCAGATGCGATTTGCATGCGTAGTGCTTTCAATCCCGTCGCACCGGGAAGTTCTTCCAGTTCAACTACTTCTAGTTTTCCAGTGACCAATTTTTTCCCGAGGAGGTAGCGGAAGTATCGCTTGTATTCCTCTTCAACCTTGCTTTGATTGTAGACCACCGCTATTTTACCCGGCTGGGTTAATCGCTCTCCCGTATTTTTAATATAAGCCTTGTCGATTCGTTTTTTAACGATCTCATACCGGATGTCGTAAGCACCATCTACATCAAATTGCTTTTCATCGGCCCGGAACCGGATGGAGATGGGCTGATCATGCACGAGAATCAATTGGGTTATATCCAAATCATTTTCAAGTGTAGGTTTTAAGATTTCCATTTTTTGGTGGATCCCTATCATGGTCATCAACTGCCACAAGTGAAAATTTTTAAGATGAAAGGCATCGAATGTTTGATCCTTCACCAGGGAATCACCAACATATAAAGTAAACTCCACACCATCCGTTTTATATTTTTCGAAATAATGAGGAAACATTTTCTGCGCTTCTGCCTCCGCTTCATCCAGGTGACTTCCGATGGCTTGATTGATTAATGCCAGACTTTTCTCAAAGGATTTTCGCCTTTTGTAAACCACACCAAACTGAGGGTCCAAACGTTCCCTGTACTCATCGATTAATTTTTTGAGGACTTCATCTGACTCAAACTGATTGAAAAGTGGATTGATCTCCAACTTTAGAAATTCCAATACATTGCTTTCATCTCCTGATGCAAGGCCACCTTTGATTTTCTTTGATTGCTCATCGATCTTAAAAATTACTTCTTCAATCAATGGGAATTTCCTGGCCGAATAAATTTTTTGTAAAAGTCCTTTCGCCAATTTAAGATTTTCCTGCAAGTCATTTTGAATTGCCGTGTTTCGTTCCAAAGATGAATTTCGAACATCAGACATACCATACATTGGATATACATCCTTAAAGACGATTTCTTCCATGGATGCCTTTGCATCTGCTCTTCGTCTGTTCAATAGATTCATCCCCGCTTGGAAAAAGCGCCACTGAACGCTTGGGTGTATCGCTGTGCATTCTTCCTGAATGATCGCCCGTACTTCGGTTGCCATTTCTTCCTTTACACGCTTTACAGCGGCAGTAAACAAGGGAAGTACATTCTCTACTTTATGCGCACTAATTGGATTCAGCGTACCTGGTGTTGGTGTAGCGAGCT
>CAWJXE010000009.1:0-249837 GCA_963846745.1 uncultured Bacteroidota bacterium | reverse complement strand
GCACTCGATCAGACTTTATCTACTATCAAAGATGCTGAGATCGGCTCCCGGGGTTTTGAACTCACAAAAGACACCATGTATTTAGAGCCGTACTATCACTCAGTGAATACTATTCCAGGGGAAATACGCACACTAGATAGCCTGGTTCGGGATAATATTGTACTGTCTAAAAAAGTTGACACGTTGGAAATTTTGATCAACAGACAGTTCAATGTCATTCATAAGATCCTTTCGTTGAAGAATTCGGGACCCATCACGTCTGAAGAGGAGGCGTTGGTGTTGGCTGGAAGAAATAATATGAACGAAATCCGTTCGATAATTAAAAGGATTGCAGAAGTGGAAAGCAGGATTTTTGAAATACGGCTAAGCAGCGAGACCGATTTCCGGAACATTGCGCCCTTAGCATTGCTCCTTTTTACATTGACTGCGTTAGTAGGAGTCTCTTTATTATTTTCAAAAATTAATGATGCCCTAGACAAGCAGAGAATTGCAGAAGCACGACTAAACGAAAATATTCTTGCGTTAAAAAGTGAAGTGGGCATACGGGAGTTTACACAAAAAACGCTGAGAAATGTTCTCGATAATTCGCTCGATGGTATCATGGCTTTCAGAGCAACACGAAATAAGGAAAATCGTGCTATAGAAGATTTCGAACTCATATTGTCAAATGCAATCGCTTCAAAGTCAACCGGTAAATCGGAAAGTGAGCTTATTGGCAAACACTTGCGGTCCATTTTTCCCATTGAGAGCGAAGACTTGTTTGACACATTCAAGGGTGTAGTGCAAACAGGACAGCCTGCGCAGTTTGAGAAACTTATATCAGGATGATCATTTTAACGGATGGTATAACATTACCGTTGTGAAATTGGAGGATGGATTTGTAGTTACTTTCTCCAATATCACGAGCCAAAAAAGTCAGCGAATAATTTTGGAGGAACGTGGGCTTTTATTAAAGGAAGCTGAAGCGCTGGCAAATATGGGCAGTTGGAAATGGGATGGGTCTACTCAAACCATGGTTTGGTCTGACGGACTGTATAAAATCTTGAACAAGAATCCAGAAACATTTACGCCGTCCTGGAGTTCTTTTTTCGAAAATGTATATCAGGAAGACCGGGATTTCTTAGACGAACTCCTTAAAAAGACCATTGCGGATCAGGAAGGTTCTACCTTTGAATACAGGGTGGAAATCAACGGAGTACTAAGATACCTTTCCCTTACATCAAAACCGCGGGAGTCAAATACGAAGTCAGGATTGGATATTTTGGGGACCGTCATTGATGTGACAGATCAGAAAATATATGAGGCTCAACTGGAGCAATACACGGCTGAATTAAAACGTTCTAATGAAGACCTTGAGCAATTTGCCTATGTAGCTTCGCACGATTTACAGGAACCGCTTCGCAAGATCAGGGCATTTGGCGATCGTCTGTCCAGCCGATATAAAAAGCAATTGGACGATCAGGGCGAAGACTATATAAAACGTATGCAGTCGGCTTCGGTTCGGATGCAATCGCTAATCGAAGACTTGCTTGCTTTCTCTCGTCTCGCCCAAAGCAAAGATGTTTTTCAACGAATTGACATGAATAGCATTATGGAGGACGTCAAGGAAGATTTGGATATCCAAATTAAACGTGAGCAGGCAGTGCTGAAAATTGGCAAAATTCCATTCCTAACGGGAGAGAAAATGCAGATAAGACGCCTTTTTCAAAACTTAATTAACAATGCAATCAAATTTCATAAACCGAATGAAGTTCCGATTGTTGAAGTCTTCGGAAAGACCATAAAATGGCTCGAAGTCAAAAACCAACTGGGTGTTGTCATTGCCAGATACCCCCTATGTCATGATTACAGTAAAAGATAACGGGATTGGCTTTGATGAAAGGTTCAATGAAAAAATCTTCAATATTTTTCAACGGTTACATGGTAGGACGGAATATGAAGGTACAGGTATCGGATTGGCAATCTGCCGGAAAATTGTTACCAATCACAAAGGTTATATTACTGCCCGAAGCAAGGAAGACGTTGGGTCTGAATTTATCGTGGTCTTACCTGCCAGTTTAAAAGAACGTGAATTATAAACTTACTAGATCAATAAGTGTTATTTGTTAGATATTATGAAGACTACGCCCGTCAAAGTTTTGCTGATTGAGGATGATGAAGATGATGTGCTCTTGGTTCGGGAATACCTGGCGGAAAGTGACAATTTTAAATTTGAGCTTGAGTGGGAGCCAAAGCCAGAGCAAGCTAGACTTAAGATGGTTTTGGGGAGCCATGACGTTTTTTTGATCGATTATCGGTTGGGAAGCGAAACGGGGCTGGACCTGATCAAATTTGTACAGCAGAAAGGAGTCATCACCCCGAGTATTTTATTAACAGGTCAAGGCGATTTAAAAGTCGATTTGGATGCTACCCGCTTCGGTGCTGCAGATTACCTGATAAAAACAGAACTAAATGGCCCTATACTGGAACGAAGTATTCGATATGCTTTAAGTCAGGCCAAAGTTATCAGGGAACTGGATGAAAAAGAAAAAAGATATCGTTCGCTATTTGAACGGTCCGTCGATCCTATCTTTCTTGCAAACGAACACCTGCAATTGGTCGATGTAAATGAATCATTTCTAAAGTTTTTCCAATACACAAAAAAGGATGCGCTTTCACTGAAAATCAGTGACTTGTTTGCAAGTGAAAATGAATACAACAAATTCTACGCAACGCTAAAGGAAATTGAACAAGTACGTGATTTTGATGCCTCGCTGGTAAATAAAAATGGCGCAAAGAAGGGATGCCTGGTCAATTGTGTATTTATCCCGGATCAGCTATCTGAATTTTGTTGCTATCAGGGAATAATTCACGACCAGACTATGCGCAAAAAGGCTGAACGCGATATGCTTATAGCTGAACGCCTTTCAATGACTGGCAAGATCGCACGCACGATTGCGCATGAAGTGAGAAATCCGTTAACCAATTTGACGTTGGCCTTTGATCAATTAAAGGAAGAAATCTCTCCTCAGAATGCTGACGTCAAGCTCTACAGTGAGATTATAGAGAGGAATGCGAACCGCATTGAACAACTCATCAGTGAAATGTTGAACTCATCAAAACCAAGGGAATTAAACCTGGAGTTAGCACCCATCACTGAAATTTTGGATCAGACACTAGCCCTATCGTTTGACCGGATAAATTTAAATCAGATTAAACTCGAAAAAAATTTTCCCAGTGAACTTCCGAGAATTCTGCTCGATAGGGAAAAAATAAAGATTGCATTGCTCAATATTATTATTAATGGCCTTGAAGCGATGCAACCGGGTACTGGCGTATTAAAAGTTAGCGCTGAATTGCGAAACGGTTCTGTTGTCGCGCTCATAAGCGACAATGGAAAGGGTATTGCTCCTGAGGATATTGAAAAATTATTTGATCCATTTTATACCGATAAACCTGGCGGCATGGGGCTGGGACTAACATCAACGAAAAATATTCTAAACAGCCACAATGCCGAGGTGGAGGTGATGAGCGCGATCGGTGAAGGAACTACTTTTTGCATTTCTTTTAAGTTGCCACCTGAATAATTTTCATTAATTTCGACCCATCGAAAACGTTAACGGCGTTTTTTTTGGGTTTTTCCCAGTTTTTTCAATAACCATTCTGACCACCTCTGTTTTTAAAGGGTCTGGTATCAAGAGGCGGGTATCCATCATGACGAATGGATTTACGCAATTGCAGCTTTTCGCGATTGAGTATGTAAGACATTCTTAAGCTAATTTCAACGCCCTGCGGATCAACCCTAGTGACTAGTGAATTTATGTTGATACAACCCTTAAACAATTTTTGAATGGTAAGTATAGTTTTAGTGACATACAACCGGGCAGAACGCTTGAAATTATCCATTCAGGATATTTTGAATCAGACATTTAAGGACTTTGAACTGATCATTTGTGATGACTGCTCAACGGATGCCACTGAATCGGTTTGCCGGACGTTTGCTGCCAAAGATAATCGAATAAAATACTATAGACACGCCAGCAATTTGCAGATGCCTGCCAATTGTAATTTTGGAATTCAAAAATCGATTTATCCCTATATAGCCATTCTTCATGATGGCGATCGGTTTAAACCCGACCTTATTGAGCAGTGGTACAATGCTATATCCAAGAATGATCGTTGGGATTTGTGTTCAATTCGATTGGGACTACGGATGAAAATGACAATGTTGTGCATTTCGAGGACCAGTTTAAGGAAGGTGATCCTGCAACGGACTATTTATTAAAGAAAGTTTTTTTCAGAAGTTGGTATTTCGGTCTCCTGTGTACGGCGAAGCATGGTAAAAAGAAATTGATTGAGAAGAATGGTTTTTTGAAAAAACGATATGGCTTTTACGCAGATGTCGACTTGTGGATGGAAATCCTGCACTCTAACGATGCTTATTATTGTGCAGATACGTTGATTACCGGGCCTGATAAAACGCTTCAACCCAGATTATTTGATGATCATCTTATTAAAGAATTCTTATACTTGTTCCGAATGCAACTTGCGCATCGGAAAAAAGCCTTCAGAACTAAACCCTTGACTTGTTTAAAGAATTATCAATTTGCTGGGTTCAGGCATTGATTAATTTGAATTTTCGGTTGCTTGTGCTGGTGAAAAATTTCTCCTTCATGTCATTTGTCAAAGCATCGAAGCTGTTGAAAAAAAGTTTTGTATTTTTAGCGTCCTGGATCGTTATTCTTATTTTATATCCCTGCTATATCCGCTTTTGAAAGTCTTCAAGTTTATAAAGCAGTTAAACTCGCGCCCGATGTTGGCCAATACTGAAGGGATTTTCCCTTTTAGTTGAGGAAGTGCTACGTTGAATGCATCTGGTCTGTCATCAAATTTTGAGAACAAATTCTTCACGGGGGGCGGCAAATTTTTCCTTCCAGTTGATCGACAACACATGCTGGATTAATTCTTTAACCCAAAGTTCTCCGATTTTGAAATATAAGTGCGCACCCTCGTAAAGCTCGTTGATAACGGCCGGGTAAGAGGTGTTGCATAAATAATTACAGGCAAAGATTCAATTTCTTGTTCCTTTGATTTCTGAAGGACTCCAAACCATTTTTGACCTGAGGTCCAAATCAAGTATTATTAAATCGGGAAGCAGACAGTCGTCCAGCATTCATGGTATCTTCACCGTCCTTGCCGTTGAAGATGCACCAGATAAGGCAATTCATCACAACCTGTTGAAAAAGTAAACTATCATCTGGTCCGCATGGCAAAAAAACATGTTGTGTATGAAATTCCGGAAGATTCATATGACAAAAAAAGGAAAGCTCGGCGTCAGACCCATTAGAATGGATATCCGATCGCAATGTTAAAGATAAGATTTTCTTTTCGCCAGGTTGAACTGCCAAAGTTGATATCGTCAATTACCCAGGGATCCCTCTACCAGCCAGGGTTTTCGCAACGGGAATCCCAGGTCAAACCGCAACACGAAAAAACTAAAATCAAAACGTAATCCCAACCCTGTCCCTATTGCTAGCTGATTAAGAAATGTCTTTACATTGAAATTGCCCCCTGGCAGATATCACTTGTGTCGAGTCCGTCGGGTCGGATCTTCTGCTTCAGCAGCCAGATATTTCCCGCATCAAGGAATACTGCTCCTTTAAACATCTTCGTGATATCGAACCGGATATTCGGTATTGGCTTCGAGCTTGATATCTCCCGCGCTGATCAATGAATTGCGTTGACGATGTCGATTTTGCGTCCTCACATTATAAGTTCCTGGCCCAACGATCGCGCCGGGAACGCTCTGATACTATTGGAGCCGCCAATGGAATATTGTTTGATGTATGGAAGCGTGGTGCTGTCCTACGTACGCATAACCTGCTCCGATAATAATTCTTGACGCTAACTTATTACGGGGATCAAATTGCCAATAGTGCCGCACGTCAATATCACCTTTAATATAGGGAGAATAAGGTGAGTTCATAAGTTCGGGTTGGCCTTCGCCGGGATTTCCAAATCATTTTGTAAGAAATAAATAAAATTTCCGGCCACGTCAACATTTCCATTGAAATAGAAATTATGGGTTCTGTATTTTCTTTCTTCAAACCGTTGTAGCGGATTTTCCCGTAGCTGAGTATTCACCGTGTAGGAGTACCGTGTGCCAATGATAACCTGGTTCTCAAAAGAATTTGCCAGTACGGGATTTTTCTCCAACTCCTTCTTCGAATTCATGAGATTTTTTATCCGTTCTAACAAAACTTATGTCGATGGGAAACAATTCATGGGACTTAGATGCCGTTTCCAGCCAATTGTAACTGTAGCCAACAGAAAAAGAATTCAATCGATAATAACCTACCCGATTTTGTATGTTTATACCAGCCCTAAAGACTGTCTTTGGAATGTATTTGCTGTAGTTATAATCAATATTAAAGGGTGTGATAAAACGTGGCACCGTAAGACTGGACTCCAGGCCAACCTCGACAGCATTGAGCGGCTCGCCTTCGGTTTGACTGCTAATCTGTACTTCGTATGAAGTGTTCAGCCGGAGCTGGAACATTTCGCCACCCCTCAGGAAATTACGATTGCTGGAAGTAAAGGAAATGCCAGGGCCCACAAAATTATTTGACTTGGAAGTCATCTGCACTTCCGTACGCAGGGATTTCTTCTTGAGCGGGGTCAAATGGATATCGGCATTGAGGAGCAAAGAATCATCATTAACTTCAGAAAACTTAATGTTCACGAACTTAAACACCCCAAGCCCATCAGGTGGCTCAAGGTTAAATCCTGATCTTCGCGGCGGTATATATTACCCTTTTTCAAATTGATTAACCGGGTGAGAATTTCCGGACGAAAATTATCTCGCAGTATCAACAATATTATAGCCATCGACGACTCTGCGTAAAGGACGATTGTTTGGTGGAGTCAAGGGAAAGGGTATGGCTGGCATAGATGCTGACGTCATTGATTTTGTAAATTCTTCTGGCTTTGCGGGGAATTCCTTTTTCTAATCTTAAGCCTCAGATTAACTTTTCGATCTCCTGCCGTGCTGTCCGCTTCAAAAATGAGATACCGGTCATCAAAATAATAAAAGCCAACATCCTTCTAACTCTTTCTCTATACGCGATTGTTCCGCTTGCATCCGCTCAAGATCGTATCGCTGCTTTTCTTTTAACAGCGAATTCTCTTTTAACGGTGTCATAATAGCTGCATACACACTGTCGCGAGGTCGCGGATATTGTACCGTATCCAGATGGTAAGGCTCGGGCAGTATTACAGTTGTAAATTACTTTAGTTTCCTTTTTTTTGGATTTTGTTTCGAAACTGACCTTGGATTGAAAGTAACCTTCATTATGCAATTGGCCGTTTAAAGTCTTTGCCGTTCTATCGGGTTTAGCCTCTGAGAACAGCACCGGTGGTTTGCCCAGCTTCTTTTTAATGAAGTTTCGCAGTCCCCCTTTTTCTTTTTTAGGTGTACCCGCAATAAAATAAAACCAGACGCCGGATCTCATTCCGAGGAATTTTTTGTTGGGCTTTGGTTGAATGTATTCCTGCAGTTCCTCCCTTAATATTTTTTTTCGACCTACTCGCTTTCCTTGCGTGTCGAAGTTTATTTCTGCGCCGGTGTAAAACGATTCATTCTCCTTTAAAAATTTCGTCCCCGTGCATCCCCATAGATTAAGACTTATTATCAAAAGAAAAATTCCATTGATAAGTTTACACCGTTCGATCCGACGCAAAAAAGATCGAATTTTTTAATTTTCTTTTGCATTGGCTTTGAAAAGTTCGCGGAGCGTATTGTAATCCTTAATATAAATGAGCCCGACACCAGTTTCAATAAGTTCACCGCTGATCAAATCATAGTTACTATTTCGAAAACCTGTTATTCGGAACCGTCCATCCTCTGTCAACTTATATTCCAGTGCCAGGTCGCCGATGTAGTCGCTCACGGAATTTTGGTTCGATGTTTCACCCTCCACTTCGAAATTCCCCGATACTTTTACGATGAGGCGATCATCTAACAAACTCTTCTGTACCCCGAGCTGGACCTCAGTTTGCCCCTGCGCAGTTCCTGTAGAATAATCCTCGTACGATTTTATGTCAAAAGTGAGCTCGACGCCTTTGACATTTTCCGACATGCGGTTAAGCTGGTCAGTCATGATTCGGCTTACACTTTGCCTGCGCTGTGTTTGATACATCGGCTGCTGCCTGGTTCTCCATTGGATTATCAGAAACGAAACGCTGCAGGATCAGCAATGCGAAAACCTGTTTGTTGAGCTCAGATTCCCGCGTATTAATGTCTTGAATTTTCGCATATACAGTACCGTTGTGGGCATCGCGCTCGCTTTCCTTCATATCCAGCTGAAAACTTATTTCCGGAGCAAGCAACTCTCCTTTTATTTGAAGGTATACCAAAAAAGGAAGTCGCTGCTTATATCTATTCAATTCTTCATCATCGATGGCCTGATTGGCGACTAATTCGATAGGTGAGGCCTCAACCTCATAAATTGCCCGAATGTTAAGCAAGGCATCAGTGGGCTCGCCACCCCATAGTATGGTACTGCCTTTTTCGATTGCGAATTTTCGTTTTATAAATTTATAAAACGAAAAATCATAAGTCCCTTCATTGATTTCGTATCGCCCGGTAAGCACCATGTCACCGCTGGTATTTTGGTCTAAGGTTAGCGTTGCATTTCCCTTTACGGAAAGTTTGTCGCCGGTTGCCGGATCAATAATGATATTAAAAGTTTCTTTGCCGTTTAATTCAATGTTCGCGGAAAGATCAACTCCCGTAAAAGTTGATTTAAGGGTGTCCTGAGGTTTTATCGACGCAAGAAAAGGATCATTTTTAGCATCGCGGTCAACCCATGTCACGATGCCTTTTTGTTCTAATACTCCTTTCTCCGATTGAGGTACGACGAAAGTGAAGTTGCTATCATCGCTCAACTTAATGTTCATATCTACCACCGGCTGAGTCAGGGTACCTTTGATCTTGGCCTTCGTAGTAACTTTTACGCTGCCATAAAAAAGTTCGTTGTCTTTTTCTGTTGAGTTGAGCATCTGGAAATCAGTTGCGTCGAGCGCAAGGTCTAAATTAAACTTCTGAAATCCCTCGATTAAAATCTTTCCGTCCAGTTTCGCTGTATTGTTATGTTTGTCTGTTATCTCGAAATCGGATATTAAGATCTGGTTATTTGCCAAACTTGATCGTCTCGTCGTTCAACGTGAATTCGCTATTTACCATCGATGGGGTAAATGATGCTTTAACAAAATTAAGTTCTCCTTCTATGTCTGGGGCTTGTGGGACTTCCGGTAATTTTTATGTCTCCTTTTAATTGGCCTTTCGTGTTTTTCAACTGCCCCATCGTAAAAGGTTCGATGTTGACAAGATCGAATCTTAAAATATCTAGCCGTGAAATTTATTTCGGGCGATGCGGGATCAGATGAATAATAACCGCCCGCCTGAAGGGCTGTTCCTTTACCGTCCAGTTTGAGATCGAGGTTTAGCGGGCCCGACGCCGTTTTTCCTAAGGCGAGAGCAAGATTACCCCAGGTGTGATCCAGAATGCTCAGGCTATCGATTCGAAGATCCGTGTTGAACGCGCCTTTTTCGGCAGACATCATGTTCAGACTTCCATTTGCCAACCCAGCCAAAGGCGTGGCGCCTTCCATCATTCTGGTGATATTTTGAAGATTTAAATCTTTAAACTGAACGGATACTATTGAATCCTGGTCGCTGCTGGTGACAAGTGAAATTTTCTCGTTGATGTTGGTGATCGAAAAATTGTGCGCTTGAATTCCCTTCGACGTAAATTGCAGGGAGTTATCGGCAGGGGCAGACCAGGGCGCGTAATTCATAACCACCTGATCTTTTAAAAACCGGAATTGAAATACTTTTTCCAGGCTATTGAATACGCCTCCAAAGACATATTTCTCTTTTTGCAATGAGTCAAGAATCACGAATTTAGTGCGAATTGAATCATTTGCCACGTCGCCCTGCAACTTGAAGGGCCTCTATTCGCATACGAATCCATTTGAATTTTTCGCACGCCTAACGTGTACGCTAGCGCTTTTTTGTCAGAAGTCATATTAAAGGTTATCGAGTCAGTCCCCACACCTGCATAGCGCACTTTTGCCAGAGCCAATATTCAAATCCAGGCGATCCTCATTGCTGTCAAATTCGCCTACAATTTCCCCGGGAACGAAGGGATCAAGTTCAGGAAAAATTATCTCTGTCAGGAGATCGGTGTTTTTAATTCGCAGGCCAAACTTGAAATTCTGAGGGGCTGCGGGTTTGTTATACGTTGTATCATGCAACGAAAAATAGTTATCGAAGTGTCTTCGGATAACCTCCGGAAGACTATATAAATTAATGGTGCCTTCAAAATCTCCGTCGACAATATCCGACCGGATAGAAATTTCACTTTGTCCTTCCTGATCGATCGAAGCAAATAAAAGTGAATCGACGGCGTACATATCCTTCCCATTAAAAATGGCAAACTTTCGTATGTCCAACTTTCCGTTAATGACTTTAAAATCTGCCGTTGCCAGGTCAACATTTAAAGTTCCCCGGGCTTTTAGTGGGCGACTCGGTAAGGTTCAATGCTTTGAAATCTGCATTTTTCAATTCGAAGGTAAAATGGTATTTAGGAACCTCTTCATTGTAATCCAGGTCGCCGTCCAGTTTAAAGTTTAAATTTTCATCCTTGAAATTGCGCATCCCCGGAGAAAAAATATTGTTTCAATGTTCCATTTAAGGCAAAATTTTTATAGTCATAACCCTGATAGGAAAAATGATTAACCTGCAAGTTGATCCTGTGTATCCAAATCTTCCATCGTCAATCCTGATCCATCCACTGATAAGGACAATGTAAGGGGTCCGAGACTTTCTTCCTGCTTTAAAAGTTTTCCTGTTTGAAATTCTTTCAGATCCAACTTTCCCTTATACTTGCTCGCACCGGAAGTCTTATTCCTTTTCAGTTGGGCATCCAATTCGATCGTACCAAGATTGCTTGTTATTACTGCCTTGGCGTCGGGAGAAAGAATGGTTCCTTTACCGCTGGCGGTTACGTTCAGCCAATCCGGTAACGTTAAAGAAGAGGGGATCAACGTGTCGGCAAGAATGGATTCAACATCATTCTTTGTTGTGTAAAATTTTTCAAGCTCCAATGCAAAGTAAGGATCTTCGTTTTTACGCAATTGAAGATTGCCGCGTGTGCTCAAGTAGGTCTTGCTTAATGTCTCGATAACTAAATGATCAATGCGTAAATTCTTTCACCTGTCCCGCAATTTTTGTATCCAGACGGATCGTTGTGTTTGGCGGGATATGCAGGGGTAAACTGTCCAATAATGTTGGTGCGAAATAATAGAGGTCTCGTAATCCGAAGCTGGATTTTTGCACAGTCAAGGCAATGGATGCTTCCGGGTAAGAGTCGCTCAGCGTCTTCAGGGAAGTAAATTTCCCTTCGGCATTTACAAAGAGTTCACTATTTGGCGATTTGAAACTAAAATCCTTTACATTAATTGAGTTGTCGTTCATCGCAAACACCCCAGACATACGATTCGATGACAAAGCCACTTCTCTCCTGAAACGAAAGGTCAGCTATGTCACCTTTCATCGTCAGTTCCTTCCCATTCCAGGTTGCTGGCCTGAGTATTGAGTTTTGTTATCCAAAGGTGGTTGGCATCAAATATTTCTTTTTGAAATGGTTTGTCGAAATCGTAAAGCTGGATGCTGTTGTTTACCAGATCCAATTTTCCCAATGTGATGTGCCAGGAGTCATCGTCGTTAGTAGAATCAGGGCTATTGTTTTGCGGGGTGGGTACTTGATAACCGGCTAATTGTTGATAAGACACAAAGGTGTCATGAAGACGAAATTCGTTCAGATTGATCGAACGATTTTTCAGGTCTATATCCTCTGCGTCCAAAACTAATTCTTTCAACTCTAATGATGCGACTTGTCCGGTAGCCCGGTGATTGTAACGGGCATTAATATCCTTCAAGGTTATTTCATTGACGCCGAGATCAAAGCGCATGCCCGGGTGTCGCTGTGGTATCGCTGACATGTTCCACGGTGTCAACGGCGAACGTTTGCTTTGCGTAATATCGGCCGTTAAATTTTCAATGTTTATTTCGTCAGCTTTAAATATTGATTTTTCAAGGTCAAATTCATCCATTGATACATCCAATATGCCCAGTTGCAACGCCAATTTCATTTCCCATCAGATCATCCTTGAAAACGAATTCGAATTTTCTCCAGGGAAATTTCCCTATAGAAAATTTCCAGGGTGTTTGGGTGGTATCCGGTTTAGGTGTCGGCTGTCTCCGCAGCAAAGGCGTCAAGAATGTAGCTGAAGTTGAATGAACTGTCGCTTTCTGAACGAGTCACTAATGCCTGGAAATTTGTGAGCTCGATGTCATTTAGCTGGATGGTATGCTGAGTAAGTTGCCACAAGATCTGTGTCGATGGCCAGTTCTCCTGCATATAGGAGAGTGTCGCGCTTTTGATCCTCCAGGTAAAGTCCAGTGAGTACTATCTTTTTTGGAATCGATAGACTGATACGTTCCAGATTTACATCCGTTCCAATCTTGTTTTCTAAAAAAGTGATTGCTTTTTGGGTGAGCTTATTTTGAACGTAGGGTATTTGAATAGAGAGAGAAATCAAAACGAGAAGACCCACTATGGAAAGACATATCCACCCGATCACTCTTAAGGTTGTAATCAGGTATTTTCTGGGTTTCCATTGAAAATTCATTTGGTAATTTAAAAAGGTCCTTACGTTATTAAGGACTAAAACCGCTTTTTATTGTTCGCGGTTTCCTGTTAAAGATCAGGCCTTAACGTACACATTTAATCAACGTTATGTTAAAAAATAAAAATCCCGGCTTTAAACAAAAAGACCGGGATTTTAAGTATTCCTTATCGTCACCTTTTAAAGATGCTAGCGCCAAATACTAGTGATAGTACAAAGAGTACTAAAAAGATAAAGAATAAGACCTTTGCAATTGAAGCTGCTCCGGCAGCGATACCACCGAATCCGAAGATAGCGGCAACAATAGCAATGATAAGAAAAGTGACTGTCCAGCGTAACATAAGATTAAGTTTAATGGTTTTTAAATTTATTTAAATCGGAGAAATGGAAGCGCTAAGCAGCATCTTCCATAGCTACTTGTTTGAGCTCTTGTTTTAAGGAATAATGTAGAATGTCCAATCCTAACATCTTAAAAAACTTGTCAAGCTTTTTAAGCACCACGATAACGGCATTTAAGGTCTCAATCTCCGATGAAAAGAGTGGTTGAGAACCTTGTTGGTATACCCTTCAACAATTTCATCCAAATGATTTATTGAAGTTTCTTTTTCATTGTATTTCCAGTTGCTTATAAAGAGAAGTTGAAATAAAGAAGGCATCTTTTGAATAATATTAGAGGCTTGTTCGTGCGAGAAATTTCTTCTTAACTGACATATTACCGATCTCACCAGGTAGACAATTTTTCGAGTTGAAGTAAATCCTAATTCATTTTTAATTTCTCCGAAGAACCTGACTGCGAGTTCTTCCATCGATAAGTAATTTGTTGTGGATGTCATAAGTAAAGTTTGGTTTAGTCTTTCCCCTGTACTTATGAATCTCGTACCAGATTGAAAACTGTATTTTCTTACTGAAAACGTTATTTTTTGTCGTTCCGTTGTGGAGTATTGTCCACGATCTGCCATCGAAAACTCCCCAACCTGTTGTTTTAAGAAGACATTTGAGGGAATGTCACGTCAGCGTTTTTTTAAGCATTCATCCTTTACGCTGTTGCGTTCTCGGTCAGTCTTGTGGAGTTTGTTACACGACAACCAAGTCACTAATCATATAAAACAAGCTTTCAATTTTTTTTTGAGACTGGCATAATGTTTTCTCCCTATTAATGCAAGTCGTTCTTAATAACTATTTAAAAAAACTAAAACTCTAAAAATTATGAATCTCAATGATCCCAAGAATCTGATTGGTGGCTTTATCGCCGGGGCAGCAGTAGGCATTGCTGTCGGAATGCTATTGGCACCAACTGAAGGCAAGAAAACAAGACAAAAAATTGTCGACGGTTCCACAAAGCTAAAAGACAATTTAGTTGGAACTGTTAATGAGTCGATCGAAAAGCTTAAAGACCAATTCAACACTAAAATTGATCAGCTCGCTAAAGAAGGAAAACAAAAAGTCGACTACACCAGCGAGAAGATTAAGGTGTAAGACATCGCAAATAATTGTTTAACTAAACAACTACAACTATGAACAAGCTCACAATAGAAGGTAACTGGAATGAAATCAAGGGAAAGCTCAAACAAAAATATGGCGAGCTGACGGACGATGACCTAACCTTTGCAAAAGGCAAGGAAGACGAAATGTATGGACGTCTTCAGAAAAAGTTAGGTAAGACAAAAGAAGAAATAAAGAAAGAGATCGAGAATTTGTAATCATTTAATAAACAATAGAACATAAGGAAAAGGCGCCATCGAAGGATGGCGCTATTTATATCAAACTAAAAAAACAGAATATGAACAAGTTTATTTTGGGAGCAGTGCTTGCGAGTGCTGTATCCTTCATGCAATGTAGCCGCTCAACGGAGAATAAAGTAGACGATGCCCAGGAGGCGGTCGTTGAAGACATTAAAAAAGAAAAGGAAGAAGTAGCGAAGGACCTTCGCACACTTCGGGATGACATCAACAATAAATTGGATAAAGTTTCCAAAGAATTGGAGAAAGGGAATATTGAAGCAAAAAAAGATTTAAATGATGTTAAGGAACGATTAACCAAGCAACGGGACAATGTTGAAACAGCATTGGATCAAATTAGTAATTCCTCAGACGAAACCTGGGATGATATTCAGCAGGCTTCCAGAAATACCGCCGCTGAAATAAAACTCGAATTTCAGAAACTGGGTGAAAGGATTGACCTGGCGTTGGAAGGCGCCCGCGACGATCTTAAGGATGACAAAGAGGATAAATAGAATAGATGTATGAAAACTAAAGTAACACCCTGGATAATTGCATTTACTGTCCTTGTAATCATCATTGGACAAATTTTGATGGGATGTAATGCTAGTAATGCGACTAAAGGCGGCGCGATAGGCGCTGGTGTTGGTGGAGCTATCGGTGGGGCTATCGGACATCGTTCTGACAACACGGCAATTGGTGCCATTATCGGCGCAACGGTTGGTGGCGCTGCAGGTGCCGTAATTGGCCGCGAAATGGATAAACAAGCTGAGGAACTTAAAAGGGATTTAGAAGGAGCAACGGTGGAACGGGTAGGTGAAGGAATACTGATCACCTTTCCGTCGGGATTGGTGTTCGATACAGAATCTTATGAACTGCGTGAAACGACAAAAGCCAATCTCACTGAACTTTCTAAAACTCTAAAAAAATATGATGACACTAATATTTTGATCGAGGGTCATACCGACAATACCGGAGAGGAAGCATACAATCAGAAGCTTTCTGAAAACAGGGCAGATGCTGTTGAGCACTTATCTGATGACCCAGGGCATTGACAACGGCCGGGTTACAACGAAAGGGTACGGGGAAAACCAACCCCTGGATGCCAACGATTCAGAAGCTGGGCGACAAAAAAATCGTCGGGTTGAAGTAGCCATTTATGCGAACAAGGAAATGAAAAAGCTAGCCAAGAATGGAGAGTTAGGTCAGTAACGGATCATAAACAGCAAGTTTCAGTAGTGTCAATGGTTAAGGCTATAGCCATTGACCTACAGACGCTGTCTTTATTGAAATAAAAAATGTGGAAATAAGATCTAAGGAGCCGTACTGGCTATTGAAAAATGGAATTATTAATTCTTATCCTTCTCTAAGAAAAAATATTGAGTGTGACATATTGATTGTTGGAGGAGGAATTACAGGCGCGTTGGTGGCTTATCAGCTTTCAAGTGAAGGATATAGAACGGTAGTAATCGATAAACGGGACATTGGGACGGGAAGCACGAGTGCGACAACGTCGATGATACAGTATGAATTGGATGCGCCACTGTATTCTCTGAGTGAGACGATGGGTAAAGAAAGCGCAGTAGATATTTATAAGGGGGCAGCCAACGCTGTCCGAAAATTAAAAAACATTGTAGAGATACCTGCCCAGGCGATTGTGGATTTAATGCTAAACAAAGTTTACATTTTGCCAGTAGGGAGCGGGATGTTGCCGAGTTTGGTGAAGGAATTTGAATGCCGAAAAATGGCAGGATTAGACGGTGAAATGGTTAGCGAAGGAGGAAATCTTTTTACGGTATGGCTTGGCAAGTGAAGGAGGAATATTATCTGAAACGGCTGCGAGTATGGATGCTTATCAAATGACGCATGCGCTACTTCAATTTTCTGCCGACCATTTTGGATTGAAAGTTTATGATCATACTCGATTGGAGTCGGTTAAGTACGCTAAAAATAAAAACTTTGCCACAGTCGATACCAGGGCTGTGATTGAATGCAACACTATAATCTACGCCACTGGTTATGAATCGCATGAGTTAATCCGCAACTGGTATTGGAAAATTAATTAGCACCTATGCTTGCGTCAGTGAACCGTTTGATAAACTTCCTGAATTGCTTTCCCAAACAGTATTTTGGAATACAGAAGATCCCTATTTCTATTTCAGAACCACAATGGATAACCGGATTTTAATTGGTGGAGAGGATGAATATTTTAAGAACCCTGAAAAGCGAGACTTGCTCATCGAAAAAAAAGAATTGGATCTTGTTGCCAAGTTCCAACAACAAATGCCAGGTATCCCTTTTGTAGCTGACTTTAGTTGGGCAGGTACTTTTGGTGCAACGAAGGATGCGTTACCCTATATAGGAGCACATCCTGATTTCAGAAATAGCTACTTCATGTTAGGATTTGGTGGCAATGGAATAACTTTTAGCATTATGGGAATGGAAATATTGTCAGACGCAGTAGCGGGAAGGCCCAACAGATTTTTAGAGTATTTCAAGTTTAGGAGATAAGATAAACAATAACGTGTATGGAATTCAATAATAGAGAAAAGGTAAAAGAGTTGGTTAGCCGCTCTCGTGTAGGAATGCTTGGAACACTGGAAGCAGGGTTCATGAAATTTAGACCCATGTCGCACGTGGATATAGATGATGACGGAAATATTTGGTTTTTCACTTCGAAGGACTCATGGAAGGCAGAGGATGTCCAACAAAATCCAACGGTACAGCTAATTTATATTAATGAAAGCGATAGCTGTTATCTTAGCATTGAAGGTACAGCACATCTTTCCGATGACCAGCAACGTATGAAGGAATTGTTTAATCCCTTTGTAAAAGCATGGTTTCCGAAGGGCTTGAAAGATCCGTCCCTTGCATTGCTCATCGTACATCCCATGGAAATGGAATATTGGTCAAATGATGATTCCAAAGTTTTGACCTATCTGAAAATTCTTACTGCAGCAGCTACTGGTTCCCAACCATCGGTAGGAAGCCATGGGAAAGTAGCGCTCAAGTAATTATGCAAAAAGCAGCGCCAAAACGAAAGATTCGGCCATCTCGGGTAGTTCGGTCGTCACAGGGAAAAGAAGCCCGGATGAAGCCTGAACCCGTTTACGAAAAGGAGAAAACCTATCAACGGCTGGCGGGAAAAGTTGCTATCATCACCGGCGGCGACAGCGGGATCGGTCGGGCGGTGGCGATTGCCTTTGTAAAGGAGGGCGCAGAAGTTTGTATTGCCTATCGCAACGATCACCGGGATGCAAAAGAAACCGCTAAAAGGATAGAAGAGCTTGGTGGAAAATGTCTGTTACTGCCAGGAGATATAAGCGATGAAAATCATTGCAAGAAAATAGTACGCACCGTTCTGGCAACGTGGAAGCGAATTGATATTTTAGTCAACAACGCAGCGGTCCAATTCCCTCAAAAAAAATTAGATAAAATTACATCCCGACAATTGACGCAGAACATTTGAGGTAAATGTTTTTTCGCAACTATATTTAACAAAAGCTGCGGAGAAATATTTACGGAAGGGCGCCGCGATTATTAATACGACATCAGTTACCGCCTATCGTGGAAGCTCTCACCTTATCGATTACGCTTCTACGAAAGGAGCTATTGTGTCAATGATTCGTTCGCTTGCAGCTTATTTTTCCGAAAAAGGCATTCGGGTAAATGGTGTCGCGCCTGGTCCTGTATGGACCCCCCTCATTCCTACGACATTCAGTGCGAAGGAAGTGGCTACTTTTGGTTCAGATACTCCGTTAAAACGCGCGGCGAATCCAGTGGAGATTGCCTATGCCTATGTCTTTCTAGCGAGCGACGATGCCTCATACATTACTGGGCAAGTGCTGCATCCGAATGGTGGAGAAATCGTGAATGCTTAATGGGTAGTCGCTTTCTCATTTGTAGAATAACTACCTCAGATCCAAATTACTTTTAGTGCGTGTGCACCGTTGATACACTGGTATGTTTTTCGCCGTGTCCCATCTTGCGTTCTGATTTTTTACGTACTGCCCTAAAAAAAATTTACAACCTCTAATAAGAATGATATGAAAACTAAAACGCAATCCCGGACCAATGGGTCGCATGGAGTAAAAAGCGCAACGCGTAGTTCTAAAAGTTCTAAGGAAACTTTGGAAGATATATTTGAAGACACATTAAGAGATATTTACTGGGCCGAAAAACATCTTACCAAAGCGTTAACGAAAATGTCGAAAGCTGCCTACAATGAAGAACTAAAAGATGCTTTTGATACTCACTTGCAAGAAACCGAAAGGCAAATTGGAAAACTGGAAAAATGCTTCGAACTGCTGGGCAAAAAAGCTGTGGCAAAAAAATGTGAGGCCATGGAAGGTTTGATCAAAGAGGGAGAAGAGCAAATCGAAGAACACGATGAAGGACATCCCCGGGATGCCGCCCTCATCGGCGCAGCGCAGAAAGTGGAGCATTATGAAATTTCCGCGTACGGCACGCTTCGTACTATGGCGAATGTCTTAGGTATGACTCAGTGCGCAGAAATTCTCGAAGAAATTAAGGACGAGGAAGCAGATACGGATGTAAAACTCACAGAACTGGCTGAGAAAATTAATCAACTCGCCTGTGAAGTTGATGAAGAAGAAGTTTGATAATTGGAGCCTGTAAAAGAAAAGTCGCCACCTTCGGGTGGCTTCTTTTTTTGGTCATGACTTGACCTGATTTCGCGGCAGTCCTAAATCAGCTAGTCTATTTTTTATGATGATAACGTTTGCACTTCTGCCGGTCCACGGCTTTGCATCCCCAAATTGAGATTGTTGTTCTGCACTTTAAAAATCCACCTGTAGAGAATAGCATCAAACTTTAAAAATTGTGGTACTCATTCCCCAATTACACACCTTTTTTTGAGGAAAGTTAAATGATTTCAAGTTTGGCAAGGTTTTTAACCAATCAATTGCAAAGAGAATAGATATGAAAGCAGGTATAAAGGAGAGAGATAAATTCGATTCAACTGAAAAAATGCCGACGCTATCGGAGAAGATCAACGCTGCATTGAAGCTTGGCTATACTGAGAACTTTAAAATAACAGCGCGTGGATTGACAGACGAAGTAGGTGATAAATTTTATCCTGCGTCTGAGATTCACATCCCGAACTTTCATCGCTTTGAAGGATACTCCGATCCTCAGGACAATGCAATTCTCTATTGGATTGAAACGTCGGATGGACGAAAGGGAATTTTGATTGATGCCTACGGCGCCTATGCCGATGTAAAAGTTACGAATTTTATTCACGAAGTAGAAGATATTCACAAGAACAGAAAATAGTTTGAAACAGAAATTTAGCCATAACCATAAAAGTCATGCGCCCCACCATCAAGTTGGTATCGGACAAGTTGAGCACTGTCAAGCCAAACCCGGAATTCCCTACAATAACCTTTAATAGATTATGCTATAGTTACCTCAACAACGATTGGGTAATGGTAATCTCCTCCTGCTGTACTTTAGCGACGACACTCTTCATGCTATTGCTTTCGTTCAATAATAATCTTAATATTAAGTATTAAGATTAACATTATTTCGTACGAGCTGTGCAAATAACCCGGATTGAGTCAGTCAAAATGCATCGGAATTATAAGCGCACGGCTGCAATCGCCAGCCTGGAATACGTTACCGATGGCAGTCCAGGCATCATCCGCGCAAAATATGGCTCACGTTTTACCTACACTTTTAATGGAGTCACGGTCAAAGACAAGGAAATACTTGCCAGGATTAAGAGGCTGGTTATTCCGCCCGCGTGGACCAGAGTTTGGATTTGCCCGACCATCAACGGTCACATTCAGGTTACCGGCTATGACATAAAAAATCGTAAACAGTATAAGTACCACCCAAACTGGAACACGGTCCGGAACCAAACAAAATTTCACCGGCTCTATGAATTTGGAAAAGTGCTTCCGCAGATGAGAAAAAAAATGGAGGATGATATTTCACACTCCATGTTGTCGAAAGAAAAAGTACTGGCGACTGTGGCGAGCCTGATGGAACGTACGTTTATTCGGATTGGAAATGCCGAGTATGAAAGATTGTATGGATCATATGGCCTGACAACCTTAAAAGATGGGCACGTCGACATCAATGGCGCTACCATTAAATTTGCATTTAAAGGGAAAAAAGGCGTCTATCATTCCGTTACCTTAAAAAATAAAAGGCTGGCTAAAATTGTTCAGGCATGTAAAGACATTCCCGGCAAAGAACTCTTTCAGTATTTTGATGAAAACGGGGTAAGGTGTTCGATTGATTCAGGCATGATCAACAACTATATCCGAGAGGCAACGGGCAAAGACTTTTCAGCGAAGGACTTCAGAACATGGGCAGGAACACTTTCTATCCTTAGCTCTTTTAAAGCATTGGGTACCGCAGAAACGCAGGCAGAAAAAAAGAAGAACATTGTTTCAGCGTTGGATGAAGTAAGTTCGAAATTGGGTAATACGCGTACGATCTGTAAAAAATATTATGTACACCCCGAGATTATCCGATTGTACGAAGAAGACAACCTGCAAAAGTATCTCGATGAGTTGGATGCAATTGAAAAACCCGATGATGTTAGCGATTTAACGCAGGAAGAAAAAGTTCTGATGAAGATTTTGAAGAAACTTTAAACCCTTCCGGGGTTTGCCGTTGTTCACATTATTGTACTCCTCATTCATTCAATCAATCACATTTATGAAAACCAATAACGGGGCCGTGCAAATAAGTCAAAGATGCAGGGCAAACGAATTCCTCACAGTAAGGCAACTTTTTTTGATCGCATTTCAACCGCCACTACGCGGGCTGCGGGAAGGCCAGCCGCCACCATCATAGCTTTTTCTATTATAATTATTTGGGCTTTCAGCGGACCGATTTTTGGTTTCTCCGATACCTGGCAACTTGGTCATCAACACAGGCACTACGATTATTACATTTTTGATGGTATTCATTATTCAACAGTCTCAGAATAAAGATACGTTGGCGGTGCAACTAAAGTTAAACGAGTTAATTGCCTGTCAGGAATTAGCCAGTAATCGCCTGATTGACATTGAAGATCTCACGGAAGACGAACTGAGGGTGTTAAAAAAGTTTTACGTCAAATTGTCTGAGCTGGCAGAAAAGGAACATGACTTACACAGCTCGCACTCCCTTGACGAAGCGACAACTTTTCATAAACGCAAAAAATCGCGTCTAGCCGAAATCGTAGAATTTTGTCCCACATGAAGGTGGGTATAGATCTCCACAATATCTTTTTCCTTTCATTAAAAATACCGCGTCGTAGAGTAATGCCGATGCGTTGATCAACTGGCACGTAATTTCTGTTTGCCGAGTAGAAATTAAGCTGAATGAATTTTAAAAAATTCCTTTTTCAGGTTGCTGAAATACATAGGTTCATTATTCGATTTTTAAAGGACGCGTTGTGGCCGCCGTACGAAGGCCGAGAAATTTTGCGGCAATGCTTTGCCATGGGTAATAAATCCTGGTTTCTCATTACGTTCACCGCGTTTATTGCAGGAATTGTTTTTACGAAACAATCAACGCCTTCACTCGCTTCATTTGGCGCTGAGTCGTGGCTACCGTCCCTTGTGTCGCAAGCTATCGTTCGATCATTAGGTCCATTAATTACGGGATTAATTTGCGCTGGAAAATTAGGCTCCAATATTGGTGCAGAGTTAGGGAGCATGCAAGTTTCAGAACAAATTGATGCTATGGAGGTATCGGGAACAAGACCGTTTTCTTATTTGGTGGTTACACGTGTAATTGCTACCACCCTCATGGTCCCAATATTAGTGGTGTATACCGATGTAGTTGGATTGCTTGGATCATTTTTTATGGTTAACGCTATCAACAACTCAAGCTTCCTCTTGTTCTTCAATGAGGTAGCGGAGTCAATCACCTATCTGGATATTTTCTCATCTCTGATAAAGTCGGCATTCTTTGGTTTTGCGATTGGCATCGTTGGGTGTTATGCCGGCTATCATTCCGATAAGGGTACCACAGGCGTAGGTAAGGCAGCAAATACCGCGGTAGTTGTATCCATGATTTCTATTTTCATAATCGATCTGATTATGTTACAAGTTATAAATCTTTTCAGGCGATGAATACAAAAACTGCTTACGAAACAAACGATGCATCCCTTGAAAACGAAAAAGTCGCTGAGGTTCGTCATTTGAAAAAAAGTTTTGGGGATCTAAAAGTGCTGCGGGATTTAAACCTGGACTTATTTGATCGCGAAAATCTGGTCATCCTGGGTAGATCAGGTACCGGGAAATCAGTGCTTATAAAATGTATGGTGGGTTTGCTCAAACCCGATTCAGGGGAGATCAATGTATTGGGGTATGACGTTCCCAGATTGAATACTGAAGAACTAAATGAGCTTCGGCAACAGGTTGGATTTTCATTTCAAGGGAGCGCTTTATATGACTCAATGACTGTAAGGGAAAATCTTGAGTTTCCACTCAAACGGAACCGTGGCATTTATGATAGACATGAATTAGATAACTTGGTTATGGATGCTCTAAAGGATGTTGGTTTGGAAAAAGCAATCAATCAAACACCGGCCGAACTATCCGGAGGAATGAAAAAACGGGTGGGTATTGCCAGGACCCTAATCCTGAAACCGAAGATCATGCTTTATGATGAACCCACGGCAGGCCTGGATCCTGTTACTTCGGGCGAGATCAATGATTTGATTTTGGAAGTTCGCGATAAATACAATACGGCTTCTATCATCATCACGCACGACATAAGTTGCGCGCAACATACTTCCGATCGGATCATCGCGCTCTTTGGCGGGTACAATAAATTTGAAGGCACCTTTGATGAATTAAAACAGTCGGAGGACCCGGAATTAAAAGAATTTTTCAATTACTAATGATACGATTATGGAATCTAAAGAATACAAACAGAATATAAGATTAGGGATCTTTGTCATGGCCGGGATCGCATTATTTCTTACTTCTATATTTTATATTGGAAGCGAACGAAACGTTTTCAATAAAACATTTGCCGTTTCGGCGATCTTTAAAAATGTAGAAGGGCTCACGGAAGGTGATAATGTATGGTTGTCTGGCGTAAAGATTGGAACGGTAAAAAATGTCACGATTATTTCGGAAGGAAAAGTAATTGTTACGCTTTCATTAAAGGATAAGCAAAATGAATTTATCAAACAGGATGCAACTGCGTTTATCGGGTCAGATGGCTTAGTGGGAAATAAAATTGTCGTTGTCCGACCGGGATCTGCCAGCGAATCCATCCATGACAATGACACCATCAATTCCTTCTCGCCAACGGATACGCAGGAATTGATTAATATCGCAAAGGACGTGGGGTCTAATACCAGGTCGCTGACCGATGATTTAAAATTGATTACAGCAAAGATCAACAAAGGTCAGGGCGTTGTTGGCGAACTTTTAAATGAAGGAGAATTATCACGCGAGTTGCGCGAAACCATCAATTCACTTAAGACTCGCCAGCCAAAATACTAATCAGGCAACTATGGATTTAAAAAAATTGGTTGCCGAAGTCAGTAATGGCGAGGGCCTTGTTACCAAACTAATCAAAGATTCAACGTATGCGGCCACGTTTAATGATGCTTTGCAGAACGTGGCCGAAGTCGGCGTTAATGCAAAAGCAATGTCAGAGGATCTGAAAGAGGTTGTATCAAAATTCAATGATGAAGACAACGCCATTGGCGTATTGCTCGCCGATAGTACATTTGCGCACAAACTTAGAATAACATTGGATAACGCACAGTCCGCATCCGCTAAAACTCGATCAAAATATGGAGGCAATGCGCCATAATTTTTTGTTACGTGGCTATTTTAAGAAACAAAAAAAGGCTCAGGAGAAGGCTCAGGCCCAAAAAACGAATAATTAATGGAGGTATTATTCTCAATTGAAGGACTGGTAAGTCTTCTCACCCTTACATTCCTGGAGATCGTTCTGGGAATTGATAACATAATATTCATTTCAATTATCAGTGGCCGATTGCCGCTCGAGCAACAAGGAAAGGCCCGGAATATCGGTATCATACTGGCGCTGGTGGTTCGCATTCTCATGTTGTTAGGCGTTAGCTGGATCATTGGGCTGCGCGCTACCATCTTCACCATTGGCGACATTTTCATTAAGTTATCGCGACTTGATTTTAATCGCCGGCGGCTTGTTCCTCCTGGCCAAGAGCACCTCCGAAATGCACGCAAAACTGGAGGGTGAACATGATGAAAAAAATGTCAAAGCCACCACATTTCGGTCAACAATAATTCAGATTGTTTTGCTGGACGTTGTCTTTTCATTGGACTCGATTTTAACGGCCGTCGGTCTTGTGGAAAATCTGGCTATCATCATTATTGCCATTGTCATATCACTGGCTATCATGCTGATATTTTCGAGAAGAATAAGCTCCTTTATCAACGACCACCCTACCATGAAAATTCTAGGGATTTCATTTCTGCTTATGATCGGTGTGCTGCTAATTTTGGAGGGCTTCCACGTTCATGTTCCGAAAGGTTACATTTATTTCTCCATGGCATTTGCGCTGGGTGTTGAAATTTTGAACATGAAGGTCCGGAAGAATGCTACGAAAAGCGGTAGTGCTTGCGACTATATTATTTTTTTGAAACCCGCATAAGCCTTGCAGTAATTTAAAACAACGGTATAATCCTTCATTACGTCCATTCCAACAGAGGCATAGTTATGCCAGGCGGAGTAAGTAATTCCCGCTGTTATCGCGGAAATCTCAAACGTGCTGAGAATTAATTTTGATGCGATCGTTTCAAAGCCCATAACTTTTCCATTAAAACCCCTTCCAAGAATCTTTCTATTATTTCCGCCTGGAAATTTTTTTAGGTCGGTTGTCTTCATTAATAATCCCAATGACGATCCGGTATCAAGCATTAAATCGCAGGGCAGACCATCACTATTCTTGAAGAAAACCTGTGATTTAATAAGGGGTCGGGAATCCTCAATTATCAACGGAATTTTTTCAAATTCACTGGATAGTTCCGAAGACGAGGCCGGCCGAAAGGTAATGACTTGATGAAGGGGATCGAGCTCAATTTCAAATTTTATAAAAATATCGTAGCCGATTACGCCGTGAATATCAGCATAGGTGGAGAAGAGATTTTTTTCAGCGACAATTACTACAGGAATTTTCTCGCCTATGACTGCCTGAATGGATACCTTATTGTTCAGCGAAAGTTTGCCTTGGATCGGATTGCCATCGCCTAGACCGGAAAACTGCACTTTTTGATTCGGTTCTGTTTGAAATAGTTTTTGAAACCGCTTACCGAATAAAACCAAATTTCTGCAGCCTGTATCCAGGATGAGATTGACCTCGATGGAATCATTGATGACGACGGGCAAGACGATGAGGTTTCGAATGCTCTGAAATTTCAGGCTGACTTCGGAGACATGATCTGGAAGAGAAAAGCCAGCCTTCGTTTCTGAGGCTTGCGTGGAGGATGTAACGAAATAAAATATCACCAGAACAAGAAAACGATCGGGAGATTTCATGTAGCGTGTCTCTAAGGGTGAGAAAAGCTACATTATGCTTAGCTTCTGTGTAACACGCGCTAAGGCTGATTTTTGGCGGCGTATAAAAGGGCCGTTGTATTACGCAAGCATAAGGTTTCACTCAAAAGCGGTATTCCGTTCGGTAATTGTTTGCATCATATATCCCCTGTACTACGTTATTTTTGTAGCAAAGCGATCATAAAAAAAGTCCGAAGCAATCTGCTTCAGACTTTTTCGTCTCACTTTCGAACATTTATTGTACGTTATTTTTTTGACGGCTCGATCTTGATCGTTTGGGCAAGTTTGACCGCGTCATATGCATTCACCATTCCTCCTGTAATACTCAATTCGCTGAATGGAACTTCTTTACCAGTGCCTGGTTCTGTGACTTTTAAGCCATCAAATTTTCGTGACGATTGGTTTATAATATTTTTTACCTGGTCCGTGGTAAGATCTGGAAAGTAGGACCAGACCAGCGCTGCTACACCGCTGGCAATAGGACAAGCGAAGCTGGTTCCCTGCAAATTTTCATACTCGTTATTCGGCGTTGTTGAATAGATTTCAACGCCGGGCGCAAATACGTCAACGCTCTTTTTTCCGTAGTTGGAAAATGACGCCACCAACGTAGTGTCTTTTCCCCACGATGAAGCTCCAATCTCCATCCAGTTCGGTGCCGCTTTTTTATTTTTATAGTATCGCGAGGGGAACTGAGATGTGTTGTCCAAATTTTCCGATTCGTTTCCGGCTGCGTGCATCATCAATACACCTTTTTGCTCTGCGTATTTCACGGCTTTATCAATAGCATCTTTATAAGGTGAATAATCTTTTCCGAAACTCATATTGATGATCTGCGCGCCATTGTCAACGGCATAAATAATCCCGTTTGCTATGTCTTTGTCACGCTCATCGCCGTTGGTCGGTACAACACGAATAGCAATGATTTCAACGTTATCAGCAATTCCCTTTATACCGATGTCGTTTTTCCGATTTGCACCGATAAGTCCGGCGACGTGGGTTCCATGTTTTGCATCTCCGCCTTTCAGATCGTTATTGCCATAGTTTTTTTCGTAAGGATCATTGGGATTATCGCCTACAATGGTACGTGAATTAAATTTTGGGTTGTAGCCATACTCGACAGCTGATTTAAAATGATCGACTCCTTCTTTCAGTTCACCAAGGTAAAGTTCCAGTTCTTCCAGGAATTCATCGACTTGAATGTCGCCCTCAACATTTTCCAATACTTTAAGCAAAGTTTCCTTGGCAAACCGAACGGTGTCGTTAGTGGTGCTCACGCTGGAAAGGGATGACTTGGAGACAGACTTGACGCCCAGATTTTTGCTGACAATACTATCACAATAAGCTAAGCGTACTAAGTGCGTTGACATACATGTTGTATTGCTGGCTAAATAAGTCGTATTGTTCCTTGTTGGACGCTACTTCTTTCTCAAAATTTGCCTTCACTTCTTTCCACAACTCATACTCAGCTTTATTTTTTTTCTTTATTTTTTTCTCGTCGATGGAATCATACAACGGCTTTAACCGGATGTACTCACGCGTTAGCTCATAGGTGTCTTCATTCACTGATCCATCTTTCCCGCCTATAAAATTCCATCCATGTACATCATCGATATAACCATTTTTGTCATCGTCTACGCCGTTGCCTGGAGTTTCGTCCTCATTGGTCCAAATGATACCCTTCAGGTCCTCATGATCCACGTCGATGCCAGAATCAATCACAGCCACCCTTACCTTTTTCGAAGGTTTCCCTTGCAGAAGCGTTGCGTACGTCTTCTCTGTACTTGTTCCTTGCAATTTGTCTGTTTCGGGATCACGTAAGAACCAATCCTGAGCGATCACCAGTCGTATCTTGTTGTTGAAATGAAATGCCAGCGGCAAGCGTGTGTATTGCGCACACACCCGTTATCAATAAAGTCAATATCCCAGCCTTCTTATCCATCATAAATCACTGTTTTACAATTAATATAATTTTCAATATAGGCTAATTAGTTTAAGCACTCGCGGAGATTATTCTAACGGTAATCGGACAAAAATCCGACAAAAGTCCTGCCGATATTACCTCAGTACCCGGAAGGGGAATACTACTCAGAACAAGGCATTGCCAATGAGCTACCTTTGTTTTAACAACCACCACGCATAATGTTTATAGTTTTAGGCACTTTAATCTTGTTTTATAGTTTGCTTTTCTGGTACGCGATCCATGAAAATAGAGTTGAGACCCGGAATTCTTGGAGGAAACAAAATAACGATTGACAAAATTCCGCTTTAGCTGAACGCACCAGGTAGTCTCATTTAAGAAGTAAAATTAGATACCTTTATTTGCTATCCTACTATCCCTATGCGCACGTTCAGCCAAAAAGCTTGTCTTTGTCTTCTATTTCTTTTAAGTATAATCGGAAGTCGTGCTCAGGCACCACGGATTGTCGTAAATCCATTAGGCCATTCGGCCAAAATCCATAATCTCATTTTTACACCTGACGGCCATCGGATAATCTCAGTATCCGAGGATAAAACGATTCGCATCTGGCAGGCCGAAACAGGCGAGATGCTGAAAAAATTTGAATCTCAGATCGGGGAAGGACCGGAAGGAATGTTTTATGCTTCCGCACTTTCGCCGGATGGCAAGCTACTTGCCGTTGCAGGCTATAAGGTAGAATCGGAAAGTGAGAACTATATTATTGTTATTGACCTCGAGAAAGGTACGCAGGTGAGTACGGCCATAGGCCACTCCGACATCATTAATACGTTGAGCTTTAGTGGAAATGGTAAATATCTGGCGAGCGGCGCTGCCGACAATACTGTTAAGATTTGGAAGGTAGAATCCGCGCCTAGGCTTACTGTTATTGCCAGTATCACCATTCCCTCGGCTGTTTCATGCATCGCCTTCAACAAGACCACACAAGACCTTGCCGTTGCCCATGAAAGTAGTGATATACTCTTGTTCGGCCTGGCGGCGCTGGATAAAGGTGTTACGAAATTCACGCCGCGCATTTTGAAGCAGCACAAGGGAACGGTTGTCAAGCTAGCCTACACGTTGGACGGATCTTATATGGCGAGCAGCAGTTTCGAAAATGAATTGATCCTTTGGAAAGCCGATGGAAGCGTTGTCAAGGAATTCGAAAATTTGGAAAACCCCATCAATGCGATCGCATTTTCATCGGACTCTAAAATAATGGTCGGCCTGGACGTCATTGGTAAGGGTACAAGCTGGGGCATTCCCGGAGGAAATAAATTTGCAGATTATGCAGGGCATGATAATACGGTTTTCAGCGCCGCCTTTGCGCCCTCACATAAGGGTAGCTATGTAGTCGCTTCTGCCGGCGGGATTAACAATGAAATCATATTGTGGAATCCGATCAATGGCCTTGCCGTTAGAAAAATTAAGGGTAAAGGAAATGCCTTACTTGATTTGGCATTTGGATCCGGGATGGAACTATTTATTGCTCAGGAACTTTCAAATGACAAAAAACCCCTTTACAAAACGAGTTTCAATTTTGAGTCCTTAACATTGAACCGAAATCCCGTCGCGGCAAGCGGCGGCCCAAAAGAAGTTAAAGGCGTTTCGCAAACAGGTCAGAATACCCTGGATTTACCCAAAGGAAAAAAAATACAAACCGACGAAAATCAAGATGGTCGCATCCTGGATTACCATGGCCTGGCTGATGGCAGTGTGATTGTGGCCAGCGATTTTTCATTGAAGATGTTCGATAAGAACGGCTATTTGAATAAAGAATTTATTGGTCACTACGGGGCAGTGCATTCCGTAACCGTTAGTGCCGATGGAAGGTATTTAGCTTCGGGTGGTGAGGATCAAACGATCATGGTGTGGAAATTATCCGAGACCGGTTATGCGCCTAGCTTACGACAAACTTTTGAGGGCGAGGAGTGGTCGTTATTTTTTAGTTCGTTGCCAGTTGACTCCCTTACGAAAGAGCCTACAAAAAAGGCATGGCTGGATGTGATCGCTTTTTTGAAGAGCTCGGGTAACAAAGCTTATAAAAGTATTGAGGAAGTTTATAAAACATTAGGGGAACAGGTTATTCCATTTGCTACGCTTTTTGTAACGGAAGACCAGGAATGGATTTGCTGGACACCGCGAGGTTATTTTTCCTGCTCTTCGGATGGTGGCCAATACTTTGGATGGCATGTAAATAAAGGAATAAACCAGTTGGCAGATTTTTATTCGGCAGAACAATATTTCGAACTTCTTTATCGCCCAACGGAAGTTGGAAATAGTTTCAAACAAGGAAAACGTGTTGAAGATATTTTGCGTGAGTCAGGCGAGCGCATTTTTGATCTCAGTAAACTCCACCGTCCTTCCGTCGGCTTCTTTGATATTACTGCGACAACGAAGGCAACTGACTTATTAAGATATGATCAGGGAAAATATTTCACCCAGGCCAGGACGATTCCCATTACCGTGGATATTTATGACGGCGGAGGTGGTGTGAAGGAAGTGAACATCTATCAAAACGATAAGCTTATAATCAGTGATAGTGAAGTTAAAACGTCCCGGGAAGGAGAAAAACGTTCTAAAACATATGCCGTGGAAATGGCAAATGAGACGAACAAGTTCAAGGTAAAAGTAATGAACTTCCAAAAAATTGAATCCCGTTCCGATGAGTTGGCCATTGAATATGTGGGAGAAGTAATTGCCACTTCCACGCTACACGTCCTGGCAGTTGGAATAAACAAATACCAGAATGCTTCCTACAATCTGAACTATGCCCAACCAGACGCTTTTTCATTTGTGGAAAAACTAAATGAGAAAAGTAAGATCATATTTAAGGATGTGAACCGCGTAGAAATCTATGACGAGGAAGCTACTAAGGAGAACATCGCGAAAGGATTTAAAGCCATGATTGCCAAGGCTAAACCCGAGGACGTATTTATGTTTTACTATGCTGGTCATGGCACGTTAGATGAAGCGAATAATGATGAATATTACCTGGTGCCAACCGATATTACCAAATTGTATGGTGATCCTGCGCAGCTGCATGCGCGGGGAATTTCCGCCACAGATATTCGTGGATTTCTCACACAGATCAAATCGCAAAAACAAATTGTTTTGATGGATGCCTGCCATTCAGGCGGAGCTGTGAAATCACTGAGCACCCGGGCAGTTGCCAGCGATGAAAAGGCCATGGTGCAACTAGCCCGTAGCTCCGGCGTGGTAATGATCGCTTCCAGCGGGACAAAACAGCTCGCAACGGAATTTGAAGCCTTAAAGCACGGCGTTTTTACCTATGCGTTGTTGGAGGCTTTGGATGGAAAGGCGGACAACGGCGACCGGAAAATCACCGTGAATGAATTGAAGGTCTACATGGAAGAACGGGTTCCCGAGCTTACGAAACAATATGGCGGGCAGGCCCAATACCCCACTGGCTATATTACCGGAAACGATTTTCCGATCTCAATTCTGGAAAAATAGTTTCCTTGCTGCGCTCTTGTTGTCAGTATTGACTGAATGCACGGGAAATCTGTGTCATTATGACTTATACTATGCCCTTTTGACGAATCAACATTAATTGGTATGGTGGTTGACGTCAATCCTGAAAAGGAGAAATAAAACATGGAAAACAGATTAGATTTGCTGACTTCCGTGGATGTGTTAAATACATTGCACGGAGGCGTTAGTGAGCCGCAAGTTTCCGTGAATCAGCTCGACAATTCCCGCGAGGTGCGAATAAAAGTGCCGAGTATCGATCCGGAATCAATTCAGGTAGAAATTAATAATAATTCGTTATTCGTTTACTATGTCATGAATATCAATTCAGCAGGTAAAAATATACGGTTACCCTATACGATTTATAATCGGCAACTACCTTACTTTATTGATATAGGGAAAATTAATTCTACTGTTGAAGGGAGTCAGTTGGTGATAACCTTACCATTCAACGCCTTGGCTGATGGCTATCATAGAAAAATCAGAACTCGAGAAGATTAAACTTGTAAGTGATAGCATGAATTTATATTAGCGGAAGCTGTCGCCGAAGCGCGGTACAAGTAAGCGCATATAAGAAAAAAGCCCCTGAAAAGGGGCCTTTTTTTATACCTTAACGTGACTCCAGTTTTCACCGGTCTTAATGCGATGTATCTGCATATCCGATACTCTGAATTTTTTAGCGAGTGCTTTTAACGTAGGCTGTTTCTTTGATTTGAAAAGTGCCACCTTAATTTGCTTAACCTTATCGGCTGTCAATTTTGGCCCTTCATCTGGGTTCATCCGAACAATTACATTTGGATCTTTTAGTGCATGCTGAATTTGATCATCATGCTTTACCCATTTTAGATTTGCAGCTTTGTTGTTTTCTTTTTTGTGATCGACATGAATCACAAAATTGTGATTGGCATTTGACTGCTTGCAAAAGTATTCGGCAACCAACCGATGAATGTAATAATTCTGCCGTGTTTCCTCGCGGCCGATGGTTATGCTGGGGTAGCCCTGTGTAAGCCTTGGCTTAAGCACATATCCATCCTCCAGTTTTGTCTTAAAACTAACGATGCGTCCTTTATCGGAAACAGAGTAGCGTTTGGTTGTTGTACCTTTCTTTAGCTTTAACTCCTTCCAAGATTCTCCCTGGAGAAGTTTTAATTTGGTTTGTTTAGTTGTTTTGGCCATAGGTCTAAGATGTAAAGGTTCAGATTTGTTTTTGGTTAGTAGATTCTTAATTGCTCCAGATATTTTCGTTGAACGAATTCAAATTTAAAAGCAGTACAAGATCATGATAAACGGGTAAGGAACAAATCCATGCAACAGGTAGGGTTGAATCGAATCCTTCTTTTATCATACAGGTTTAGCATCCGTTAGGTTCAGCTACATGGTTCCGGTCGCATCTAACGGAGGCCCCAGCTATGTAGGCTGAACGATAAGCGAGGAATATAATGTAACAAGTTATTATGATCAACCTTAGAATGCAAGCATTGTGAGGTCTTTCTGTGTTTAGAACTTAACCTTAGGGGTATGGATAGGGTGGTGCGAACCATCTGATGCCCATCACCCCGCCTATATCCGCCACGGAAAACAGCGTGTAGCCTAGGATTTGGCAATATGCTCCCTTAAAGTGGCCATACCGTTGCTTTTTAGAATTCTTTTTTGACAACCAGCAAATAATACCCCTTGTCCATGGGTAAGTATCCTTGTTCATAACAATAAAAGTACTGTGACCCCTCCCGGGTCTTGTAGGTACTGGTATAACAGGAAAAGTCAAACCCTCTCGCCAGAAGTTTGTCACGGCTTAACCTGGTTTTACCCTGCGGATTCAATTCCATCAGAATCCGCCTGTTTTTCCGTAAGGCATTATTGATGTTACGGACATAGTTGGTGACGTTACTGTTTAACCGATTATTGAATGAATTCCTGCATTGATCGGAGCAGAATCTTTTGTCAATACGTCCAACGATTAATTTGCCGCACTCTTCGCAGCTTTTTTCTTGTTTTAATAGCATATAACGGGTCCGTTTACAAACGACAACAAACGAATATAATCGAAAGTAAGCGTTTAAAATACGAATAGGGCATTTTTTACCCTTCACCTTTGTCGTACCGATTCGAGTCGAAACAAATCAACGCCGCCCAACGGCATGTTAAACTTTAAACTTTATATTCTATGACAAACTTAAAAAACAGCGTCAAATTAATTGGTCATCTAGGCAAAGATCCCGAGGTAAAGACATTTGAAAGCGGTAAAAAAAAGGCAACCTTCACCATGGCCACCACTGATTCCTATCGGAATCAGAAAGGTGAAAACGTCCAGGAAACGCAATGGCATAACGTGGTTATGTGGGGCAAGCTCGCGGATGAGGCGGGACAATCTCTAAAAAAAGGAAGCGAAGTAACCATTGAAGGCAAGCTGATGCATCGGGTCTATGAAACGAAGACTGGCGATAAACGCTACATCACAGAAATCAATGCCAGTGAAATGTCAATGGTAGAAAACAAGTAATCGGATTTCCCATCTTGAGAAGCCTGGCTGACAAGAAAGCCAGGCTTTGCTTTTTTACATTGTCACGATAGAATTTTCTAACAAGGACCACGTTGTTAGTCCATGCCGCTCAAAGTGCGTTTAACTTTAACCATGTAATGGGTGGCCGAACCTGCAACATTTTTTAATTAGTTTTGTCCTGATGAGTTTTTTATATCCTTCATTTTTATGGGCCCTGCTTGCTTTGGCCATCCCTGTCATCATCCATTTATTCAACTTTCGCAAAACCACGCAGGTTCTTTTTTCGAATAATAGATTTTTGAAAGAAGTAAAAGAAGCAACAACGGCAAAAAGGCGTCTTAAACATTACCTGATTCTTTTCTCCCGCCTTGTTTTTTTATTTTTTCTCATCATCACCTTTTGTCAGCCGATTATTCCAGCAGTCGAGCAACTGGGCAACGGACGGAACATCATCCTGTATCTCGATAATTCCCAAAGTATGTCTGCGCAAACAATCGACCAGAATAGAGGTCTTGAGCTCGGTATCTCTTTCGCGCGCAGTATTGTTGACTTATTTCCGCCAGATACACGGTATAAATTGCTCACCAATGATTTTTCACCCACTTCCAATACTTACAAAACCAAAACTGAAATACTGGACCTGCTCACGCAGATAAGACTGTCGCCGGTAAGCCGTGCGCATAAGGAAGTAGTTGATAGAATCTCTCAAGCGAAAACCACCAGAAATCAGGAAGTGTTTTGGATATCCGACCTGCAAAAATCCACCCAAGGGCAGATCGTACGGTGGGATAGTCTATCCAAACTGCACCTCGTTCCTATTCAATTCAGTAAACAGTCAAATGTTTTTGTAGACACAGCCTACCTGGAAAATCCCTTTGCTGCTGGCGGCGGAAAAAATGTTCTCCACGTGAAGGTCCGCAACGATGGGGATAAGGCAGCGGAACGACTGAACCTGAAACTGACGATCAATGAAACGCAGGCCGCGACTACTTCTATCAATATCCCCGCAAAGGGTACCGCTGAAACCAGCTTTGACCTTTCGACAACACTGTCCGGATTGAATGAGACAAAACTGGCATTTAATGATTTCCCCATAACTTTTGACAATGAATTTTACATGGCCCTTAATTTCACGGACAAAATACGGATCCTTGAAATCCGAAGCACTGATGCCAGGACGGTCGTTGAAAAGGTTTTTGGGAACGAACAGATATTTGATTTTTCCTCCTATTCCGTCAGCAATTTTAATTACAGCTTGCTCTCCAAGGCAGACTTGGTGGTTGTAAATGGGCTCAACACGGTAGATATCCCGTTGGCCAATGCCTTGCGTGACTACGTCGGCGAACTTGGGAACTATTTTGTTTTTTCCAGGCAGTAAGCCGGACGTTGTAAATCTGAAGAACTTCCTTCAATTGCCGCTTGTCAACGTACCCGATGGCACAGTACAGCAAGAACTGGATAAACCCGATTTCTCCAATCCATTTTTTGAAAATGTATTTGAAGAAAAGTCAGTATCGATTGCTATGCCACGTGGCATTAAGTTGTTGGATTGGGGTAACGATAGATCCGCTATTCTTCGGTTTAAAAATGATCAGCCGTTTTTATCCCGATTTGATCAGCGTGGCAAGTTGTATGTTGTGGCCACAGCGTTGCAGCCCGGGCAAACGGACTTTTTCAATCATGCTTTATTTGTTCCCGTGATGTATCGCATCGCCTCAAGTAGCATCAGAAATGAATCCAAGTTGTACTATACGCTGCGTGAAAGTTTTATCCAGTTGCGTGCCGACAGTCTGCAAGGTGAAGAACCCCTGCGATGGGTTGGAGAAGAGGAAATTGTTCCGGCGCAGCGAAAACTCAGCGATGAAGTAATTTTCGATCTACCCAAATTTTCCATAGTAAAAGGATTTTATAAAATAGTTGCCAACCGGGACACGGTGAGTTTGCTGGCTTTTAACCTGGACAAGGCTGAGTCATTATTAGATCAATACACTGGCGAAGAAATGAAAAACCTTCTGGGAAGCGGAGACCATATTACAATTTTTAAAGTTGGTGCCCAAGAGGCTTTCAGCAACGAAATAAAGGAGCGATATTTGGGCACTCCATTGTGGAAGTACGCCCTTTTATTGGCAATGTTCTTCCTCTTGATGGAAATTTTGCTGATCCGGTTCTTAAAATAAGATTGATCTGGCGAATTAGCGCACCTGAGATAATGAGCATCTTTCATGCGCAACCATTTGAATCTAAGGGAACTTCAACACCCAGAACGTCAACACTTCAACACTTTATAGGATGAAAATCTTACTTCAGGCTCCTGAAATCATCGATAGCACTTCTCCATTCCATCAAAAAGTAAAAAATGTTCTTCTCAATAATGGCCGGATTGCTGAAATCGGTGATAAAAACTATTCCGCCGATAGAGTCATCAAGGCTGAGGGCATGAAATTGACGATCGGGTGGTTTGACCTGGGTACTTCCGTTGGTGACCCCGGGCTCGAGCACAAAGAAGATCTCGAGTCTGCCGCCCGCGCCGCTGCAGCGGGGGGATTTACGGAAATAGCCATGCTTCCGAATACAGTGCCGTCGGTGCAAACAAAAAATGAAGTAAGCTATATCACGCGGGGTAACGATAATAGATTGGTTCAAATTCATGCGCTTGCTTCCGTAACGAAAAATAACAAAGGCGAGGAGCTTACGGAAATGATTGACTTGCATGAAGCCGGGGCGCTTGCCTTTACAGATGGATTAAAACCCATATGGCACACGGATATTTTTCTAAAATCACTGCAATACCTGCAAAAATTCAATGGCCTGTTGATTGATCATCCCGAAGACGTTTGGCTGAATATGTTTGGTCAAATGCATGAAGGTATCAATAGTACCACGCTGGGGCTAAAAGGAATGCCACGTATTGCCGAAGATATAGCGGTGGGAAAGAATCTTGAATTGCTGGGATATGCCGGTGGCAGATTACATTTCTCACGGATATCGTCTGCCAAAGCAATTGATATGGTGCGTCAGGCAAAAAAGAAATTGCCTGTGAGTTGTGACATTGCTGTCTATCAACCGCTCCTGGATGACAGTTATCTTCGTGACTTCGATACGAACTATAAAGTAAATCCGCCATTGCGCGAAAAATCGGACGCCGATGCACTGATCAAGGCGTTAAAGGATGGAACCGTTGATGTGATTTGCTCCGGTCACGCACCTCACGAAGATGAATCTAAAAGTTTGGAGTTTGATCTTGCCGACGCAGGAATGATTAGTTTACAGACTTTTGCAGCGAACCTGGTGACACTTTCCAAGTCCGTGGATTGGGATGTTTTGTTAGAAAAAGTTACCGTCAACCCCCGGAAGCTCCTGAGGCTGGAAATTCCCAAAATCGAGGTGGAGGCAAAAGCAAATCTTACCCTTTTTGATCCGAATCACTTCTGGACTTTTGACGAGAAAAGCAATTTTTCGAAGTCGAAGAACTCCCCCTGGCTTGGCAAAGAGATCACAGGAAAAGCGATGGCTGTATTCAATAATGGTCGCCAAAAGATCGAGGATTAATTTTGTCGAAACCTAAAATTAATCCCTGGTGGCTTTGACAAAAACGTTATTGAAGATTTCAGCGCGATATGGCGCGGCCGCAGGAATTCTTGCTTTTATTTTGTTGCTGGTCATGTATTATATCGGCCGACACCCGTTGCTTACGTCTCCCTTCCTTGACTTTCGAATTTTGCTGTTTGGTATTTTTATTTTCTTTACCTTAAAAGAATTTCGGGATTATTACCAGGATGGTAATTTGTATTTCTGGCAGGCGATGCTGGGTGGATGGACCGTGATTTTGATCGCAACCATTGCAACCTCAATCCTGCTTTGGTTGTTTGGAGTTTGGGACAATGATTTTGTTGATTCTTACATCGCCCAAGTTACTGCTTATTTAAAATCCTTTCCGCAGGAAGACATCGACCGGATCGGAAAAGAAATCTATGAGCGTAATTTAATGGCATTACCCGCGACAAATATTTTCGATTTAATTCAAACCTATTTTATGCAAGGCATAGTGATAGGATTTTTTGTTAACATCATTTTATCGGCAATATTAAGAAGACAACCTAAAAACTAATTTTATGGAACCAAATGTAACCACAACTCCCACTGTCACGACCCGAAGCGCAGGCATCCGCTACGGTGTTATCGGCGGACTTATCAGCATTGTTTATTTCCTCGTTCTCACCACTGCCGGAGTCGATATGTCGCAGGGGATTGGCCGTTGGGCAGGCATGCTCATTACGATTGTGATCATTTTTTTGGCACATAAATATTATAAAGACAATGGCGATGGTTTTATGAGCTATGGCCAGGGAATTGGTATCGGATTTTGGATTGGCCTGGTATCCGCTGTCATTTCCAGTATCTTCACTTATATTTACGCTAAATTTATAGATCCGTCTTTTATCACTACTATTCGTGAAAAAGCAATTGCGGATATGGAAGCTCAGGGCCAGCCACAATCACAAATTGATGCAGCCATGCCATGGGTTGAAAGATTTACCTCGGCCGAAGCACTTTTATTCTTGGGCCTGTTTTTTGGAGTTTTAATTACCGTAGTAGTAGCATTAATTATTTCCATCTTTACACAAAAACCGCAACCAGAACAAAGTATTTAAGTCATAATGAACCCGGAAATAACTGTCATCATTCCGGCCAAAGACGAAGAGGAATCTCTTTCTGAACTGTGCCAATGGATAAGCCGTGTGATGTTAGCACATGGCTTTTCCTATGAAGTTATTTTTATTGACGATGGAAGTACGGATAATACGTGGCAGGAAATTCAAAAGATAAATGAGGTTGATAGTCGTTTCAAAGGAATTCGTTTTAACCGAAACTTTGGAAAATCTGCAGCGCTTCAAACCGGGTTTCGGGCTGCCCAGGGCCGCGTGGTAATTACCATGGATGCTGACTTGCAGGATAGCCCGGATGAAATTCCGGGACTTTATAAAATGATTGTGGAGGATGGTTATCATATGGTGTCGGGTTGGAAAAAGAAAAGGCATGATCCATTGTCTAAAACAATTCCTTCTAAATTTTTCAACTACATCACCCGCAGGTTATCGGGGATCAAGCTGCATGACTTTAACTGTGGTTTGAAAGCATATCAAATTCAGGTTGTGAAAAATATACAGGTATACGGGGAAATGCACCGTTACATACCGGTAATTCTCAAGTGGGCAGGCTACAACAAGATCTCGGAGAAAGTTGTTGAACATCATGAAAGAAAATATGGTAGAACCAAGTTCGGCCTGGAGCGCTTCGTCAATGGATTTCTTGATTTATTGTCCATAACTTTTGTAAGCCGGTTCAGACAAAAACCAATGCATTTTTTTGGCACGTTAGGAACATTATCTTTTTTGGTAGGATTTATTTTTACACTCAAACTTTTTTGGGATAAGTTAGATGCCTTGTTCATCTCAAAAATTCCTATCAAACGCGACATTACAGAACAACCAACCTTCTACATCGCCTTAGTTGCTGTCGTGATTGGCGTACAACTTTTTGTTACTGGGTTCTTAGCGGAAATGTTTGCTATGCAATCAGCGAGCAGGCGAGACTACCTTATTATTGACAAAGTCGGCCTCGAAGAAAAATTATCGGGTGAACCTGTCGGCGTCTCGTATTATACACATCCCGAGTCGCGCCTCAAGTAACTAAACGAAAAGGAATCATTCATTTTTTAGTGTTTCTGCGGGATTGATTGTCGAGGCTTTCCAAAGCAGGTGACTTAATGTAATCCAGGCAGCAACGATGAGTAACGCCCCGGTCCCGACAAATATTAATGGATTGATCGTTGTTCTGAATGTAAAATTTTCCAGCCAGTTATCCATCGCCCACCAGACCAAAGGAACAGCGAGTCCTATGGAAATCAAAACGATCCTGGTGAAATTCTTTGCGAGATGAAACATAATTTCCGGCACAGTTGCACCGAGTACTTTTCGAATGCTCACCTCTTTGGTTTTTTGACGGAAGGACAGCGCGGCGATACCCAATAAGCCAAAGCATGCAATCGCGATAGCAATTCCAGAAAATGCGCCCAATATTTTGACCATGCTCTGTTCTAAAAGATATTGTTGGTTAAGATAGTCAGACAGAAAAGCGAACTCGAAACCGAATCGGTTGTCAAATTTTCTCCACGTATTTTGAATGGCCTCGAGCGTCTGAGAAAAGTCTTGCGTATTCAATTTAACTAACACATAGTTATACCGTGGCAATAAGCGAAACATCAGCGGCCGTACAGGTTCATGCAGGATTGGAAGTGAAAATCTTTTATAACGCCAATAATGGGTCCTTTGATAAGACCTTCCTCAGATTCCCAGGTTAATTCCTTTCCGACAGCTTGTCCATTGTAAAGATTTTTCGCAGCAGTTTCATTTAAAACAAATGCATCCTTGTCAGTGGAATTATTTTTTGAAAACGATCGGCCATCTGAAAATTCAATCCCCAGGACTGTGAAGAAATCATAATCAACCAGAGCTTCCGAAGAGCCCATGCGCATTTGCGGAAATTGTGTCGCAAAGACTGGATTTTGATTAAATGGCCTGCCCGGAACGTTAGAGGCTGCTGAAACCGATTTTACATTTGGTATGCGCAACAACTCATTTCGAATTTCTTCAAACCTGGGATTGATCGCATCGAGGTTTTTTATCGGTAGCACGATAACTTCCTCCTGATCAAAACCCAGATCTTTGTGTTGGATGTAATTCAGCTGACTATAAATGATTATGCTGCAAGTGATGAGTATCATCGATGCGAAAAACTGAAATACCGTGAAACCTTCACGCAAAATTGAACCCTTTGAACTTTGCAAAAATTTTCCCTTAAGCACTAAACCGGGCTTTAACGACGTCAAATAGAGTGAAGGAAAAATTCCGGCGACAATTCCTGTCGCGAGACTCATGCCTGACAAGACGAGAATAAAAAATAGATAGTCAATCTGAAGTGAGTTTCCGGTGGTCAACTTAAAGAAAGGCAAAGCGAGTTCCACAAAGACGATTGCCAATACCATCGATGATAAACTAACCAGCACAGCTTCTCCGGTAAATTGGAGCGCAAGCTCAATTCGAAATGCGCCAAGCGATTTTCTGATCCCTATCTCCTTTGCCCGGCTTGCGGACTGTGCAGTTGTTAAGTTTATAAAATTGACACAAGCAATTATTATAATAAGGATAGCGGCGGTCATCAGCATGTAAGTGTATGCGACATAGCCGTTCGGCTCTAACTCCCAGCGGAGGTGTGAATGAAGGTGAATTTGGGTAATGGGTTGTAGCCTGAACCCAAAATTGTTATTGCTAAGAGATTGAAACACGTCGTCGGGTACGTTGATATATTTTCTTACCCACCCTGTCAACTTCGCTTCAAGCTGCTTCGCATCTGCGCCGTGTTTTAACCGAATATAATTATAATGACCAAAATCATTCCAGCTATAAAATCCGCTTTCGGCATCTTCGAAGCTTTTTTCATTTACATACGATACTAAAAAGTCGAAATGAAAGTGCGACTCGGCCGGCACGTCCTCAAATACACCGACAACCTGGATAAGCTCTTTCTCATCGTTCACAGCCAGCTGTTTTCCCAACGGGTCTTCGTCACCAAAATATTTTTTGGACATTGAACTTGAAATAAGTATGCCGTCAGGATTTTTTAACGCTGTTTTTGGATCGCCCTTGAGAAGCGGAAAGGTAAATACATCAAGGAATGTACTATCAACAGCCATGACGTTGTTCTCCTCAAACCGGATATCTTTTTCAGGATTTCGAAAGGAAAACGATTCACGCGTAAGTCCCAGGCCCCACATCGGAGTTATGCTCACGGCACTCTCGACTTCCGGAAAGTCGCTGACCAGCGCTTGCGCCATCGGGTGAGGCGTTCGCGTTTGAGGATTTTCATCTTCCCAGGTAACGCGATAGATATCGTCGGCATGTTTATGGAATCGGTCATAACTCAATTCTTGCTTCAAATATTGGATGATGAGAAAAACGCAAGCCAGTCCGAGCGCAAGACCTGTAATAGAAGTAAGAGAATAAAATAGATTCTTTGAGAGATTGCGAACGGCAACCTTGAGACAATTACGAAACATGATTTTTCCCGGTTAATGAGACGTTTCGACCTATGACCAAAGCCGGACCAATCATTAAAACCCGTACTTTGTGCCAATTAACGCGATTTTGTTTGCTTGCTCTGTTCAGTGCCGATCGCCATTGTACGAAAGCGGACTGACGATTTATGCTGATTTTGACGTAAAATGTTCAAGGGTTTGTATGAGTGAAGTATATTCTTTTGATCTATTTTATTTCTTTCCGCACAACTTCTAACTTCCAATTTATTTATGGTCTAAATGCGCGAGCCAAAGTTTTCTGTAATAATCCCAGTATATAATCGTCCTCAAGAGGTGAAAGAAATCTTACGAAGTCTGGCCACACAAACTGTCAAAGATTTTGAGGTGATTATCGTAGAAGATGGATCCACCATACGTTGTGAAGACATTGTTGATATTTTTCGTGATCAACTGAGTATCGATTATTTTTTTAAGCCGAACACAGGTCCTGGCCCCAGTCGTAATGCTGGGTTTGCACGAGCAAAGGGAAATTATTTTGTCGTCTTTGATTCCGACTGCATTTTGCCGTCCAACTATTTTGCAACTGTTATTAAAGCGTTGGAAGAAAATCATTGGGATGCCTGGGGAGGACCCGATAAGACCCACGAGGATTTTACGTTGAGGCAACGCGCGATGGGTTATACGATGTCGTCGTTGCTCACGACAGGTGGTATTCGTGGTGGGAAAAAACATCTTGGCTGGTTTCAGCCCCGGAGTTTCAACATGGGAATTTCTCGAAAAGTATATGAGGTAACAAAGGGTTTTAAGTTCGATCGCTTCGCAGAAGATATCGAATTTAGTATCCGAATGAAAAAAGCAGGATTTAATGTTGGTTTAATTCCCGATGCCTTTGTCTATCACAAACGTCGTATTGATTTTAGACAGTTTTTTAACCAGGTCTATAATTTTGGCAGGGGCCGGGCGCTTATTGGACGTGTTCACCCGGAAGAAATAAAAATTACACATTGGTTTCCCACTTTTTTTTTCCTGGGCAGCATTGTGTTATTAATCCTCCCATTGATAAATCATCAGTTGTTTCTATTGGGCGTGGGTCTTTTCACATTGTATTTGACGGCCATTTTTTTACATGCGCTGATTGAAAACCAGGATTTTAGGGTGGCTATACTTGCCGTTCCTGCTGCATTGTGCCAGCTATATGGGTATGGATTAGGTTTTTTAAAGGAAAAACTCCAATCCAGCGAGTAACACGACATATTAACCTTCAAATGCTTCGTAATTAGCTAGTTTTAAATAACTTAGGTAAAACTTTACCTGACCTGTCATGAGCCTGTATTTGAGAATTCTAGTTGGCCTAGTAATTCTTCACTGTTCTGCGATCGCGTTTGCCCAAGATTCCAAAGAATTAACCCCAGGGTATTATATCGTTGTCAGCGCCTATGCAAAATCACAGCAGAAGATGGCGCAGCAATATGTGGAAGTTTTGAAGGGAAAGGGTCATAACGCGGAGTATGGCTATAATTCAAGCAAGAAATTTTATTTCGTCTACTTAAAATATTTTAACAACCTGCGGGAATCTTTGCGCGACATGAAAAAAACGCGTGAGGAGGGGACCTTCACCGATGCATGGGTTCGAGTAGTTTCTGGTGATATTCCATCCGTTGCTGATTCCGATAGCTCCCGTCCACCCGGTTCCAGTGCCATCGCAACCTCCACACCAAACGAGACAAAGCCAACGGATGCGGTAGTGGAACAGAGCCAGGCCCGCCCGATGAAATTCCCGTTACTGACAACCCTGAAATTGTTCAATACCCCGTAATGACACTGGGCAATACAGAGGTTTTTTTGAGCCTCTTTAATGCACGAAACAATCGCATTGTGGAGGGTGACGTGGAAGTTATCGATACCGAACGCGCGAAGCTGATAACGAAAGTAAAAGGAAATGAATATTTGAACCTTCCCGATCCAAAAAGTAAATCGGGACAACTTACCTTGATTTGTGATGTCTTTGGTTATCGAAAAATTCAACAGGAAATAAACTATCCATTGCCGCTTGCGGACACGGTAAAAGACTTTGTTGATTTAATGGGCACTACCTTAGTTGTTAATTTTAATTTGGTTCGGTATCATAAAGGCGATCTTGCGACACTCTTCAATGTTTATTTTTATAATGATGCTTCTGTGATGTTACCGGAATCGAAATATGAATTGAACAGCTTGTTACAGCTTCTGCAAGAAAATCCAAAGTATAGAATTCGCCTTCATGGTCACACAAATGGAAATTATCGCGGAAAAATTATTAGCATGGGCGCGGAAAAGAATTTTTTCTCATTAACCGGGTCGGTGCAACGGACTGGGACGGCGAAGGAGTTATCGTATGACCGCGCAGAAATTGTAAAAGCATATTTGGAAAGCCAGGGCATTCAATCTGATAGAATGGAGCTGAAAGGCTGGGGAGGCCGTCGGCCTATTTATGATAAGAATAGTGCGAATGCCAAAAGAAACGTTCGCGTAGTGGTAGAAATCCTGGAGGATTAGAATATTTTTCGAGTGGAGCCCTGCCTGAAGCCTCGAAAGGGGCTTTTGGCTTTTCTGAAGTATTTATCAGTGTATTACTTGTACTTTAGCTAATGGAATTTCCATTCTATTCAATTATATGGAAAAGGATACTAATTCAAACTCTAACGGCGACGCCCCTCAAATCGAAGGCATACTTCATTATTGGATATATTTTTCTAATGGCCACGGCGTTGGCCTGGTCGGTAGACCCTTCAATTGTATATATCTTTTTTGGAATCTGCAGTCTTTTTTTTGTTTTTGGGGTTTTATTCGCGTCCATCCAGGAAAAATTTTCAGGAGCCTTTTAAATCAACCAGCAATCAATCGGGCGCGACCGTCCACTACATTCTCAGATATTTTTGCAAACTATTTTTCATCAGGCACATACTGGGTCAAGGCCCAAGCCTAAAACTTTTACAAAACATTCAACGCCTGAGGATAATCGCCGGCTCGTCAGCTTCGTAATAGCGGGAGTTTTTGTAATGTTCTTCATTTTTTTTATCGGGAGTGTGTTTTTTAGTTCTTCGGATGACGGGAATGATTCTGTTCTATACTTTCAAACAGCAGAGGAAAATTTTTGGAATGAAAATTATGACTCAGCTTATCTGAATTATCGCAAAGCCTGGAAAGCGGATGACCAGTACGTTGAAGCAATGGTAGGGTATGGCAGGGTATTAAGTGTCAGAAATGAGCAGGATTCAGCAATGATCATGTTTGATAAAGCATTGGCAATTAATCCTGATTACAAGGAAGCGGGTTACAACAAGGCCTGGATTTATTTCGGCCAGCAAAAATATAACGAGTCCGTCGGTGTATTAACTCCACTATTGCAAGAAAATACAGATTACTACGATGCAATGCTGCTCATAGGGGATTCTTATTATGAGTTAAAACAATTCGATGACGCAATGATCTGGTACAGCAAGGCCTATGAAAACGAAGGCATTCGCACCAGAGCGCTGTGTCACGTCATGGCGTACATTTATGATACTAAAGGTAACTACTCGAACGCCATTGATCTTTACAAAGAAGCGTTGCGTTATGATAGTACTGTTGTCGATATTTATAAACGCCTGGGTGAACTATTGCCAAATGAAGATGGCAATTATTACCGCATTCAAGCGGTCAAATTGCAGCAGAACTAATTTCTTTTATACCGAAATCCTAAGACCGTCATCAGAATCAGAAGGATGGCCACAACGCCTAAAGCTATCCGTAGCGTAAAAGCATCGGAAATGAAACCGATGATAGGAGGACCGAATAAGAATCCTGAGTATCCAACGGTTGTAACCATTGCTAGCCCAACACCAGGGGGAAGGCTTTTGGCATTGCCTGCGATACTGTAGGCGATCGGAACTATAGAGGACAACCCAAGGCCCACTAAAAAAAAACCTGCAATGGACAGGTAAGGACTGGGGATGAGCAACGACAACAATAGACCGACCGTGGCGATCAATCCGCCCAGGACAATCATTTTTTTATCGCCCAGCAATGCGCGTATCCGGTCGCCGAAAATTCTTCCGAGGGTCATGGATGTGGCGAATGCGGATAGTCCGATAGGAGCAAGGGTTTTACTGGCTTTAGCGATATTCTGCATGTAGTTTACACTCCAATCCGACATGGCACCCTCTGCAAGCATGCCGCAAAAAGTAATAATACCGATGCTGATTAACGCTTGATTAGGCAGTCGAAACAATGGTCCATCATGTTTCGAAAGAATATCCGGTTTGTCTTGAATTAAATTTCTATTCGCCCACCACACCGCTATCAATGAGATTCCCGATACGATGATGAGGTGTTGTCCGAGGTCATATCCTAAATCAATAAAAAGTGATCCACACCAGGCGCCCAGCATCATACCAATACTGAACAGTGCATGAAATGAAGTCATGATGGGTCGTTTATAGAGCTGTTCCACCATGACGGCCTGCGCATTCATTGCAACATCCAGCATACCCGTTGAAATACCCATCAAAAAAAATAGTCCTATTAAATAAAAAATGTTTGGCAAGAAGGGAATGAAGGGTACCAGCGCGCAGTAAGCAAGCGCCGCGACAATAGTAATTCTCCGGCTTCCATTTTTAATAATCGTCCAACCTGTAAAAGGCATAGCGCCTACTGCGCCGATTGACGACGAAAGTAATACGAGTCCAATGGTACCGTTGTCCGCCTGATAAAGCTCCTGTATTCGAGGCAACCTGGAAACCCAGTTCGCAAATACAAAACCGTTTATGAAGAATGCAATTTTAACGGCAAGTCGATTAAGGATCACAAGGGCTTGGTGTAAATCAAGTTTACAAAATTATAATTCTCCATGACGAGTAACACAATGATTTTGATGAGCAGATAAGATACGCTCGTGGTTTAAAATTCGCCTATCGGACAATCTGAGCTTGTCGCCTTAATCAAGCAATTGTAAAAAATATTTAATTATTGAATTGCTTAACCAGGAAAGAACTTGTCGTGCTTCCCGAATATCCATTCGTCGTCAAGCCTTCAATCACGATGGTATAATTTCCGATGAGGTCCGAGGTGTAAAACTCAAGTTGATTCTTGCCTTCCTTATCCAGTCTAACCTGCGGCGCCCAGAACAATAAATTTCTTCGGTCGGGCATCCTGCTTTCTCGCTGTTTTTGATTGTCATAGGAGGGAGAATAAAATATTCGCTGACGTTGTAATCCTTCGTAATCCATTGCAACGCTCCTGGGATCAAGTTGAAATCCTGCGAGGTCTCCGGTATACGTCGTGTAGCTTACAATACCAGGGAAATTAAATGGCCCAAGGAAATACCGGTTGGTGACAACTTCAAGTTTTTTAACCTTCAACGGATCAAACGCCATGATCTTGTCAATATCAAAAATGGGCATGCCGTCCAACATGACCAACGGATTTTCCTGGAACAAACTTTTCCTTACGTTATCAAGCACTAAAAAATGAAAACCATCACGGCGTTTGCGAACCATTACGCCCGGTACATATTCGCGCATTACCTCTTCCATTACAGTGAAGCGCGTGTAGTCGTCTAAGAAATAAGTCTCACTGGACTTGCTATAAAACGAAGTGCTGTCAATTGCAGTGACCTTATTCGAAGCGGAATTATCACCATAATAGATATCCTGTACCTGCATGGCAACGCTTCTTTCCAACAAAGCCTTGGAAAGATTGGGCAACAGGGTAAGCGTTGGCAGCCTCCTTGATGCAAACGTATTTGCGTATGGATTATGAATTTGTATTTTGCTGGTAGAGTCCTGCGTTGTATTCGTCTGAACGATGATCTTTTTTAATCCGTAGAAGTCCTTCATTTCATAAACTACATCTCCATTAAATCGGCTTCTCGCCGTGTACAGTTGGATATTTTTACCCGGAGTTGACAGATAGGTAGCAACACCGGACGCAGGATTTCCATTTGCGTCCACCACGGCGCCACGAATTAAATGCCCGCGGTATTCTGGTATAAAAGAAGGTTTCTTTTTTTCTTCTCCCAGGATTTCATCCCACGCAAATCGGCGCCATCCATGCGTGAGCATGAGATTATCCAAAGCCACGGCCACTTCTGGACTATCGGTTGCCATGTAGTAACCTGGCGATTCGATCTCTCCTTTTAAATCCGACTTTAACCACAGGTAATTAAAGATGTCGCCCGTGAAATTGCCTTGAAGAGAATCCGTTTTAACGACGGCAACCGATAAGCTTGCTTCCTTGCTGAATGAATTGTCAGCAGATAAGTCTAATGTAACTTTGCGTCGAACGCCATATTCCGGCTGATTAGCACGAGCAGTTATCAATAGTTTTTTTTCACTCGGTTTGAAATACAAACGTTCACATAGGGGATGTAGCTGACTGTCGAAAATCGTAATATGTGAAATGCCCTCACTCAAATCTTTTTTGGGAACTAAGATTGTTGTTTTCTTAGGTCCTAACGATCGCATTCCAATTGATGAAATGATTTGTCTGGCGTGAACGATAAAATAGAACGCCGATGTTGATTCCGCAGGCGGATAGCTTGCAGATACATGAATCGCCAGCAAATCCGATGTGCTGTCCCTGACTTCCATGACAAAACCATAAGACTGAGGAACTGGAAGTTGGATCGTTTGCGAATGGCCCAACGTGTCTGTTAGTATAGCCCGATAAGATTCGCCTGTTTTTGGCGTAAATGTAAAATTCCCAATGCCAAACTTGAATGCCTTGATAGCCGCTATCGTATCATTTTCATTATTCAACACCGACCCGGAAAAGCTTATTCCTTTGCCATCAGGCGCGGTGACTTGAAATGCGACTTTACTTTTTAATCCATATACAAGGTTTCCCCCCTCAGGAAAAAATTGCGCACGAAAGCGTTCTGTAGTCGTCTCTTTTTCTGTTTCCAGCTTTCGAAAGGAATTTATGATGGTTATTGTTTTATGGAAGAAAAACTCCGGACTAAAATTTTTCATCCACTGCGTATAGACCCGCACGGTGTAATTTCCGGAATTGATGGATGCTGGTAAAAATACTGCTCCGTCACCGTGACCATCTTTCATTGAAACTTTGGTTTGAACGACAGCGTGATTGTCTTTATCTAAAATTTCCAGATAGGCTACTTTGCTGGTATTGAGGGGATGATGAAGCACTCCATCCACATAATAAATTTTAAACCAAACGGTTTCGCCGGTCAGGTATACATTCTGGCTAAGGTGGGCATAGACTTTTTCCTGGGGAAAATTAATTCGATGATGCTCAAATCTTTTTTGCAGTGTGTCTAATTCTTTTTGCTGTGCTAACGATAAACTGGAAATTAACATCAGAACGGATGTTAGACTTGTTATCCATAACGAACTAAAAAGTCCTTTCATTTTATTCATCGGATCCGGCATTACCGTTTTGCAGGATATTCCTGCATTAATATTGTTGGAAACTGAGTTGTGAGCATTCAAATACATCGTTCTTATTTATTCCCAGAAATCAGGTTTTTTAAGATCTCCGCCATTGTCTCTGCAATCCATACAATTTGTGTCAGACGAATAGGTGTAGCCTAGAACCACCGGTGACCCATAGGTCCCAATAAGAAACATGCTGGGATAATTTGATATCCGCGCCACAGGAATTGAATCCACGGGGCAAGCTTGAAACGGGTATAACCAGATGTCTTCAGGAAGTTCAGCTGCTCTAATAAAAATTCTTTGTTCGGCAGTGCTACCGCCACTAAAATATCCTAGTACAGGTTCTTCTGAATCATTTTTGCTTCGCAGGTTGCCAATAACCTTCGAGGGAAGCGGATCGAACAATCCGCCTAAATTTTCGGTGGTCTTTTTTAATTCGTTCCAAAAATCATAGGCGTCCTTTGTTAGAGAACGTTGCTCAACTAGTATGCTATACCGGCGCGAAATTTTTGGAGAGCCTTTGGGTATAAAGATCAGGGGGAAGTTACGAATGGCATTCTCGTTAAGTTGAGTCGACGATGCAATAAGTATTTCTGATGACGGTTTGGTGATCCAACATTGGTTTACATTCACACATGTTTGGTAAAACCGTTCCATTGCGAATTTCGTAAGCTGGGAAATACTTGGAAGTATATTCCCACGTTTCCACAAATCTCCATTGATAATAACGGCTACTATTATTTTCATCGTGTGTATTTGCATAAATATTAATGCCGTCTCGTCGCTGCTGTCGGAGCCCAGGCGATGCTATCAATGGGAGGGGTTTGTTTGAGTTCAATGTAGTCGGTAAAGTATTCCTTCCCATTTCCTCTGACAATGATAAGGCGGTATTTTTTTGAAAGAGAAAGATCCATGTTCGCCAATGTGTACGTGCCATCAGCTTCCTCAATCAACGAATATATACCTCCGTTGTCATCCTCAATTCTAACCGTTGCATTTAGCTCCGGAACGTGCCCGTCATCATTCGCGATTGGTGTAGCCTTTGACAGATTTACTTTGGCCGAATTATCGGCGATATTGATAAATCCATCCACCACAAGCAAGTCAATGGTCTCGCTGATTGCCGGCGGGTTATAGGGTTCCAGACAACTCGTGATTGCTAAGGATAGCAATGCAAAAAGCAGGTTCTTATATTGATTACTTTTTATCATGGCTAAAATTTGAAATTATAAGTAACCGTTGGTATCGGCATTCCGAAAATCGAAAGTTTATATCCACTGATCTTATTATCCTTCGAAGTAAAATATACAGAGTAGGCATTTTCGCGCCCGGTTAAATTATAGACTGCGAAAGTCCATGAGCTATGAGCCAATTTTCTAATTTTATGGTTCCCTTCCACATTGATTGAAATATCAACCCTGAAATAATCGGGAATACGGAATTGATTTCGTTCTGAGTAATAAAGTCTTGGGCTACCCCCCAGGTCGTACTTTGCTAACGGAAGCGTTATTGGCCGCCCAGTGCTATAAGTAACGTTCAGTGAGAAATTAAACCGGTGACTGAATTTATAATTACTGATAAAGTTTAGCGCGTGCGGCTTGTCGTAACTGCTGGGATAGAATTTTCCCTGGTTTACTGTTTCCGATGAATTAGAACTTGTTGTTCTTAATAATGATCTGGAATAGGTATAGCTGATCCAGCCGTTGAGTTTTCCTGTGGCCTTCTTCAAAAGAAATTCCAGCCCATATGCCTTTCCTTCGGCGTTTATGACATCTGTTTCCAGATGAGGATTCAGAAGCAATACAGCTGAATTTTTAAAATCAACAGAATTCGTCATCGTTTTGTAATAGGTCTCAACGGAGAACTCAAACATATTCCCTTTGAGATTTTTATAAAATCCTAACGAGTACTGATCGCCGATTTGAGGTCTTATATAAGCGTCACTTAATTTCCAGATATCGGTCGGAGCAATCGCTGTTGTATTCGAAAGCATCTGAATATATTGACGCATTCGATTATAACTAAACTTAACAGACGAATTGCGGGATAAGGAATAACGCAAGGAGATCCGGGGTTCCAGTCCATGGTGTGAAGCTATGGTTTTGCCGGATGCATAATGTACCGTGTCTATCATGGAACCTTCTTCTCTGGGTACATCAGGAGAGTACGTGTAAACATCTTTAGGACCTAAAAATTGGTAGTAAGAATAACGAATGCCTGCGTAGAGGGATAAATTTTGAGTGAGTTCAAAATTTTCACCGGCATAAATAGAACTTTCCAATCCCTGCTCTTGCTGCAATACATTGGGTGCGATCAACGACTCGTTCCCACGGGGCTGCATATTTCCCGGCGACAGCTTGTAGTAAATGGTCCCTATTCCAAAATTGATGGTGTGTTTTGGATTTGGGAAGTAGCTGAAATCGAGCTTCGCATTGGTTTGTTGAATTGCGAACTTCATATCGAAGGCTTCTGCAGGATTGATATCGCTGGAGATCGAATAACTATAATTGCTGACGCCACTGGTGAACACCCCGTAAATTTTATTATTTATCACGTGCTTCCATTTCAACGAAATATTTCGGTCACCATAGTTGTAAGCCGTATCGCTATTAAGTTTGAATTTATCTTTGCTCATATAGGCCGAGAGATAAATACTATTTTTGTCATTGAATTTATGGCTAAGATGAGCGTTGATGTCATAAAATGATGCCTCGCTATTTTGCAATGCCTCGGTGTTTAGCTTACCCAATAGCCAATCTGAATAGGTTGACCGCGCTCCTATCAGAAATGAGGATTTTTCTTTGATAATCGGGCCTTCAAGGGATAGTCTGCCCGTTATTGGACTTATACCTCCCGACCCAGCAAATTTTTTCAGATTTCCTTCACGAGAAGTTACGTCCAGCACGGAGGATAATCTTCCGCCATAGTCGGCTGTAATTCCACTCTTGTAAAGCTCAACGTTGTTCAAAACGTCTGGATTAAAAGTAGAAAAGAACCCGAATAGGTGAGAGGGATTATAAATCGTAGCGTCGTTAAATAGTATTAGATTTTGATTCGTTGAGCCACCTCTTACATTCAGTCCAACCGTTCCTTCACCCACGGTTTGTACACCTGGCAGCGTCAGAATTACCTTCATAATATCGGTTTCTCCCAATGCCAAGGGCATTTGCTTCATGGTTTTAATGTCTAATTTCTCGGCACCCATTTGTAGTCCGCTTACACGAACATCGCGTTCTGATTGAATAACGACTTCTTTAAGCGGAATTACATCTTCATCCAGTTCTATATTTAACTTTCCGTCTGAATAAAGCATGATCTGACGTTCCGTGCTTTTCATCCCCAGGCTTTTTATTTTAAGTTCATGCCGGCCTTTTGTCAAACTGATGGAATAATATCCGAACTGATCCGTCGAAACCCCTATCATAGGATTTTCAACATACACGGCCGCGCCAATAACGGGGGAGCCACTAGCAGCATCTCGCACGTAACCAGCCAGTGAGGCGCTGCCTTGGAGGTTGCTATTTTTTATTCCAATGGCGTAAAGTTTTGTTTCCGCCAATTTTCTTTCCTTCTCTCTTTTCTCATATAGCGAATAATCAAACCCGGCAGCTTTCTTCTCGGTTTGCTGGGCAACGCCGGTTCCAAAAAAATCGTCCGGTAAATCCGCAAGAATTTCACGTTCACGAGTAATGTAAATATTATGATCACCATCAATTACGTAATGAAGATCAGTCCCTATTAAAACCTGATTCAATAATTCTTCGATGGGCTGATTTTGTGGTGACGCGTTTACTGTAAGGCTATCCGTAAATCGGGGATTGAAATAAAAGTGATAGTTCGTTTTTGATTCTATCTCTGCGGCAAATTTTTCAAATGACAAATTGCTAAAAGTGCCAGTAACTCTTGACTCTTGCGCAACGGCGAGGTTTGTAAGGGTAATAAGAAGTAAAAAAGGTACAATCCTGTAAAATAATGGCATAGCTAGTCATTTAGGGTGTCATAGAATTCCGTAAGGCGGACAATCGCCTTTTCTCGATCGTCATTATAGCGTATGCGATTTTTTCTTAAGAAATTTTTTAGTTCTGACTTGCGATCACTCAACACTTGAAGGACGGAGCCTTTTGTTTTGACGACGTGAAAATTTCCATCTTTCACAACATAGTAGCGGACGCTTTCATCGAATGAAGGAATTACTATTGGGAGTCTGCAGGGTTTCTCTATAAGTCTTTGAATACCTGGCGTAAACTTTTGACTTTCCATTGTACAGCTGATCGTAAAATCCATCTGAAATTTTGTTTTTATCATCTCTTAGAAGCCTAACAAAAGTGTGCCCAAGTATGGTGAACCGTTGCACTTTTTCGGGGATTAACCTGACGGGACTTCCTCTATCGTGCTCTACAATTACCTGATCAATACTTAAATCAAAAAGGAGCGGCACGTTCTCATATAATTCATCCCAGTACACTATCGAGCCAGTGGTCCAATCGTCGGTGCCATAATAAGGATGCTCTTCGTCTCTTGGGATATATACTATGTAATCACTTCCATTAAATAGGCGGGATTGATCTAGAATCGTCGCGGCATAAAGCGCGATACTTTTCGTTTTGGACTGCGCCAGAAATGATGTGTCAACTTTGGCGCTTGACAATAGCAGAGCCAGCGGCGAAAGCAATAGCAATCCAGTTAATATAGCCGCGGATTTTTGAAAGCATAACTATTTAAGGATTTTAAATATATCGAAAGAAAGCATGCTATCTGCGCCGCTAAAAAAAAAGCGACAACAAAAAGAAAAAAGCCCCTGAAAGGGGCTTTCACTGCTATTATGTGTGTTTGTGTTATTTGGCGTAGGCAACACTCCGCATTTCACGGATTACCGTTACTTTCACCTGTCCCGGATATTGCATGTCGCGCTCAATTTTCTGGGAGATGTCGAAACTTAGTTGTCCGGCGCGTTCATCTGTGGCTTTTTCAGCATCGACGATCACGCGCAACTCGCGGCCTGCCTGTATGGCATAGCACTTATCGACGCCTTCAAAGCTTAATCCCAATTGCTCTAATTCTTTAAGACGTTTAATGTATTGCTCCATTACTTCACGTCTTGCACCAGGTCGGGCACCGCTGATCGCATCACAAGATTGCACGATGGGCGAGATGATATTTGTCATTTCGATTTCATCGTGGTGGGCGCCGATAGCGTTGCAAATCACAGGATGTTCCTTGTATTTCTGCGCAAGTTCCATCCCCACGATGGCGTGAGGCTTTTCAAGTTCTTCAGGCCAAACTTTGCCGATATCATGAAGGAGCCCAGCGCGTTTCGCTTGCTTTACATTCAAACCGAGCTCAGCTCGCCATAATCGCGCAAAGGTTCGCTACTTCCCGTGGAGTGTTGCAATAGATTCTGACCGTATGATGAACGGAAGCGCATGCGTCCAACCATTCGTACCAACTCAGGGTGTAGTCCATGGATTCCTAGATCGATGACCGTTCTTTCGCCGATTTCAACAATTTCGTCGTCAATATTCTTAGTGGTTTTGGCAACAATCTCTTCAATACGGGCGGGATGTATTCTGCCATCTTGAACGAGGCGATGTAACGAAAGCCGGGCGATTTCCCTTCGTACGGGATCAAATCCTGAAATGATGATTGCCTCTGGCGTATCATCAACAATGATTTCGACTCCTGTAACAGCTTCTAATGCGCGTATATTTCGGCCTTCGCGACCGATGATTTTACCTTTGATGTCATCGCTTTCGATATTGAAAATCGATACGCAATTCTCAATGGCATGTTCAGTAGCCGTACGTTGAATGGTTTCGACCACGATCTTTTTTGCTTCCTTCGTAGCTGTGAGCTTCGCCTGTTCCATGATATCCTTAACGTAGCTTGATGCACGTGTTTGGGCTTCATCTTTAAGAGATGCTACTAGTTGCTCTCGGGCTTCGTCGGCCGTTAACTTGCTGATGTTTTCAAGGACTTGAATTTTTTGCTGATTGAATTTGTCCAGTTCTTCTTTGCGTTTCTTGGTGTGTTCAAGTTGAGCCGCCAGATCTGTCCGGATATCATCTAATTCACCTTCCTTGCGTTTGAGATTTTCGATTTCCTTGCTTAAGGTTTGCTCGCGTTGTTTGATCTTTTGCTCATTGCTGATAATGAGGCTTTTTTTCTTGTTGGCTTCTTCTTCAAATTCGCTTTTCATTTTGAGAAGTTTTTCCTTCGCCTCAAGGATCTTATCCTTTTTCAGGTTTTCAGCTGCAATCTCGGCTTCTTTTAGAATCAGCTTGGCTTTCGCCGATGCGTCTTCCTCATTTTTCTTAAGCTTTCGTTTAAACAGCCAGGAACCGATCAGAGGACTCAGCACGATTGTAGCGATAATACTGGCTACAACAGCTATCACGGTTGTTGACATAAAAAATTTAGGTTATAAATATCCCGGGATGCCGCCTTGGCTCAGAAATATAAGGAGTGAAGGACTAGACTAAAGAATAGATTGAGAAACGATGTGATTGAGCTGATTTACTTTTTCAAACACGGTTTGGTCAATAACCTGATACGTTTCATCCGCAGCCATCTTATCGATCAGACAATCAAAGGCTACCATGGCTAATAAATCTTGTTTATCGTCAATCCCAAATTGCTCCCGATAAGATTTTATCTTTTCATTGATGAGTTTGCCGGCCATTCTAACCCGCTCTTCGTCCGTGAGTTTCACCTTCATCGGATACTCACGGTCCGCTATTTTGATTTTTATAGAAAGATCCTCCATCAAATAATCTTACAGGGTTTCTTTATCTGCTTAAGTGAGCGATGCACTTGTCGATTTCACGAATGTAATCGTCCACTTTTTTCTTCAACTCCGAAGCACTTCCGTCTTCCGGGTTAATACTATCCACAATTTTAGTGATTTTCAGTTGATTATGAAAGCCTGCAATTTGTTCGTCCCGAGCCCGTACGGCTTCTTTCAGTTCCTGGTTTTCTCTTTTAAGGCCTTTTAACTCCTCCTTCAGGTTCTTGTGCTCGTTAACAAGCACCAAAATTTTGCGTTCCAATCCATTCAGATTGGTTTTAAGAAGTTCCTGATCCATGCAAATGTTATTTAGGTATAGTGGTTTAGTGTGCTTCAGGCAATACGTTGACCCATCGTACACAATCTCCGTCGCTCTATACTGTCATTATTTCCTAATTAAAGCTCCAAATTTTTGTTCTAATGCTGCCATCAGTCGCTCCATCGTTTTATCAATCTCTTCATCCGTCAGGGTCTTGGTTTCATTCAGAAGTGTAAAACCAAGCGCATAAGCTTTTTTCCCTTTTGGAATTTTTTCTCCTTCGTAAACATCAAAAGCTATGATGTTCTTAATCAACTTCTTCTCTTCCTCCATGATCAGGTTGTGAATTTCCTCGAAGCTGATTTGCTTGTCTAACACAAGTGACAAGTCGCGCCTTACTTCCGGGAACTTAGTAACTTCCTGAATTACTAACTTAGGGTTTGCATTTTGGAAAAGCAAGGATGTACTCAGCTCTGCGTAAAATAAATCTTGCTTAACGCCAAAATCTTTCAGTAATGCTTGTTTTACTTTTCCAAGCTTACCGATTTCTTTTGTATCCCGAAGTAATTTTACCCCATATTCGAGCAGCTGATCGTTTATTTTTTCCTGCTTAATATCAACCACTCCTGATTTAACCAAAATGTGATGCACATGTTGAGCCAGTTCATAATAGCTGGTGGCCCTGGAATTGAATTGCCAATTTTCCGTTTGTATGTTGCCTGTCATGTAAAGCGCCAAACGTTCATCCTCCCTATAGCGTCCTGCCTCCTTATAATATATTTTTCCAAATTCAAAAAGCTTCAAGTCTTTTTGTTTCCGATTTATATTATAAGCGCACACTTCGAGCCCTGTGAACAGCATCGTCTGTCGCAGGATACCTTGTTCTTCACTGAGTTTGTTTAATATTTCAACCGGACTTCCTGTGAAAGTCAGATTGTGCTTTTGCTGATAAGCGTAATTGGTTAAGGAGTTCGTCCAGATTTCGAAAAATCCATTGGAGACCAGAAGCTCTCCAATCGTTTTTTTGTATGTATTCAAATCCTTCACAGGAAAAGAAGCTAAGTAATCGGCAGAGGCTGTCTCAGCAAGTTCAATATTATTAAATCCGTAAATCCGAAGGATCTCTTCCGCAATATCAGCCTCCTGGGAAACGTCTACGCGATAGGGCGGCACGGAAACTGTAAAAGTATTTTCATCCTTCTTGATGATCTGAATATCAAGTCGCTCCAAGATGGAAATAATTTCTTCGCGCGGAATATTTTTTCCGATAAGACGATCTATGTTTTTATATTTTACAATAAAAATTCTGTTTTCAATTTTTGCCGGATACACATCCACAATTTCTGAGGATATCTCTCCGCCCGCAATTTCCTGGATCAAAAGCGCTGCTCTTTTCAAAGCATAAACAGTATTGTTCGGATCCGTTCCACGTTCGAAACGAAATGAAGCATCAGTCTTTAACTGATGATGCATCGACGTCCTGCGAATATATTCGGGGGAGAAGTACGCGCTTTCCAAAAAAACATTTTTACTGCTTTCTGTAATGCCGGATTTAGCGCCTCCAAAAACTCCCGCAATGCACATTCCCTCTTGCGCATTGCAGATCATCAAATCGGTTGCTTTAAGCGTTCTTTCTTTTTTGTCGAGCGTTACGAAAGTTGTTCCTTCAGGAAGGGTCTTTACGATGATTTTATTGCCCGTGATATGATCGCCATCAAATGCATGGAGAGGCTGACCCAATTCATGGCACACAAAATTTGTAATGTCAACAATGTTATTGATCGGTGTTTGTCCAATCGCCAATAATCTGTTCTTCAACCAGCCTGGTGATTCCGTAACCTTCACACCTGAAATCGTCACACCAGAATATCGCGGACATGCCTCCAGATTTTCAACTTCAACGCTGATAGGAAGATTTTTATTTTGAACTTTGAATTGATCTACCGATGGCAATTTCAAAGTCTCTTTTTTTTGAGGCCCTGATATCGCGCGCAACGCCGACGTGCGAGGCTGCGTCCGCGCGGTTGGGTGTTAAGCCAATTTCAAAAACATGATCGGATTGAACGTTATAATATGTAGCTGCCGGCGTTCCATTAGGAACACTTGTAGAGAGTACGATGATCCCATCGTGGCTTTCGCCAAGACCGATTTCATCTTCGGCACAGATCATGCCTTCCGATTGTTCACCTCTGATCTTTGCTGACTTGATGGTGAAAGAGTCACCTTTCGTGGTGTAAAGTGTCGTGCCGGGAACAGCCACAATTACCTTCTGACCCACCGCTACATTTGGGTGCTCCACATACGATGGGTAATATTTTATTATTGCCGACATCCACCGTGGTGAGTGAAAGTTTGTCGGCGTTAGGATGTTTCGCACAAGTCAACACCTCGCCAATCACCAATCCTTGAAGTCCACCTTTGACGGTTTCATGCAGTTCAACACTTTCAACTTCAAGGCCCGTAGAAGTTAATACATGGCCGATTTCTTCCGGAGATTCTGGAATGTCGATATACTCTTTAAGCCAGTTGTACGAAATCGTCATGAACCAATTTTAAGCCTGCAAAAATAAAGTTTCGCAAGGAAGTAAAAATACTTTATAGAAAGAATTCAAAATGGTTAAAACGTAGCCCTTCCATATAACTTCGTTGCGTTGACCAATTCCAAGGACAGTTTTAAATTGAACCGTAAAAGCTCTAAACTTAGAAGAATTTTAAGCGCAGAGGTCGCGAGGGAATTTGCGCTGAGAAAAATCCAGAGCTAGCTAAGTCGACGCTCAGCGAACCTCCCTATTTCCCTCGGTATTCCCTCAGCGCAAATTGCCGTAGCAGGCGCAGGAGGTTTAATAGTTCCTGGATTTTTTTACTTCTTTATGCGCTAAAAGCATTCGCACTGTAATTGGGATACTCAAAAAGAAAAATGGATTATTGATAGGTTTTTTCCCCTGCTTTGATAGCGATGGTCAGCAGATTTTGAGAGGGTGGCAAGGGACAAGAAAAATTTGATATGTAAGCGCAATAGGGATTGTAAGCTTTGTTAAAATCCAGCATGATGGTAGAACTGCCCGGTACCTTTTGCAAGTCGAGATAACGTCCCGCGCCATATGTTTCGACAGCACTGGTTTCATCTCCGAAAGCAAAAAAAAGTTTTCCTCTGAATGGGCCCGAGTCCATTACTTCCAATATCAACAATTTGTGGTGTAAACCATCCAGATCAAATTCGGCAAAAGCATATTCCAGGTATCGTTGTTCCTCACCTGTATTTGTAGCGAGTGTAACAATCTCCTTCTTCTCGATAGGAGTGAGTTCAGCAATGATTTTGTATTTGGGGTCAGGAGGATAATATGATAAGCCTTTATAACTTTCAGGATTTCCAGCGAATGGAGATTCTTTAGAAGATTTCATAAAACGATCCTTCTCTTCACGCTCTTTATTTATTTCTTCAATGTAAGCCGACTGATCACCACTACCCATGAAGGAATAGATCAGGCTGACAATAACTACAGCGGCTGCAACAAAAAAAATTATATTCTTAGCTTTCATGCGTTAATAATTATTTTTAGCGGACGCATGGAATATCCATATTTATTAACATGGCTTTGGGTGGATGTAGTGCATGGATATTTCATGGAATGGCCGGTGTACCGAGAAACTTCTTTTTACTTTTTTCCTCCCAGGCATTGATGGAATCGCGACGCGTATTGAACAAATCAAAAAATAATGGAATACCATTGTCTGCAAGCTCACCTGGTGCATTGGCTAAAATACAAACTGCAATTTTATCTTTTGGATTTATCGCAACTTCGCTTCGATAACCATTGACATATCCGCCATGATAAATTAAAGTATCGTTGGGATAATAAAGTATTCGCCATCCCAATCCGTAAAATGAATCACTTAGTCTATGCATTCTTCCATAATTTCTATTTTTCGACCGAGCTTTCACTTCGGGCGTGTACAGTTGCCTTAATGTTTCTTTGGTAATTACATTTTCACGATTTCCCAGCAACGCAATCATCCATTGCGCCATATCAGAAATGCTGGCATTGATTCCTCCTGCAGGCGCTACATTGTAATAGGTATCGGTGATCTTAGCGGATTTCCACTGCCTGCTTCTTCGCAGATGTGGGCTGGATACATTTGGATTTTGCATGATACTGGCATAATCGATTGAAGCCGTTTTCATTTTCAATGGACCGAAAACTTTTTCCTGCATTAAACTTTCATATGTTTTTCCGGTGGCCTTTTGCATCACGGGTGCGATAACACTGTAGGCTACATTTTGATAGCTATAAGATTCACCTACTTTAGAAACCAAATTGATTTTCTTTAGCCACGAAAGCATAGTGTCCAACGAAATTCCTTCCTCCACCATATTCGTGTAGGCATGATAAGGCAAACCTGTTGTATGTGACAATACATTTCGAATGCGCAGTCGCTGTGTCTCCTCTGGCGATTTCAAAGTAAAATTTGGAACATAGTCGATGACGCGATCATCCCACGAAAAAACCGTGTCCTCCACTAAAATGCCAGCCAGGAAAGCGGCGAAACATTTCGATACGGATGCAATTCTAAAGACTGTGTTGACATCAATCGAATCGGAACCTCCAGCTTTTTTCACGCCATAAGGTTTCAAAAAAACGATGGTCGAATCGTGGACCACAGCGATGGCTGCGCCCGGCGTGTTGGCTTCCTGCGCTAAGGCGATGATTTCTTTATCATAATCGTTTAACAATTCCTGAAGCAAGGGATTAATCTTCTCTTGGCGTATTTGGAACAGATTTCTTTTTAACGATCGGGGCGGCATCTTTTTTAAGAAGAACCTGTGCTAACAGAATCGGTAATGCTATCAATAACAGTCCTGAAATAATATATCGCGTCCGTCGTGTTCTCTTCATAAAGTCGTTATCGGTTACTATGTGTGTGGGTGTCGTGTGCATTAAAACAGCTTGACAGCTAACGAACTAACGGATAACGGATAACGGATAACGGATAACGGTACTCACATCAATCCTTCGTCAGCAAAACTAAAATATTTTTGTCCTGCAACGATAAGGTGGTCCAACACCTGGATGTCGAGCAATTTACCAGCTTCCTTTAATTTTTTGGTTAGGTCCAGGTCTGCCTGACTAGCGGTTAGATTTCCTGATGGATGATTATGGGCGAGAATAATTCCACTGGCTAATTCATCCAACGCTAATTTAAAAATGATTTTAGGATCAGCAACCGTCCCCGCTACTCCACCCTGACTTACCTGTGCTTTTTTAATCACACGGTTTGCGCGGTTAAGCAATAATATCCAAAATTCTTCATGAGCAATATCGAGCAAATCGGCCTTTATTAAATCATAAACATCTCTTGAGCCGGTAACTTTATTTTTTTCTTGACCACTCCAATTCCTTCCTTCTTCGGCCGAGTTCAAGGGCTGCAACAATGGTTAGGGCTTTTGCTTCGCCGATGCCAGGAACCTTTATAAGATCTTTAACGGTTAGTTTTGCCAATTCGTGTAAGTTGTTTCCGGTAGGCTGCAATACTTTTTTGGCAAGGTCGACTGCGCTCGTTGCACGGGTTCCTGATCCTAACAGAATAGCGATCAATTCAGCATCTGACAGGGCAGATTTACCTTTTAGGATGAGTTTTTCTCGGGGACGATCCTCGGGGGACCAACTTTTAATGTTGAGATTTTTATCCGCATTCATAATCATGGTGGGTAACGATTGGACTAAAATACGAGCCCGTGAATCAAAATACTACACGTTTAAAAAAATAAACCCCGCTTGTGGCGAGGTTTTATTAATGATATTGGAAGTGGTATTCTGACCTTTTATGCCAGCTTATTTACCAGCTTCGTCAATTTTGATTTCTGATTGGCTGCCTTTTTCCAGTGAATGATATTCTTCTTTGCGAGTTTATCGATCATGGAATTGACTTCCTTTAACAAATTCTGAGCTTCACTTTTAACAGTAGTGGTTCTTAATTTCTTTATGAAAGTGCGGGTTGTCTTAGCCTGGTAGCGGTTCCTAACCCGTTTTGCTTCATTGGCACGGATTCTTTTTTCTGCTGATTTATGATTTGCCATATTGTGCTTAAAAATAAGGACTGCAAAGGTAATTGGATTTACCGGAATTGCAAAAGTGATCCCGAAATCAATTTTATAAAATGAGGTGAAAATAGCTTGATTTCGAGGTTTTGGCCCAATTTTCCTTAAATTAGGTCGCTATTATTGATCACCCGTTACCTAAAAATTATGAAAATTTTGCCGTTGTCCCTCCTTGCTGTGCTTATAGGTTTGTGTGCCTCTGGCTGGGGATTCTTCGCTCACCAAAGGATAAACCGCCTGGCCGTATTTACCCTGCCTCCATCCATGATTGGCTTTTATAAGAAAAATATCACGTTTATAACCGAAGCGTCTATCAATCCGGACAGAAGAAGATTTTCGGTTGTCGATGAAGCACCGCGCCATTATATCGACCTTGATCACTATGGGGATAGCGCTTTCGCCATCATGCCCAGGTTTTGGCAAGGGGCCGTTAATAAATATTCTGAAGATACTTTAAAATCGTACGGAATTGTTCCCTGGCACGTCAATGTGATGTATTATCGATTGAGGGAGGCTTTTTTGTTGCGCGATCCGGAAAGGATTTTAAAGATTTCTGCCGAATTAGGTCACTACATTGCCGATGCGAACGTGCCTTTGCATACTACGGAAAATTACAACGGTCAGCTTACTGGTCAGGAAGGTATCCATGGATTTTGGGAGTCGAGATTGCCGGAATTGTTCTCCAATGACTACGATTTTTTTGTGGGTAAGGCGGAGTACCTTCAGGATCCTCAACGCGCAGTTTGGAGAAACATCGAGGAAGCACATGCGGATGTAAAATTTCTGCTGGCCGAAGAAAAAATGCTCGCGGAAAAATTTAAGGAACGGAAATATTCATTTGAAACAAAAGGAAGGCAGACCGTCAAAGTATACTCGCGCGAATACTCAAAAGCATTTCACCGGATTCTCGATGGAATGGTTGAACGTCGAATGAGGGCAGCCATTAAAATGATTGGAGATTTCTGGTATACTGCATGGGTTGATGCTGGTCAGCCTGATTTAAAATTATTGATAGATTATAAACCGACCGAGCAGGAATTAGCGAAACAAAAACAAGAGGTTGATGAATGGAAAAAACAGACCATTAAATCACGGGACCATGAATTGGAACCTTAATGCAGAAGAGCCTTTACTATAGTTTCCCATTCTTCCACGAGGGAAGTTTTGCAAACAGGTTGGTTCGCCCGATGATACCAATAAGCAGCGTTACCTTCATCACCTTCTTTGCGATGAAGATATGCATGTATCCATGATCCTTCTGGCGAGCGAATTTCCTGTGCGATATCGTGTGCCTTATTCCAATCTCCTTTGCCATCATACCACATGGCCTGTAAACTTCTTGATAACGAAGGCGGTGATGATGAAGTGCTTAGCGAGGACTTGAAATCTTGAAAATTCATATGACAAAGTAATCACGATTAATAGGAATGACAAGGATGGAGTGCCATCGTAAAATTATTGGCAAAATGGGCAAGTCTGAAATGTGTTCCTTCAAAAAAAATGATAATAGAACATCAAGGTAGGGGAATTATAAGCACCGAAAACGTTGGATATGTGTCAAAAATTGAGAAAATTTAGATACACTAATCCGCTAAACGTATGAGTTTGAATAGCCCAAACCGCATTCCCGAAAAATACGGCCTGCGAATAGCCGCCGGTCTAATAGTCTTCTTTCTGATCATGAGGATTATCGATCTCGGACACATGACTGAATTACGGCTCCTTAATCTGGTGATATTAGCTGCGGGGATTTACCTGGCGCTAAAAAAATTCAAAGCAACACATTCCGCACGTTTGAATTATTTCAGAGGACTAATTACAGGCGTTGCTACAGGAGGAGTGGCATCGTTGATATTCGGAGTGTTTCTGTTCATTTATATGAAACTGGATGCGGGACTTGATGAAAACCATAGTCGAGAATGAGCCGATGGGCCGATATTTAAATCCTTATATCGTGGCCTTTATTGTGGTGTTGGAAGGTTTCTTTTCCGGGCTGACCGTTACATTTGTGATTCTTAACTGGGTTGCAACGGATGAAGTAAGCGCCCCGGTTGATAGCGATGATGCAAACTTAGATTACCTCTTACCGGAGGACGTGTGTTGCACAGTCATCGTTTGACAGTCCTTTCTTCAAATAAGTTAAGTTGTCATTTTTGACATCGCACCGGATGACAGGTTGTCTAAGTCAAAGTTATTCCATCCGTGATGAAAAAAATTGTTCTTGCTGCTCCTTTTTATGCTTGTCGCTCATGCTGACGATGGCCCAAACGCTATCGCTGGATGAACGAAAGTTTCTAATTGATTTGCTGGAGGCCAACGCCAAAAAATTCTTGGCATGATATTGAACATGTAAGTGACGAGCAGTGGAAATTCAAACCTGCATCGAATGCCTGGTCGGTTGGTGAAGTCTCAGAGCACATTACTTTATCGGAAGGCCTATTGTATTCTATTGTTCAGAAAACATTGGTAGCGCCACCAGACGATGAAAAAGCGAAAACATTGGCTGGTAATGAAAACGCAATTGTTGGTGTCGGTAATGGACCGGTCAGTCAAAGCTCAAGCACCAGAGGTGATTAAGCCGACCGGCAGGTTTGTGACAAAGAAGGAATTGATTGAAGCTTTTAAGATAGCGCGCGCCCAGACTATAAATTATGTAAAGACAACTCAGGATCCGTTGAAAAATCACGTCGCGCGTCATCCTGCCTTTGGTGAACTCACCACTTATCAATGGCTGGTCTTTATTGCCGGCCATGCCAACAGGCATGTAGCCCAATTGGAGGAGGTAAAAAATAACATCAATTTTCCTAAAATATAATTTGAAACCTCATTCGACTGTTGTTAGCAACCGAATTAATGCACGGCCGATCAGTTCGTTTCCACTTCGATCACGGTATCTACTTCGTCAATTTTTTCCTTTGGAATTTTCAAACTCAACCCATAATCATTGACGGTAAATTTTAGTGGAGTTTTGTCCTGAAAGAGTTTTACGGATTTTATTTTCTTTCCCCAGGATGGAATCGTAATGGATTCATCAAACCATTTCAGAATGTGAACATATACTTTGTTTCCGTTTTGTGTGGTCACTCCCCAGTCACGGGCGGTAAGTGGTCCGCCCCGTGTTCCATAAATGGTTTCACCATAAACCTTCAGCCATTCTCCCATTTCTTTCAACGACGCGATGTGTTCGGGTTGGATCTTGCCATTCGGCATCGGCCCCACGTTCAACAAAAAATTCGCATCATAGCCAGCAGCTTTTACCAGGTACTGAACGAGTTCTTTTTTGCTCTTGTGTCTATCATCTTTTAGGTTAAATCCCCAGGAATTATTTATCGTTTCACAAGTTTCTTTTGGCAGGGTCCCTACTTTTGACTCCTGATGAGAATCCTGTCGTGTTATGACCGGGTAGATCTTTTTCAAACATCTGAAAATCTTCTCCCGGGATAAGGTGCGCGATGATGATTACTTCCGACTAATGCGCCGGGCTGTAATTGATGAATGAGATCATAAGTTTTTTGCAATCGCCACTCCGCGTCTTTTTTATCCCACATCCCATCAAACCAAATTCCCGCAATGTCACCGTAATTAGTGAGCAGCTCCGTTAACTGCGCGTCCATGTAGTCGAGATATTTATTCATGTCACCGCTTTCAGGCCGGCCTGTCCAGCTTCCACCAGTACTTCCTCGTGGAAAATAATCGGGGTGATGCCAGTCCAATTGAGAATGATAAAAGAAAAGTTTGATGCCTTCTTTTTTACATTCATCCGCCAGCATTTTCAAAATGTCTTTTCCGTAGGGTGTGCGTTTTACAATGTTGTAGTCAGAAACCTTGCTGTCCCACATGGCAAAACCATCGTGATGTTTGCTGGTGATGGTAATGTACTTCATGCCCGCTGCCTTTGCCATTTGTACCCAGGCTTTTGGATCAAAGTCGGTAGGATTAAAAAAGGAGGGAATCTTTTCATAGATCTTTGATCGGTATCTGCTGCTGATTCATAACCCACTCGCCATCGCCAAGCACGCTGTAGACACCCCAATGGATGAATAATCCAAACTTTGCATTTTCAAACCATTCCCTGTTTTTAAGATTTTCGGCTGTCGGCTGATAAGGTTGAGCTTGCAATAAATTCAGGGTTATCAAATAAAAGAATAACAACGACATGAACGCTTTGGTCGGGCTGTTTTTCATCGAGCGTAGTTACGCTGAAAATGTGCACTGTTTCTTTGAGTACTTGTCTTCATGTAGTTTTCTTTAAATTGCGTCCGCTGAAAATTAGTTATTCAATATGAGATACAAAAGAATCAACAAGGAACTCTTCGTGTCAAATCGAAAAAGGTTGTTGGGGGAATTGAAGCCACATTCGCTGGTGGCTGTAAACGCGAATGACATCATGCCCACAAACGCTGATGGTACCATGAGGTTTCGTCAGAACAGTGACTTGTTTTATTTGACAGGCGTGGACCAGGAGGAAACAATTTTGATTCTTTGCCCTGATTTTCCGGATAAAAAATACCGGGAAGTACTTTTTCTTCGCGAGACGAATGAGCACATCGCCACGTGGGAGGGTCACAAACTAACGAAAGACGAAGCACGCGCATTGACCGGTATCGAAACTGTTCTCTGGATCTCAGAATTTTGGAAATTATTTAACACGATGATGGTGATGGGAGACACGCAGTATCGTTTACCTGAATACAAATGATCATTACCGCGCGGAGTCTTCGGTAACAACCCGCGAAATGCGGTTTGTGAAAACTTGCATGGAAAGGTATCCGCTTCATGCTTATGAGCGGTTGGCGCCGATAATGCACAAACTACGAAGCGTAAAGTCCAAGGTCGAAATTGACTTACTACAACAGGCATGTGACATCACGGAACGCGCGTTCAGGCGGGTTCTAAAATTTGTTAAGCCCGGTGTTATGGAAAATGAAATCGAAGCAGAGTTTATTCATGAGTTCCTTAAAAGTGGCTCACGTGGATTTGCGTATGAGCCAATCGTTGCATCCGGTAAGAATTCCTGTGTGTTGCACTATATCGAAAACGACAAGCCATGCCAGGACGGTGATATGCTTTTACTGGATGTCGGAGCTGAGTATGCAAACTACAATGCGGACATGACGCGTTCCATTCCTGTGAATGGAAGATTTTCCAAACGTCAAAAGGAAGTCTACAACGCTGTGTTGCGGGTTCATCGCGAAGCCATTAAACTATTGAAACCCGGCATCCAATATTTCGAATATCATAAGGAAGTGCAAAAAATTATGGAACGCGAGTTGATCGGATTAAAGCTGATTGATAAGAAGGATGTCAAAAATCAGGATCCCAACAGACCGCTGTTCATGAAATATTTTATGCATGGCACGGGCCATCAGCTTGGGCTGGATGTACATGACGTCGGGAACATGTATCATAAGATGCAGGTCGGTCAGGTGTGGACTGTTGAGCCGGGCATTTACATTCGCGAAGAAGGTTTGGGTATTCGGATTGAAAACAATGTAGTGATTCAACGGAATGGCGTGTCTGATCTCATGAAAAACATACCGATAGAAGTTGAAGAGATTGAGGAGATTATGAATGCGTAGAAATCCGTGAGGAGAAAATGATCTGATTTTTCAAAATGAAAATATTTCGTGGGGATGGTAGATTTTGAAAGAATAATTTTTGAGATCTAAATGATTCCGTAGGCTAAATGTTGGTAGAAAAACGACGACTCGTAAGCTAGTCCCGTAGGGACGAAATGTCAAGATCAATGAATAAGAAAATTGTAATTCCATTATTATTGTTCGTAGCCATTGCGTTGATAAGCGCTCGCGAGTTTTGGTTGCAGCCTTTGAAATTTGTTTATAAATCGGGAGAGAAACTCGTCGATGAACTTTAAGTCTGGAGAAAATTTTATGGGCGAGCCATGGGATCTTCAAAAAAATCAGATTGAATCCTTGGTCCTTCAACATACGTCAAGCTCTTCTTCAGTATTGGATAGTATTAAGGAGGATCGTAACAATAACCTAATCCTTACACTCACGGCAGAAGGAAGTTACCTGTTATCGATGCAAACCAAAAATGCATTGAATGAATGGGAGGCAGAAAAATTCAATTCATTTTTGAAGGAAAATGGATTGGATGAAATTTTAGACCGTCGGACAAAAACCAACACCGCTTGCATCTCCGACAAAGGAATATTATTCTGGCAATACAAAACTTTTATTGCAGGTTGGTGAAAAAAAAGACGACACGCACAAAAAAGTAAATGGTTTTCCTGTGGAAATCCTGCCTTTGGAAAATCCTTATGCATTAAAAATTGGCGATCCGATTCACTTTAAAATTCTCTTTGATGGCAAACCAGTTTTTGGCGTCAGGGTAAAAGTTTGGAATAGATTTGATAACCGAACGACCATTCAGAATATTTACACCGAAAAAGATGGAACGCTGGAAACGAGGGTTAGTAGCCCCGGACCGTGGATGGTGAGTGTGGTTCGAATGGTACCTTCAAAACAGTCTGGTGCTGATTGGCAAAGTTATCGTGGGAGTTTGGTGTTTGGAATAAGTAAAAGTTTGTAACATTTATGAAAAAAGTTTTAGTAATTTTTTTAGTTGCGATCGGTTTCGGTGCAAGTTCTCAGGACTTCGAGAAAAAATTTTATGATGCAGATGATAAGCTTGCTGATGAAGCAAACAGCACTTACTTCAGTTTAACAAAGGAGAAATACAACGATGGTGATACTGTTAAGTCCTACTATACTAACGGCGGTGGTATTCGTTCGATTGAGATGGTCAAAGAAAATGGGCTTAGAAATGGACCAGCTATACTTTACCACGACAACGGAACCGTAAAAGCAAAAGGAAACTATGAGAAGGGCTTAATTTCAGGTGAGGTGCGTAGCTGGTATCCAGATGGGAGACCCCATAGTGTAGAATTTTTTTTGCCCATGCAAGAAGGGAGTGTAAGAGGCAATTCTACTCTTTTAGAATATTGGGATCCGAAGGGAGATCACATTGTTATGAGCGGAAAAGGTTATTGCGAATGCTTCTTAAATATCTTCTCCAGTCCAAAACTAGTAGAGAAGGGTAAAATCATGGACGGCGTACGTGATTCTGTTTGGGTCGGTTATCGGGGAGACGGAACCAAATACTATGAGGAAATTTATTCCAGCGGCGAACTGCAAAATGGTTTTTCATTTGACAAGGCGGGCGTTCAATATTCTTATGATAAGGTTGGTGAGATGGCTTCTCCTCATGGAGGAATGCAAGGACTTGGAGATCATTTAATGCGTACTTTAACATATCCGAAGATGGCTCGTAAAAAAGGCATTCAAGGAAAAGTCTTCGTTGAATTTGTAGTTGACACTGGAGGTGAAATCATCAACATAAAAGTCATTAAAGGTATAGGATACGAATGCGATGAAGAAGCGGTCAGGGCCGTCAAGCTTTGCCCTCGGTGGACCCCAGGAAAGCAACGGGGACAACCTGTAGGCATGAGAATGGTACTGCCAATTTCGTTTAAACTAGGCTAACATGATAAATTCTGATAAAGCTCCGGATCCCGTTGGGGCGTATCCTCACGCTAAAAAAGTCGGTAATTTACTTTTTCTGTCGGGTGTTGGTCCGAGAAAAAAAGGATCAAAAGAAATACCAGGGGTAACGTTGGACGAACATGGCAACGTTGAAAGTTATGACATCGGGCAGCAATGTCATTCGGTTTTTGAGAATGTGAAGTTGATCCTGGAAGCGTCGGGATCATCGTGGGAGAATCTTGTTGACGTAACGGTCTTTCTCACGAACATGAAAAAGGATTTTCCTGTATTCAATAAAATTTATGGGGAATACTTTAAAAAAAATCAGCCTTGCAGGACTACTGTTGAGGTGAATGCTTTGCCAACGCCGATCGCCATTGAATTGAAATGTATCGCTGTTGTATTAGCAGAATTAAACCGCGAAACTCTCACCGCAGCCGCAGGTACGCGTCGCGTTGGGATTGATAAATTGAAATCCCTTTCCGTTCAAACCATCAGAAAAATCTAATGTTGTCCCAAGCAAATACAACAAGCTTTTTTTATCCACTAAAATCTTAATGCCCTTGTCTTCAAAGATCTGATCCGCAGGCTTGACTTCGTCATCAAAATTAAGGTCGTACATCAAGCCAGAGCAGCCTCCACCCTTTACCAACACGCGCACGTTATTGTGCACCACTTTTCCTTCTTCCTTCCGGAGGGCTATTATTTTCTCTTTTGCCTTCTCTGTTACGTTTATCATAATCAATATTCTTAAACCTACGAAATCGGATTCAACACAACGCTGAATACGGTAATCGTATTCATATCCCGGCCATAATATAATTTTTGCAAAGCGTCCAATATATTTCCAGCTTTAAAATAAGACGTGTGTAACTCCGTATCACCTTTAGCCACCCACTGGATTGTATAGGAATTTTCCTTTTCCTTATAGTTTTGAACGTATGTGAGCATTTTCGTCAGCGCATGCACCTTATCGGCCCCTGTTTCACTATGAAATAGAAATGCCTGGTTGTGCCGTGGATTGATGGTGATCAAATCCAGCTTAACCCTTCCGTCAATGGTTGTGTACTCAAACACCAGATCTGACGTACGCAGCCCTAAATAGTCTTTGATTTCTTGCTGTATGCGGGCTGCTTCTACATGCATCTCATTGAGTGTCTCAATCATCATACTAAAGTTTCATTGGCCTAAACTTTCGATTTAGCCAAAAAGTTTCTTCTTTGGGTATAAAGTTAACAAATATGGAAAAACTTGAACACATTGGTATCGCCGTTAAAAACATGGATCAAAGCAATGCGCTTTTTGCCGCCCTTTTGGGCCAGCAGCATTATAAAATCGAAGCGGTTGAGTCCGAAGGTGTTCGCACATCGTTTTTTCAAGTTGGAGGGGTAAAAATCGAACTTTTGGAAGCAACCCATCAAGATTCGCCAATTGCTAAGTTCATCGAGAAAAAAGGTGAGGGTATTCATCACCTGGCATTTTCAGTGTCTGATATTTCGCAAAGCATTCAATCCTATAAAAAGAAAGGCTTTGAGGTGATTCATGAGGTTCCGAAAAAGGGGGCCGACAACAAAATGATCTGTTTTTTGCACCCGAAATCAACCGGGAATGTATTAATAGAGTTGTGTCAGGACGCTTAGGGTCTCTTCATTGTGCTGGCACTTTTACCGCCAAACTCAATCTCATTATAATATTTTTTCTTCTTTTTTCCCTTGGCAGTTTTATAATATGGTTTCGGAGAACTGCATGCACTGATGAAGATGAAGACCACGATTATTATTCCAACAATTCTTTTCATAAACCCTGAATTATCCACCACATAAGTACACTGAATTTATCAGGTAAATCGTGCTTATTCATCCATAATCTTACTTTTGCAGGATGAATGGGTTTTGAGTACGCCAAAGAGACCCTCACAACTAATATATGAGCGAAAACCGGTCTGAAATAAGTCAATTAGGTGAATTTGGTCTGATAGACCGGATTCGTGAAAAATTTACACTCGTCAACGCAACCTCTTTAACCGGCATTGGGGATGATGCTGCCGTAATTGACGCTGGGGACGACAATATATTGGTATCCACTGATATGCTGGTCGAAGGTATTCATTTTGACTTGTCCTATACGCCTATCCATCATTTAGGATATAAGGCCGTCGCTGTAAACGTGTCGGATATCGCCGCCATGAATGGCAAAGCTGAACAAGTTACTGTGAGCATCGCGTTGAGCAATCGTTTTTCAATAGAAGCAGTGGATGCGTTGTATGCCGGTATAAAAGCCGCATGCGAAAATTATAAGGTCGATTTGGTTGGAGGTGATACAACTTCGTCTTCCTCTGGACTGGTAATATCGATCACCGTCTTAGGCAGGGCGAAAAAGGAAAAAATTGCCTATCGCGGCGGTGCCAAAGTCAATGATATTATTTGTGTCACTGGCGATTTAGGTGCTGCTTTCACCGGCCTGCAAGTTTTGGAACGGGAGAAGGAGGTTTATTTGTCGGATCCGGGAATGCAACCGAACCTTGAAAAATACGAATATCTCGTGGGAAGACAGTTAAAACCCGAAGCGCGAACCGACATTGTCTTCGATTTGGCAGAGGCCGGTGTGACGCCCACTTCTATGATTGACATTTCGGACGGACTAGCCTCTGAGTTACTACACATCGCTAAGAATTCCGGCGTTGGCCTTAGAATTTATGAAGACAAAGTGCCCATCGATCACGCCACTTATGAAACTGCGATCGAGTTTAAGCTCGATCCAATAACGTGTGCCCTAAACGGTGGGGAGGACTATGAATTACTTTTCACTATTGCTAAAGCCGACCAGGAGAAAATCAAAAATCATCCCGACATCCATTTTATTGGATATATACACGAAAGAAAAAGTGAAAACGTGCTGATCACCAAACAAGAAACAGCCGTTCCATTGCGTGCGCAGGGATGGGACCACTTCAAGTAGTTCGAGGTTCGAGGTTTGAAGTTCGAGGTTACGGCTTGAGGAAAGTTGCATCCCTGATCAAGGCGCGCAACCTCGAACCTCAAACTTCGAACTTCGAACTCATCTAATCTTCCGGGTAGGGAATAAAAACAAAATTGGTGAACTGCGGATCGATTACGAACAGGCAGCAAAACTCATCGGGATCTTTATAGGCTGTTTCAAATTCTTCGAGCTTATCTTTTGCGATAAGCTCTCGCTGTACAAATTCATTTAGAAAGGATGCGTAGTAGTACCACGTCGTTGCATTAGTCGCTGGTTGTAGCAATACCTGGCCGATTGGCTGTTCCTTCTTGCAAAGGGGAAATATTGGATGATCAAATCCTGCTTTGCGTATTTGGTAAGATGCTTCTTTTAACGTGTCGGCCACTTTTACAAAGTCTTCTGAAATTGTGCCCAGGTATTTTCCACTTAATTCGGGGTCGTTATGCATGTCTATAAAAATTCAAAAAAAGTTGAATATCAGTTCTGTTTTAAAAATACTTCTGCGTGAGATTTTAGGTCAAGAAAGAAAGATTGGAACTCGGTTTTGAATTCCTCATAAAATTCTTCCAGTTCATGAACCGATTCATTCATTTTCGAATCGTATCGGGTTCGCCTCGATATTCCTCTAAGGGCCTGCCCAATTCCATTGAGGTGTCCGTAATTAACCAACCAGTTATCTTTAATCATGTAGGGAAGCATGTTTTTTACGTCGTCGGGCAAAATTGTATAGTAATCTTTCAGGGTTGTGTAAGTATTTGCTGCAAATTCTGTTAACGGAAGCACGTGATAGTCACGCCAGTATTTTGATAAAAAATGATCGTAAAAAATATCAACGATCACACCGGCGTAATGACGGTACTTGGGACGGAGTCTGTTTTTACTTTGATGAACGATGGGATGGCGGTCAGTAAACTCATCAATAGCACGATGTAGTTCTATGCCTTTTGCAATTTCCGGTTCAAATTGATCTGAGAAGTGTTTCCCCTTCACAAAATCTCCAATGAAGTTTCCCACCATAATTTTAGGATGGTCTTTCGACAAATAAATATGCGCCAGGAAATTCATGCTTGTAAAGTTATTGGTTATTTGCCATTAAGTTATTAGGTTCAAAGTACCCTACACGCCTTACACACACGCACGCAAAATCAAAGACCCTCAAATTAGCATAACATGTCTGCATTGGCCCAGCTAAAATTGCTTATCAGTCTGGCACAGATTGATGGCAAAGTTGCCGAACGTGAACGCAACTTTATCACGAGTATTGGTAAGTCAAATGATATTGCAGCAGATCAGATAGACACACTCCTTGACCAGCGGCATGCGTTGGTTGTGCCAACGGATTTGACCGATGATCAAAAATTTGAATATTTATTTAGCTTGGTCAAGCTTATGAAAATTGATGAGCGTATGTATAAAGAAGAGATGTTGTTTTGTTCCAAAATTGCCGAGAATCTGGGTTATGAAAATCAAGTCATGTTCGAGCTTCTTCTCCATGTTAAGAGCTGGCGTGATGGAAAAAGACGAAATCATCAATTTAAAAGAAGTCACACAAAAACATCTTAAAAAATAGCAAGCTCAGATTTTGTATTAACTCCCCTTTCATGAAGCATTACTTGTTGATCTTCTTTGCCTTGATTTTCTTCTCGGCAAATGCTCAAAGAACAATCATTCATTGTGGATTTTTAATCGATGGCAAAAGCAATGATGCGCAACCACAAATGACCATCGTGGTTGAAGGCAGATAAAATTGTTTCCGTAACAAAAGGTTTTACTTCAAAAGGTAATGATGACATGCTCATTGATTTGAGCAAGAAAACTGTGATGCCTGGATTGATCGACATGCATGTGCATTTGGAAGGTGAAACCAGTAAAGACCAGTCGTTGCAACGTTTCACCTTAAACGAAGCCGATCTTGCCTTTCGTTCGACATTGTTTGCTAAAAAAACATTGATGGCTGGCTTTACTACGGTACGGGACTTAGGAGGTACCGGCGTTAATATCGCGCTAAGAAATGCGATCAATCAGGGAACGGTAATAGGACCACGAATTTTTACTGCGGGTAAGGCTATTGCTACCACCGGCGGTCATGCCGATCCTACAAATAGTTACAGAAAGGATTTGATGGGGGATCCCGGACCAAAAGAAGGCGTGATCAATTCGCCTGAAGATGCGCGAAAAGCTGTCCGTCAACGGTATAAGGATGGCGCTGACTTAATCAAGATTACAGCGACCGGTGGTGTCACGAGTTTGGCTAAAGACGGTTCAGGACCCCAGTTTACAGACGAAGAGTTGAAAGCAATCATAGAAACGGCAAAAGATTACGGCATGCATACTGCTGCGCATGCCCATGGCGCCGAAGGCATGAAACGCGCGGTGCTGGCTGGAATTACCACCATTGAGCACGGCACGCTGATGACAGAAGAAATCATGGACCTGATGAAACAGAAGGGAACGTATTATGTGCCGACGATAACGGCCGGCAAGTTTGTAGCTGAACAAGCTAAAATTCCCGGATATTATCACCCATTGGTGGTGCCTAAAGCCGCCGCAATTGGGCCGCAGATTCAATTAACATATGTCAAGGCCTATAAACGCGGGGTAAAAATTGCTTTTGGAACGGATGCGGGCGTTTACTTTCATGGCGACAACGCGCAAGAATTCGCGTTCATGGTGGAAGGTGGTATGCCTCCCATGGAGGCCATAAAATGTGCCACTGTGGTAAATGCCGGAATTTTAAAAATGAGTGACAAAATAGGCACCCTCGAACAAGGCAAACTCGCAGATATCGTGGCAACTGATGAAAATCCATTGCAAAATATCCGGGCCATGGAAAAAGTAACGTTTGTGATGAAAGAAGGGGTGATCTATAAGCAATAGATCAGATTATCCTACAAATTGTCAGGGGAACAATAAAACTTCAACACTTCGAACTCCGACACCCCAACACTTTAAGGAATTCCTTACTTTTGCAGTCTTAAAAACTGGCGAGGCCTGAGAGCACTAGAATTCAGGCTGAAGTCAGTCGTATTGAGTTTTTAGGGAATAGATAATTATAGAGGAGATCGATGGAAAACATCCGCAATTTTTGCATTATAGCACACATTGACCACGGTAAAAGTACGTTGGCTGACAGGCTTTTGGAGTTTACTGGTACCCTGAACGAGCGCCAAATGGAAGCGCAGGTCCTTGACAACATGGACCTTGAAAAAGAAAAGGGCATTACCATTAAGTCGCACGCCATTCAAATGAATTATAAGCTGGATGGAAAGGAATACATTCTCAACCTGATCGATACCCCTGGACACGTAGATTTTTCATATGAGGTATCCCGTGCCATCGCCGCGTGTGAAGGGGCATTGCTGATTGTTGATGCGAGCCAGGGAATCGAAGCACAAACGATCTCAAACCTTTACCTGGCCTTAGAACATGACCTGGAAATTATTCCGGTTTTGAACAAAATAGATCTGCCACATGCAATGCCGGAGGAAGTCACGGATGAAATTGTGGATCTGGTGGGATGCAGGCGTGAGGATGTGATCCGCGCCAGTGCGAAGGAAGGTAAGGGTATTGAAGAAATTCTGCGGGCTGTCGTTGACAGAATCAAACCTCCTAAGGGCGATTCAAAAGCGCCCCTTCAGGCGATGATCTTTGATTCCGTATTTAATTCGTTCCGTGGAATTGAAATTTATTTTCGTGTTTTCAATGGCACGATTCGAAAAGGGGAGAAAATTAAATTTGTCAATGCGGAAAAGGAGTATCATGCAGACGAGATCGGGATCTTAAAACTTGACAAAAAACCGAAAGACGCTATTCGTGCCGGGAACGTTGGCTATCTCATTTCGGGTATCAAAGTTGCCAGCGAAGTTCATGTGGGGGATACGATCACAAGCGTAGAAAACCCGGGAGAGGCCCTCAAGGGATTTGAGAAGGTAAAGCCAATGGTATTTGCGGGTATTTACCCCGTTGATACTACGGAGTTCGAGGAACTTCGTTCTTCCATGGAAAAACTGCAGCTGAACGATGCATCATTAGTGTGGGAGCTGGAAACTTCAGCAGCGCTTGGGTTTGGTTTTCGATGCGGTTTTCTAGGTATGCTGCACATGGAAATTATTCAGGAAAGGCTGGAGCGCGAGTTCGACATGACCGTGATCACGACTGTTCCTTCCGTTCAGTTCAGAGCATTTCTTACGGACGATTCTGAAATTTATGTAAATGCGCCTTCGGAAATGCCCGACCCAACCCGGCTTAAACTCATTGAAGAGCCTTACATAAAAGCGCAGATTATTACGAAGTCGGAATACATTGGATCGATCATTAGTCTTTGTATGGACAAGCGGGGAACCATCAAGAATCAGCATTACCTTACGACAGATCGCGTTGAGCTGTCGTTCGAAATGCCGCTGTCTGAAATTGTCTTTGACTTTTTTGATAAGCTTAAATCCATTTCCCGTGGCTATGCTTCGCTGGATTACCATTTGATTGGTTTTCGCGAGTCGGATATGGTAAAGCTTGATATTATGCTGAATGGTGAAAAGGTTGATGCTTTAAGTGCAATTGTTCACCGAAGCAAATCACAAGATTGGGGAAGGAAACTATGCGAAAAATTGAAAGAGCTCATACCACGTCAGATGTTTGAGATCGCGATTCAGGCTGCTATCGGTCAAAAAATTGTTTCGCGTGAGAACATCAGTGCCATTCGAAAAAATGTATTGGCAAAATGTTATGGTGGTGATATTTCACGTAAGCGCAAATTGCTGGAAAAACAAAAGAAAGGTAAGAAGCGGATGCGCCAGGTGGGAAATGTGGAGATACCACAGGAAGCTTTTATGGCAGTATTGAAAATTGATTAACCTTTATAAATTCGATCACCATTGTATTGGTCAGCGACAGCTTAAATCAAATGATATCCATGCAGGAAACACTTCAAACTACGTATACACTTATTGACGGAAAAAAAGTATCCACCGATATAAAAAGTGAGATCGCGTTAAAAGTAGCCGCACGCAAGAAGCAGGGGAAGAAAATTCCGCATCTCGCTATTATTTTGATCGGTGATGATGGTGCCAGCCAAACGTATGTCGATAATAAAGTGAAAGCCTGTAAAAGCGTTGGATTTCACTATACCATGATGCGTTTTGCCGATACCATTAGTGAAGAACGCCTGATGAAACACATCGATCACGTGAACAACGATGACGATGTTGATGGATTTATTGTCCAGCTTCCATTACCACCTCACATTTCAGTGGAAAATATCACCGAAAAGATCCGCTCCGATAAAGATGTAGACGGTTTTACCAATCACAACTTTGGAAGTATCATTTCAAAAAACCCGTTGCTGATGCCGGCCACGCCATATGGCGTGATGGAACTGTTGCGTCGCTACAACATCGCAACGGAAGGCAAGCACGCTGTAGTGATCGGCGCTAGTCGCATTGCTGGTGCACCATTAAGCATGATGCTCACCGAACAAGGCCACGCAACGGTAACGATATGCCACAAATACACACAGAATCTTGCAAGCTTTACGAGAATGGCTGATATTCTTCTCGTTGCTGTAGGAAAACCAGGTCTTGTAACGGCCGATATGGTCAAAGAAGGTGCCGTGGTAATTGATATTGGCACAACTCGTGTGGAAGGTCCGGAATATCCAAAAGGTTGGGCTATTAAGGGTGATGTAGATTTTAAAGAAGTTGCCCCCAAGACTTCCTTTATCACGCCCGTACCCGGCGGTGTAGGCCCTATGACTATTGCTTCCTTGCTTCTCAATACACTGCGCGCAACTGAGGCACGAAATCCATAAATGACTTTGATTCGAGGAGTTTGTTTCCGGTCGTAAGAATACAGAATTCAATGGTAGAGGTGAAAGACAAAATTTCTGCTGAAGTTCTTCCGCTTATGGAGGATTTTTATACGATCCAGGGAGAAGGATTTTATCAGGGACATGCTGCTTACTTCATACGGTTAGCCGGTTGCGACGTTGGCTGTGTCTGGTGTGATGTAAAAGATTCCTGGGACGCTTCAGTCCATCCGTTGTTGCACGTTGATAAAATGTGTTTGCGAGCGAAGGCGAGCGGCACTCAAATTGTTGTCATTACCGGCGGCGAACCAGTTATGTACGACCTATCCATTCTAACACAGCGATTAAAGAGCTTCGGTTTACGCACGCATATTGAGACTTCGGGCGTATACCCTTTGAGTGGGACGTGGGACTGGGTTTGCTTTTCACCCAAAAAATTTAAAAGTCCTGATGCGGCAATTTTCGAACGAGCAAATGAACTTAAGATCATTGTTTATAACAAGAGTGATTTCGCCTGGGCAGAAGAACATGCGGAAAAGGTAAGGCCTTCGTGTCAGCTTTTTCTGCAGCCTGAGTGGTCGAAGGAAAAAGAAATGCTGCCGCTTATTATCGATTATGTAAAAGCAAATCCTAAATGGCAGGTATCGCTTCAGATTCATAAATACATGAACATACCGTGATACTTCATGATTTCATCGAGTCAATGAACCGATTGGGACAGGAAAGGGTCCCTTTTTTGTTTATGGTGGACTTTGAGATGATGAATCCCCTGATCATAAAATTGAACGAAGTCGACCCCAAAGAGATTCTCTATTCCATCCAGGGATTCAGCAACGCCAATATCAATTCCCCCTCAGGAAGTATTAGTATGGAAAAATCTCCGGGTCCCTTTTAGACTATAAAAAAAAGTTTGACAAGGTCTTGGCGCACCTCGAGTATGGAGATACATTTTTAACGAATCTTACAGTTACAACCGAAGTAAAACTAGGTTGCTCACTCTACGATATTTTCAGTCAAAGCGAAGCCAAGTATAAATTACTTTTTAAGAATCAATTCCTGGTATTTTCACCAGAGACATTCGTTCAGATTAAGGACGGAAAAATCTATGCATACCCGATGAAGGGCACCATAGATTCTTCTATTAAAAATGCGAAAGAAAAAATCTTATCCGATAAAAAGGAACTGGCGGAACATGTTACCATTGTTGATTTAATCAGGAACGATTTGAGTCAGGTTGCATCGCGCGTGACTGTCACTCGCTTTCGCTATGTAGACGAAGTCCGGACATGGGAAAAAAATTTGTTGCAGGTCAGCTCCGAGGTTTGTGGTGACCTGGACAAAGACTACGCAAACTACTTGGGAAGTATTTTGTTAAAATTGTTGCCTGCCGGTTCCGTTAGTGGGGCCCCCAAGCCTAAGACGTTGGAAATCATTAGAGCTGTAGAAGAAGAAATTCGTGGATATTATACCGGTGTGTTTGGTTATTTTAATGGTAAAGATTTAGACAGCGGAGTAATGATACGGTTTATTGAAAACCGAGCAGGCAAATATTTTTACCGAAGTGGAGGAGGTATAACCACACAAAGCAATGTAGAATCGGAGTATCAGGAAACTATTGATAAAGTTTATGTCCCTGTTGCTTGAATCCATTAAGTTAATAGACGGTGAATTTCGTAACCTGTTCTACCATGAGCGGCGAATGAATCGTTCATTAAAATTTCTATGCGGTGTTGGAGAACATTTCTATCTGGAAGAGTTTCTAAAAAAACTAGACTTACCTCGCCAGGGATTGTTTAAGTGCCGAATATCCTATGATGATTATTCAACAGACATTGAATTCATCCCCTATAAGTATAAAACGATAAATAGCCTGAGGATCGTGGAGCACGATCGGATATCGTATGAATTTAAGTATACAGACCGAAAAGTATTGAATCGTCTATACGAATTGAGAAAAAACTGCGATGATATTCTTATTGTCAAACGGGGGCAGGTTACGGATTCTTCTTTTTCCAATATAGTTTTCAAGAGAGGTAAGCATTGGTATACACCCTGGTCGGCTTTGTTAAAGGGTACAACGCGGGCGTATCTTTTAGAAAGAAATATAATTAAGGAGGAAGAAATTCGGATTGAAGACCTTAAAACTTTTGAATCCTTCAAACTTATCAATGCGATGCTTGAATTTGATGCGCCCGAAATTGATATCGCTAATATTTTGGTGTAGCAGCTAAAGCCTTTCTGGATAAATGGAAAAAATAGCATCAATAGATCAACCAGCTTTATTATTGCAATAAAGAATGGGTAACTCCCTTCATTAAATCAACCTTATTACCTTAGTAATTCAAACTATAGTTATATAGACCTAACCTTATTACCTTATTCCATTACATCATTAGTCTGCATCAAGGTTTGTCGGGGAGTACATCGTCCTTCTTAATGAAGCGCTAACAATAAGGTAATAAGGTTGGTCACAACAATTTCTAAGTTTACTAAGGTAATAAGGTTTGGCCTGCAGGCACGCGACGATTCAAGGTGAAAAGATTTCCATCCTATTGCTGATAGATGCATGATTAATGAATAAGGGATTCCCGTCATTGGCTTCGCCAAGTTGTCTACCTTGTCAAACAGAGTTTTAATATTTAATTAAGACCGTTCATCTGACGAAATGAAAAAGGGAAGAAAAGCAAAAAAATTAACCTCGTTCTTTGTGGTCGTATCAACTTTACTACATTTAAGTTCTTGGTATTTTTACATTTTTAATGAGTAGAATGTTTCGCAATAATATTTTTTCTTCTGCTGGTAATTTCTTCTTCTGCCTTGCTCAAACCGAATTGAGCACCAAGTCAAAGAAAGCCATTGAACTGTATACGCTAGCGGATAATTTCCGTGTTCGGGGACAGTATGAAGAGGCGCTTAATTTGCTAGGACAGGCCATAGAGAAAGACAAAAATTTTGTGGAAGCCTATTATCGTCGCGGGCTTACCTATTATTTCGATGAAGCAGTATCCCAACGCAATCAGTGATTATGAAAAGGGACTGAGCTTAACATCCGAATTGAGAAAACAAAAGGACTTTTGGTATGCCCTGGGCGAACCGTATGTGCTCTCGGGTCAGTACGAGAAAGCGATGAAAGTTCTGAGTGCCTATATCAATAATGAAACCCAGAACAAACAAAAAATAGACATATGCGACGATGCTTTTCAAAAGCGCAGAATTTGCCTTAAAAAATCAATCAACTAAATCGCTTTATAAACGCCGGGCATTGAGTGATACGGTCAATCGCTTTGTGATGCAATATTTTCCGGTATTAACAGCTGATCAGATGCAACTCATTTTTACGCGGCGTGCGGGGGATGGACCGAACGATGACGAAGACCTGATGATCAGCAAAAAAGATGAACAAGGCCGGTGGTCAATGCCGGAAAGTATTTCGAAGAATATCAATACACCTCTTAATGAAGGAACGTGTACGATATCTGCGGATGGGCGACGACTGATTTTCACGTCTTGTTCCGGTCGCGACGGTATCGGAAGTTGTGACTTATATGAAAGTATTAAAGTGGGTGACGTTTGGACCACGCCAAAAAATTTAGGCCGTAATGTCAACACAAATGAGTGGGAATCGCAGCCTTCGCTGTCAGCCGATGGGAGAACACTTTATTTTGTTTCTGACCGGCGGTCCGGCTTGGGCAGAAGAGACGTGTGGATTTCAACGCTTGATGAAACAGGTACATGGACCCGCGCGATCAATGCCGGGAAACAGATTAATTCAACATTCGATGAAATATCACCCTTTATTCATGCCAACGACAAAACGTTATATTTTGCCTCCAATGGGTTACCTGGTTTTGGGGGATACGATATTTTTTATGCAGAAAGGGATTCTTCCATTTGGGACGTACCCAAGAATATTGGCAACCTGATCAATGACAATGAAGATCAATTTTCATTTTTCATCACCGCCGATGGCAAGAAGGGATATTACTCGCACGAAGAAACTTTGCCGTCAGGTTTTTCACGCAGTAAGATTTATGAAGTGCTGATCCCGCCGGAAAACCAGGTGAAGTTTAGGAGCAATTATGTAAAAGGCAAAATTCGCGACAAGGTTAGCCAGTCACCCCTCACGGCGCGAATTGAACTTATTAATATTGAGCGAAACAATATGGTTTCGCTGGTTAAATCCGATTCAATCACTGGGGAATACCTAATGGTTTTAACACAAGGAGCCGAATATGCCTTATATATTAATAAGAAAGGCTACTTATTTAAGAGTTACAATTTTAACTATTCGGAGGTAAAAGACTTTAAACCGATTATTATAGACATCGACCTCGAAAGAGCCACAGCCGGCTCCATGGCGGTGTTGAACAACATCTTTTTCGATCTGGATAAGTACGATCTCAAGCCCAAATCAATACCAGAACTTCAAAAGATCATTCGATTCATGCAAGAAAACCCTCAAATAAGGGTAGAGGTTAGTGGTCATACCGATAATATTGGCCAACCCGCCTATAATAAGCAGTTGTCAGAAAAAAGAGCATTATCGGTTTATAATTATCTAATAGAGAAGGGAATCGAGAAAAATCGGCTTGTCCCGATCGGCTATGGACAGGCCAAACCCCTGGCCGATAACGCCACCGAAGAGGGTCGGCAACAAAATCGAAGAATCGAGTTTCAGGATCATAAAATAGCCTCCCATATTCATTAAAAAAATTAATTTTCACCCTAAATGGGGTATATTATACAACCGTTTTCTACTAATTTTTGTGGTAAACGGCTTCCTACAATTAACATTTTATCTTAAGTTTGGGCGAGTCTTTTAAGAAATCATTAACCTAAAACTAAACAGAGTATGAAGAGAATTCTACTTGTATGCTTAACAGCGGTGCTTATACACGCTAGTAACGTGTTGTGGGCACAGGATCTAGCCGTCACAGGTAAGATCACATCCTCAGAGGATGGATCTGACTTGCCCGGCGTAAACGTTGTGGTGAAAGGTACCACTACTGGTACAGTATCTGATGCAAACGGAAGTTATTCAATTTCCGCGCCTGCAACCGGCACACTTGTTTTTACTTTTATTGGATTGACAACGCAAGAAGTACCTATTAACAATAGGACTACCGTTGACGTGTTAATGGCGCAAGATGTACAACAACTTAGTGAAGTTGTTGTAACTGCCTTGGGTATTTCCCGCGCCAAGGAATCATTGGGTTACGCAGTAACGGAAGTTGGTGGCGATGCCGTTGGACAGGTAAACCAAACTAACGTTGTAAACGGTCTTTCAGGACGTGTAGCTGGTGTTCAAGTCACTGGTGCAACGGGTAACATGGGTGGCTCTTCCCGCGTAACTATTCGCGGTATCAATTCCATCACTGGTAATAACTCTCCACTTTTCGTAGTCGATGGAGTTGTCATTAACAACAGTGATTACAATACTCTAAATACGGCACGTGGTGCTGGTGGTTACGACTATGGTAACCTCGCTCAGGATATCAACCCTGAAGATATCGCTGATGTTTCTGTATTGAAAGGCCCTAATGCAGCGGCACTTTATGGTTCAAGAGGCGCTAATGGTGTGATCATGATCACCACAAAAAAAGGAACTGCAAAGAAAGGCCTGGGAATACGCATCAACTCGGGAGTCTCTTTCGAAGAGATTTATATCCTTCCAAAATATCAAAACCTTTATGGTGGTGGTATAGAGGTTCCAGATGATGCAGGACGGAGTTGGCGGTTTTGCTCAACAAGAAATAAATGGCCAAACCTATTCCATCGTAGATTATGGAACAGACGAAAGCTGGGGTCCCCGTTACAATGGACAACAAGTTCTTCACTGGAACTCTTTCGATGAGTGGGATACTCAAAATTATCTTGTTCCACGCGAATGGAAAGCGCCAGCAGCTGGCGTGAGAGATTTTTTCAGGACCGGTGTAACCGCTACTAATAACCTGGAACTTACTGGAGGTAGCGAAAATGGAAGCTTCAGGCTTTCTTATACCCGAATGGATGTAAAGGGCTATATGCCTAACGCTACCCTGGATCGTAACACAATCAACTTCAGTGGGGTAACAAAGGTTAACAAGATTGTTGAAGCCTTTACCAATTTCAACTTTGTGAAGAATGAGGCTACGGGCCGTCCTTCCACAGGATATGACGATAACAACATTATGCAGAAGTTCAACCAATGGGGACAAACGCAGTTGGACATGGAAGAACTGAAGGCATATAAAAACCCTGATGGTTCACAACGTACATGGAACCGCGATGCTTGGGATGATGCTACCCCTAGATATTCTGACAACCCATACTGGACCCGTTATGTAAATTTTCAGAACGATATTCGTAACCGGTTCTATGGCAATGTGGGACTTTCCGTTGAAGTTACACCATGGATGAAAATAAAAGGTACTGTAAATGCGGATTACTATAATTTACGTGAGATGGAGCGTGTAGCCATCGGGTCGCAAGCGCAGCCCAAGTATTATGAAGCAACGCGCGAATTCTCGGAAACCAACGCCGAATTGTTGGCTTTATTTGATAAGAAGTTAAACGAGAATTTTGACCTTACCGGAACGATTGGTGTGAACAGGATGGATCAGCTCTACAAGTCGAATCTTAACCAAACGCAAGGCGGCCTCGTATTACCAGACTTTTTTAACCTGAATAATGCAGTTTCAGGCGTTGCAGTGACCGATTTTGACAGAAAGAAACGGATCAACAGCGTTTATGGAAGTGCAAGTTTGGGCTATAAGAACACTTTGTATTTGGAATTGACCGGCCGTAACGACTGGTCTTCAGCACTGACCCCTCCTGTAGGAGAAGCAGCTGATAATTCTTATTTCTATCCTGCAGTCAATGCAAGCTTTGTATTCTCAAACCTGTCGGCGCTCAATGGATCAGAATGGCTGACGCTTGGTAAACTGAGAGGTGGATGGGCTCAGGTTGGTAATGATACCGACGCTTACAATAATAACCTGATCTATTCATCAGACCTGAATGATGATTTGTTCCCATATACATATAATGGTCTTGCGCTGTATAGTGTTTCTAATACGAAAGGAAATCCCCAGTTGAAACCTGAAACAATCACAGGATGGGAAATTGGTGCGCAATTAGGTTTCTTCGATAACCGTCTTGGATTAGATGTGACGTATTACAGCAAAGAATCAACAGACCTTATTCTTCCGTTGCAAGTATCAGGTGCTACTGGTGTAAACAGTGTTTATGTTAACTCGGGAGAAATGACAAATAAGGGCTTCGAAATGTTGTTGACTGGAACACCTATAAAATCGGAGTCTGGCTTCACTTGGGACGTTGCAGTTAACTTCTCAAAAGTTGACACTGAAATCGTTAAACTATACGAGGACCTTACCGCTTACACATTGACCAATGCTCCATTCTCGGTGACGTTGAACGCAATGGTTGGCGAGTCTTACGGTTCTATCCGGGGTACTGATTTTCTATATGATGCTCAAGGGAACAAGGTCACGAATATAAATGCGTCCGGTGCTTCAACCGGTCGCTACAGAGCCTCTGCCGTAAAGACGATCGGAAATGTCTTACCTGATTGGACGGGTGGTATTACCAACACATTTTCATATAAGGGGTTTGATCTTTCTGCTCTGATTGATATCCGTGAGGGAGGCGAATTCTTTTCGACCACGCACATGTGGGGTACTTATAGTGGTATTCTGGAAAAAACCGCAGCCAATAATATACGTGACGAAGGAATTGTCTTAGCATGCCAATGTGTTATTCAGCAATGAATGATGATGGCACAGCACAGACGTCTGGCCCTAATTCGACTTCAATTTCCGCAGTACGTTGGGCAGCTGACCACTATTCCGGACCTGCTGCACAAAACGTTTTTGATGCCAGCTACGTGAAGCTGCGTGAAGTTCGGATCGGGTACACAATACCTGCCAGCGTCACAGGACCATTCAAAAATGTTAGGATAGGTGCTTTTGGAAGGAACCTCGCGATCTGGGGATCCGATGCAACTGACTATGTTGATCCTGAAAACACGACTAGCTCTGGAAACGTACAGGGAATCGAAGGTGGTGCCCTGCCTAGTCTGCGCACTTATGGATTTAACGTGAGCTTTGGTCTCTAATCAACTTTTAACAAGATCAATTATGAAAAAATCATTTTTATATAAATTCTCCTCGATGCTGGTTGCTGTGTTTGCGCTGGCATCGTGTACAGAAAATTTCGAAGAGATCAACCGCGATCCAAACAATCCAACAGCAGTAAGCACCGCCTCTCTGTTATCGAATGCTCAAAAAGGCCTGGTTGATGATATTTACGATGAATGGTTCAGTGGACGTCAGAGTTATGTCTATTCACAGTTCCTTGCTCAAACCGCCTACACCGAAGAAGATCGCTATCAGTTAAGACAGCCTGTAAACAATAACTACTGGACATTTATCTATGGTGATATTATGGACCTTGTGGAAATAATCTGCTTAACGAAGCAAAGGCAAGCCGGGGGCAATCCAAATGAAATAGCCATTGCAAGAATCCTCAAGGCTTGGTCAATGCAAATCATGACAGATACCTATGGCGATGTTCCTTATTTTGAAGCCTTCAAGGCTGAAGGAGACGTTTCACCAGAATATACGCCTCAAGCAGAGATCTATGCTGACCTCTTAAAGGAACTTACAGAGGCATCGGCCCAACTTAATACTGCAGAGTCTGCGTTTGATGACGCCGACCTTATCTATGGCGGTGACACGGAAAAATGGCAAAAACTTGCCAACTCTTTGAAGTTGCGGGTAGCTATTCGGATGTCCAAGGTAGACCCGAGCGCCTCTGCATCAAATATTACACAGGCTTTAAGTGCTCCTGGTGGCGTATTCACGTCGAACGACGATAATGCATTGCTCCGTTATGTTGGTTCCGCACCTAACGTGGATGCCGCACCTATGTACGATGCCTACTATTATTCTAACCGCAACGACTTTACCTTGTCAAAGCAGTTGGTAGATCTTCTTAAAGGTGAGAAGACGTCCTTAATGGCAAGACAAATCCTTTCAATGGAATGTTTGACCCCCGTCTGGCTGTATGGGCCGTACCGACAGGGCTGAGTATGAAGGCATGCCGTATGGTATTACGAATGATCTTACAGCTGCTGCTCGTCCAGGTACTATCGATATTTTGAATGGTGGCGTGGTAGCTGCAGGTAATCTTGGTGTTCCTATCATGGATTACGCTGAAGTATGTTTCATTTTGTCCGAGGCGAATGGCTGGGATCAGACCTGGTACGAAACGGCGTGGAAGCATCACTTGAACGTTGGGGTGAAGAAGGCGACGAAGTAGGATCGAAGCCTGCTAACTATGATGCTTTGGTGACCGCATATCTGGCTGCTTTGCCCGCTGCAACCGAAGAAACGGTGTTGACGCAAAAGTACATTAGTCTTTTCATGAACGGATATGAAGCATGGGCGGAAATCAGAAGAACCGGGCTATCCTTTAACAATTGTTCGTCCTGGCCAAATCACCTATAAAACAGCAGGCGGAATGAATGTTCCGTTCGTACCATTGGTTGATACTGGCGACGATATACCTGCAAGGATCAACTACCCTGTTATTGAACAGAGCTTGAATATAGCGTCATACAAGGCAGCCGTCGGTCGGATGCCAGCAGATGACCTCAAGTCGAAACTCTGGTGGAATAAATAAGTTTTAGTTCACCCTCGAACTTAAGATAGAGGCTGTTTATAAGTTAAGCAGCCTCGTATTATTTTTCAACCGGATGTGTAAGAAAAAAACAACACTTGCAATTGCGTTCACTTACTTACTGTGAGAATTGCTCCAAAGTCTAAAGTGGGTGTCTACAGAAATCTTTTCTAACGAAGCAAACTGTCGTACATATTGGCTAGCGAAGAGTAGGATCAAAGTTAAAATTCATCTCTCTTGTGAACCCTATTGCGGGTAGGGGAGTCGTTAAGAAGCATGTGAACCCATGGTATTTAGCAAAGGACGTTGAAACACGGCGAAACCGGATTATCAAATACCACGGACACGCCCCCGGATGCTCCGATTGCTAGGAATTTTTTTCGGAATTCCAACTAATGTCAAGCCACAATTCGAATCAAATGAAGAGGTACTCGTAACTCTTAAGGGAATGTGGACTGACGTTGCCCTCCCTTAAAAACATACAGGATAACCGTTGTATTCCAGAGGGACCCATAAGCCGCATTGAATATATATATATTGCGCCGTTCGCATCAACGAATGATGACGGCCATACATGCTGGGCTACGAACCCGTTGTCTGTTCTGGCCAGCTGCGAAAATCTCTAAGGTTGTAACAGGAAGCATCACTATTTGTATGTACCGCTCAACCGCCACGCGTTTTGCGTGTAGTAATACCGTTGAATTCAGGTTTTTGTTCTGGAATATACTTATCAGTAGCCAGGTTTACTGAATACTCATAGATAATTGATGGTCGGGGCTGTGTGATCCGAGATTATGAAAAGACAAGGAATAAGCCCTAATCACCCAATTTGGGTGATTGGGTGCATAAAAAGATACCATTATCCGGGTGCTCTGCACTTTATTCCGACTACATTTTGTATTATGTTTGATTCTACAAAAACAATTAACCTAAATAAGTATGAGGAAATTTCTACCACTACTACTATGCTTAACAGCGGTGTTTGCATTCGCAAATAGCGAATCGTGGGCGCAGAGCCGGAGGGTTACGGGAAAGATATACATCGGCAGAAGATGGATCCTCCCTACCGGGTGTCAATGTTGTGCTGAAAGGTACCACGGAAGGTACGGTGTCCGATGGCACGGGAAATTATGCGCTTGAGGTTCCCCAAGCCGGAGGAATTCTCGTTTTTTCATTCATCGGCTTGATCTCTCAGGAAGTCGAAGTTGGCTCACGTGCTGCGATTGACGTTCAGATGGAGCAGGATGTTCAGCAGTTGACTGAAGTTGTTATTACTGCGCTGGGTACCAAGCAAAACGCAAGAGAACTTACTTACTCTAATCAGACGGTTGATAACGAAGATCTTCTTACCACTCCCAATAAAAATGCTTTGGAAGCGCTGAGAGGTAAAACAGCAGGTGTGAAGATCACTACAGGATCTGGCTCAGTGGGTGCTTCTTCCCGAATTGTCTTACGTGGTGAAGCTTCTTTGACTGGAAATAACAACGCGTTGATCGTTGTTGACGGGGTACCCATCGATAACTCTTCCAGCATTCGGTGGCGATAAAAATGTTAACGCAGCCGGTGAAAACGGATATTCCGATTATGGAAATCGGTTTAATGACCTGGATCCAAACAATATTGAATCAATTACCATCCTTAAAGGTCCAGCTGCAACATCAGTTTACGGTCTCGTGCAGCTTCTGGGGTTTTGTAATTACAACTAAAACGGGAAGAAGGGCAAACTGAAGATTAATGTTAACTCGACTACTTCTATTGAACGGGCTTATGTGCTATTAAAAAGACAAGATCAATATGGACAAGGATTGATTAATCCCGATGGTACTAATACATTGACTCTGGTGAAAACTTTTCGTGGGGTCCCGCCTTTGACGGTGTCGTAAGACCTTGGACAAGTCCGGTTGATACCGACGGTGATGGAGATCTGAATGGTTATCTCGGCCTTATTCAGCTGTAGACGATCAGTTGGAAGATTTATTTAGAACTGGATATACGCTTAATAACAAGGTATCATTTTCCGGTGGGGACGAACATTTTACTTATTTTACCTCTTACAGCAATACTACCCAGAACGGTATTTTTGAAAACACGGACTATGACAGGCACAACTTTCAGACAAATGTAACCGCTAAGCTTCAGAAAAAATAACATCGACTTTAAATCTGAGTTATGCTACGGTCACGCAAAAGACAGTTCAGGAAGGTGCGCGACTTTTGAAGGTCAAAATCCTTATGCGACTGCTATACAATCACCGGTTAATATTCCGTTTAGTGAATTCGCGATTATAAAAACCCTTTCCACAGCTTCAGTGGTTATTACGGTACATATACCATCAATCCTTATTTCGTACTTAATGAGTTTCATAACAATGCTAAAATCAATAACCTCCTGGCAAACCTTTCTCTTACATACAATCCAGTTGCTAACCTTACGTTAGCTACCAGATTGGGAGTAAACTATGTAAGCGTTGACAGGATCACAGCTGTTCCTAAATATGCTTATGAGGATCATTACATTTGGGAAGATAATCTTTCTTTGGTTCCGAGAACAGATCGCCAAAGCAATGCCGGATCTTACGCTGAAGAACTCAGTAACACCCGCAATATAGACTGGTCTTCTACGGCTACCTACACCAAAGATCCGCTGCCAAAACTAAGCTAACGGCTACGGGAGGCTTTAACTATTTTGACGTTTGTTACGTGATATGTTCTGGAGAAACCAATGGGGGTTTGGTGGTGCCAAATGTTTATAACCTTGCCAATTCTGAAGACAGATCTTCAGCAGAACAAGATCATTTTCACCGAAGAATTATCGGACTGCGTTAGGTAGTGTAACTTTTGGATGGGATGATAAAATATTTCTAACATATTCCGCTAGAAATGACTGGTCATCAACTTTGCCAGAAGATAACCAATCGTTCTTTTATCAGGCACTAGGCGTTTCGGCCATCGTAAGCGATTATCTAAGCTTGGAAGATAGCGACATTAACTATATAAAGATCCGAGCCGATTACGGAACAACCGGTAAAGACGCTTAAATACATCAATTCAGCAATCTTTACGAAACTAACCCGATCTTCCGTGACTTTGGGGATGTCTTCCAGGTTAAGTCTCCGTCAGGAGGACAAACTAGTATCACGAAAAGACCCCTAATAGGAAATAACTCTCTTAAACCAGAATTAACTACAACATTTGAAATAGGTACGGACCTTAGCTTTTTCGATGGAAGAGTTGAAGCAGCATATACCTATTATAAGTCAAATTCTACAGATCAAATTGTTACAGGTCGACTTACCTCGGTCTACAGGATACAGAACTACCGTAATGAACATCGGTGAAGTTCAAAATCAAAGGACATGAAGTCACATTAACATTGGTACCCGTTAGACTGCCGAACAGTTTCATGTGGACAATGAATATGACCTATTCTAGAAATAGAAGTAAAATTATAAAAGTGTCTGACCAAGCGGATGACCTCACCTACTGGGATGATGGTTCAGGTGTTACACTGAAAGCCGAGGTTGGCCAACCGTTCGGAACATGGAAAGGCCAAGTCCAAAGATTCACTCCAGAAGGCCAGCCAATTGTAGATGCAAACGGAAGTCGCACCTATACCTCAGATATTCAAACTGTCGGCTAGCTATCCAACCCGATTGGATCGGCGGTGTAGTCAATACTTTTAGCTACAAAGGATTGTCTTTAGGATTTGTATTGGATACTCGCCAAGGTGGTACATTCTTATTCCAGAACTAAGTTTTTCACAGAGTTTAATGGAACAGGGTTAACTACTCTAATTGGCGATAGAAAACCATTTGTTATTCCAAATAGCGTTGTTGAAAATTCCGATGGAACCTATAGTCCTAATACTAAGGAAATTTTAGCTAACGCCTATTTAGATGACGGAAATGCCTCCAAGCATATCATTGATGCCAGCTTTGTGAAGCTTCGCGAAGTCACCTTGGGATATGAATTGCCAAAGTCCCTGGTTAATAAAATTAGTCTTGCAAAATGTATCGGTAAGATTTTTTGCCAAGAACTTCAAGTTCTGGCTACCCGAAGAAAATAGTTATGGAGATCCTGAAGTAAATGGCCCAGGAGGTCCCACCAACATTCAAAATGTTGAATCTTCTCAAACTCCCCCTCAAGAAGTTATGGTATTAATTTGAACATAACGCTTTAATAGTCATGAACATAACGAAAATAATACTAACAGCTATAGCGCTTATTTTCATGGTTTCCTGTGGAGACCAGCTGGCAGAGCTTACGTTGACCCGAATGAATCAAGCTCAGGAGGAGATGGTCCGGAGGTTTTTACTTCGGCTACCGGATATTATGGATTAGCCCTTGATGGATTTTTTAACGAAGACAATGCGCTATTCGCGCAGTATGTGGCGGGTGGACCAGGCGTTGCCCTTCTGGATCTCGAAAGATACTTTATAGAGCCCACGGAATTCAACAATGAATGGTTATACTCTTATTCAGACTGTCTTTCAGATTTAAAGTATGTTAATGAAAACGGAAATGAAGCGTTAGCAAATGTCGCCTAGATATTTAGCGTAATGATCTATCAAAATTTAGTAGATCATTTTGGCGACGTCCCTTATTTCAATGCATTAACCGGCGCCGAAGAAGGGGAAGTATGGCCCCGACTTATGACGGTTCCAAAGCCATTTACGACGATTTGATCGTCCGATTAGACGCAGCTATTGAAGTTCTTTCGGACACTGAAGCTGAAGTAGGGCCTGAAGATTTGATATATGGTGGAGATCTTGAGCAACTAAATAAAAATTAGCCAATTCTTTAAAGTTGAGATTGCTAATGAGGCAGTCGATCACAGGAGATCAGGCTGCTATTGGCCAGCAGGTTAGAGATTTAATTAGCTCAGGTACTTTTTTAGACGGTCCCGCTGACTTGGCTCGAATTCCTTTTGGCGGCGCTACCGGTCAGAACTACAATCCCCAATTTGCAAGGAGAGAGGGTGGTGTAGGCCAGTTCTACTGTAGCAAGCAAATCTTCGAGTGGATGTTTTAACTAGTCTTAATGACCCTAGAGGCACTTGCAATTTACGACGAGGCAGAAGGTCCTGGAGGATTGGTTGGACTTAAACAAGGTGATATTAATGAATTAGTCAGTCCAAAACCTGCTGACTTTAGTTTCCCTTCCCCTGTGTTTTATGGTGAAGCCAATGATGTTATATTAATGAGCCATTGGGAGGTTCGGATTTTAGAGCAGAGGCTGCTATGCGTTTTGGAACTTCCGACAACGAAAAAGCCATGTACGATGCTGCTGTTACGACGCACTTCATTTATGTTGGGCTAACAGCGGCTGACGCTAGTGCTTACCTTCAAGGTAATGCAGCATACGACGAAGGGGTGATGACGTTGCAAAAATCTGATCTTATCGGCGTTCAAAAATGGATCTCGATGAACGGTCTTCAAGAAAGCGAGGGGTGGATAGAGTCAAGACGGTTTGATCAGCCTGGTTCAAATGTATTCACGAATCCTACGAACGGGGATCTTTGAGAACGCCTAGCCGTAGCGTTTTTCCGACAGGTGTATTTCCTTCCATCCGCTTGTATCCTCAAAGTGAAATTAGCTTGAATGCAGTATAATGTGCCTGCGAGGGTAATAACAGATAAGGTATTTTGGGATAACTAATTAATTGAAAAAAAAAATTATGAAAATATTTATTAACAAGGAATACCTTACCGGGTGTTTATTAATACTGTTGTCGCTTTTGTGGCTGTCATGCGATGATGAAACCTGAAATTAATTATGATACCAAGATGCGGCAATTGATCAACAAGTTTTAGATCCATATCCTCCAGGTGACAACGGGCTTCGTTTCGTTTACACCAGGTACGCCTGAGTATAGCATAGGGTTTAACGTTATCAATGGATTAAAGAAAATAGACAAGGTTAACGTTTACTCTACTTTCAAAGACGCCGCGTCCGGCCAGTTTTCAAACGAAAGTGCTCATTGGGACTTATGATGTCACCAGTCCCGAAAGAACCAGTTGTAACAGATATCCTTACCTACGCGGAATTGAAAGAGGGGTTAACTGTAAACGGCCAGCCTCTTCCAGCTAGTGATGAAGATGTTGTTCCGGGTTCCGGATGGACCTATCGTTTTGAGGGTGTTAAACGGATCTGGTCAGAACGTTAGTTTACTCGGCGCAATCAACATGGTATACAGCAAGTATGCAGGTCTGTACAAGGTTATCGAATCGAATTATTTTAGAATTGGAGTACCGGGATCACCCCCAGATTGGAATGGTGCAGGAAAGGTTTATAGGCCACGTTGATGACGTCACCCTTTCCCACAATGATGCCGTGGGGTCCATTTGATGACTGGGCTGGCGAATCCTTTCATTTTTCAGCATAGACCCAGTTAGTATGGCTATAGAAGTGCCGATTATCACTGAATCGGGGATATATTCCCTGGAACTCGCGCTATTAGTTGTGCAACTGATAAATTCCCTATTCAAAAGTGTACCATGTGATGACTCAAATATCCTGATAGAAGATAACGTCAATGGTAAGCATATCATAAAGCTTACGTATGGATATTTTACGGATGGCAGTGGGCCGAGAGAATTTTATGAGGTGCTCGAAAAAATTGTTGATTAGAATTTAATTATAGCGAACAATGAAAAATATCAAAATATATAAACTATTGTTAATGTCACTTTGTGCGTTAACAATTAGTTCTTGCGATACCACGGAAGATCCAGATTCGGTTATCACCTCCTTTCCCAGCCTATCCGGTAACAACGTCCAGTACGGCAGTCGTTGCCGAGGAAGCCAATGAGGAAGGTGTTTATACTTTCGACTTTGCGTTAGATGGCGTGAAACAGATAAATCCCATTACACTCGAGGTGGGCGTTGGAAGCGAGCTCAACAGCTGTGGAAGGTGAAGATTTTGAATTAAGCACGCATGAAATTGATTTAGCCGCGTTTGAAGGACAAGATGGGTTTCAGTATTGACATTCATGTATTGGAAGATTTTGAACCAGAAGGTGAAGATGAGACGAATCTATCTTGACTTTTACGACAACAGCACCAAGTGGAGTCGATAAGTCTCAACTTTCTACTCGTTACTATCAAGGATAGCGGTTTGACTCCTCCGATCACCATGGACTTTACCCTTCGCTGGGCCTTTGATGATGAACTCCTTGCTCCCAGTACTTGCGATGTCGGGATGGACCTTGATATGACTTTCCAGACTAAAGGCCTCAGCCCCCTATGATGATTATGACCTGCTAGGTTTTGCGACATCAACCGGGGCATGCCCTGAAACGGTAGCTTAGCTCTTGATGACATGGAGGACGGCGTTGAGTATGATGTTTGGATTATGATTTATGCAGGCTTTGACTTTGGAGCCGCCAGTGCCATGACTGTGTCAATCGACTTTGAAAAGTCGGATGGAAGTTTAACCGGAACCTCTGATATTGTAGGTGTTTTCGATTCCACCATGGAGGAGGAAGCAGCAATCATAGGAACGATTAAGAAAGATGGCGACTTCATTACAATGAAAGATCTGAACGGGGAAGTTGTAGCAGAAGGTAGAGTTGGTGGTGAAGTTCAAATGGTTCATGGTGTTAAGAAACCAATTTAAGGTCAAGTCACTGATATTAACTTAAGAGTGTGAAGAGGCCGCCTAAAAAGGCGGCCTCTTTTTATTTTGTACACGACAAGTCACGACATTAGTAATTGAGGAGGAAAAACAACGCCAACGTGATCAAAATAATCTTCTTCACGTTTTTCTTTTTCGCTGCATTCCTTCACATTCCGGTATGGAAGATTCTTATAAGCATGCTATCATTTAGGACGATAAGAACAAAAAAACAGTAGGTGATCCAGATGAACACTCCTGATATGGGCGCTGCTTTCTTGTCAGTTTGATGAAGTGAAGTTAGGATTATCCGCTAGCAGGAAAAGTCTGCCGTTATAACGATTCGTTCAGTTTTACAACCAGTTCCGTAAGGTCTTTTTCTTTTTTAATGTTGATATGGTCCAACAATGGTTTCACATCCTTTCCGAATACAATCATCATCTCATCTCTGAACTTTGATTTGCCCAAGTCCGAAGCGACCATCGCATCCCCTTTAGCAATGACATATGTTTTCTTTAAAATAATTTTATCATCCTGCTTTCCTATGTGCAGTGCCGGATTAGGATTCGCTGTCCCGCGAATTATTTCGTGATAGAATTTACAAAGCAGCATGACAGTATCCTGATGCAGCACCTGCAAAAATTGATTTTTGTAAACATTTTCCACACCTCCGAGTGTGCTGCCGTTTATGTATTCTTCTGGATCGTCAGCCTGCGTCATTTTTACTACTAAAACCCTGCTGACGGGCAATAACTTCACAGCGTTGTTATATTCTATTTCGATGTTGTTGGTCTTTAAATCGATTTTAATATTCAGATCTGACAATTTCGTGCTGTCAGTCATAAAGATGTCAGCCCTATTCCATTCATTATGTACGTAAAAATTGCCGTCCACCCCTTGTGGCGCTGGGGGAAACGAGGTTATAAAACCGTAGGGTCTGTTTTGAAAGTGAATCGCCGAAGTGGTTGATGTATTTACGGGCGCATGGTATTGCCCAAAACATGTAAATGATCCAACAATGATGTATGTGCAAAGGATATATTTCATTTTCAAAAATTCGTTAGTGAAGATATGAAAAAACGGGCCGACGTGGAACAATTGCTAATATCTACGACAGGAAGTAAAATGACAATCATTGAAACCCGACAACCTTAAACCTTTATTATATTTGCGGATTACTAACAATATGCTTTACGTCTCACGCAAAGAACATTTCAACGCGGCGCACAAATTGTATAACCCAGCTTGGTCAAGGGAAAAAAATGTTGAAGTTTTTGGGCCCTGTGCCAATGAAAACTGGCACGGTCATAATTTTGATCTGATTGTTACCATAAAAGGTATTCCCGATCCGGGCTCTGGATTTGTGGTTGATTTAAAAAAATTAAGTACCCTTATCAAACGTGAAGTCATCGAAAAGCTCGATCATAAAAATCTTAACGTCGACGTCGACTTTATGCAGGAAAAACTTGCAAGTTGTGAGAATCTTATCGTGGAAATTTGGAAGATCCTGGACAGGCACCTACCCGCCATCACTTCCAACGGCAAACTTCACAGTTTGAGACTCTATGAAACGCCCCGTAACTATGTGGAGTACTTCGGCGAATAAAAGGTAATCGGTAATCAGTGGTCGGGTGATCGGTGGCTCTTCGTAGGAAAGCGTAGTTGGTAAAATGTAGTTAGTAAGAGGTAGTTGGTAAGATGTGGTAATGCCATTCACCGCTTTGTGATTTCTTTGTGTCATCGTATCTTTTTAAAAGTGAAAAGGGATGAGAGCACAATTGTGTCTAAACAACTTTTAAAGTATGTTCTCACATAGAAATGCCTCATTCTTTTTTATCTCTTCGAGTTTGAACAGAATGTAAGGAATACTGCATAGCGGTATATCCAGAATATCCAACCAGGAGACAAAAACGAAGGAGATTTTTCACTTTTTATTTTTATAAAATTAATTGGTAAAATGAAAAAAATTGTAAAACAAGTAGTGGGCATTGATGTAGCCCAAAAAGAATTGGTGGTTTGCTTAGGACGTATGTATGATGACTGGACACCGGAACTGTATGCTTATAAAACCTTTGCTAATACAGCAAAAGGATTTAATGCGTTGATTCTATGGGTAAATAAGTTGACAGATGAGTCGATGTCCTGTCCGCTATGTAATGGAAGCTACCGGAGTGTATCATGAATCATTAGCTTATTTTCTAGAGGGAAAAGAGCTTGAGGTGAGTATCGTTTTGCCTAATAAAATCAGTAATTACGCCCGAACGCTGGAGGTAAAAACAGTAACCGATAAAACAGCATCAGAAGCCATAGCACGTTTTGGTCTGGAAAGAAAGTTAGACAGCTGGAAACGTCCCGCAGAAATATTTAGAAAGCTTAAACAAATGACCCGGGAACGGATCAGCTGGTAGAAGAAAGGACCTTAGTGAAGAATCAATTGCATGCAGAACAAACAGAAGCTGAGCCTAGCAAAAAAAGTATAGTCAGGAATGAAAAAACGCATTAATCTGCTTAATAAGCAGAAAACGCAGATTAAAGAAGAAATGGATGTATTGGTAAAGCAGAGATAAAGAAGTAAATAAATCTGTTGAGCTTATTTGTTCGATACCGGGTGTAGGTATATTAACAGCCGCCACTGTATTAGCCGAAACAAATGGCTTTGAATTGATCCGCAATAAACGACAATTGACCAGCTATGCAGGATTAGATGTAAGGGAAAAACAATCAGGCACCTCGGTAAAAGGGAAGCCGAGAATATCAAAAAAAGGAAACAGGTATTTAAGTAAAGCCATGCATATGCCCGCACTTGCTGCCATACGCATGATGAAAGATTTAAAGCCATATTTACCAGGTTGGTATCAAAACATGGAATAAAAATGAAAGCAGCCGTAGCCGTACAAAGAAAATTACTGGAGATGATTTATACTATTATAAAACCAATACAGCTTTTGATAAGAATTATCTCACAGAACAAGTGTTTGCGCTTTCAACTCAGGGTTCTTAAATAAAATGTCGATTTTCAATTTTATAACAATAATCACTGATGTTAAAATGTGGGTAACTCTAAGGAGATTACTCCATCATGATCCTACAATATTTTTGCAGTTATCCACATTTATACATCAGAAAAAACAACGCGTTTCGCTCCGTTATAATTTTAATAATGATGCTTTTAAAAACGGAGAAGCAGCCCATCTTAATAACGAACTGCTTTTCTTTACAGGCTAGCTTAAAGCCGCCTTAGCACAAAATTAATAAAATTAAATTCTCTTGGTTCTTAACACAGAATCTCGTGGCGAAGGGTTCGGGTGTAAAGCGGCAATCAGGACTCGAAAAAGGCCCCCAGTATGACATCACCATCACTTACACCACGCTTGCAGAATCCTCCTATTTGAACGTACTTCGCACCTCGTACCTCGTACCTCTTACCTCGTACTTAAATTATGCGCTATTACATTGTTGCAGGTGAACGTTCTGGTGATTTACACGCAAGCAACCTTGTAAAAGCTTTAAAAAAAAATGACCCAACAGCCGAATTCAGAGGCTTTGGTGGCGAATATATGGAGCAAGCCGGCGTTGAGCTTGCCGTTCATTATCGTGAAATGGCCTTTATGGGTCTTGCTGAAATAATCACCAATGCGAATAAGATCAAGAAGTATATCCGGCTTTGCAAGGAAGACATCCTGACCCATAAGCCAGACGTTATCATTCTCATCGACTATGGTGGATTTAATCTGCAGATCGCAAAATTCGGTAAGAAAAACGGATTCAAGATCTTTTACTATATCCCCCCAAAATATTGGGCCTGGTATCAAAAAAGGGCGCTTATGGTTAAAGCCCTATGTAGATCGATTGTTTGTTATTCTTCCTTTTGAAAAAGAGTTCTTTAAAAAATTTGAGTGGGAAGCTGATTACGTTGGGAACCCGGTTCTGGATGCCGTAAAAGCACACATTGCCGATAGCAAGACCGTGGCAGACAGACAAAATCCGGGAAGATGAGGCCTTCATTGCGCTGTTGCCGGGAAGCAGGAAGCAGGAGTTGAAACGTGTCATCCCCATAATGATCAAAGTGGTAAAGAAATTTCCCGATCATACGTTTGCGGTGGCTGCTGTAAACAATCTCGATCAATCTTTTTATGAGGAACTCAAAACATTGAAAAATGTCAAGTTGGTTTTTGAAGACACTTATAACCTTCTTCAAAATTCATCGGCGGCAATTGTTACCTCAGGCACTGCCACGTTGGAGACTGCACTTTTTAAAGTGCCACAAATTGTTGTTTATAAAGCAAATGCTCTTACCTATTGGCTGGCAAAGAGCATGATCAAAGTGAAATTCATCTCCCTGGTGAACCTGATTGCGGGTAGGGAAGTCGTTAAGGAAATGATCCAGTCAGAAGCTAATCCTGACAGTATTGCCCAGGAACTCAACCGTATTTTGGTTGACACGAATTATCGCGCAAAAATCCTGGAAGGTTACGATCAGATTATTAAAACCCTGGATACCGGCTCCGCGTCGGAGAATGCTGCGAGGTTGATGGTTGGGTATTTGAAAGGTAATCGGTAATCAGTAATCAGGTAATCGGTGTCCGGAAAAATTAGATTTGTAGCGTATCAAATAATTTGGTGGCAGTTGGCTAACTTGCTTCAAGCACGTTGTTAAGTGATTTTATAATGGATTATGTAAAAAGCTTTCAGATCGTTGGAGGTTTATAAACTTTCACGCCATTTGTCGAAAGAGATATTCGAGATTTCAAAGAAGTTTCCCAAAGAAGAAATGTTTTCGCTCACTGATCAGATCAGAAGATCATCGCGGTCTGTTGGTGCACAGATTGCAGAGGCCTGGGCCAAAAGAAAATATGAAAAGCACTTTGTGAGTAAACTCACAGACGCGGATGGCTGAACAATTGGAAACGCAGCACTGGATTGAAGTTGCTTCAGACTGTTGTTACATTTCCTAAGGAGGCAGCAGATAATGTTTTGCAAAATTACGCGTCTATTGGAAGAATGTTGAACTCTATGATAGCAAAGGCTCCAACCTTTTGCAAACCCGTCAAATGCCGACAACCGATTACCCAACCATGATTAACCTACTAACTTTCTACAGAACCACCGATTACCGATTACCTGATTACCGATTACCCTTCACTAAGCAACCTTCAGCTTACTATACTGCGACTTATTAAACTTCTCCTCAGCATATGCGCGGTTGATAACGAGGCGGTCGGTAGTTTTTTCTGATGGAAGTTCGAACATAGCATCATTGATAACGGCTTCGCAGATGCTGCGTAAGTCCACGGGCACCCAGTTTGAATTCCATTGCTTTCTCGACAATGAAATCAATAGCTCCATCTTTAAACTCCAGTTCGATACTTTCCATATCAAACAGTTTTTTGTACTGTTTGAGCAGCGCATTCTTGGGTTCGGTAAGAATTTTTCGAAGTGCATTCCGGTCGAGTGGATTCAGGTAGGAGACCACTGGCAACCGGCCAATTAATTCGGGTATCAGGCCAAAACTTTTAAGGTCCTGGGCCGTGATGAATTGCAAAAGATTGTCTTTATCTAAACTTCCAGGATGCGGACCGTCATGGCCTGCAGCGAATCCCAATGGACGAGTATTTAAGCGATTGGCTATGAACCGTGAAATTCCTTCAAACGCTCCTCCGCAGATGAACAGAATATTTTCGGTGTTCACCGTGATCATTTTTTGATCGGGATGTTTTCTTCCACCTTGAGGTGGAACGTTCACTGCTGTTCCTTCCAATAATTTCAGGAGCGCCTGTTGAACACCCTCACCGCTCACATCGCGTGTGATAGAAGGGTTATCCGATTTCCGGGCAATCTTGTCGATTTCATCTATATAAACGATGCCGCGTTCAGCTGCCTCTACGTTATAGTCAGCTGCCTGAAGTAAACGCGTTAAAATACTTTCAACATCTTCTCCGACATATCCGGCTTCTGTCAAAACGGTAGCATCCGCAATACAAAATGGCACCTGCAGGAGCTTTGCCAGTGTACGGGCAAGATAAGTCTTACCAGTTCCCGTTTCGCCGGCCATGATGATGTTCGATTTTTCGATGAGCACATCATTATCAAGCTTCCGCTGCATCAATCTTTTGAAGTGATTGTAAACAGCAACCGCCATGATCTTTTTTGCTTCATCCTGACCGATCACATATTCATCAAGAAATTTTTTGATCTCCAGCGGCTTGATCAGTTTGAAATTGGGAGAAAAGCCCGCTTCATTCTTGCTTTTCTTTTCCTCGCCCAAAATCTGATTGGCTTGTGTAACACATTTGTCACAAATGTGAGCATGAATGCCCGATATCATCAGATCAACATCCTTTTTACTCCTTCCGCAAAATGAACACGTTACTTCAGCCATAGATTCTTAATTGATTGATTTTAACGCAAGAGACCGTCAAAGATAGTCAATTTTAATGCCTGATGCCGTCAAAAAAAGTAGTTAGTTTTTCTTACGCTCCAAAACCTCGTCAATAAGGCCATATTCCTTGGCTTCGGAAGCCCTCATCCAGTAATCACGGTCGGAATCTTTCTCAATTTTCGCATATTCCATGCCGCTATGCTTCGCTAATATGTTGTAAAGGTCCTTTTTGACCTCCAAAGTCTGTTTTAGGGAAATTTCCATATCCGATGCCTGTCCCTGCATTCCGCTCATCGGTTGGTGAATCATAATTCGGGAATGGGGCAATCCAGATCTCTTTTTGGCGGATCCTGCAGTCAGCAAAACAGCACCCATGGAAGCTGCCAATCCAGTACAAATAGTGGCTACATCGGGATTTACATATTGCATTGTATCATAAATGCCTAAGCCAGCGTAAACAGAACCTCCTGGGCTATTGATATACATGATGATATCTTTTCGAGGATCTGACGACTCTAAAAACAGTAGTTGAGCCGTAATAAGATTGGCGATCTGATCATCAATACCCATTCCTAAGAAAATAATCCGATCGGAGATAAGCCTGGTGAATACATCGATGGCGCGGAAATTACCAGGACGTTCCTCAATAACATACTGCGTCATATCGTGAATTTGATTTGCGTAACCATCGATCTTGTTGGCATAACTATCTACTGTGTTGCCACTCATTCCAAGGTGATGGACTGCATACTTCCTGAATTCGTTATTATTGTTCATAATTTGAAATTTATGTCTTTTTGGATTGGGTTAATCAGAATTACAAGGCCTTTGATGAACAATCATAGCTATCCTTCGCTGAAATTCCAACCTTACAACCCCGATTAAATGAAAATGGTTTTATCCAGAACAAACTGAACAAAACCATAGTCGCTATTCTTTTCGATTTATTGTAATTCAATCTGAAAATCTTAAATCTGAACTTAATTTCCTTCCGGAGATTTAAACTGAGCTTACGAGCTCAATGTTTGTGCTCTTCAACAATTTTTTTGAATTCGTCTACGGTCACTTTCTTTTCTTGCACCGTAATTTTTTCACGTATTAGTTTCAGGATTTTCTCTGCCCGCAGCTGGTTGTACAGCTTCATGAAATTCTGACCATTTTCGTTTTGCAGATAGTTGTCAGTAATTCCATCCAACTTGTCGCTGATCTGCTCAGCAAATGCTCGTCCACCAAATTGGGCGATGATCAGGTCTTTCGCTTTTGCGCGTACTTCGTCGGCTTCAACCGATATTTTATTGTCCTCTGCGATACGATTTTTGACGAGATCCCATTTCAATCCTCGTTTGTAATATGTCGAATTCCTTTTCAATGATATCGTCAGTTACCTCGCCTTTGCTGGAGGTTTTTAACCATGTTTTGAGAAAATTATCAGGAAGATTAATGGAAGTATTTTCTACATAATAATCTTCAATGTGATGTTCGAAAAAATGATCTGATTCACGCTTATAATTTTCGCCGATCGTCTCTTTTATTTTAGCAATGAATTCTTCTTCTGATTTTACCGCATCTTTTCCAAATACACGGTCGAAAAGCTCCTGATTTAATTCAGCAGGTTCAGTACGGCTGATGGTATTGATTTTAAAAATATATTTCCCTTTTGCGTTCTTCGCTTCCTCGGGAGATATGCCCAAAAGTTGAGCCGTGTGGGCATCGTCGGAAAATAATTTGCTGATCTCGAACTCTACCTGCTCATCTTTTTTCAGGCCGATAAATTTCTTCTGCTCTTTTTTCTCGACGTTTTCAATCGCGATAAAAGCATGCTCGCGTTTAAAATCCGGATCTGCAGAATGCAATTCTCCAAATAAATTATCGGAAGCTTCACTAACCTCAGGATAGCTTACTTTACCAAATCGTTTTTTCAGATCTGCGATGGTTTCTTCAATTACCTTGTTATCTACTTCGATAGGATAGGATTTTACTTTGACTTTTGAAGAAAGCTCATAGTTGAAATCTTCCACCATTCCAATCTCATAATCAAATTCAAAATTTTTTTGGGTATCCCAATCAATGCTCAAGGCCTTTTGCTGATCAGGTAAAGGCTCGCCCAAAATCTTTAGATTGTTCTCTTTAATATAATCTGAAAGTTTGTGGGAGAGTAAATGATTGATTTCCTCAACAAGAATTGACTTGCCAAACATCTTTTTGATTACACCGGTCGGAACTTTGCCTTGACGAAAACCTTTTATGGTTGCCTTCCGAGCATAGTCCTTAACTTTTTCTTCAACATGGGGTTGATAATCACCTTCGGTTACTCTAATTTTAATTAAACCTTCGGTGCTGTTTTTTTTGTTCAGTGTTATTTCCAAAGCTCAAACGTTTGTTGTTTTTACCAAATAAATCAAGAACCCTCAAAGCCCGCGAAATCACGGACATCGAGGGTTCGATGGTGCGGATGGAGGGACTCGAACCCCCACGCCTTTCGGCACCAGATCCTAAGTCTGGCACGGCTACCAATTACGCCACATCCGCATGTGACAATATTTTGGGTTGTGGGTGATGGCACCAGATCCTAATCTGTCCGCCCGCTGGCGGCTACCATCGCCGTGATTGTATCGAATTATCGGGAACGCCACATCCGCAAAAAGGAGGGGCAAATTTATAGATTATTCAGAAATAAGAAATAGTTTAAGTTTGTTATAAAAAAAAAGGCAGTTTAAACTAGAAAAGGCACTTTTATTTAGGTTTAACTAAAACTTAAAGATGGTAATAGATACCGAGCAGGAGAAGAGAGAGATCATTAGCAGATATAGAAGGCTGTTACGCAAGGCCAAACCCATCCTAAAAGATGGTGATGCCAAACTCATAAAAAAAGCATTTACCATTTCATTAGAAGCGCATAAAGACATGCGCCGAAAATCAGGTGAGCCTTTTATTTTCCATCCTTTAGCCGTTGCTGAGATTTGTGTGGAAGAAATTGGCCTGGGCACGACCTCCATTATATCTGCGTTAATGCACGACGTTGTCGAAGACACCGACATCGAGCTGGCCGATATCGAGCGGATGTTCGGAAAAAAAATCTCCCGCATCATCGATGGCCTTACCAAAATCAGAGGAGTATTCGAATACGGCACCTCGCAGCAAGCCGAGAATTTTCGGAAGATGCTTTTTACGCTTTCTGAAGATGTTCGGGTGATTCTGATAAAGCTCGCCGATCGCCTTCACAATATGCGTACGCTCGATAGCATGCCACGCAACAAGCAGCTGAAGGTGGCTAACGAAACGATCTATTTATATGCTCCTCTCGCCCATCGACTTGGACTAAACGCATTCAAAACTGAACTGGAGGACTTGTACCTGCGATTTACCGATAGGCAGGTGTATGATTCAATTGCGCAAAATATTGATGAGACAAAAGCAGTCAGAACAAAGTTCATCAAGCAATTTATGGTGCCTATTAAAGATGAACTTGATAAGCTTAAGATCGATTACGAAATCATAGGTCGGCCGAAATCGATCTATTCGATCTGGAATAAAATGCGAAAACAAAATATTCCATTTGAGGAAGTTTTCGATCTGTTTGCCATTCGAATTATTCTTGACACGGCCCCGGATCACGAAAAAGCGCTTTGCTGGCAGGTATATTCCATCGTGACCGATTACTACACGCCGAATCCAAATCGACTACGTGACTGGATAAGTACTCCTAAATCAAATGGTTACGAATCCCTGCACACAACGGTGATGGCAAAAAATGGGCAATGGGTTGAAGTTCAGATCCGAAGCACGCGCATGGATGAAATTGCGGAAAAAGGATATGCTGCCCACTGGAAATATAAAGACAGCAATACCACCGCCGAATCGAATTTAGAAAAGTGGCTGGCGCGTGTGCGCGATCTGTTGGAGCAAAATGATCACTCGGCGCTCGATTTTGTAGATGATTTTAAGGGTAATCTTTTCAGTGAAGAGGTTTTTGTGTTCACGCCAAAGGGAGAATTAAAAACGCTGCCGTACGGCAGTACTGCCCTTGATTTTGCTTTTGATATTCACACACAGGTGGGATCAAAATGTATTGGGGCCAAAGTGAATAACAAGCTAGTGCCGATCAATTATGTGTTGAAGAATGGAGATCAGATTGAGATACTGACTTCGCAGAAGCAAAAACCACACGAAGATTGGCTGCGGTTTGTCGTGAGTTCCAAAGCGAAAGCAAGGATCAAAGATGAACTAAAGGAAGACAAGAAAAAGCTCGCTGAGGAGGGTAAGGAAATTGTGATCCGAAAGTTACGTCAGGGGAAGGAAGAGCCTACGCCTCAATTGATGGAACAAATGCGGGAGTATTTTAAAATGTCGGCCAATTTTGATTTGTACTATCGGGTGGGGAAAGGCTTCATCACCTCCGCCGACATCAAAAAGTTTCTGGAGAACAAGCCACTGTCATTCAAGACAAGATCGAATAATAATCATGTTGCTGAGCCCAAAACTCCTGAAACAGAAATAGGGAAACCGAGGAGTCGGTACGATGATCTGTTGTTGATTGGCGAAGACATGGATGTGGTGGACTACAAACTGGCAAAATGTTGCACGCCCATTCCTGGCGATGATGTGTTTGGATTTGTGACGGTCAATGAAGGAATTAAAATTCATCGCACGAATTGTCCGAATGCTCCGGAATTGCTTTCCCATCATGGAAATCGTGTTGTTAAGGCAAAATGGACTTCACAACACGAAGTTGCATTTCTCACTGGACTGAAAATACGCGGAACGGATCGTGTGGGTCTTATCAACGACGTTACGAAGATTATTTCGGAGGAACTGAAGGTAAATATGAGTTCCATGTCTATCCATACAGATTCCGGCATTTTTGAAGGAGAAATTATGTTGTATGTGAATGATACGCGGCATTTGGAGCAGATGATAGAAAAACTCAGAAGTGTTGAAGGAGTCGTAAAAGCCAGTCGATTCGATTCCAAGGAATAAATTCTAATAATTATTTTATCCTGTTATCTTTGCGCGTTAATTCAAATGGCAGTTAATCCAAAAATATACGAAGAGGTAAAAAAAATCTTCACAGCCTACTTGGAGAACAAGGAGCTGCGAAAAACACCGGAGCGTTATGCGATCCTGGAAGAGATCTATTCACGTGATGGTCACTTTGATGTTGAATCGTCTATACATCAGCATGAAGAACAAAAATTACCGGGTGAGTCGTGCTACAGTTTATAATACATTGGATCTGCTGGTAGAGTGCGATTTGGTTAGCAAACATCAGTTTGGAAAAAATCTTGCGCAGTACGAGAAATCATACGGCTATAAACAACACGATCATCTGATTTGCACGGAGTGTCATAAAGTAGTGGAATTTTGTGATCCACGCATTCAAAATATTCAAAGTACCGTAGAAGAGATCTTGCATTTTAATGTAATGCATCACTCGCTCATATTATATGCCACCTGTACCAGGGAGAATTGTGAAAACAAAAACCTTCAAACGAATCAAGTAGCATGAATTTCACACACGAAATCAAAAACAACACACTCATCATTAGACTTTCCGGCGATTTGATCGGAGAAAATAATAGTAGTACTGTGATCGGAGTTGTGACCGATACGCTTCAGCAAAAAATAAAAACGTGTATCGTGGATATTTCGGGTTTGAGATATATTAACAGCAGTGGCATTGGATTGCTGATCACGATCCTCACAAAGTTTAGAAATAAAGGTGGTGAAGTGTATTTAATGAAACCCTCAGAGAACGTGCAAAAGCTTTTAGTCATCACCAAGCTGAATGCAATTTTTCAAATTATTCAATCAGAAGACGAAGTTCTAAAAAGTTAATTTAAATCAGGGATGTCTAAGGTAGATGTATTATTGGGTCTTCAGTGGGGAGATGAAGGCAAAGGTAAGATTGTGGATGTGCTGGCGCCAAAGTATGATGTAGTAGCAAGGTTTCAGGGTGGACCCAATGCGGGCCACACCTTAGAGTTCGATGGGATCAAACACGTACTGCATCAGATTCCTTCCGGGATTTTTCGGGAGAAAACAAAAAACATTATCGGTAATGGCGTTGTGCTGGATCCTGTTATTTTTAAAGCAGAGATTGAAAAACTAAAAAAATATAATCTTAACGTTTACGCCAATCTTTTTATTTCCAAAAAAGCAACGCTGATACTTCCCACGCACCGGCTACTGGACCAGGCATATGAGAAGGCAAAAGGTGATAATAAAATCGGATCGACGCTTAAAGGCATTGGTCCTACTTATCAGGACAAAATCGGACGTCAGGGATTGAGAGTGGGAGATATTCTCAGCGATGATTTTAAAGAAAAATTTAATCACCTGACGCAAATACATTTTAAGATTTTAAAGGATTATGATATTGCGTACAACTGGAACGAACTTGAAGCGCAGTTTTTGGATGCCGTTTCATTTCTGAAAGGATTTCATCTTATTGAAAGTGAATATGTTTTGAATCAGGAGCTAAAAGCAGGTGCAAGTGTTTTAGCAGAAGGCGCGCAAGGTGCTTTGTTGGATATTGATTTTGGTAGCTATCCATTTGTGACCAGTTCAAACACGGTGACGGCCGGAGCATGCACAGGACTTGGGAGTAGCGCCTCGTCATATTGGAGAAGTGTATGGTATTTTTAAAGCCTATAGCACCAGGGTTGGGAGTGGTCCTTTTCCTACTGAACTTATTGATGAGCAAGGTGACTTGATGCGCAAAGAAGGTAATGAGTTCGGATCCACTACCGGACGGCCCAGACGTTGTGGTTGGATTGATTTGCCCTCGCTGAAGTATTCTATCATGATCAATGGCGTGACGCAATTGCTGATGATGAAGGCTGATGTGCTGAGTGTTTTTCCTACGATTAAAGTTTGTACTGAATATCAGTTGGAAAATGGGACTATTACCGATATGGTTCCGTATGAGGTGGTGAAAGAAAAAATAATTCCTATATATAAGGAGTTGAAAGGATGGAATGTTTCCCTGAAAGGAGTTTCAAAAGAGAATTTGCCCGCAGAGCTTAATCAATACATAAAATTTTTGGAAACTGCACTTTGTGTTCCTATTACATTGGTTTCTACCGGGCCAGATCGAACACAGACGATTCTTCGCTAATTAGTTTTTAAAATTTTTTAAAATCGTACTTGCACTGATATACTCAAAAAGATACCTTTGCATCCCCTTTTAGAAGGAAGGGGGTTAAAACAGTGTGATTTTGGGTTCTTAACACAGAAATGTGTAATAATCCCAGTTTGCCCGCCAGCTGGCGGGAAAACACGTTCATTGAATGGATGATAATTGATAGCGGACCTGCGGAAGATTTCAGCGATGGAATTGGACGCAAAAATTTCTTTTAAGAGGAAAACTCAAGAAAGAGAAAAAAGTAACGAGTCCAGGTAATCAGACAAAACAAGTAAGCTGCTTGAGAGGAGCTTACCGAGAGGTAGCAATCGAAAAGCGGCGTGGGAGTATAGAAGCTTTAAGCTTTCAGCTTTAAGCCTTGATGCTTTCAAAGATTTATTACAATGGAGAGTTTGATCCTGGCTCAGGATGAACGCTAGCGGCAGGCCTAATACATGCAAGTCGAACGGTAAGTGTTATAGCAATATGACACCAAGAGTGACGCACGGGTGCGTAACACGTATGCAACCTACCCTTTACAGGCGGATAGCTCGGGGAAACTCGAATTAACCCGCCATAATATAATTGGATGGCATCATTTGATTATTAAATCTGCGGAGGTAAAGGATGGGCATGCGTCTGATTAGTTAGTTGGTAGTGTAACGGACTACCAAGACGATGATCAGTAGGGGAACTGAGAGGTTGATCCCCCACACTGGCACTGAGATACGGGCCAGACTCCTACGGGAGGCAGCAGTAGGGAATATTGGTCAATGGGTGAGAGCCTGAACCAGCCATGCCGCGTGCAGGAAGAAGGCCTTCTGGGTTGTAAACTGCTTTTGCCAGGGGATAAAAATACCTTGCGAGGTAAATTGAAGGTACCTGGTGAATAAGCCACGGCTAACTACGTGCCAGCAGCCGCGGTAATACGTAGGTGGCAAGCGTTGTCCGGATTTATTGGGTTTAAAGGGTGCGTAGGCGGCCCTGTAAGTCAGTGCTGAAATATCCCAGCTTAACTGGGAGGGTGGCATTGATACTGCGGGGCTAGAGTACAGATGAGGTAGGCGGAATTGACGGTGTAGCGGTGAAATGCTTAGATATCGTCAAGAACACCTATAGCGAAGGCAGCTTACTAGGCTGTAACTGACGCTGAGGCACGAAAGTGTGGGGATCAAACAGGATTAGATACCCTGGTAGTCCACACTGTAAACGTTGATTACTCGCTGTGTGCGATATACAGTACGCGGCCAAGCGAAAGCGCTAAGTAATCCACCTGGGGAGTACGCCGGCAACGGTGAAACTCAAAGGAATTGACGGGGGTCCGCACAAGCGGTGGAGCATGTGGTTTAATTCGATGATACGCGAGGAACCTTACCTGGGCTAGAATGCCCTTGACTGGTGCAGAGATGTATCGTTCCGCAAGGACAAGGAGCAAGGTGCTGCATGGCTGTCGTCAGCTCGTGCCGTGAGGTGTTGGGTTAAGTCCCGCAACGAGCGCAACCCCTATCTTTAGTTGCCAGCACGTCATGGTGGGGACTCTAAAGAGACTGCCCGCGCAAGCGGAGAGGAAGGAGGGGACGACGTCAAGTCATCATGGCCCTTACGCCCAGGGCTACACACGTGCTACAATGGCGTATACAGAGTGTTGCAAGCTGGTGACAGTGAGCCAATCACAAAAAGTACGTCTCAGTTCGGATTGCAGGCTGCAACTCGCCTGCATGAAGTTGGAATCGCTAGTAATCGCGCATCAGCAATGGCGCGGTGAATACGTTCCCGGACCTTGTACACACCGCCCGTCAAGCCATGGAAGTTGGGAGGACCTGAAGACAGTTGCTGTAAGGCGCTGTTTAGGGTTAAACCGATGACTGGGGCTAAGTCGTAACAAGGTAGCCGTACCGGAAGGTGCGGCTGGAACACCTCCTTTCTGGAGTCACGCTTAAGGCGTGACAAAGAAAACCGAGGACTCGGAGTAAACTGAGAGGATTAACTTTCAGTTGAATAACAAAGGGTTCGCTATCAATTACATTTATTCGAGATTATTGGGAGAGCTGAAAGCAAGAAGGCTAAAGGCGCAAAAGCTGAAAGCAGCAAAGGTTAAGCGCCAGCAGAAAGGAACCGAGCAAGAACACTGGCTACAAGCAAGCAAGCTTTAAGCTTTAAGCTTAGAGCTTTCAGCTTAAAAGAGGGCTTGTAGCTCAGGTGGTTAGAGCGCTACACTGATAATGTAGAGGTCCGTGGTTCGAGTCCACGCAGGCCCACAGCGACAGTCGAAGCTTGGCGAAGGTGGCCCAAGCTAAAGAAGTAAAGTGTAAAGAGGCAAAGGCCCTCCTACGCTAAAGCTTCGGACTGAGCGAAGGGGGATTAGCTCAGCTGGCTAGAGCGCCTGCTTTGCAAGCAGGAGGTCATCGGTTCGACTCCGATATTCTCCACAAGAGGGAAGTGTAAGGTAGGAGAAGCAAGAAGTTTGCAGTCAAGAGGAAGCAGATTGGAATAGAAGATTCCGAAATAATTGAAGACAGAAGGTTGAAAAGACTGAAGCTGTTAAAAACCACATTGTCATTGCCACTAGCCGGGCCGTTAGGTAAGCCACCTTAAGCCACCGCTAGTGGGACAAGAATGACAAAGGAGTTCATTGACATGCTGATGAAAGAGTAGTAACGTAGCGGCGCAAGATGACTTGCGCCGATACAAAGGTGTATGTAAAGAGACGCGACATTGATTGTGTTTTGAATACATACAACAAAAGAAATGTAGACGCGAAAAGGTTCATAAAAAGGATGCGAATCCTACTCAAGTGAATCATGAATGCGTCATACAGCGAGCACATAGGAAAAAATCCCAACGAAGTCACACACGAAGCAAAAGGGTGTGATGGAGGTGATAAATAAAAATCGTTTTAAAAGAAGTAAATAAGGGCGTATGGGGAATGCCTAGGCTCTCAGAGGCGAAGAAGGACGTGATAAGCTGCGAAAAGCTACGGGGAAGCGCAAATAGCTATTGATCCGTAGATGTCCGAATGGGGCAACCCAGTGTATTGAAGACACATTATTCCGACGCAAGTCGGAAAGCAAACCCAGGGAACTGAAACATCTAAGTACCTGGAGGAGGAGAAAACAATCGAGTGATTGCGCAAGTAGTGGCGAGCGAACGCGCAAGAGCCCAAACCTGATTAGTTAAGGCTAGTCAGGGGTTATAGGACCACAATATCGACTACACTATGAATTTGAACGGCGTGGGAAAGCCGGCCATAGAAGGTGAGAGCCCTGTAAGAGTAAAGTAGTGTTACGTAGTGGTATCCTGAGTAGGGCGGGGTCGGAGACGCCCCGTTTGAATTTGCCAGCACCATCTGGTAAGGCTAAATACTCCTGAGAGACCGATAGTGAACCAGTACTGTGAAGGAAAGGTGAAAAGTACTCCGAATAGGAGGGTGAAATAGAACCTGAAACCATACGCTTACAAGCGGTCGGAGCCCAGTAATTGGGTGACGGCGTGCCTTTTGCATAATGAGCCTACGAGTTACTGTCACTGGCAAGGTTAAGTGTATAGATACACGCAGCCGGAGCGAAAGCGAGTCTGAATAGGGCGCATAGTCAGTGGGAGTAGACGCGAAACTTTGTGATCTACCCTTGGTCAGGATGAAGTTCCGGTAACACGGGATGGAGGTCCGAACTAGTAAACGTTGAAAAGTTTTTGGATGAACTGAGGGTAGGGGTGAAAGGCTAATCAAACTGAGAAATAGCTCGTACTCCCCGAAATGTTTTTAGGAACAGTGTGGAGGTTGAGTTTAGTACAGGTAGAGCTACCAATAGGACTAGGGGGAGTCACATCCTACCAAATCCTGATGAACTCCGAATGGTACTAAATATACTCTGCAATGAGGGCATGGGTGCTAAGGTCCGTGTCCGAGAGGGAAAGAACCCAGACCTGCAGCTAAGGTCCCCAAATTTACACTAAGTTGAACTAAGGCGGTTCAGTTGCTTAGACAGCCAGGATGTTTGCTTGGAAGCAGCAATTCATTTAAAGAGTGCGTAACAGCTCACTGGTCGAGCGACAGAGCATCGATAATAATCGGGCATCAAGTGTAATACCGAAGCTCAGGATTGTACAGCAATGTACAGTGGTAGGGGAGCATTCTAACGGCGGCGAAGCAGACTGGTAATGGTTTGTGGAGCAGTTAGAAAAGCAAATGTAGGCATAAGTAACGATAAGGCAGGTGAGAAACCTGCCCACCGATAGACTAAGGGTTCCGCGGCAATGCTAATCAACCGCGGGTAAGTCGGGACCTAAGGCGAACCCGAAAGGGGTAGTTGATGGACAATGGGTTAATATTCCCATACTAGCGTATCAAGCGATGGAGAGAAGGAGGAGTGACAGCTCCGCCCCCTGACGGATGTGGGGGTTAAAAGGTGTAGGTATAGGACTTGTAGGTAAATCCGCAGGTTTTGCTGAAACCCAATAGTACGGGGAGGCTTCGGCCGAACTGATAGAGAGCGTAAGCAGACTTCCGAGAAAATCTTCTAAGCATTCAATTGATACGGTACCCGTACCGCAAACCGACACAGGTAGTCAAGGAGAGAATCCTGAGGTGCTCGAGTGAGTCATGGCTAAGGAACTAGGCAAATTAACCCTGTAACTTCGGGAAAAGGGGTGCCTCCTCATGTAGCAATACGTGAGAGGTCGCAGAGAAATGGCCCAGGCGACTGTTTAACAAAAACACATGGCTTTGCGAAATCGCAAGATGAAGTATAAGGCCTGACACCTGCCCGGTGCTGGAAGGTTAAGGGGGGATGTAAGGGGGGTAACCCTCGAAGCATTGAACTGAAGCCCCAGTAAACGGCGGCCGTAACTATAACGGTCCTAAGGTAGCGAAATTCCTTGTCGGGTAAGTTCCGACCTGCACGAATGGTGTAACGATCTGGGCACTGTCTCAGCCATGAGCTCGGTGAAATTGTAGTCACGGTGAAGATGCCGTGTACCCGTCACGGGACGGAAAGACCCCATGCACCTTTACTATAGCTTCGCATTGACATTGGGTAGATGATGTGTAGGATAGGCGGGAGGCATTGATCCCGGGCCGCTAGGTTCGGGGGAGTCAACGGTGAAATACCGCCCTTTATTTATCTGATGTCTAATCCGCCTAGCAGGCGGAAACAGTGCGTGGTGGGTAGTTTGACTGGGGTGGTCGCCTCCGAAAGTGTATCGGAGGCTTTCAAAGGTATGTTCAGTACGCTTGGTAACCGTACGTGGAGTGCAATAGCATAAACATGCTTGACTGTGAGACAGACAAGTCGATCAGGGTCGAAAGACGGATATAGTGATCCGGTGGTTCTGCATGGAAGGGCCATCGCTCAAAGGATAAAAGGTACGCTGGGGATAACAGGCTGATCTCCCCCAAGAGCTCACATCGACGGGGAGGTTTGGCACCTCGATGTCGGCTCGTCACATCCTGGGGCTGGAGAAGGTCCCAAGGGTTAGGCTGTTCGCCTATTAAAGTGGCACGCGAGCTGGGTTCAGAACGTCGTGAGACAGTTCGGTCCCTATCTGTGATGGGCGTAGGAAGTTTGAGAGGTCCTGACCTTAGTACGAGAGGACCGGGTTGGACCAACCGCTGGTGTACCGGTTGTGGCGTCAGCTGCATCGCCGGGTAGCTATGTTGGGATGAGATAAGCGCTGAAAGCATCTAAGCGCGAAACTTACCTCAAGATGAGACTTCCATTAAGGGACGTCAGAGACTATGACGTTGATAGGCTGCAGGTGTAAAGGCAGAAATGTCAAAGCTGAGCAGTACTAATTACCCGAACGCTTCAGATAAAAGAAAAACAATTTCAATATCGAAAACGATAACTCTATGTGCTCGCACAAGAATTAAGTAGTGAGGCGAGCAATCGCCTCACTACCTACTCTTTCATCAATACATGTCAAAAAAGCTGAAAGCAGACAGCAAAAATCTGAAAGCTTAAGCCAAGATCTTAAGGTGACTATAGCGGCGGGGATCACCTCTTCCCATTCCGAACAGAGCAGTTAAGCCCGCCAGCGCTGATGGTACTAGGATAACACCCGGGAGAGTAAGTCGTTGCCTATCTTTTATCGCATCCGCCATAGCTTTAGCGACGGTGGATTTAAAAGCCTCACAGAAATGTGAGGCTTTTTTTTTGAGCGCTCAGCTGTATAGCTGTGAACTGTAAGCTGTCAGCTCGCCAATAGCTTTTTGCTTTCGCTTTCAGCTTTAAGCTAAGTCCCTTATCTTCAACCTTTAATTTTTATGGAAAGTAATCAGTGAAAAATCTTCCTCTTCTAATAACACTCGGAATTGTCATTGCAGTCGTTGGTGGATATTTCTTGTACGATCATCTTGGAAAAAAAAGTGGCGCTCAGCCCCTGGGATTTAGTGCCCTCTGAAACCATCCTGGTCTATGAGAGTGGACCCTGCGAAACTTGCCAGGACGAACTTAAAAATTCAAGCATCTTAAATATCGTAAGAGAAGCTGTGTTCTCAGCGGATCAGGATTCATTACAACGGATCACCGATTTTGTGTTGTCACAGGTGGAAACCGGTACGCTCATCTCACTTCACGTAACAAGGAAAGATGATTTCGATTTTATTTTTTATGCTCCTGCAAAACCAAATCTGGAGCTACAGTTCAATTCCGTACTGGAAAAAATAAGATAAAATCAAAGGCATCGTATTTTCTGAACGGGAATATAATGGTGTTAAGATTTTTGAGCTCACACAGAAACAACGTACGTTTTCATGGATCAAAATCGAAGACGTTTGGGTCAGCACGTTTACACCTATTTTAATCGAAGATGTCATCAGAATGCATAACTCCAATGGCACGACTTACAAAGAAAGACTAGGCAGTGTGTATCAATTGCCAAGAGTAAGAAATGATGGTGGAAATGTTTATGTAAGCCTGAAGAATTTCGCGGAATGGTTTTCACTTTTTATCAATGAATCACCCTCACCGCTCATTCAAAATTTCGGCCAATCTGCGCTCTTAGATGTCAAAATAAGCAACGATAATAATTTTGTATTAAACGGATTTTGCGTTGACAGTATCACACACTCCAATTACATTCTCTCAGCATTTCAAAATCAAGTTCCCGTACCCTTTGGTCTAAAACAATTTATCTCGAACCGGGCTTTGATGGTGGTGAGTTATGGCGTTAGCAATGGAGCAAATTTTCAAACGGATTTGCAGTCGTTTAATAAAGGACAACGTGCGAATCGCGACACGCTTGCTCAGCTTTCAAAATCCTTGAATATAGATTTTAAAGGTATGATGAATAACCTGACCGGTGAAGTTGGTGTCGCGTGGATGGAGGCAAAAGATCAACGAACGTCAAAAGTTTTGGTTATCAATTCTCTCAACGGAGTAGGTCCCTGGATTAATACTTTTAACGCATTATCCGAGAAGGTAAGTATCGATACCATCTTTTATGAGAAGTATTCTGATTATGAAATTCGTGAATTGCCTGTGCATCGATTCCCGGAGAAGATATTTTATCCATTGATCTCGGGGTTCAATACGAGTTACTACACAAGCGCCGGCAAGACAATTTTCATCGGCGAAGATTTGGATGAACTCAAAAGATACCTCGACGATATCGACAAAGAAGATACCTGGGGAAAATCCGTGGCACAGAATCAATATCTGGAGTCTACACTGCTTGAATCAAACATAAGCTTGTTCATCAATACGCCCCGGATCTGGAGTGTGTTGGAAACATCTTTGCGACCACGCTGGAAAAAATTTGTAAAGGAAAATCGTAATTTGTTACGATCGCTCGGAATGGGAGCCGCACAGTTTAGTCATTTAAACGATAGTTATTATACCAATGTATCGTGGGCTTATAAATCCGCAAAGCCTTCCCGCAAGACGGAAGCACGGACTAGTGAAAAACTTATTACCAATTTTAACAACACACTTGCGAAATTTGCGCTTGTCAAAAGCCACGTCGACAAAAGCAATGAAATTTTAGTGCAAGACTCCGCGTGGAACGTTAGCCTTGTGTCAGCAGAAGGAAAAATACTTTGGAAGATTCCAACAAACGGACTGATCGCAGACGAAGTGATCCAGGTGGATTATTTTAACAATGGAAAACTGCAATATTTCTTTGCGACACCGGGAGCCCTGCACGTTGTGGATCGCCTTGGTAAATACGTCAATCCTTTTCCTGTTAAAATCCCGGAGGAAGACATTGAGTTTGTTAGCCTGGTGGATTATGATCACAGTAAGAAGTACCGCTTTTTTGTTGCTGGAAAATCAGGAAAGATCTGGATGTACGATAAAGACGGTACCAACCTTGAGGGATGGCAGCCGAAAGATATTGCGGAAAGTTTGTTTGCACCACCACGACATTATCGCATTCGCGGAAAGGATTATATTATAGCAATTCGCGACGATGGAAATGTTTACCTTATGAACCGGAGAGGTGAGTTATTAAAAAATTTCCCGCTGAATCTCAATGCCAGGCCTTCCGGAGATTACTATTTAGAAACGGGTTCTTCGCGGGAAAATACAGCATTCGTTCTGGTATCCAGAGATGGTTTTAGAATCAAATTTAATCTTGACGGAAAAGTACTGACGCGGGAAGCCTTGGTAAAAAATACCGTTGATGCTCATTTCAGTTTAGTGCCAGAAAAAGATTTTAAATCGTACATGATCCTCCGTCAAGAGGCAAAACAACTTACACTGTTCGATGAAAAACTAAATACGATCGTATCGAGTGATTTTATTGGGCGACCTACCCATACACAATACAATGATTTCGGGTCTGGTAAAATTTACATTACGGTAACCGATATGAGTCAGGATCTGTCATTTGCATTTGATGGTCAGGGGAAACTCGTAACGATTCTGCCCTTTGAAAGTTATGCTATTGCCCTTCAGCCTGTTGATTTAGACAAGGTAAGGGTTTACACAGTTTTTGAAAATGCGCTCACCGCACAACCGCTTCAAACGTCGGGTGATTGAAACACAATTTTGCCACAAAGACCCTGTGAACCTGGGCCTCGTGGCTACTGCATTCTATTTGAAAAACAGTCTTCTTCTTTTTCTGAATCTAAGATTGTTCGATAGCAGCATGAGTTGAAGTTGCCACAGGAAATTAGCGTTGTTCTTAGCGCTCGATTTCAAATAAAAAATTTTCAATGCAACTGTAGATTTGATTTAGTTCATGTTGCTGAATGACATAGGGCGGAACAATATAGATTACGTTACCGAGTGGACGCAATAAAATATTCTTTGATAAAAAATACGCTAAGATCTTTTTTCGTACTTCGTTAAAATAGGACGTCCCCTCCTGTGTTTTTAATTCAAGGGCTAGAATCGTACCGCGGCATCGAATTTCTTGTACATTCCCAGCGCCTTCAATTTTTTGTTTGAACGCCATATGTTGCTGTTCAATCATGCTGATCTGATCCTGGCAATTTTTGTGGACAAGCAATTCAAAGCTGGCGTTAGCGGCTGCGCAGGCAATGGGATTAGCGGTGTAGGAATGGCCATGGAAAAAAGTTTTTTCGTTTTTGTTTGAACGGAAAGCCGACACAATCTTCTCGCAGCAGCTAGTCACGCCAAGGGCCATTGATCCTCCAGTAATACCTTTTGAAACGGCGATGATGTCAGGATCATTTGTCAAATAGTTTGATGCAAACATTTTTCCCGTTCGACCAAAGCCCGTGAAGACTTCATCCGCAATACAAACCACATCGTGTTTTTTAGCTTCTAAAATTAAAGCATCCAGAAATTCCGGTGAGTACATTCGCATACCTGCAGCGGCTTGAACCAGCGGCTCATATATAAACGCACCGACCTCTTCCGTGCTCAATAGATTCTTAAATTGAGCCATAACAACGTCCTCATTAAAGGCCGTAGGAAAATCTATGTACGCGACATCAAACAAGTACGGGGAAAACGGGGCGGTGAAAGCACCACGTTCTCCCACGGACATCGAACCAAAAGTGTCGCCATGGTATGCGCCTCTCAGTGCAACGACTTTTTTCTTATGGTTGATACCTTGATTATACCAAAACTGAAAGGCCATTTTCAGTGCGACTTCAACGGCTGTACTTCCGTTATCCGAAAAAAAAATCTTTACCTGGTTTTGAGGTAAAATAGTCAGGAGATTTTTGGATAGCAGGATAGCCGGTTCATGTGTGAACCCGGCAAAAATAACATGTTCGAGCGTTTGAGCTTGGAGGGCAACTGCTTTTGCAATTGCTGGATGGCTGTGACCATGAAGATTTACCCACCATGATGACACTGCATCAATGATTTTACGTCCGTCACTGGAATACAAATAAATTCCTTCAGCCTTTTCGATCAAGATGGGATCTTCGCCCGCTTCAAGAGAAGTAAACGGATGCCAGATATTTTTTCGATCGAGTTCGGAGAGATTATCCATTCCAGTTTGCTTTCAATTTTCTTGAATATTTTTCAATTACCGTCCCATCAAGAATGTCTTCCTGTTCAACATGTAAAAGGCAAGATAGACCTGTATGATGAAGGATGATGCGCTCGCTTTCAGCATTATGCTTTCCATTGAAAATAATTCCTTTTATAGGAAGCGACCGTTGCTTAATGGCTTCCCATGAAAGTAACGTGTGGTTGATGCTGCCCAAATATAAATTGCTCACCAATACAACCTCCGCGCTAAACCTGTGGGCCAGATCGATCACAAAATCGCGATCATTAAGTGGAACCAGGCAGCCGCCCGCCCCTTCAATAATCAGGTCCCGTGTGTGATCGGGTACCACGAAATCGTTTAAACTTATTGTTACATTTTCTAACGCAGCCGCTGCATGCGGAGAGGCAGGTGTTTTAAAGACATAAGTTTCCCTATGTATTTTTGAATCTGTATCGGGTAATAAAGATTTTACCCATTTCAGAATCCGTCGGGTATCCTGCCTGCACAGGCTTCCAATAATCGGCATGAAGTGCCTTGCACAATATAGCAGACACCAGTGTTTTTCCGCTGTCTGTTCCTATTGCCGTGACAAAGTAATTCATCGTTTTATATTTACGAGGTACGAGGGACGATTTACGATTACCCCGTGCGGCTCGCGCCTACTTATAACTTGTTCAATTCGTCTGTAAGTTTAGCGATTTCATCCAAAGTATTGTAGGTGTGGAGACAGATTCTCAACCGCTCGGTCCCTGTTGGTACTGTGGGAGATAGTACAGGTCGAATATCGAAACCTGCTCGTTGTAATTTCGATGCGCTGGCTTTCGAGTTTTCATTTCCTGGAAAGAGCACGGTCTGTATCGCGCTACGGCTCGACGTGCGGTTTGTCAAAGCGCCAACACCATTTACAAAGGACTCGATATTTTTTTGAAGCACACGCTGGAGGTCCAGGTTCTGCCGTAGATAATCGAAGGCACTCTCAATTGCAATAATACTATGTGGTGCTAATGACGTCGTATAAATAAATGGCCTGGCGAAGTTGATTAGATATTGGATCAATTTTTCCGATCCGGCAACACAAGCACCGTGTACACCCATCGCTTTGCCAAAAGTATAAAGACGGATGTCAATATTTTTCTCAAGCCCCAGCGAGGTAGCCAATCCACTGCCGTTATTACCCATTACGCCCGTGCTGTGCGCCTCATCAAGTATCACAAATGCTCCATATTGAGCAGCCAATGAAGTCAGATCACGTAGGGGACATTCGTCGCCATCCATTGAGTAAACTGATTCTACCGCGATAAACACTTTGCCATTGATTCTTTTCAATTTTGATTCAAGGTCATTCAAATCATTGTGCTTAAAGCTGTATCGATGCGCCAAACTAAGTCGCGCGCCATCTTTAATAGACGCGTGCGCAAGTTCATCATACAAAATGCTATCATGCTTACCTGGAATGCTGGAAAATATGGCAAGGTTTGCAGTATATCCCGAATTCAAAATTAAAGCTGACTGACTGCGGAAAATTGAAGCAAGCTTATGTTCGACTTCTTCTGTTAATTCCGAATTGCCCGAAAGAAGCCGCGAGCCGGTTGCACCATTCTGTTTCAATTTTATTGTCCGACATCTTTCTTCAATCTGATCGAATAATATTTCAGAACGCGCCAATCCCAAGTAATCGTTTGAGCAAAAATCCACGAGACCCGTTGAAGTTTTCAGTTCGCGAAAAAGATTTTTTTCTTTCCGGATCTGTAAATTTTTTTCAAGCCAGGTATCAAGCGCCACGCGAACAGAAATTATTTAAGTGCAAAGTGATAACCGATGCTAAAGGCGATAGGCACAGGATCTGATTGGATCGAAATACTGGAGTTTTGTTTTAACTTATCCCAATCGTCATAAAAAGCCTGTGATCGAAACGGAACAATTAATTCAACGTTCATGAAATTCTGCTTTCCACCAAAATGCATCTCCATGCCTCCGCTTAGTGATGTGCCATAATAGATTTTGTCATACGTCGAAGCGTTTTGCACTTTGATGATACCATTGTAACCGTACATCACTCCAAAAGTCGGGCAGAAATTTTTGTCAGGGATAATTCGGAGCTGTGCTCCAAGATTGTAACCAAAATCTACAAGAGCGTATCCAACCCCCGCAAAAAGGGCAAGTCGTTTGACGGGTAGAAATGTAATGCGCCCACCGATTCCGCCATAATCCAGACCAATTCCCAAACCAATATTCATTACTGATTCTTGTTCTGGAATATCATCGTACCGGGTATAATTCTGCGCGAATGATAAAGATGTTAGAAGCATCAACGAGAAGAAAAAAAATAATCGTTTCATGAAGTATATCTGGTAAATTACTTTCCGCGCATTTTTTCCATCATGTCCCACAGCTCATTCGGCACATGTTCAAGATGACTGAATTCACCACCGTTTCTCAGCCACTCTCCTCCATCAATTGTAATCACTTCGCCATTAACGTAGGCTGAATAATCAGACATGAGATAGGCTGCAAGATTCGCCAGCTCCTGGTGTTCGCCAACACGCTTTAACGGGATACGGTCGGCCGGATCGAATTTTTTAGCCAGATCTCCTGGTAATAGTCTGCTCCATGCGCCTTCCGTAGGAAAAGGGCCCGGTGCGATTGCATTACTTCTTATTTTATATTTTGCCCATTCGACGGCAAGCGATCTGGTAAGCGCCAACACACCGGCTTTGCTACACGCAGAGGGCACCACATAACCTGATCCTGTCCAGGCATACGTTGTAACTATGTTTAAAAAAGTACCTGGTTGTTTTTTGGAAATCCAATTCTTGCCTGCTGCAAGCGTTGTATAATAGGTTCCTTTTAGAACAATGTCCACGACGATGTCAAAAGCGCGATGCGATAATCTCTCCGTGGGACTTATAAAATTTCCTGCAGCATTATTCACGACACCATGTACCTGGCCAAATTCTTCTTCCGACTGCTTAATAACCTTATCTACTTCTTCATATTTGCGGACATCGCAAGCCAGGGCTAATACTTTTCCGCTGCTTTCGCGCATCAGTTCATTCGCAGTATTTTGGAGGACATCGATTTTTCTGCTCGTAATAACCAGGTTAGCACCCAACTCAAGAAAATATTTTCCCATTGATTTGCCGAGCCCAGTGCCACCACCTGTTATGATGATGGTTTTGCCGGTCAGACTTCCGGATTTTAACATGCCTTCCATAATTTTATTAGAAATGATTGCCAGTAAAGATAATTGAAAAATAATACCAGCAAGTCAATTGAACGTCAGGCAGATATAACGCATGGCATAAAAAAAGCCCCGTCTAATAGGGGCTTAAAGAAGTATTAGTTACTGGCGTAAGGTCGGTCCTGACCATCGTGTTTATCTCTGCGAAGCTGGCGACTAGCGCTATCCTGTTTGTGATCTAGTCTGGCGCGTTCGGCAGGCGTTACAACTCCGTCGGCTTTTGCCCTGCGTTCCGACCTTTTGATCCTACGTTGATCACAGCGGGCATTTGCAGTCTCACGACGTGTTAGTTCACCGCTTGCTACTCCACTTTGAATCCGATGTCGTTGATTTTTTTGACGGTGGTCAGCAACCGGTGTTTGTTGCGCATGTGCTTGAATAATGCCCGCAAAAACGATAAATGTAAAAACAGCAATTATCTTTTTCATGTCCTTGATGATTTAATTGCACCTTGGACAAGGGCAAGACGAAAAGGTTTAATGGGCTAAGAAACTAATTCAGTTTCCTTGAGGCGGGTACAGAAATGATGAATTCGCTTCCCTTTCCTTTTTCTGAGATCAGTTCAATTGTTCCCTTCATGCGATCAACCAGTGTTTTAACGATCGCTAATCCTAAACCATTCGAAGATTCTCCTGCGGTTGGCTGAGAACTCAGTTTTTTGAATTTTTGAAACAGGTCGCGTTTATCTTTGTCAGAAAAGCCCTGTCCTTTGTCTTTAATGGAAATCCAAATCTGATCATTGGATTTCCCGGCGGCTACATCGACCGTTGAATTTCGGCTTGAAAATTTTATGGCGTTGGTGAGAAGATTATCAACGATCCGGCCTAAATAATCGGCATCCAAATAAACTTCCTCGCTTTCGATGCGGGTGATGTGAAGATGGATCTGCTTTGCTTCAGCTGCCGGCTGATAAGCGTTTACCTTTCTTAATAAAAATTCACTAATCTCAAATGTTGTATAGTTGGGTATAACATTTTCTTCCAGCATGTGTACATCCAACAGATCTTTGATCAGGTACAGTCCGGACTGTGTTGCTTCCTTGGTCATGGAAACATATTTTTTTTGATCCGATGTACAGGCCACCCTCGATTTCCATGAGATCTGCCACACCTTTGATGGCGTTTAAAGGCGACTTGAGGTCGTGGGCAACAATGCTCATCAGGGTATCTTTTTCATGATTCAGATCGGAAAGCTGCTGGTTGCGTCTGGACAGCTTTTCATTTTGTTCGATGATTTCGCGACGTTGATTTTGAATGAATTGATTCTGCTGCGCAAGGGTCTCATTAACTTCTCTTCGCTTCTTGCTGCTTTGCCATTGAATCAGTCCGAGCACACTAACAAATCCAACAATAATGATAAGAATCATGTTTTGAAGTTTTTGTTGTTCCACCGTGATGGCTGTTTTTGCCTGGTTAACTTTTAACAATTCATTCTCCCGTTCTTTTCTTTCAATTTCAATCTCGAATTGTAGTCGTTCAACCTGCCTGGCTAAATCAAGATCTTTTGTCGAATCCTTTAGGATCAAATATTCATTAAGGTTTTCAAGTTCTCCACTTCTATTCTTTTCTCTTTCTGCCAGCTTCCATAAAAAATAGTGAGCTCGCATTTTTGGCGCGAGATCTCTGGTAGAGGATGCAATGGAAAGAGCCTCCGTGAAATATTTTCTCGCTGATCTTAAATCATTTTTTTTCGCTTTGATTTGGCCGAGCGTGAGATAGGCATGCGGAAGCATCCTAATAATATTTTTCGACTGAATCACTCTTAATCCAGCTGTGCAGATGGCCTCGGCGGCGTCCAGGGAATCCTTGTGAAGGTAATTTTCTGCGATAAAGGTTTTGATTTCAGCCAGGTTAATTTCATCCTGAATGACTGTTCCCGCAGAATCAGCCATGAATAAATATTTAAGCGCCTTTTCAGTCTGATCGGTTTCCTCGTACAGCCGGGCCGTTTGCAAGTATGCCGACATAATGTCTCGCGTGTTTTTTAATGACAGCCTGATGTTGTTCGCCTTTAGATAATTGTTTTCTGACTTTTTATAATCGCGCTGAGATTTATACAAGTTCGCCAAACTTTGATAGGTATATGCCAGTCCCCCTGAGTCATTAAGGTTTTCAAAAATGGAAAGTGCTTTAATGAAGTAACCATACGATCTCGCGAGTAATCCTTGTTCAAAAAATAATCTTCCAAGATTATTGTTAGCATGCGCAATTTGTATGGAGTCTTTTTGCGCCGTTGATATTTTCAAAGCTTCTTCATAATGCTCAAAGGCCGATAACCGGTTGCCTTTATAGTTCAAGGCTATCCCCATAAAGTTGATGGGCTTGGCCATAGATTTAGGAAAGATTCAAGGTGTGCCCCAGCGTATTCGCTTGCTTGGCATAATGAATCGTGCTGTCCGGGTAAGCCCATCGATATTCCCATGCCAAGTCATTTAGTAAATCAAACTTTCTCTCGCCTTGTGCGCGGGTTAGCTGGCTTTTAATGCTATCAATCAGCTGAAGATTTTGGCCAACAGCAGAACTTGTAAAAAGCTTAACAACCAAAAAAATGAGGATGTACTTCTTCACTAAAAGCGTCTTTACGATTTTCCCTTGGGCAGCGGGACGAAAAAAATTTTTACAAGATACAAACTAATCAATCTCTTCAAAATTGAGATCACGACCGTATGTTTCATCGATAAGCTGTAACGCAATAAAAGCAATAATGATCGTCAAAATCCCAATAAATAAGGCGCCATAGATGATTCCCCATTGATCTCGCAGGACACTGAACGCTAAAGTAAGGGGGATGACAGTGCCGCGTATGAAGTTGGGAACCGTAGTGGCTGTGGTCGACCTGAGATTGGTCCCGAATTGTTCGGCAGCGACGGTTACAAATAAAGCCCAAAAACCGGCACCAACGCCCAGGCAAAAGCACGCAAAATAAAAGAACCCGACAGTTTTAATAGGCAGGAATAAGTAACCTACAATGAAGGCGAGACTGATGAGCAGGAAAAGTTTCAGTATTTTTTTTCTGGACCCTACCAGTTGACTGCTCACACCACTCAGGAGGTCGCCAACGGCTAGGCCAATGTAACTATACATGACCGCATCGCCTGCGGCAATGGCACCGTCAACGCCCAGGGCCTTTGCAAATTCCGGCGAAAATGTGATGAGAATCCCAATAATATACCAGAGTGGAAGGCCTATAAAAATGCATCCCATAAATTTCAAAAACCGACTTCGCTTCGTAAAAAGTTGGAAAAAATTCCCGCGTTGAACATGCTTTTCTTTAGTCTTGAGAAACATTCCGGACTCAAAAACACTCACCCGTGCCAGCAATAGTAATAATCCCAATCCGCCCCCGATGAAGTATGAGGTCTGCCAATCATACATTTTGGACAAGAAGTTTCCGACCACCGCCCCCAGGAGCCCAACGGTAGCAATGATAGTAGTTCCATAACCCCTTAAATTTGCAGGGAGGATTTCGGATACTAAGGTTACGCCGGCGCCTAACTCACCTGCAAGTCCAATACCTGCAATAAAACGAAGCCAGGCGTATTGATCTACAGTGGTTACAAATCCATTGGCGATATTGGCCAGAGAATACAGAAGTATCGAACCGAACAAAACAGAAAGCCTTCCAAGCTTGTCACCCATGATCCCCCAGATCAGCCCGCCGACAAGAAGGCCCGCCATTTGAATGCGAAGGAGATGTTCACCTTGGGCTAATAAATCGGTTTCCGCGACACCGAGCGAGATCAGACTGGCTCGTCTTACAATGCTGAAGAGCAGTAAATCATAGATATCCACAAAATAGCCGAGAGCCGCGACAATCACAGGTACGCTAAACAGGAGTTTGAAATTTTTCTTATCCATTTTGAAATTTGGCTTCTAAAATAGAAAATATGTCAACGTTTTCTATCCTATCCATAAATTATGGCGATTTCGCCGACATCCCTATTTTTATTCTGTCCACAGTCTCGAATTCAAAAATCATACTAGTTTTCTTGAGGCCATGGTTCACAAATTGTTTTGAGAAACGATTTGGAATATGCCAAAGGATTACCCATCCTGAATCCTCAGTTCATTGATTATCCCTATTTTCTTGTCGCATGCGTTACATCCCTTTCAATTTTTGGGAGAATAGTCGCACTTGATTATTGATCAAAGTGAAAACTTTGTGTCAAATCAAAACACCGTTACTATGAAACTAAAATTATTCACAACTCCGAAACAAGATCGTTGCCTATGCTTCAATGATTCTGTTGACTCCTTTCGTTATTTGGATGTAGCGATGACGATGACGGAGGACCAAAGGCTTCTTCCATTGAGATCACGTCAATGACTCCGGCCTCGCCAGCAACACTGAAATACTATGAGACGGCTTCAATAAATGATCATGTGCGAATAGTCTATAACTATTCAGTGATCGAACCTAATGGTGTAAGGATCTGGGTCGAGCCGGCAAGTACTACGGCAACCAACTACACGTTCTTTTATTCTCCGTCCAAGATTTACAAAGGAACCGGCACTAACTCAGTAATTGTTAGTGTGAAATCTGAAGACGAGAGCGTGGTAGTGGATAAATTAATGCTCATTATTTATGATCCGCAGTCCCAGGTTAGGTCCGAGGATTCCGTGGCTGTCAACTATACGTTTTCAAAGTAACATAAATCACAATGAAAGTGGCAAATACTAAACTTTATTGAGGGCCTGGTTTAAATCCTCCAACAGGTCCTCAACGTCCTCGACACCGATACTGAGTCGTATCAATGAATCTACGAGTCCGCTTTTTAACCGTTCTTCTTTCGGAACGCTTGCGTGGGTCATAGAAGCAGGGTGGTTAATGAGCGACTCCACACCACCCAGTGATTCGGCCAATGAGAAAAGTTCAACGCTCTCCATCAGGTGAATAGCTTTTTCAACGCTGTCATCTTTTAAGTGTAAACGAAAGCATTCCGCCAAAGTCCTTCATCTGTTTTTTAGCGACCGCGTGATTGGGATGTTCAGCAAAACCAGGCCAATACACTTTTCCTATTTTAGGATGACTCTTCAAATACTCGGCAATTTTTTTTCCATTGAAACAATGTCGTTCCATTCTCAGGTGCAGTGTCTTTATCCCACGGAGGACGAGAAAGGAATCTTGTGGTCCTGGAACCGCACCACAGGAATTCATGATGAACGCCAAATCCTGATACAGTTTTTCATCATTCATTACCAGCGCACCCATGATCACATCTGAATGCCCGCTGAGATATTTTGTAACAGAATGCATAACGATATCGGCTCCGAGGTCTAATGGATTTTGCAGGTAAGGAGAAGCAAAAGTATTGTCGACGGCTACGAGTATGTTTTTGCCTTTTACCAAATCGACACAACCTTTGATATCGACAATGCTCATCAAAGGATTAGTCGGCGTTTCCAGCCACAACAGTTTTGTTTTGGCATTCAAGTAAAGGTTCAATGTTGGATACCTCGGTGAGATCGATAAAATGAAATTTTATTCCATATTTTTCGAAAACCCGCTTGAACATTCTATAGGTTCCGCCATACAAATCACTGCTGGTAATGACTTCGTCACCGGGACTCAGCAATTTGATCACAGCATCGGTTGCACCCATTCCCGATGAAAAGCATATTCCATGCTTGCCATTTTCCAACGCTGCAATACTTTTCTGAAGGGAATTGCGCGTGGGATTGGTCCCTCGGGCGTACGCATAGCCCTTATGTTTCGCAGGGGATTCCTGTACAAAGGTGGAGGTCTGATAAATGGGCGTCATAATAGCGCCAGTGGATGGATCAGGTACTACACCTGCGTGTACTGCTTTGGTTCCGAATTTCATCTATGAAGTGTTGAGGTGTTGAAGTTCTAAGTGCCTGCCTACGCAGGCAGGTTGTTTGCCAACGTGGCCAAGCCACGCGGTTCAATGTTTGAAACAAAGTTATTTCTTCTTAGTTAAAAGTTGGTGTTGCTTCGTGAGAATAAACGGTGAAATTATCCCATACAAATCATCGATGGATTCATTAATCGGCAAATGCTGAGTTCAGCCGGGCACGCCCTCAACGTCGATAACTGATAACTGATAACTGATAACGACTACCGTTCCCTCCAATACTGGCGGATGGCATTTTTCCAATCGTCACCATTTTTCAAATAGAGGGCCGTGTTGATCAGCATTTTGTCTTCCGGTAATGATTCATTTTGGGTTTCTAATGACTCGATAATAAAGTCATAAAGTTTCTTCCGGAAGGCTGGATCATGTTTCGAAGGGGAAATTTGAAATTCTTTAACAATGTCTTTCCCTGCGTCATGCGCTATAGGTTGGATCTCAGCTTCCTTAATTTCAGGCGTTGGTTCAACGATGTCACTAAGGGTTCCTGGTGTTACCAAGGTAGCAGCCTGTTGTTTTAGAAAATCATCCAGGTCCTGAAGTGTATTCTTTTTCTTGCTCATACGAGATTGTTCAAAATGGCCTGTGCTATGGGCAGGTATTCCTTCTCAGCTTCCATGGTGCTGAAATTTACAAACAGATTTTTCTGCGGCACGATGACAGGCAGAATGATTGCATCAAGATTTTTTAAGTTTTGACGCACGGTGTAAATATTCGTAGCACTGTGAATGCGGTTAGGAAGAACCAAAATTTTAAGCTTCGGGTTGAGATTGCGCGCCGGTGCCAGATCCGTTACAGTTTGATAAGTAACCAATAGGTCGTTTTGGGTCAAACTTGTGGGAACGATCACCATATCGCTAACCAGACAAAGTTTTTTCATTCCTTCATCGGTGGTCTTTCCGGCGCTATCAACAATGATGATATCTTCTTTGCGGGTTTCCTTTATTTTAGAAAGTTCGTCCGCCACGCTGCTGTCTTGTGATCCCAATATTTCAAATCCATTCTTGCTTTCCTTTGCCTTGAAGAGTTCCATTTTCCGGAGGGTGTTCAAAGTATAGTTAGCATCCGTTTCAATCAAGCAGGACGTGTTTGCCCATCTGATGTAAAGTAGTGGAAAGGTTTATCGCATTTGTTGTTTTACCTGTTCCACCTTTACGGCTGATAAAGGAAATGATTTTCGCCATCCTTAAAATTAGGAAACGGGAAGATCTTAAAAACCCTCGTGTAAGGAAATCAGCGAATATGCTTAGAGTGAGCGGCTTGTATCGAACTTTTCAAGGTAGTCCGCGACGCGTCTCACCATGCTTCCACCCAAAGCGCCATCGACAACACGATGGTCATAGGAATGAGAAAGAAACATTTTATGACGGATGCAATCACATCCCCGTAAGGTGTTTCCATAACTGCGGGCTTTTTTTGAATGGCCCCGAGGGCGATGATGGCAACCTGAGGCTGAACGATGATGGGCGTGCCCATGACATTGCCAAATGAACCCACATTGGAGATGGTAAACGTTCCGCCTGATAATTCGTCTGGTTTGAGTTTGTTATCGCGCGCGCGTTTTGCCACGTCATTTACAACCTTGGCGAGGCCGGCGAGACTGTATTGATCTGCATTTTTAATTACCGGAACAATCAGGTTTCCGGATGGCAGCGCTACGGCCATACCGATATTAATTTCTTTCTTTTTTATGATCTTATCACCGTCGACCTGAATGTTGATCATTGGATAATCTTTGATAGCATTGACAACCGCTTCAATAAAGAACGGCGTATAGGTCAACGGATCGCCGGTGCGTTTTTGAAAATCATTTTTTACTTTATTTCTCCAATGGATAATGGTGGTAACGTCGGCTTCAACAAACGACGTAACGTGTGGAGCAATGCGCTTGGATTCCAGCATTCGTTCTGCTATCATCTTGCGCATACGATCCATCTCGATGATCTCATCACCTGCGCTTATCGATACCGATACTTTTGGTGCCGACGTATTTACTGTAACAGAATGCTGAAGGGGCTTGATCGTAGATCCAAGTTTTCTGGTTTCAACGTAGTTGAGAATATCTTTTTTGGTGATGCGACCTTCAGCGCCCGAGCCTTCAATGGTTTCCAGTTCCGCGACACTGATATTTTCTTCTTTGGCGATATTTTTAACGAATGGAGAAAAAAATTTGGAGCTTGATTTATAGTCTGCTGCAACATGATTTTTTCCATTTGTGCGTCCTGCTGGGATCTCTTTTGAGATCGTGGGCTTCCACTGATGGAATGTCGGCCGCTGGGAGACCGTCGGGAGGCAATGCCGTTTTCGTTCGTTGTCGATTCTTCAGCCTCAACCGTTAGGATTGCTATGGGCTTTCCTACCAGCACGATCTCACCCTTTTGCACTAATATTTCTTTTAAGATGCCTGCGTGCGTCGATGGAATTTCAGTGTCTACCTTGTCCGTGGCGACCTCCAATACAGATTCCTCTTGTTCGATTTTATCCCCTGGTTTTTTTAACCATGATAAAACCGTCGCTTCCGTTATGCTTTCGCCCATCTTAGGCATAATGAGTTCTACCTGCGCCATGAGAAAAATGATTTACGGGGCAAAGGTAATATTTTTAGCAGATAGTTGGGCGTACAGGGTTTCATAGGCCATTTGTTAGCGATTTGTTCTTGGCTATGGAAGCTGCTCCAATGATAACCGGAGCAAATTCAATGCAGCGTGCGAGGCAATTTGAATATTGACCATTCGGTCTTTCGAGAGTTGAAGTTTTTTAGCGACGGTCTGATGCTTATCGGAATATGCGATCCAAACCGTGCCAACGGGTTTTTCAGGGGTAGCTCCCCCGGGACCCGCAATTCCGCTGGTCGCAACACCAATATCGGTTTTAAATTTTGTTCGCACCAGGGTGGCCATTTCACGAATGGTCTCCTCACTGACCGCACCATGTTCCCGTAATGTTTCCGGATTTACGCCGAGGTGCTGCATCTTGATCTCATAAGCGTATGGAATCATACTTCCCTGAAAATACGCAGAGCTTCCCGGGACGCTTGTGATGAGGTGAGATACAAATCCACCTGTGCAGCTTTCGGCAATGGAAAGTGTCAGCTTTTTTTGCAGCAATTTTTTTCCAATCACAACTTCTAATTGGATCGTCTCCCAAGCCAAAGATAAATTGCCCCACCAGTGGTTCGAGTTTTTGGGTTAGTATATCTGTTTCTGCTTTTAGCGTCTCGATGGAGTCGCCGATACCGGTAAGGCGCAACTTTACTTCCCCTAACCCCGGTAAGTAAGCAAGCTTGATGTGTGACGGGAGAGACTTTTCCCAATCAGCGATTTTTTCAGCAAGAAAAGATTCACCAATACCAATTGTTCTAATAATTTGATGATGAATGACGGGAGTAACAAAAGTTTGCTTGAGCTTTGGAACAATAATATCGGTCATCATGAGTTTCATCTCATGCGGCACGCCCGGCATAGAAACAAAGACTTTTTTGTTTCTCTCGAACCACATTCCAGGGGCTGTGCCGACTTTGTTCGTAATTTTTTCACAACACTCGGGGAGCGCCGCCTGTTGGCGGTTAACGTCAGTCAATTCTCTTCCTCTACTTTTAAAAAATTCTGTCACTTCGGCCAGCGCTTCAGCATGTATTTTCAGTTGGCAATTAAAATATTTTGCTAAACAAGGTTTCGTGAGATCATCGCTGGTAGGCCCCAGTCCACCCGTTATCAATATAATGTCAGCGCGGTTTTCCGCTTCGGCTAAAGCGTTAAGAATTTCATCTTCCTGATCGCCCACGGTAGTCTTCCGGATCACCTTGATTCCAGCATTGCTCAACGCTACACTCATCCATTGAGCATTTGTATCCACAATTTGTCCATACAGGAGCTCATCTCCGATGGTTAGGATTTCGGCGGTTATCGTAATCATCTTCAAGTATAAAAAATTTTATTGACCATCCAACGTTATGCGTACCGACTCGGTCTTACCATTTGAACTCCCATTATTCTTATATGAAAGCAAAAAAAATAAATGAGACCCTAAGACTTTCTAGATTTTTCTGGATCATCACCGTTGGTATTGTTGCATTATCCTGCGATGTTTTGGAGCCTGATCCGGATGTGCTGGAGCCTACTACCAATGTCAACGGCAAGGAGATCTATGTATTGGCGAACAGCCCTTCCATTGTTGATCTTAACGCTAAGCTTCAAACAAATACCCCCGTGCGTATAGCGCTTACATCTCAAGCGCGCCATGGTAAAATTAGTGATTTAGGTAAAGGCTTGCTTCAATACTCGCCCTCCGTCGGAAACTCCAGGGCCCGCGATGGTTTTGAGTTTACCGTGTACACCCTTAATAATGAGGTAATCAAACGCGACAGTGTCATAATTTTTATTGAGAATGATTCCACCAATCTTCCCTGCAATATTTATCCTTTGCCGGACTATGTGTACGGTGTTGCCCACGATCCGGTGGTGGTCGATGTTACCAACAACGATATTATTTGTGGAGGGAATGTGGTTGTATCAGTTTACAAACCTGAAAATTCCTTCCCGCCTTATTTTGGGCAAGCAGAAGTAGTTGGAAATAAGATCAAGTACATCCCGAACTCAACATTCCAGGGATCCGACAAGATTATGTACAAAATCTCGACAACCAGTGACACTTCCAGGACAGCCTATGGAATCGTGTATTTAAGCGGCGACTCTGTCTGTTCCTTTAGGTTGGCAGAATGACCTCTATGTCTTTACGCAATCCGCAGTAGATAGCTCGATCGTTCTGCCGGTTTTTCAGAATGATTCGCTGTGCCTTTCTATAAACCAATATCAAGTGAATTTGAAATCAGCGCCAGTTCATGGACAAGCTTCACTCGGGGCAAATGGATTCAACTATAAAGTACCGGCCACAGTAACTTTTCCTTTTTCAGATTACTTCACCTATGAAGTGTGTATCGATGCAACTTGCAAGACGGCAAGGGTTGATATAAAAATGAAGAAAGACTCAGTGTCTTTGTGCGCGATTCGGGCCCTGGCCGATTCGATAGATATTTCCGCCAATAACGATACGCTATTTTATTTGAATGTGCTGCTTAACGATTCCACGTGTGGGAACTTGAAGGACTTCAGAATTACGAAGTCTCCTTTGTATGGAACCTCTGCCGTCGTCAACGAGAAAATCTCGTACGAGCGGAATGTCCAAGTGAGAAAAAACGATACACTCGAATATGAAATTTGTAGTGGTGAAGGATGTAGTAGGGCTGTCGTATACATTAAACAAACACAGTAAGAGTTTTAAAATCCTTGCCCTTAAGGACGAGGTTTTGAATAATTGATGCGTAGCTACTACGATATTTTTGATCAATGTAAAAAAGGGGATGCGAAGGCTCAACGCATCCTCTATGATCTTTTTAAAGGCAAACTCATGGGCTTGTGCAGACGTTACACGCAAAGCAAGGAAGAAGCTCAGGATGTACTGCAGGAATCCTTCATTCGGATTTTTACGCATTTCCATCAATTAAAGTCTTCAGAAAAATTGGAAGGCTGGATGAAATCGATCACCGTGCGTACTGCCATAAATTATTACCATAAGGGTAAAGGACGGGCATTGATGTTTTCAAATATCGAAGGACTTGCAAGTCAACATGCAGCCAATGAAACGTCACTCCAAAATCTTACTGATGAACATTTGATCTCGCTTGTTAACGCCCTGCCTGACGGCTGTCGAATCGTCTTTAATATGTTTGCCATAGAAGGGTTCAGTCACGCGGAAATAGCAGAAATGCTACATATTTCGGAGGGTACCTCCCGTTCGCAATTTTATCATGCGAAGTTTTTGTTAAAGGAAAAATTGAATTGTCAGAACCTGATTCACTACTATGAAAAATTTTCCTGATCATAACCAATTCGACGAATTGGAAAAACGTCTGCAAAGCTACACCGAGCAACCAGATGACTTAGTGTGGGAAAATATCGATGCCGCGCTAAGACCCAGTCGCACTTTATTGTGGCTTCCCTGGGTCGATTACCTTACCTCATCAGTTTCCATTTTCTTATGTGCCTTAGCGATTAATGCAATCCAATTGAATTATACTTTTTTAAATTCAGACATTATAATTGAAAAGAAAACGGCCACGCGTCACCATAAAACTTTTGAAAACAACGGACCAACGGAAAAAAATACAAATACTGAAAATCAAAACCGTCCTCCTTCCCCTCGCCTCGCCTCCAAAAATAGGTTTTTCAGTAGGAACGATAGTGAGGCTCAGGACAAGGTTGCACTTAGCAGTGCAAGAGAATTTACGGCTGCAACGGACAGCCCAATCTTTATCTCAACCAATTGAACAAAATGAAATATCGTTGAACACGCCATCGACTGATACCTTATTTGTACCCACCGGTGAAGTACCGAAAGATTCACTCACACAAAACCAGCAGGTGACGAAACAGTCAACGCGTATACCGAAAAGGAGGCCCGCGTTTTACGCAAATGTGACGCCATCACTTTCCTTTCAGCGCGCCATTCCAGTAGGGAGCGATGAGGTTGTTGTCCAGGAGATTTCCAACGCTTCGATTTTATCTTCAGAACGATTTGGAATTAGCCTGGACATTGGTGTGCAAGGATTTATCAGCAAACGGTTTGAGTACTATGGTGGTCTTCCCTTTACCATCAAAACCAAACCTTAAAATATTCTTATCAACAGGGCAATCAGGTGAATGTCGAATCGTCCGGAGACAATAGGTACACCGTTACGCCGAAGTTATTGCAAGGTGTAGTTAATTATGAGATGCTAAATCTGGGGCTGCAAACCGGCATACTTTATAATTTGTATGGAAAAACGCTAACGCATAAAATTGGTGGCGGTGTTTCCTATCAGCAAGGTTTGAAAAAGACCGATTCCGAAAGTTATAAAAATTCGGAATCGAGCTATTTTTCTTACCAGGTCTTCTATCGAAACGAAATCAGAGTCAGTTCGCGTGTGAGAGTGTTTGTTCAGCCGGTGTTCATGCAATCCATTCGCGTTCGCGAAAAACTTGATGCGCCATTTAATTTAAAGCCATATCGTGCCGGAATTGGATTTGGAATATTGTATGATTTTTAAATTCATGCTTTTTCCTCACACTTGAGAGTTGAGTGTTGTTTATTGAATATTGAGTGTTTATGCCTTTTTAATATTCAACACTCAATATTCAACACTCAACGCTCAATGAATGCCAATGGTAGATCTGCGAGAAGAAGTAGTTAACTTTTTTCTACCTTGGCGCGCATGAAGAAGATACTGGCAGTTTTTTATGTTGCTTTAATTTCAGGATGCAGCAGTACCCAAATCAGCCAAACAATAGGAGAGGTAAACAAGGCAATGGACTTAGAGCAGCCATTGACAACGGGTGAGGTGAGCGAGGGTCTGAAGGAGGCATTGATAAAAGGGATTTCGACGGGATCTGATTTGGCATCCAAAATAGATGGGTATTTTAAAAATCCAGAAATTAAGATCCCATTTCCGCCGGAAGTGAAGAAAGTAGAGGACAAACTTCGGCAACTAGGGCTAAACAATGAGGTTGATAGATTTATACTTACACTCAACAGAGGAGCCGAAGAGGCAGCCAAAGAAGCAAAACCAATTTTTATCACTGCAATAAAATCGATGACCATCCAGGATGCCTGGGGAATTCTAAAAGGGGAGCCAGATGCTGCTACGCAATATTTGAAACGTACGACTTCGGCACAGCTCCGGGATAAATTCAAACCGGTTATTCAAAATGCCCTGAACAAAGTTAATGCTACTAAATATTACGGTGATATTGTAAATACTTATAATCAGATTCCTTTTGTGCAGGATGTAAATTCTGATTTGAATGCGTATGCCACCGAGAAAGCGATGGAGGGATTGTTTGTGATGATCGCGAAAGAGGAAAAAAATATTCGCGAAAATCCGGGCGCCAGAACTACCGAACTTCTGCAAAGGGTTTTTAGAGCACAGAATTAAAGTTTCTATTCTTACCAAAATTGTAAGCTGAACGCGGCGTTCCCATAATAAATGTTACTCATTCCGGATTGAGTCCACGGGATTTTTTAATGCAGCTTTCAACGCTTCAAATCCAATCGTTAATCCTGCAATGGTAATGGCCATGAATCCAGCCAGAATAAAAATAGCAGCATCCATTTCGATTTTATATGCGAAATTTTCCAGCCATTTATTCATGGCGTAATAACCGACAGGGATCGCTATGACAATTGCAATAAGAACGAGCTTAATGAAATCAAAAGAAAGAATACCTACGATTTGAGAAACATTTGCGCCAAATACTTTACGTATACCAATTTCTTTTACTTTCCGCTCGGCAGTAAAAATAGACAGGCCATAAAGACCCAGACATGAAATAACAATAGCAATGGTAGTGAATATGGCGCTGACAGCGAAGACACGTTGATCAGCTTCGTATTGCTGCTTAATGTTATCCGTAAGGATCGAATACTCAAAGATTGAATTGGGCATTAGTTCCTTCCATATCTTTTTCAATTCGGAAAGTGTTCGCTCGAAGTTTGCCGCGCCAGTGGCAACACATAATGCGCTATAGTCCATCATCTCAGGCTTTGGAATCATGAACATCATGGGGGCTAAGCTCTTGTGCATGGAGAATTGGTGGAAATCCTGCACGACGCCCACGATTTCAAATTTTAGGTTTTGTCCGTTCAGGTCGACCTGCAGTTTTGTGCCGAGGGCTTTTTCCGGTTCAATGTTAGTTTCTTTCAGACTTGCCTCATTGACGACGATTCGTGTGAATGGAGCGAGAAATCCAGCTGTATCAGTTGCTGCATTTAAATTTCGGCCTTGCAACAATTTTACGCCTAACATGTCGAAATAATTTTCATCAATGCTAATCCAATAATGAGGGGCCGCACCCTCGGCGGTAGCGCCCCTCGGGGTAAAGTGGCAGGGTACGCACGGTCGGCGTCGCGGGGAGAGCCGAGGACGCTGATACTTCAGAAACATCAGCTAATTGTTTGATGCGGTTTTTTAAGTTCTGATAGCCAGCTTTGGCTTCGCCGGTTTGTATCGGTATCGTTATTTTATATTCAGGATTGAAACCCAAGGGCATGTTTTGCACAAAACTGATTTGTTTTCGGATGATCAGTATGGACGAGATGAGGGCAATTGAAATCACAAATTGAAATACGACCAGACTTTTGCGTAGCCATCCTGTTGAATTCGCACTGACATATTTTTCTTTTAATACCCGTGCCGGTTGAAAAGCAGAAAGGTAAAAAGCAGGATAACTTCCTGAAATCACGCCGGTAACAATTGAGATACCAACTAACATCAGCGCTATGAATCCAATATTTTGACCGTTAATGGAAAGATTTTTTTGCGCGATAGAATTGAAAATTGGTAATGCGAGTTGAACAAATACGACTGATAGAATCATGGCAATTGCCGTGATCAAAAGCGATTCTCCCAGGAATTGCCGGATCAGAACGGTCCGGCTCGCGCCCAATGACTTTCGAACCCCAACTTCTCCCGCGCGCTGAAAGGCCTTTGCGGTAGTGAGGTTAATAAAATTGATGCAGGCAATAAATAAAATGAAAAGGCAAATGGACGCTATGACATACACAGACATTATATTTCCGCTGGTTCCGATGTCTGTAAGCGCAGTAGCGTTGTAAATTCCTGAGCCGAGTAGAGGTGCATATCTTTCAAAGGCTGAAGTCCCGGAGTATTTTTAAAGCCCATTGCCTTGAGTTCTTTCGCGCCGTGTTTTTCCATCAGGGCCGGCATCTTTGCAGTAAGATTGTCGACCGAAGTTCCTTGCTTTAACTTCACGAATGAATAAATAAAAGTCTGTACCCAACTCTGCATGCCATTGATGATTCTACCCCAGCCTTTATTGTTCATGCCCATATAAAAGCCGGCATCCAATTGAGAGGGATGCTCATAGGGTTTTAATACCCCTGTAACGTGGAAGGTATCGGCTATACCTCCGCTCGTAATAATCAACGATCTGATCAAGGGCAGAAGCATCGGCGAAAAATTTGCGAGCAAGATCATGAGATAAAACAACGGGAGATGCCCCATCTAAGGCAGTGGCTGGATCACCTTCTTCAAAGGGGTATGAGAAAACGTCAAAAAAAGTAGAGTCTACAACGTATCCCCTATTTTCATAAAAACCCTTGTCCTCGAACCGAAGGTAGTGACGTTGAACGTCGGGGGGAATGACGACACGGGTGGCACTTTGAATTTCTGGAAACTCCCGTTGAAACGTCGGAACCAGTGGGAGGGGCGGTACAAGGAATTGTGCTGCTCCATTGATCAGATGATAATTTAGACGTAACGCGATAAATATTTTGATAGTCCTTAAAATGTTTTTCGTAACTAAATTCGTAATGAATAAACAAGGCCAGGAGGATACAACAGGTGATGCCGATTGTTAGTCCGAGAACGTTTATAAAGGAAAATACTTTGTGTTTGAGAATGTTCCGAAAGGCGATGACGAAGTAGTTATACAACATGATTATGGGGTTCTGAGATCAACCGTTTTCAATTTGAATGCCACGCCATTAAATAAATAGCGATTCATTAAATTAGCACTTTATGCTTGTATTTATACGGAATCATGGGCGGCATCGAACAAAAAATGTTCGAAGTCGGTCAATTTTGTGAGTTTAAGCCAACCTATGAGTGTAGACAGAAAACAACGGATCGACCACTATATCCAAAGACTTTCAGACAAGAACTTTGAGATTTATGATGTAAGGCGCGAGCTCGAGCAACAGAAAGTTGATGAAGAAGAGATTAAAATAATTGTGCGGGCTGTCGACGCGGAACTGCAAGCTCGCCTGTTAAGATCTACAAATCCGGATTACACTGCATTATTCATCCGGATGGGAATTATTTTGATACTGATAGGGCTTGCATTAGGCCTTGCCACGGTTGCCGGCATAATCAACGCTGGAGTTTTTTTCATGCTTTGCCTACGGATCTTTTTTCGGCGGCATTTCTGTACTCCTTTTTGGAATGTTTAAACGAAAAAAGGGGAATAGCGATAATGCTCCTGACCAAAGTAATGAGGAACCTGGGAGGAGGCGTGTTTCGTTTAGAAAAAATCTTAAGGATAAATCGTGAACCATTTAGTGAAATGGACGCGAAGGCATTTTATTTTGTAATCTTGTCAATTAAAATAAACTACACCAGCCAGATTTAATTGAAATGCGAAAGAAGGAATTCATTACCCGGAGGGATTTTATCCTGCAGTCATCTTGCCTGATGTCGGCCACGCTCATCACCCTCCCAGGTTTTACGAAAGATATGCCAGCAAAGTATAAAATGGGACTGCAACTCTTCACCGTGCGCCAACCGATGGCGACAGATGTTGTCGGCACTGTAAAAAAGATTGCTGCCATCGGCTATGAAGATAGCGAAACGTATGGCTATGATCCGGATCAGGGCAAATATTATGGATTAAAAGCGTCAGCATTTAAACAACTGCTCGCGGATCATGGAATGATCACCACCAGTGGACATTACGATTTTACGAAGTTTTTCGATAAGCCCGCAGATGCAATGATGAGATATGTTGATCAATGTATAGAAGGGGCTCATGCCCTGGGACAGCGTTACATTACCTGGCCGTGGCTGGATCCGGCCTTCAGAACGATTGAAAACTTCCGGTTGCTAACGGGAAAGTTGAATGTCATCGGTGAGCGGATCCACAAGGCGGGATTAGGGTTTGCTTACCACAATCATGATTTTGAATTTGTTGATCACGGTGGCGAGAACGGGTATGATATAATCATGCGAGAAACGGATCCAGCCCTGGTCAAACTTCAAATGGATCTTTACTGGGTAATGCACTCATCCAAACTGAGTCCTTCCCAGTTGTTTAGCAAGCAACCCGGGCGCTTTGTGATGTGGCACATAAAAGATATGGATAAAGTAACGCGTGACTACTCGGAGTTGGGCAATGGCTCGATCGACTACACTGTCATTCTGCCGGACGCATCAAAGGCGGGACTGCAATACTATTACATTGAACAGGGCGGTAACTTTGCCAAGGATCCAATTCAAAGTGTTACTGATAGCGCTGCCTTTTTCAAAAAACATCTGGAAAAGTACCTTGGCTAAACATGGCCAACCGATTACCGATCACTGATTACCGATTACCACACTCACATTCATAGCCACAAAGTCCCAAAGACACAAAGTTTCACAAAGGGGCGAATCGCAATGACCACTTCTTACCAACTACCTCTTACTAACTACATTTTACGAACTACGCTTTCCTACGAAGCGCCACCGATTACCTGATTACCGATCACCGATTACCTCTTACTTGACAACCAGTCCTACAGCGCTCGTTGTCGCCTTGGGAGATATAAATTTAGGAGCGAAGGTTCCGATGCAACCAGCAACAAGGCAGCCAATGATGAGCATGATAATTTTGCTTGTTGAGAGTCTCATATTCGTGGAGGTCTTGTTTAATTGCTTCTGATGTAAATATACTTCTGACAGCAAAAAAGGATGTCACAGCGCAGTAAAGAGTTGTAAAAAGTTGTAACGACCGCTATGCTCACGCTAAAAAATGCCAGGTTCAGGTTTCTGAAAATGCTAGTCGGCGATCAAGGCAACTTGTCACGTTCTCAACGTATGGCCTGAAGATGCTTGTGTAAACATACATCGCCTGTACTCAATTCTGTTATTTAATCGCTATTTACAATCGGTAAATCCCCTACTAAGCCACTAAATTTTATGGTTCGTTTCCCGGATTTAAATGCACATGTATGTTTTTGGAGGTAAACAAAAACACGACAGTAAAAATTACAAATAAATTGAACGCCGAATTCCTTACACTTCATTTGCAACCCTAACGCAAATTGACAGCATCGGAACCGTAAGGAAATAATTTTAGAAAAATATGATGAACATCATGGCGGTATTGGACCGCGCAAAACTACATCCAAAAAAAGAGTTTGCCGTATTGCATGACGGCGAGACAGTCACCTACGGTAATTTGCTATCCACCGTAGATAAGCTAAGTATAATTTTCAACAGGCTAAGTCTAAAGGAAGGCGATAAAATTGTGTTGTCTACGAACGACAAGAGAAGCCTCGCTGAAATTACAATTGCCGCGTACAGGTATGGGCTTACAGTTATTCTAACGGATCCCAACGCAAAGGCTGACAGGATTCATTCCATTATAGCTTCGGCACGTCCGGATGCATTTTTTATCGACAGCGTCTTGACGACGGCGTGGCGGATGGAAGAAAAAAATATTGTCGAAATCAAAAAGATATCCGAAGAAAAAAAGAATCTTTTCAAAAATATCTTTTCACGAAACGGCAAAGGAAACGAAGAGCAGGCAACGTCAAGTCACACTTACCCTGCTTGTCTCAAGGGCCTGGAAAATGTAACGCCGCTATACCCCAACACTATTGATTCGTCGTGTGTAGCATACATGATGTATACTTCAGGGTCTACGTCCGATCCCAAAGGAGTAGTGATCTCTCACAAGAACTTGTTTTCGCACCTTGAAACGCTTAAGAATGTCTATGGAATGGACGATGAGGTAAAGATCCTCAATGTGCTGAATTTATATCATACCGATGGGATTAACCAAGGTCCTTTGTTAGCGCTTTATTGCGGCGGAACCTGGATAAGTCCCTTTAGGCTTGACACTTCGAGGCTTGATCTTATTTATGATGGTATTTATAAATATAAGATCACGCATCTGTTCGTAGTGCCAACACTCCTTTCCTTCTTTGAAAAATACCATGAGGGTTTTGAGGATAGTTTCCAAACACCAGACTTTAAGTTTGCCATTTCCGTGGCAGCGCTGTTGGAGGAACGATTGTGGCATTCTGTCTCGTCGATCTTCAAAATTCAGATTGTTAACATTTACGGTCTTACGGAAACAGTTACGGGAAGCGTTTATTGCGGACCAAGCGCTGACACCTTTAAAATAGGCACGGTAGGAAAGCCCGCTGACTGCCTTATTAAAATCATAAATGAGGAAGGACATGAAGTACGAAAAGGCGAAAAGGGAGAACTTTTGCTAAAGGGCGATCACATTATGGTCGGGTACTTTAATAACCCTGAGGCTACTGCAGCAGTGTTGGTTGACGGTTGGCTTTATTCAGGTGATATCGCCCGGGAGGATGAGGAAGGCTTCGTGAAGATCGTCGGCAGAAAAAAGAGCATGATCAATTCAGGTGGATTCCGCGTGCAGCCCGAAGAAATAGAAGAACTTCTTCTCAAAGTGAAGGAAGTTGATGAATGCAAGGTCATTGGGTTGCACGATCCTATCCTGACTGAAAAGATGATCGCGTGTATAAAGCCGAAAGAAAATGTGGTGCTGGATGAGCTGAGTCTTTATAAGTACTTGCGCGAAAACCTTGAACCGGAAAAGGTACCTCAGGAGATGTGTTATCATCGATACTTTTCCCCGTGGAATAAGCGGAAAGATCCAGGTTGAGGAATTAAAAAAGATAGTAACACAAAAACATGCCGCACCCATTGCAAAAAGCGAAGGAGTTCTGGATACAGTAATAAAAAATGCTGCGTCGATTTTTAAAGTTGAACATAAGGACATCAACGAGCTGAGTTCTACCCGCAACGTTTCCGGGTGGGATTCGCTGAATCACCTGGCGTTGATAACGAGACTTGAACAGGTATTCAATGTCAAATTTTCGACGTCGGATATTATGGTCATGACCTCGATAAGTTCAATTCAAAATGTTATCCATAAAAAAATAAGGTAATGTTTGAGGAAGCGCCCCCATTAAAAGTATGGGCTTACCCCATCGTAGTCGTTTTTTCGATCGTGCTTTTGTTTCTTCTTTTACTCCTATTCCGCTTATGGACCATACGCCAGGGTGTTGGAGCTATCAAACAAAAGTCTGGAAAAGGCCTTGATCGAAACTACCCGCGATACTTCCGCAATATCGATTGTGATTCTTGGGTCTTCCTTAACGGAACGCGCGTTGTTAGATCCTCATGAAATTGAAGACAGTATTTTCCACCGTGACACATAAGAAAGCGAAAGTGTTGCGTGTGGCTTTGAATTATATGGATATGGATCTTGCTAAACGCATTGATTTTTTTGACTACATCAGCAAGTATCCTCCTCACTATTTATTTATTGAAAATTTCGGACTGAATCTTGACGATGACGATTCGTCGTCAGCGATTCCAGTACCGATCGATGCTGCCCTTTGCACATCAGAAATCACATTCGAAGCAAGCTTGGTTTGGGTTCGCACGATAACTACTATACCAAGTGGTATACCTTCGACATTAAACCCTTGCCAGGAAATGAATTTTACACTGATAAATTTGATAGTATCACCTTCAAATCGTTGCAAACAAAAAAATGCGTGGTGAGAAAAGTCACGCAAAATGACGTTGCTAACAACGCTTATGATGCATTGATGAAAAGAAATGCAAAAGTGATCTTCCTGGACATGCCCCAATCCAATAAGCTTCAAACCAATTTCCTGGACAACGCGTCAACGTCTGAACTCAACGAAGTATTGAAGTTCTATAACACACAATATCGGATTGACTATTGGCGGTTTCCACGCGTGATGGATGACTCATGTTTTGCAGATGGTATTCATTTAAATTCTAAAGGTGCAATGCAATATCAGAAATGGTTTGTTTCTGAATTTGCTTCAAAAAAATGATATGAAGCTACTCGCTGAAGTAATTTTGTTTGCAATACCGATGGTCCTTTTAGCCTGGACCTTACCCAAAAAGTATGTATTGCTTTCTCAGATCGTTATCACAGGACTGTTTATTGGCTATCAGTCCCCGCTCTCCTTTATAATCCTGACGACCATTACGTTTGGGAATTACTTTTTGCTACACAAAGCAGTTCTAAGGAAGTCCATTAAAATCGCCATCAGCCTGTGCATTTTAATTCTGCTTATCGTCTCGGCAAAAATTTTGTTTACCATACATGATCATTGGATAATTCCTTTGGGAATGTCTTACTACATCTTTCGAAATATCCATTACACTATCGAGAGCTACAACGGAAGAATTCAAAACGAAAGTCTCCTCTTTTATCTTGCCTATAACTTTTTTCTACCTGTTCTGATCATTGGACCAATCAACCGTTATCCCGAGTTTATCCGGGACTGGCAAAGGCGCCGTGTTAACACAGAATATTTTTCACTGGGACTTCCAACGCATTTTGTTCGGTGTATCAAAAATTGTAATTATCGGGAACTATATACTCACCTCGAAATCCACGGCATTTATCGCCAACTTAGATGCAAGCAACGTTTGGCTTAAAGCATATCTCGAGACCGTTGCATTGGTGTTGAACGCATACTTTCAATTTGCGGGCTATTCGGATATCGCCATTGGTATTGCATTGCTCCTTGGTTTCCGCGTTATGGAAAACTTTAATTTTCCTTTTTTGGCTAGCAATATGCAGGAGTTTTGGTCGAAGTATCATATGTCGCTTTCTGCTTTCTGCCGGGATTATATTTATACGCCCATTGCCTCGTACTATAGAAAGCCCATGTTAGGGATTGTGGCTACGATGATCATCATTGGGCTCTGGCACGAAATAACACTGCCCTTTTTGTTATGGGGAGCGTTGCAGGCCGCAGGGATATACCTTGCTTCTCTCGTTAAAAATATGCCGACATCCCTGGTAACCAAGAACCTGGGCAGAGTCTTTGTGTTCAATTATTTCTGTTTGAGTTGCGTCATTATCGATTACGAGCAATTGGGAAAAGCACTGGAAGTTTATAAAACCTTATTCTTTATCAATTAGCGATGTATAAATTCTTAATAACATACCTTCCGAAGAGCCTGGCGAATATCATGATCGCCCTGTGGTATTTCTTTTTGATTGCACTCAATGTCATACTGTGGGATCAGCGCAACGCAAGGGGCTTTTCAATATGTCGGGTGGTGATTCATTTATGTATCACAGATTTTTACTTTAGAAAATCTCACAGTATCAGATAGCAGGGTGTTTGTAAGAGTCACGATGGAAGAAACACGTCGTCAATCACGAATGACTTCTTCCTGCTTCCCGTAACGTTTTACTTGCCATAAAGGGAATACACAGTAATGTAATGACGATGCCTGTCCCGATAAGAAGTATATCAATAGCAACGGTGTCCGAAACGAGGTCCGAAAACAAGCATACCCAAAGGCATGAGGACACTTGACGCCATTCCAAAAACAGAAAAAACCCTTCCCATAAAAGCGCTGTCCACTGTGGATTGAAACAACACCACGATCGGAGTATTGAAAAGCGGCATCGCTATGCCGATACCCGCAAAAATACCGATATAGACAAAGAAATTATTTACAAGCCCAAGCCCTATAACCCCAAGTCCGTACAAGGCAATGGCAAGCGCCATGGTAAAAATACGGTTTTTGAATCCTCCCCATGCGCCAATTATAACCCCTCCCGCCATCATTCCTACAGAGAAAGTAATCTCTATCGCGGTGAGCCGCCACACTTCACTTCCAAAATCACGGATTACTTGCAGCGGCGTCAACAAAGCCGAAGGAGAAGCACAAATCATAAAAACAGACGTAAGAAGTACCAACCGTAATATATACCCATGTTCCTTTATATAAATGAATCCTTCCTTTAGATCATTAAAATATCCTATTCTTTTTTTTCCTTCGTCCTGTTTTTCCATTGCCGGCACTTTAACAAGAAATAATAAAATACTTATAGCCACACCGGCGGTAACTACGTCAACAAAAAAGAGTATTTCCAAAGGGGCAAAGGTCATAAGCGCACCGCTTACCATAGGAGCCGCCAAGGTAGTACCAGCCTGTATGCTTGATAGTATGCCGTTTACCTTGGTTAAATTCTCTTGAGGTACAATTTGGGGAATAAGCGCGCTGACTGCCGGCATTTGTGATCCCTGACCAAGAGAACGCACCACCGCACAGATTAACAAAATGCCGATAGAGTCATCAAATCCGAAAAGTAAAAAAACGGCCACAATTAAACTGACCAATGCGATTGATCCGTCTGCTATATTGATAATATTTTTCCGGTTAAACCTGTCGGCCCATACTCCGGCAAAAGGCGAAATAAAGAACATGGGGAGAAATCCGGCGATGGTAAAAACGGTCATCATCGTTCCCGACTGGGTTTTAAGAGTTATATGCCACAGAATGGCATATTGCACGAGGAGTGTACCAAAAAGCGACAAAGTCTGTCCGGCAACAAAAAAAGCGGTGTTCTTTTTCCAATTAATTTCCATACGTCTTTATATCTTATTTCTATAAAATGGCAATAGAATTTGGGCGCCATGGAGGCGCATGCGACAAATAAAGGTGGGGTAAAAAAAATTGTCGCATAAACATGTGGTAGTTAATTCAACAATTTGTAGTCCCGACAGGAATCGAACCTGCATCAAAAGTTTAGGAAACTCCTATTCTATCCATTGAACTACGGGACCAGTTTTCTTCGTTCGAAACGGTCGCAAAGATATAAATATTGACTAAATGTAAGTAAGGAACTGGTTCCCCAATAGATTTTATGTATGGTTTGTTGGTTTGATTTGGATGGAAGAACACAGCTAATTTACCGGCTGTTCTCACTTTAATTTCACTTTCAGCTCTTTTGCAGCTTCAGTGTAGCCACCATCTGATCCATCAACAAAATGGATATGATCCGAATTCCTATTTTCAATATAGCAAGTCATAATACTCTCCTTGCTGATATGATGACCGTACACCAAAACACCTTCTGCTTCTTGCTTGGCTAAATACTCAAGGAATTGCTTTCGCTTATTTTGTTTACCTGAAATAATCGTGTTGATTCTTCCATCGATGGTAAGAGTATCGGCATTGGCAATAAGTTGGAGTAAATATTCTTTTCCTCGGATGGTTCCAATTTTTAAATTATTGTTGAAGTAGAATATGCCCAAAAAAGTTTTGATGAAGGAGCTTATGAGGTAATAGACGTTCCATCCGCCATATTTGACCAGCATTTCTTTTTGAACTTTCCGAAGATTCAATAGCAATTTTAAACGGTTTAATGACAGAGGACTTCTGTTTTCAATACTTCCATAGATTTCATCGATTTTGCGCAATACATTCTGATACACTTCAGCTTGTTTTTCCTGATCCCTTGCTTCAATCAGGTAACAAACTATTTCATTTTCCTCCGAAGGGGGCTTTACTTTATCCCATCGACACTCAAGCCCGGTCATGTCAAGGGTGTAGCTTGTGTTTATTTCCTGACGATCCTGCGAGCCTTTTTTAATTTGCTGTTCTGCAAACTTCAACCCGTTTCCAATAATTACTGCTTTAGGAAAGCCCAGACTCAGCTGCACCTTCGAAATTTTGACCGTAGCACCAACGGCCAACACAGCTTCCATGCTCAGGCTGCCGATATGCATAGCTAGTCCAAAGTTTTTTATTGCGTTTTCATTGTGAAGCAACAGACCGGCTATGACACTTTCCTTGAGTTCCTCCGGAACCAAAAGAGTTCCTCCATCACCGCTAAAGAAAAAAGGAATTTCGATATCCTTCTCTTTGGCAATATTTAGTGCAGCAATCAGGCTTCCAGCGGCCACCAGGTTTACATCGTTGTGTTTGCCAGCTGCAACAGCAGCGGTAGAATTCCGGACATCCGCGACAATGATGGCCCAATCGGAAGGAACATCCGAAAAATTGTGACGCTGAAAAATTTCAGCTATCGGAAGCTTCAGTGCTTTAATATCCCGATAGAAATTCAAGCTCGCCAAGGACTTCGGATTAAGGAATGAAATATAGTACTTAATTCGTGGAGGTCTTGGATAAGATTTTAAGTGACCAAGTTGTTTGTGTTTAACAATTCAAACGGAAATAACCCTGCAGCTTCTAATACATTTTAAATTTGATACAGGAATCTACAGTATGGATAGTCGGAGCGGATTGCAAAAATTGTTTTTGTATAAATTATAGACCACAGATCATCAAAAAAGAGTCAGTCTTTTTTGTAATATGCTGGATTCCCGATTGGTATTAGGTCACCCGAAATCAAAAAAAATGCTGTATAAATGGAAGAGAATTTGAGCAATTTAATAAGTAGCAATGCTATGTCTGAACCACAATATTTTACCTTTTCACATTCCTACTTAAAAGACTTTACAACACAAGTATTCATGCATTTTGGTGTGCCGGAAAAAGATGCTCGACAAGCCTCCGATGTATTATCCAAAGCAGACCTTAGAGGAATCGATTCTCATGGCGTCGCGCGCCTTCGCACCTATGTGGACATGTTTAAAATCGGGAGGATAAATCCCAAACCCAACATTAAAATTATTCGCGAGAAGAAAAGTGTAGCCACCGTTGATGGCGATAGTGGACTAGGACTTGTGGTCGGGCCAAAGGCAAATGAGATTGCCATGGAAAAAGCCGCCCAATATGGCTCGGGATGGGTAAGTGTCTGCAATACCAACCATTATGGAATAGCGTCTTATTATTCGTTGAAAGCGTTGGAGCGCGATATGATCGGATGGTCTATGACCAATTCTTCCAAAATTGTGGTGCCGCTTTGGGGTGCCGAAAGAAGATTGGGTACAAATCCCATTGCTATTGCTTTTCCGGGTTTTAAAAATCCTCCGATCGTGATCGACCTGGCTACGAGTGTCGTGGCTTTTGGCAAAGTTGAGATCGCAGAACGACAAGGTAAGCAGATACCCGAAGGGTGGATTATTGATGGATATGGAAATTCGTCAACCTCACCGAAAGACATTTACGCGGGCGGATTACTTCCATTAGGCGGAACGCGCGAGATGGGTGGGCACAAGGGATATTGCCTCTCGTCGATGGTGGATATTTTATGTTGTGTTCTCAGCGGTGCCAACTGGGGACCGTTTGCTCCGCCCTTTGCCATTTTCGAAGAGACTCCAAAGGAAAGTGTTGGCAAAGGTATCGGTCATTTTTTTGGTGCCATGGAAATTGATGGTTTCGAAGATGTTGATGTTTTTAAAAAACGCATCGATCATTGGATTGAGGTGTTTCGAAATACGAAGCCCGTTCCCGGACATGATGCCGTTCTCATTCCCGGCGACCCGGAACACGAGGCTGAAAAGATCAGATCTAAAGAAGGAATTCCTGTTATCCAGGCCGTTGTTGATAACCTGATTCAAATCTCCAAAGAAACAGGAGTTCCATTTAATATTTAGGAAAATACTCCAATCTGAAAGGCTACGTAAAAGAATTTAGAATTAATAAGCGCTTCTATCAAATCTACAGGATGACCTACTGCGGCATCTACCTTCGTCATTCGTATTCCGACTTCGCTTCCCGAACAAGGCCATATTAAACTGTCGTCCCTACAGGACTCCATGTCTTGCATATTGATGTACTACCAAACTGTCGTCCCTCCGGGACTTATATTTAAAACATGATTAGGTATCACATTTCGCCCAACTGGTAGGAGACGGAGCATTGTAAAGCCCCGATACGGGGCGTCAGTTTGGTAGCACGTGTAGTAGTGGGAGGAGGAGTGCCATAGGCACGACAGTTTTATTCCAAAGTTTGAGCGCCATAATAAATTAACTCCCTGAAATACAACGCTGATATTCTCATGCCTTTCTTGCGGCGTATCGCAGCGAAATTTGAGAGGCAGAAATCACTATTGGAAAGATTATTAGGCAACCATTGGAATAGTCAGGCAACTCGGTCGGGCTTAGCTACAACCAAATCCGAGGTAAAATCAGTGCTTATTTGGTACAAATTTCAAAATGTCATCGAACGCCTTTGCGTTTATGTAAAACCTGTTAAGCCAGCCCGCGAATTTTGCTAACTTCCCTCACGAAACCCTAATTCTCCTAAACTAAAACCTATGTCAAACAATATTAATCGCAGCGAATTTATTCGCCGCGCCTCTCTGGCCGGCAGCAGTTTAGTGCTGTCTCCTTATCTCGCTACGGGTGCTGATTTTTTTAAGGGCGCACCCAATACAAAAGTTTTATTGGGCATCATGGGTACCAATAGCCGCGGCATGTTTTTAGCGAAAGGCTTTGCTAAACTTCCCAACGTCGAGGTTGCCTATATCTGTGATCCAGACGCTACAGTTTTGGCGAAAACAATTGATGAAATTGCAAAGATCACCGGGAAGAAACCAGTTGGTTTTGCTGATATCCGTAAGATGTTAGAGAAAAAGGATTTTGATGCAGTCGCCATCGCAGCGCCCGATCACTGGCACACACCCGCCGCGATCATGGCCTTACAAGCCGGCAAACATGTGTATGTTGAAAAGCCCTGTAGCCACAACCCGCGCGAGGGCGAAATGCTGGTCGAAGCTACCGATAAATACAAACGCATGGTGCAGATGGGAAGTCAGCGGAGATCGTTTAGCAATGTAAAAGGTATGGTTGACAAAATGCGCAACGGCGTGATTGGACGCGTTTATTTTGCACGAGGATGGTATACCAACAATCGGAAGACCATCGGGAAAGGAACTGTTATTCCGGTTCCCCAGAATTTGAATTTTGACTTGTGGCAAGGACCTGCCCCACGCAGAGAATATCGAAGTAACCTGGTTCATTACAACTGGCATTGGTTCTGGCATTGGGGAACAGGCGAAGCCCTTAACAACGGTACGCATGAGCTCGATGTTATCCGTTGGGGGCTCGGTGTTGACTATCCGACGAAAGTTGTATCAGGAGGAGGTCGTTTTCAGTTTCAGGATGACTGGGAAACTCCAGATACACAAACAATAACCTATAACTTTCCAAATAATACTGCCTGTACTTGGGAAGGCCGGAGCTGCAACGGTTATGAGTCGGAAGGCGCGGGCAGGGGCGTAATTTTCTATGGCGAAAATGGAACTGTCGTTTACCCTGGTGCAAACAGTTATAAAATCTTCGATAACATTAAGAATACATTGATCGAGGAAGTCAAGGATGATACACCGATGGATCCGACAAATAAGGTAAGTCCATTCGAATCGCTGGATACGATACACTTGTTGAATTTTGTAGAATCCATCCGGGAAAATCAAAAAATCAATGCGCCCATTCTGGAAGGACATAAATCAACCTTGCTGCCGCAGCTTGGTAACATTGCTTTTCGTGTGGGGCGAACGTTGAACTGTGATTCCACCAATGGTCATATTCTAAACGACAAAGAAGCTATGACCCTTTGGAGCCGTGAATACGAAAAAGGCTGGAATGTCAATGTATAAACCGAATAGCCATCGCGCACAACTTCAAACCTCAAACTTCAAACCTCAAACTCTAAAATGAAACGCCTTATTATTCTTCTGACCATTCTTTTTATCGCAGATTTTTCCCATGCTCAATCCTTCGGAAAAACTTTAAAAGAAACGCCTGGCATTGTTTCTTATACGTATCGTAAAAGTTTCGAAAAAGATGTCCCTGCAACATTGGACACCATTAAGCGATTGGGTATTACAAATATTGAATTCTCAAACTTATTTAAAAGGACGGCCAAGGAAATCAAACAAATGTTGGATGAAAGAGGAATGCGTTGTACTTCCTTTGGCGTAAGCTATGCTGAGCTGGTCGAAAAGACCGCCGAAGTCGCTGAAAATGCCAAGGCATTGGGAGCGTCGTATGTACGTGTTGCCTGGATACCCCATGAAGGCCCCGCTACGATCGAAACGATCAAGAAAGCTGCAGAGGATTTTAACAAGGCTGGCAAATTCTTGAAGGAGAATCATAACCTGACTTTCTGTTATCATAATCATGGATACGAGTTCGTACCCTATGAAAAAGGTACACTATTCGACTATCTTGCGGCAAATACAAATCCCGACTTTGTAAGTTTTGAATTGGATGTCGTATGGGCGCACCTTCCTGGTTATGATCCCGCGGAACTAATCAAGAAGTATCCGTCGCGCTTTAGACTTATGCACGTTAAAGATGTTCGTAAGGGTGTTAAGGGCGATGCAACTGGAAGAATCGATACTGATAGTAACGTGGCGTTGGGAACTGGACAGGTCAATATCGCGTCCATAATAAAAGCGAGTAAAAAATCGTCCATACAGTATTATTACATCGAGGACGAAAGCAATAAGGTAAATGAGCAGGTGCCTGTAAGTTTAACTTATTTGAAAAGTTTATAGCCGACTTCCTCCCGGCGATAGATAACGTCAATGGTAAATAACATTGACGTTTTTTTATTGTTTATGGAGGATGGACTTAACAACCCAGGTAGCCTGGCTTTTTATTCTCGCCATTCCCACAGCGTGCATTGCATGGACCGTCACACACGAAGAAGTGTTTCGCGAGCCGAGAGAATATTGTGTTAGGCGCTGTGAAACTTCCAAAACGATTGCGGCCAGGAAATTTTTCTACGTTTTTACCTGTGAATATTGTTTTAGCCACTATGTAACAGTCTTTATACTTTTGATTACGGATTATAAACTTCTGCTTGATAACTGGGCCGGCTACGTTATCGCTGGCTTTTCACTCGTTTGGATTGCTAATTTTTATATGAGCCTGTATGCCTTCATACGAATCGACATCAAAAAGGAAAGGATCCTTACCAAGAAGGAAGAAGAAAAACTGAACTAGGTGCTGACTCACAAAAAATAATTCCCAAGTTTTAGCGCAGAGCACGCTGAGGAATACGCGCTGAGAAAATGCAGGAGAAATGAGCATTCTCTGCCTTCTCTCTGCGTCGTTCCCTCAGCGTTCTCTGCGCTAAAAATATAGTGCCACGAAAAAAACATTCATACCTTGCAATCTTCTTCTTGATTTTATCGTTGATTACCGCATGAAGTTTTAGACATACGATGAACAATCAAAAACATTACGTTGCTGGCATTTCTGCATTTGTCATTTGGGGCTTTTTCTCTATCCCATTGCGCGCGTTACAAAATTTTACCGCCGGAGAAATTTTGTATTTCAGAATTCTCTTCTCTGCGCTTACGTTGTTACTGATCATCCTGACGTTCAAACGCCAGGACATTCGACACGAATGGAAAGTATTAGTTTCACTTCCACGACAGAAAAAAAATACAGCGATTTTACTGACGCTGGCAGGCGGTGCGTTATTATGTGTCAACTGGCTTACGTTTATTTATGTTGTTAATTCCATCAATGTTAAGACTGCTTCGTTTGCCTACCTTATTTGTCCTGTTATTACAGCGGTGTTGGGATATGTGGTGATAAAGGAAAAACTAACAGTGACACAATGGTGTGCCGTGGGATTGTGCGCTATTAGTTGCGTATTAATTGGAATAAGTTCGGCGCTTGAATTGGGTTATAGTTTTTTGACCGCCTTTACCTACGCGTTGTATTTAATCACGCAACGCAAAAACCAGGGTTTTGACAGAATCATTGCGCTTTGTGTCCAGGTATTGTTTTCATTTTTTCTCCTTAATCTCGTGTTTGGTTATTTGGTCGAATCCGTTCCTACATCTCAGACATTCTATGGTGTAATTATAATTGTCGCGGTTCTATTTACTGTGCTTCCCCTTTTTCTGAATCTTTTTGCTTTAAACAAAATCAATTCCGCAACGATCGGGATACTGATGTATATCAATCCGATATTTAATTTCACAATAGCTTTTTTAGTTTTTAAGGAACGAATTAATTTTTTGCAAGTGATAGGTTATTCCATCATCATTCTTGCTTTGATCCTATTTAATTATCAAAATTTTAGAAAAATCCAGACGGCAGTAAGCGCGAGGAGAATTGAGAATAAAAGTTTGTTATCTACTTTGTGAAACTCTACCGAATCCTCCGTCGGTTCAATTTTTGCGATTGAAATTCAAAAACCTACGGTGGCCCGGAGGCGCGGAGATTCGAAGAGGTTAATGAATTCTATCGCGAAGGAAGAACGGCGTTGTGTCGATTTAGAAGAAAAGCGAGAGCTAGCGTTCGTTTTGTAAAAAAGTCACGGTCTCTAAATACAGAGCGAGCAATACTGTCTGTTGAAAAAATTCACGTGCCTCCGTGAGCCTTCGCGTCATCCGTGGTTAAATATGGATCGAAATTTTACGAGAGTTACGCAAAGAATAAACTCAACCATTGTGTTAACTCTTTTTGCAAACTAGTCCGGCATGCTCCTATGGAGCAAATTACAGATGTGCATCGTTATTGATTCATGCAAATTCGTTTTCATTGTTGAGTTTTTTAACGAGATTTTCAACGTAACTCACTGTAATTGGTTATACTCTTTTTTTGTATCTGGATGCACGAGCCTTTTTACAGAGTTATTCTTATTGGAAAGGTTCACGTGATTTCTCCGTGCCTTCGGGATACTCTGTGGTTAAGTTATTCTCGACGAATTTTACTTTTGAAAATTCATCAGATCGATCATAAGGTTGAAAGCATCCATCGAAGAAGGATTATTTAATTTCAAGGGCTTCACGATGTAGCCTGAAATTCCTAATTCTTTAGCCGCTGTTCGATCGATTTTTTCGTCGGATGTTGTGATGATAAAACATTTCAAGTCCTTCCACTCTTCCATTTTTCGTACGGCGCTTAAGAACTCAAGTCCATTCATTTTGGGCATGTTAATGTCGATGAGTACAATGTCTGGACTTGACTCAGTCGACTTCGCTTTATCATTTAATATTTGAAGTGCGTCTTCACCATTTTTTGCAACCATCATATTATTCAGGATATGCATTTTGTCAAGCGTTCGCTTCATGTCGATAATATCAAGGTGGTCGTCTTCGACAAGCAGAATGTTCACGACTTTGTTCATACAAATTTATTTAGGCCATGTAAATGAAAAAATTGCGCCATTTCCGGCATCTGAAACAATAGCAATCTTTTGATTTCGGTCATCCAGGATTTTTTTAACGATCGCTAACCCAACGCCCGTACTTTCCACCATATCACGCTCTTGAAGCGTCTGAAAAATCACGAAAATCTTGTTATGATAGTTTTTGCTAATACCGGGACCATTATCCTCTACAAAAAATTCGTAATGAGAAATATGTTCTTGATGGTACACTTTAATTAATCCGTTTCGCTTGTCATGGTGTTTAACAGCGTTGCCAATGAGGTTTGAGAACACCTGCAGAAGTGGAAGCTTTTCGGTGAATAACTTCGGGAGCGTAGAAGAAATGATCAGTTTAATCCCCGGCTTTAATAAGGGCCTCGCTAATTTCATCGACTAGCTGGTTTAAATCAACTTCTTCCTTCTCTTGTTTCTCTTTTCCTATTCGTGCATAGGAAAGTATACCATGAATTAAATTTTCCGTTCTGACAAGACGGCCTTTAATGATTTGAATATACTCCGTCAGCTTTGGAGATATTTCTGTTCCATGATCTTCCTCGATCCAGGATACAACATTATCTATTCCGCGCAGCGGTGCTTTCAGGTCATGGGAGACAATGTGTGCAAATTGATCGAGTTCCTGGTTCTTCCGTTTTAAAAGCGTGATGTTTTCTTTTAAAACATTGGCCATATGATTCAATGAGCGCGCGAGCAAACTCAGTTCGTCCCTTCCCGATTCTTTCGTATGAACTTCATAATTGCCTGCGGCAATTTCATTGGCCATTCTTACCATTCCCATAATGCGTGTTGAAATTCGATATGCCAGGAATATCGATATAATGGCACCGACAAATATGGACAACGAGGTCAATGCGAATGAAATCGTACGGGTGCGTTGAACCGATTTATCGAGCACTATTGTTCGGATATCCCGGCTATTGTATTCGTTGTTTATAAACACTCGGATTTTTTCCTGTAACTGTCGGTTAAGATAGCGCTCCGATCCGGTCGTCAGTTTTTGACGGTACAGCTTATTAAAACTGACCAGGCTGCTATCTGAATTGCCAGCCAAATTTTTAGCAGCTATTAACGGCGTTGAGAAATTATTTAGCCAGCTATTATTGATAGTTCGGATCTCGCCGAGAAGCGTTAGCTGCGATGTGTCCCCGGGAATCAAGGAGGACAGCTCCGCCAGAATTGTCTCATTTTCTGTTTTTGCTGAATCGTAGGCCTGAATAAAATAATTTTCGCCTGTGAACAAATAACCACGAAGGCCGCTGATCATGTTAAGAATGTTTCGTTGGAAGCGGTTGCTGTTCCTGATAATAGTGGTCGATTTATCCACCCATTCCGAATTCTCCCGTACTTCTTCGGACTGTTTAAAATTGATATAGGTGGTAATGGAGAAGAGGAGCAGAATAAAAAGAAAACTAAAAAAGATAAAGTAGGAAATTTTCATCGGCTCGTGTTATCTACAACACCTGGGGAATGCTCAAGGTATTGTTCAGTTTTGGCTTTTCAGGACCTGTTTAACAAACGCGCTTTGGATAAGGTTATTTAGCCGGCAAAAAAACATACGTGGCAGGGGCAAATTGGCCTTTTTATAGTGTTTCCATAGAGGGAATAAACCCCTCAAAAGACTTTTCCGGTTGTTTGCACGTTTTTTCTTACATAGGCGTTTTGTCAGGGGTTTGCCGCGTAGTTTATTTACCCATTATTTCCGAATTTCAAGGTTTTAACTTTTGTGAACAGAATTAAGGTATACGTACTTATTTCTTTTGTTTTTTCGGCTTTGTCGGCGTCGGCTCAAAAGAACTCTGCTACGAGTCCGGTCAGCTTTCCCGATAGTGTACGAATCGTACTGGAAAATACTCGGAAAGCGGATGCAGGAGTTGTGAGTTCAGCATTTGCCACGGCGTGGGGGAGTCTGCGTGTCGACCAACAGGTAGTTATTCAAAAACAAGTGTGGCGGATGCGGAAGAAAAAGTATCCGGTTCGTCCGCAACTGGTAAATTATTTTGGAGCGATTGCCAATGCTGTAAACGTTGAAAAAGCGGACGCATCGACGATTTCCGATTTTCTTCGGGTTGCCGGTTTAGTGATTGATTCAGAACCTACCGCAAAGGCTTCCAATTTTTTTAAGATAAGCAATACCTTTTTTGAGCATCATGCTTTGCATTATGAAAAATCTTCCCGCTTGTATGCGAGAGATGATGACTATTCGTTCGATTTCGTTACTCCTGCGCCAACCATAGATCTGAATGACACTACGTCCAACCCGCTAACGGAAGAAACCACTAGCTCAGACAGCAATGAATCGACGTCAGATACATTTGACCCTCTGGCGGACACGACCTATGCAGCGGCTCCGTTGTGGATGAGTCCACCACCTCCGCCCATTGTGGAAGGTCCGGTAATTCGCTTTTCGAAAGTAACATTGAACATGGTAACGGCTTACGATTCAGTGTTTATTAAAAATACGAAAGGTATGCTCTCCCTTCGCACGAGCATTTTCGTGGGTGAAGGAGGATCATTTGACTGGTCGGCAGCACAGTTAAGTCCTGATAGTGTTTACAGCAATCTCGTCTCCTATAACTTCAATGTTACCAAGCCCGAGTTTAAGGCGGATCTGGCGAAACTAAATTATTTAGGAAAAACGCCTGGCCTTATTCCAGGTGTTCTGGAATACAAATCCGTTGCCCGGAAAGATTCTGTACCTTCTACCTATCCGCGATTCAAGTCATTTCAAAATACGCTACGAATTCAGGGAATCGCTGACGAGAACGTCAAATACACGGGCGGATTTTCGCTCATTGGCAGAAAAATTTCAAGTGCTTCTGCGTCGGGGGCGCTTTCTAAAATTGAAATTTCGAATCAGGGTAAACCTAAGTTTATTGCACAGTCCCCTAATTTTCAATTTACAGATTCTACCATCATCTCTTTAAAAACCAGGGTGAATATCCTTCAAGGCAAGGATTCAATAACCCACCCGTTGGTTCGGATGAAATATTCGTATGGGGATAGCACGCAAAAAATAATGTTGAAAAAGGATAAGGGTGCGATGAAGCATTCGCCGTATTCGTCCTCTTTCTTCAGTATTGATTTTGCTGCAGATGTCATTCAATGGGATTTGAATACCGATAGTCTTAACCTTCTGACGGATGGCGGACGCAATACTGTTCCCCTTATTATTGAATCCGTTGACTTTTATGACCCCGAAGATTTCAGATTGCTAAAGGGCCAAGGATTTAATTTCCACCCCCTCGTACTGGTAGCAACCTACTGCATTAAAAATAAAGTAAAGGAATTTTATTCAGGTGATCTGGCTGCATTTTCCGGAAGGGAAATGAGGGATATTAAAGCGGCGATCGAATTTCTAAATGAGAAAGGCCTGATCGTATACTACCCCGCGATGGACTTGGTTCGCGTGAAGGACAAAGCAATTTTGATTTACAAAGCCTATAAAGGTGAGATGGATTATGATAACCTGAAAATTCATTCCGTCACGGATAGTTTTCCCAATGCGACCTTGAATTTTCCAAAAGGATATATGATCGTTCGTGGTGTTGATGAGTTTAAGGTGAGTGATTCCCTTAACGTGCGCATTAAGCCCGATAGCAGTATCATTACGATCCTTGAAAATCGTGACATCAAATTTGATGGTTCCATCACAGCGGGAAATTTTGAAATCAGCGGTAAAGGATTCACGTTGAAGTATGACAGCTTTTTCATCAAGCTAACCCACATTGATTCCATCAACTTTTTCGTCACCGAAACCAATGCCAGGGGACAAAGCATGAGGAGGAAAATTAATAACTCCATGGTCGGGGCGGACTCTACTGCAGCAGCAGTGGGTGGACTGGGTGATCAATCGAAATCATCGGGAACATTATTTATCAGCAAGGGAAATAATAAGTCTGGCAAAAGAAAAATCCCGGACTACCCGAGGCTTGATGCCGCAGCGGGAGGGGCGATTTACTTTGATCGTGAAGAGGTCTTGGGTGGGGTGTATGATCGCTCTATGTTTTTCGTGGTGCCGGCTTTCAAACTTGATAGTTTGAATAATGCAGATCCAGCTTCCATCAATTTTGACGGGACATTTGTGTCCAGTGGGATGTTCCCTGCATTCAAGGAAAAGCTTCATACGCAACCCGACAAGTCGTTGGGATTTGAACATAAAATTCCAAAGTCTGGCTATCAGCTTTACGAGGGCGAGGGTCGAATGAACGGTAATCTTGTCATGAATAATCGCGGGCTCCGCGGAACTGGTACTATCAATTTTCTGGCGGCATCTGTAAAAGCAAATGATTTTGTTTTCTACCCTGATTCCGTCACGGCAAAGGGTACCGATGCTAAAATCGATCGAAAGCAATTTGGTGAGGCAACTTTCCCGCAAGCTTCGCTTACGGATTTCGAGCTGAAGTGGTATCCCAAGAAAGATGAGATGCGAATAAAAAATGTAAAAGCTCCTTTCAGCTTTTATGATTCTTCAGCGCAGATGCAGGGAACGGTTATTGTTTCGCGTACCGGTGTAACAGGAATTGGTAAGCTTGAAACCCGTGGCACTGAATTGATTTCACGAAGGCTAAGTTTTCATGGCAAAGATTTTAGTGCCCGACGCGCCAAGTTCAGGGTGAAGTCGGATGACCCATCGAAACCATTGTTGCAGGGGAACGATGTAAAATTAAAGTTTGACCTCGAACAAAATTATGCTGACATAAGTCCTGAAGTCGAAGGTGAAGCGGCTATTGACTTTCCTTTTGCGCAGTTCAAAACATCGATTCCAAAAATGCGATGGGATCTCGACGAACAGAAGATCACCATGAGTAAAGATCCAGACGTACCGTTGGAAAACTCATATTTCTACACTACGCGAAAGGAATTAGACTCCCTGAATTTCAATGCAGAGAAAGCTGAATACAATTTGAAAACGCAGGAGCTGAAAGTAAGTGGTATTCCGTACATCATTGTGGCTGATGCTAAAATTACGCCGGAGAACAATGAGGTTCTGATCCTTGAAAATGCCAAGATCGGGACGTTAAAAAATACTACGATTATTTTGGATACACTGAATGGTTATCACCGCCTGACGGAAGGGGTTGTCGATATTATCTCTCGTAAAGAATTTTCGGGTCAGGCAACCTATCAGTATGTAAATTTTCTGAACGACACGTTCGCCATTAAGATGACTGATTTCCACCTGGAACCAATTAACACTGAAGAAGAAACAAAAAGGTCATCGCGCAAAGATGCACCCGCTGCCAGTATGCAAACCGTGGCGACGGGTTCCGTCTCGGATAAGGACCAGCTTGTGTTGGGAGCCGGTATGTTTTATAAAGGCGACATGATCATGTACGCCACGCGCCCAGCTTTGCAATTGACCGGCTTTGTGAAATTGGATATCAAGAATATTGAAAACTACAACAGCTGGATAACGTACAGCCAGACCGGTGATGAGACCGATGTCATGATTGATTTCAATACAGCCACGACAGAAGGCGGCACTGATGTAAACGCTGGATTGCATGTCGGTTCTGCTGATAACGATCTCTATTTCACTTTCTTGAACAACAAGAAGTCGGAAGACGACGAGGACTTTTTTGAACCTGAGGGAATGCTTTATTACGATACAGCCACAAGCGAGTTCAAAATTGAGGATGTGGAAAAGGCCAGGGGAAATAAGCTCTCAGGAAAGGTCTTTGCTTACAAGGACGAGAATATGCAGGTTAGGTTTGAAGGTCCGGTCAATTTGTTCAAAGGAACGAAAGAGTTTAATGTAACGGCGTCGGCCATCGGGCAGGGTAATATGAAGACGAACGAGGTCAAGATGAACTCCTTCGTCATGGTTGATTCAAACATTCCCATTCAGGCTTTTGACATTATGGCCAAGCAAATACAGGACGTGATTAAAAATGAAGGCGCTGACGAGGGATTGGGAGACCAAACCGAGTTGCTTTATAAGATCGCCGACTTCCTGGGCGAACGTGCCGTAAAAGATTATGAGCAGCGGAGTTTGCAGGGATATGTTTCTCTGGGAACGCTTATGCCACTGGCCAAACCGTTGGCTTTTTCAAATGTAAATTTTAAATGGTCAGCCAAACGTAAAGCGTTTTATAGTGAAGGAAAATTGGGCGTTTCGAACATCGGACGTAATGATATTAACGGAGCCTTTGAAGGATTTATGGAGGTAAAGAAAACAGAAGATGGAGGGCCGGTATTTAATGTGTTTATAAAAGCTTCTCCGGAAGCATGGTATTATTTCGGGTTAGAGGACAACAGACTCCTGGTACATTCTTCCAATGCTGAATTCAATTCGATTATTTCGAAAAAGACAAATGGAGGTAAAGCAAAAATAGGAGAGGTAGCTTTTATCCCTGGTAGCGACGACGAGACACTGGCTTTCATCAACCGATTTAGAAGGGACTACTATGAAATTGATGTTCCATACGATCTAAACGAAAATGCGGCGCCTGCGCGTACACCAGATGCGCCAGGGGAAGAAGTCCAAATACCATCGCAAACCGAACAAACTCCGCAGGAAACTGAGCCCATTCCGATGAAAATGGAGGAAAAAAAGAAAGGAAAGAAGAATCGTGAAGCGGCTGTAGACTGAAGAGACTCCTCCAGTAGACGAGCCAAAGAAGGAGAAACCAAAGAAAGAGAGAAACCGAAGAAAACAGGAAGCAAAAGAAAGAGGAGCCAAAGAAAGAGGAGCCAAAGAAAGAGGAACCGAAGAAAGAGGAGCCGAAAAAGGAAACTAAGGAAGAGGAAGATGATGGTTTCTAAGTTATTAGTTTGGAAGAATATAGGAATGATATTTTGAATAATTCACCCGTGCGATCCCTTAAACTAAACCATCCGCTCTTTTATGGACGAATTTCTGATTATTCTCCTCTTGGTAATTGTCTTCCTTCTAATAAGTTTAAAGAAGAGTGTTTCGCAAAAATTTAAAACACTTCAAGATAAGATTGACATACTAACTGCTGAACTAAAGAAGGCTCGAACTCCGTCTCAGCAGTCTGAAATTAAAAAGTCCCTGTCGGAAGATGAAGCGGTTCAGCGCGCGTTCACAAAACCTGCAGCTGTAGTTTCCACAGAACCTGCGAAAAAAGCCCCGGAGGAACAAAAAGAAGAAATCAAGAAAAAAGAAGAAACCGTTGTGATACCAAAGGTAATCTCAGCCCCTTCTTCCCATGAAACGCGAAGGCCTCCTATTTCACAACCTCCTAAACCTAAAAAGCCTGGCTTCTTCGAGCGAAATCCGGACCTCGAAAAATTTATTGGAGAGAACCTCGCGAACAAAATTGGAATCGGAGTACTGGTCCTCGGGATAGGATTTTTTGTCAAGTATGCCATCGACCAGAATTGGATCAATGAAATCGGACGGGTTTTCATTGGTATTTTTTGTGGTGCTATACTGCTGGGTGTCGCGCATAAGATGCGTAAAACTTTTGTAGCGTTTAGCTCAGTTCTTGTCGGCGGTGGCCTAGCGGTATTATATCTGACCATTGCTATCGCCTTTCATGATTATCATATTTTTAGTCAGACTGTCGCATTTATCATGATGGTAATAATTACGGCTTTTGCCGTCGTTTTATCACTGGGTTATAACCGTGTAGAGCTGGCGATATTATCGATCCTGGGAGGTTTTGCTTCGCCGTTTATGGTCAGCACAGGCGAGGGAAATTATGTAGTACTCTTCACTTATATTTTTATTCTCGATGTCGGCATGTTGGTATTAGCGTACTATAAAAAATGGAATCTGATTAACATCATTTCATACGTTTTTACGGTCTTGCTTTTTGGTGCGTGGCTCGTGGAGGGATTCAATAGTGATACCGTTAGCATGATCCTCGGCGGACTTATTTTCGCGACTCTCTTTTACCTGGTGTTCTTTGTCATGAATGTTATTAACAACCTGAAAGAGAAAGCGGCATTTAAGAGTCTTGATATAAGCTTATTGCTAAGCAATACGTTCTTGTACTATGGTGCGGGCATGACGTTATTAAACAACGCTGTTGGAGATAACTACAAAGGACTCTTCACTGCCGGCTTAGCGGTATTCAATTTTATTTTTGCTTACACGCTTCATAAAAGCGGGCGCGTTGACAAGAATTTGGTTTACCTTTTAATCGGGTTAGTGTTAACATTCGTCAGTTTGGCGGCACCGATCCAACTGGAAGGTAATTACATTACGCTGTTTTGGTCGGCTGAAGCAGTTCTCTTGTTATGGCTTTCACAGAAGTCAGGCATAAGGTTGATGAAACTTGCTTCAGTGGTTATCACTGTATTGATGATCATCAGTCTTTTGATGGACTGGACCCAACTTTACAAAGGCGTTGATGTGGAATTAAATATTGTTTTTAACAAAGCTTATATCACCAGCTTGTTTTCGTTTGCGTCTTTAGCATGCACACTCTATTTACTCAAACACGAGCAGGGTGAAAATTCTGAAACCGTAAGGTTGTACCGATATGCGCTGAGCGCTGCGGTCGTAGTCATTCTCTACTGTGCAAACTTTCTTGAGCTGCAGTATCAATTATTCGAACATGGCTTTGATTATGCCACGCAGAATGTCATTATAGGAAGTTATAATATGTTCTTCCTCGCTGGAATATTATGGATGTCTTCCCGCGTATCGGTGCCACAAGATGTCAAAAATGCGTTTGCATTTTTGGGCGTGATTGCCATGGTATCTTACTTGTTCTTCTATCACTACCAGATCCTGTCCGTTCGAAATGATTATGTAAATAATCTGGCGCCTGCACTTGGGTTCATGTTTCACTACATTTTTGTGATATTGTTGTTGTTAGTGGTTGCCTTGAGCCTTACGCGTATACGCCGATTGAATGAGTTTAATCAAAAAACCTATAATCTATATTCCTGGTTTTATGTTTTTTTCTTTGTATTTATTGCCAGCGCAGAGCTTGATCATATTGTCGTAATCGCTGCATACTCGCCAGGGGATTCAATGGATCACATCTTAAGCCAAAACCAAAAGATAGGGTATCCAATTTTATGGGGGCTCACGTCGTTTACTTTAATTGCCTTGGGACTAAAGAAAAAGCTAAAGCATCTTCGTATCATCTCACTAAGTCTGTTCCTGGTCACGCTGCTAAAATTGTTCTTAGTCGATATCAAGGGAATTTCTGAAGGCGGAAAAATTGCAGCTTTCATTTCATTGGGTGTACTTTTGTTGGTCGTCTCGTTTATGTATCAGCGTTTGAAGAAGCTGCTGCTAGCTGATACACCGTCAGTCGATACACCAAATAAGACTGAAGTATGAGACAACTTTTTATTTTTGCCCTGGTAGTCTGCTTCATTCAATCGCAAGGCCAGTCATTCACAGCAGAAGCCGCCGTCGCACCAGTAGACACCGACGGTTTTTATAATATCTTTATTTCACCTGCAATAAGTGCTCATCTAAACGATGATCTTTCAGATATAAGGATCTTTGACGCCCAGGACCATGAAGTACCTTACTTGTTCCAAAAAGAATTGCCAGCGTATCACATCAATCATTTTGTTGAATATGAAATTCTTAAAAAAGAATCGAAATCGAATTGTTGTACAGCCCTTCTGTTGCGGAATGTAAATCGGACACCCATCAACAATATTCACCTTATTATAAAAAATGCTGAAGCCCGACGTCAAGCTTCTCTTTTGGGAAGCGATGACAATCAAACGTGGTTCTCCATCAAAGATCACTTTATACTCAATGCACCACTCAATGATAATGGAACTCATGAAATAAAGATTGTAGGATTTCCGTGGAGCAACTACGAGTTCTATCAATTGAGGATAAACGATAGCATAAATGCCCCATTAAATATTCTTAAGGCGGGCTACTATGCAGATCAATCCTCAGATGGAAAATTTACAACCTTGCCCCTGAAAATTAATTCGTACGATAGTGCAGCCCAAAAGAAGACGTATGTAAATCTGCTATTTAATACCACTCAATTTGTGGACAAATTGGAAATTGACGTAAGCGGCGTACGGTACTATCGAAGAAATGCAAGGTTATTTGAAAAGCGTGTGCGTACAAGGAAAGGAGAGAGAAAAGAATATTACAATCCCATTGAGAATTTTGAATTGACAACGGGGCGAAAGGCAATTATTGATTTAACGAAGGTAAGAGGTCAGGAATTCTTGATCGAAATTGAAAACGAAGACAACCCTCCTCTCGTCATTTCGTCAGTGAGAGGGTTTCAATTGAATCGTTACCTGACGGCTTGGTTACATAAGGATACGCCATATACAATTCAATTTGGTCAACACACGCTCAGCCCGCCCGTTTACGATCTTGGCTTTTTTAAGGACAGTATTCCTATGGGGGTGAAAATACTTGAACCTGCTGATATTAAAATCCTGGCAAAGAGTGGTGCTGAGACTCAAGAGACTTTTTTCACGGACAAAAATATCATCTGGGGTGCTATCGTTGTGGTGATGGTAATATTGGGTTATATGTCCGTAAAATTAATCCGTGAATCAGCGACTGTAAAACCGAAAGACTGATGGTAAGTTTTTTGGGGAGCGCGTGTTCTTCGGATTATTGAAATCAAGAATGACTTCCACGCGTGTTATTGCGATTGAGCAAACTCCTTCAACAGGATGAATGTGAAACTTTTGCTCATGTACTGATTCACGATCAGAATCGTTCTTAATTTGTCCGGTTGATTCCAATGTTGCACTTTGACGATCTCGGGTACTTGTTGCCTGCTTAGAATAGAAGTGCCAAGCCAAAGAGCAAAGGATGTTGCGGTAGTATATTCGCCGCACAAATGCTTAAAGCGTGTTTGGGCGGTATTTTCAAACCGCGAACGAATCAATTTGTTTGTAACGGCATCGTGCTCTACATCACCACTCACGCCATTTATTATCAAATCGATATGTTCCGCGTTTAAACTGTTTGTTGCGAGAAAATTATCCAATGCATCTTGCAATTCCCTTCCTTCAGGTTTGTAAACTACGTCCATATCGCTCATTACACACAACGTTGAGGCTGAGGATTTTCCTGACAGCATAAAAAAAGCTGATCCTTCTCCTTGTATCGAGCCTTTAGTGTTAGTATCAAAAAGCGAAAGATTATTTATAAATTCTGTTTTAAAGTGACTCGCCCGGATACTGGCATTGTACTGAATTTCGGCCGCCTCATCGTAAGAACCGATCAAAAAATTTAACGATGCATTTTCATTCAATTGCATCATGGCGTCAGTCAATGCATTTTCAAACGCAATACCTTTGCTAGCATAAGTGTTGTTATATCCCATGCACTTAATGGTAAGCGCGACCAATCCAGCCAGGGCGTTGGAAGTGCCTTGCATGAAATACGTAGGTGTGAGTTGTTTCTCTCCTTGTTCGAGAAGTTCCTTTAAAAATTTTGCAGTTTCGTCCAGAAATCCGTATCCCGTGGCGGTGATGATTCCATCGGGCATGGTAATTTTTGAATTACGCAGACAAATCGTGGCTGCGGACAAACCAATCCGCAACATGCGACTAAGCCTGCGCAGTTGAATGGGATTAATGTAGGCCTTAAAATCGGGAGCCACACAGGTCAAAACATTTTTATCATATTGAGAAATCTCCGTAAGAAAGACCTCGGGATCAAATGTCTTTTGAGGAGTTATAATTCCAACACCATTAATAAAATACGTTGCCTTTTCTTCCATGGTCCTACACCGATGCTAAAAGTAAGGATGATGTATTTCCTCCAAATCCAAAGGAATTGGATAACACATACTTCAGTTTCATTTCTTGTTTTAATGTCGTAACCGGTTCAATACCGAGTTCCGGCATCATATTCTTGTAATTCAGGTTTGGCCAAATTACGCCATGTTTGATTGCCATTAAACAGTAAACAGCTTCGATACTGCCCGCAGCAGCCAACGTATGACCTGTATAAGGTTTGGTCGAGCTGAAATAAGGAATATCGGTTCCAAACAAACGTTTCATACCCAGCCCTTCCGATAGGTCGTTGTTTTCAGTAGCTGTACCGTGGGCATTCACGTAGTCAATATCCTCAGGTTGAAGTTGCGCCGACGACAGCGCCAGTTGCATCGCGCTAAACGCGCCAGCACCATCGGGCGACGATGCTGTTTGATGAAAGGCGTCATTTGCATTGCCATAGCCCCTCAATTCCGCAATGGGCGTTCTTTTTTTTCGATTTACTTCTGCTTCGGATTCCAGGACGAGAAAGGCGGCGCCTTCGCCGAGATTAAGTCCACTGCGTGTGCTATCGAACGGTCGACAGTGCTCTTTGTCAAGAATCATCAAGGCATTAAACCCATTCAAAGTAAATTTTGACAGGGCTTCCGTGCCTCCACAAATTACGCGGTCCAGTTTGTTATTTTTAATGAGCTGGGCGCCATGCATTAACGAGTTTGCAGACGATGAACAGGCCGTGCTTATGGTCCCTAAATATTTTTTTATTCCCACGTGGTCTGCCATTCGTTCACAATGTTCTCCTGAAGTGGCTGTGTCTGTAAAGCGAACGAAATCGCCACGAAGTTTCGGGTCCATCAATTCGTAATAATGCTTTTCATACTCGCGAATCCCACCTGTGGTGGTGGCAGAAATTAATCCGGAAGATTTGATCTCTGCAGGCGAGAGGGCTGCACTTTGAATAGCTTCTTGCAGTGAAATCAAACCCAATAGAGAAGTGCGTGTAAACCCTTCGTGCAACGGTACACCTGCCTGATCGCAAAGCGCCCGATCCTCCAATTTAATTTCGCAGGCAGAAAGCGAATCACGATGGACTGTATCCAGGACTTCTAACGATCCAAATCCGTACTTGCCCGTAACGAGCGACTGTAAATTTTCTTCTGCGTTCTTACCAATAGATGTGATGATGCCTAAACCTGTGATAAACACACGTTGACTCATACTCATACCTGTCTGTTCTTGGCAATATATTCGGCCATGGTTCGAATACTTTGAAACACGTGGCGGCCTTCTTTCGGATCTTTCAATTTGATCCCATAATTTCTATCGAGGAGCACGACCAGTTCCAGTGAATCGATAGAATCGAGGCCAAGGCCTTCTCCAAATAAAGGGGTATTTTCATCGAATCCTTCCGGAAGCATATCTTCCAGGTTCAATTGTTTGATAAGTTCGGCCCGGAGTTCTACGATCAATTCATCTACGTTCTGGTTCATGTTCTGGCATTTAAAATTTTTCACTACACGACGGTTCGAGATTTATGGATTACCACACTGGCAGCCAACGCGACCAACGCGAAACCTATTAATCGTAAAACATTTGGTAAAATGGCGCGTATAGAAGCTTGTCGCAAAAATAGATCATTAAAAGATTCCAACCCCCAACTCATGGGAGAAAATCGACTGACGGTCTGTAGAATTTCTGGCATCACATATATCGGCACCCAGACACCACCGATCGCGGAAAGAATAACCACGGAAACGGATCCGAAAGATAATGCTTGCTGAGCCGTTCGGAAATACACGGCAATTAACACGCCGTAGCCCGTGGCAGCCATCGCTACTGAGCACGCCGTAATCAGAATACCCAGTGGATTACTCCCTAAAACGAGTTTTGTCAGCCCGAGCAAAGGCATTATATAAATGCCCACGGCTATCATGAGTAAGAATTGCACAAGACAAATCAGGAAATAAAATCCAAACTTCCCGGAAATGACAGGCCACTGTGAGCCTGAAATCAGACGCAGGCGAAGCATACTGCCTTCTTCGCGTTCCTTAATGAAATTTCCAGCCAGTGGGTACAGGATAAAAAACATAGCAAACATCGTCCAGGCGGGAACGTTGTGTTGAACTGAATTGAGCATGAGCCCTTGATATTTATTCTCCGAAGCAAACCGCTGATCCACACGCATGATTTTGCTGACGTCAATGGCAATTTTTTTTGGTGCTTCCTCTTTTCCTTCACTCAATTGCTGCTGAAGTTCATCAAGGACCCATTCGGTCTGCACGGTTGCTGCTATTTTTTCAACTGAGCCCGACAGCGCTTGTTTATAATTTGACTTGATGGCCGGATCAAAAAATATCTTAATATTAATCGCCGGAAGTTGCGTTGAATCAATCTCCGCCGGGAATCCAAAATTTGAAAACACCGAAGTGATAAGCTGTTTGGTTTTGCGCCGTAAATCTGCGCTCGCGCTCTTGGGCACCACAATGGCGGCTTTAAATTTTCCTGCTTGTACGAGTTTCTTCGCTTCTGTTGTATCGTGTTTCTGGACCAGCACAACATTCGGGGAAGCTTGAAACGCCTCCATTACTTTTGCGCTTAACGAATCCTGATCCTCGTCGATAAAAAGAACTTCAAGTTTGATTTCCTGATAGTCCCGAAAAGGTGCGTCCTGTACAAGGGCCATAACAATCACGAGGGCTAACGGCATAATAAAGATCAATGCCATCCCGCCCGGATCGCGAACGAGTAACAAAAATTCTTTGTATACGGTAGCTAGAATCTTCAATCGCGAATGTTTTTACCCGTCAATTTTAGAAATATCTGTTCGAGATTTTTGCACTCATGGTGGGCGCTCATGATGGAGGTGCGTGTTCCCGTTGTGATTAGCTTTCCCTCATCGATGATTCCAAGGTGAGAGCAAATACGCTCGGCTTCCTCCAGCACATGGGAAGAATAAATGATGGTAGATCCCTCATACCTCATTGACTTCAAAAAATCCAGAATCATGTTCCGTGATTGGACATCTACACCGGCCGTTGGTTCATCCAAAATAATTAGCTTGGGATGATGCAGTATCGCGGCTATTAGGTTTAGACGCTTTTTCATGCCACCGGAAAACGTCGAAACAATTTTATTCCGTTTTTCGCTCAAGCCAAAGATGTGTAAATATTTTTTGATCTGCGATCTGATATCAGCAGCACGCATTCCATACATCCTTCCAAAATAAAATAAATTTTCATAGGCGGTGAGCGTTGGGAATAACGCGATTTCCTGTGGAGCAACACCAATTCGTTTTCGGATATCAGCACCTTTCTCTAAAACGTCAAGACCAAAAACAGAAATTGATCCGGCGTCCGGCCGCATTAGTCCGCAAAGCATCATGACCGTGGTTGACTTTCCAGCACCGTTTGGTCCCAGTAGTCCAAATACTGAACCTTCTTGAATTTCAAAAGTCAAACTTGAAACAGCGCGCTTAGCGGAATGAGGATACTGCTTTGTGAGATTATCAAGTTGAACTGCGCATGTGCTCATTTTGACTTGCTCAATTCATAGAGTTCGTGAAAAATTTCCTGCTCACGTTGGGCACAGGCCGCAAGCATGTCGGCAAGTTCGGCGAATGTTTTTGTATCCGACTTTCGATTTTTGCAGACTCGGCCTGCATAGTAAGCGAAATCGCGCAACTGATCGCCGCTCTTTGTAAGCTGTTTGGAAAGATTAAAGAGCTTCTCATTTTGGAGCTTTGTACTGGCTTGGTCCAGGAAGGCAGCATAGATAAACCGAAATCCGGCACCGCCGGTGCCGATCTCTTCCTGCATCCGGATTAGATTCCCTAACCATTGAATAGCTCGTTTATCGCCAATACGTTCGGGCCAGTACCTTAGCCGTTTGGAAAGGTACCTCATTCCTTTCGAGCCTACGATGGGGACCGGTATCCGGGTCATGTGATTGCTTGTTTGTTTGATGCCCGTCCACAACGCTTTCTCAAGGCTGAAATCTTTTGGCACCTTGATCGGGTAATACATACGGCCGCTGGGCTCCGGCATTCCCTTCGCGAAGCGGGCACGCACTAAATCCTCGTAGGAGATTTCAGTCGTGTATTCCATCACCGGATCGCTTACTAAGTATTTTCCATTTTCCTTACCAAAAACGATTATGTTGTGAGCATTGAAATGAAAACGATAAGCTGCAGGGAGATAGTTGAGATAAAAAACAGAGGTGAGCATTCCCACCGGTTGTCCTTTCTCCAACATTTGATCCAACGCAAGCATCGCCTTAGCGGGATTAGAAAATTTCTTTGTTTCTATTTTTATTCCAATACGATCTGAAAAGCGTTTGAATATTAGTCCCGGCCAGATGCGATAGGCTGCCACAGGAATGCCATTGACTTTTATAAAAGGCAAATAGGAAAAAAACAATCCTGAGCCGATTCCAAATACCATCGGCTCATCGAATTCCAGTCCATGAAAGCGTAGCAGATTCGAAACAACGCCACTCTCGCAGTGGGCCGATTGCTTGTGCGTAAAATTAACGGTCATTTTTTTTGAGTTGATCTAAATCGATGAGCTCTTCTACTGATATGCGAAACGCGTAGGCATATTTCTCCAACTTTTTACGGGAGAGTTTCTTAAAAAAATAGGGATAACAATGGAGCTTCACCATAAAGCCAAAGGTCGATGCGTAACTGGCGACCATTGAGGGCGTCATGATATTCTTTTTAATATAATACAGCAAAGGGCTTGCTTTACCTTCCAAGACTTTTTTACGTGCTTCTTCAACTTCATCAAACACAACGTCCCATGCCTGTTGCATCGCAACGGTTTCAGGCTCCCATCCAATGCTGTTCACTTTAACGTAGTGACCTTTATCGTCAGTAGCATAGTAAAGCTTTGCCAGTTTGCCTTCGTTTAGATTTTCCTGATCTTGTGGAACGTGATCTTTTTCCATATCGGCATCCGTTAATCGTTCTATTTTAAAAAGCCTATCTGTAATCTAAGTTGTCATCATTAACGAATAACGGGGTAGCTAAACTACCGTTAACAAAACATATGCATAATTAAAGCGCGCACTTTCAGGAACCATCAACAGTAACTGATCATCTTTCTTAAGTTTTCCGGAATTGAACAGCTCTTCAAGCATCAGAAAGGGAGAAGCGGCACCGACGTTTCCAACCCAAGAAAGGTTCGTGAACCATTTTGAAGAAGGAATAGGCAACCCGATTAGCTCTAATTCTTTAGCAATGCGCGAAGCAAAGTATTGGGATGAAAGATGAGGAAGAAAATAGGTCAGTTTTTCCGGGTCAAACTTTCCTGATGCCGCAAGTTCTTTAATTAACTCACCGCCTTTTTTAACGATAAAATCGCCCAATAACTTGGTGTCCTGTTTTATAGCAAATACAGATTGACCAGTCCAGACATCCTGATCCAAATCGCTCCATCCGATAAATTCTCCTGATGCATCTTTAATGGCACCCGCATACATGCAAGCGGGAAGCGCATGCGCAAAGGATCGTTGCTCTACCCATTCGATTTTTAGAGAGAGTGCATTCGGATTAGGCATGTCTTGTAACAGTGCTGCACTGGCGCCATCGGAAAGCATAAAACGCAAGAAGTCTTTCTCGAAAGCGATGATACCATCGCCTTCAAGCTGTGCAACCTTTGCACCCTCTTCTTTAAAATATTTGGCAAGCATCCAAATTGAAAATCTTTCGGAGCCGGTACAAACAGCATTAGAGGCTGTTCCTGAAAGAATCGACAGATATCCAAACTTCAGCGCTTGAATACCCGCACTACATGCACCCGTAGTTGAGTTGATCTCTACTGGATATCCGCCTAAAGCTCCGTGCACCATGGCAGCATGCGCAGGCAGAAGTTGATCGGGCGTAGTCGTTCCACACGATAAAACTTCAATGTCTTCAAGTCCGAATTGCTTATCAAAAAGTTTTTCGATTGCAAGCTTCGTTAATTCAGTATTCGTGTGCGTGGTATTTCCCTCTTTGTCAGATGCGTAATAGCGGGTCTTAATCTGATTATTGCGTAAAATGAGTGGCTTTGCTTTTGAAGACTGATTGTTGATCTTTCCTAAAATATTCTCCATCTCCTCGTTGGACACAGGATCGTTCGGTAAGAAACTTGCTAATTTGGTTATGTAAACACTCCTATTCATTCTCAGCTAAAGATTTGCGTCGTTTTTCGTTTGGCAATTTGAGCCCGAAAGTACTTCTTTCCTTCAAGAATTAAAACTATTAAACCCCATTTTGGATGCAGTGTTAGCGCTACCGCTCAGAACAATAATTAGATCGTATTAACATCCCGCGGCTACAAAAAATTTCGAAATAGGCCAAAATCATTTTATCCATTGCGTAACGAGTTCTGCTTAAAATATTCAACATCCTGTATTAATTGTTTTCGCTTAAGCGTTAACAAAATTCGAGAGACAATCCACAACAGGGGAGACAACAACGGGATTACGGTTAAGAGTAAATACATAAAAATATAAACTCGGATTTTTCTTCCCGTAGAATGTAGCGGTCCCCCTGACGCGATAAATTTTGACCAAACAGAAAATGCTTTTTGTCCTCTGCGCTCTAACAAGACGAGATTTGGTTTTATGTCAATGGCCCCTGCTTGGTTTAAGCTAGCTTGTAACGACGCAAATTCACTATTGTTAAGTGCCTTATTTATTAATTCGCCGTACGCTTGAGCGTGTTCAACATCCTGCTCTGACACTCCCGCGGCTGGAAAAAACCAAAAAGGTTTTTTGTTGCCTGTGAGCATCCAACGGAGAATTGTAATCAAACTTGTAAGATTCGAAGACCGATCCATCAGCGCAATGTGACCGACGAGGTTTGCGTCTGCTGCTTTTAATCTTTTCTTCACCTTTTCCTGCGCGCCAAGCCACATATTCCTGCACCCCAAAACGGTTACGACGGGTTTAGTGTTCAAAATCATTTTGCCATCGTCACTTTGGAGAAAAGAACTCACTGGGCGCGATGGTGTCAGGAACCAAGGCTGATAACCCAAGATGATTAGGTCATACCCATTGGTAGCTTTCGGGGAGACGCTCTTCAGCGATTGAGGCTTTTGACTGAAAACTTCAGGAAAGGCGTTGAAGAATTGATATGAACTCCATGGAAACGGAAATTTTTCCAGTGGCTGAATTTCTTCGAAATGAATGGTGTGGCCGGCCCTAATGAGAGGTGTAGCTAATGACTGTAAAATGGACAACAACTGCCCGGATTGGGTGTAGTAAAGTATGAGGATTCTTTTCATTAATTTTTACAACTAAACCGCAAAGTAAAAGTTTTTTTACTGCATTCTTTTTACCGCGGCGAGTGGGTGTACCATAATTTATGGGATAGAATTTTTTTGAAGGTTTGATTCCCACTTTCGGCCCGCTACGGGGACTGGAGCATTTTTTTAAAAGCTCTGCAAACGATTTTCTACGTATTTAAATCCGTTTCGTTAATTTTTTACGTATTTATACGTATTTATTAAGTATGATTACTTATTTTTATTACGTAAAAAAACGTAGTTAACACCCACAACCCGTTCTTAATGAAAGCAACAAAGATCAACCTGCTGGATTTCAAATCCGTACCAATGCGGACCTTCCACCTCACCTGGATTACTTTTTTCCTCTGTTTTTTCGGATGGTTTGGTATTGCCCCGCTGATGCCTGTGGTCCGCGAAGACCTTGGACTTACCAAGCAACAAATAGGAAACATTATCATCGCCTCTGTCGCCATCACTATTTTTGCCCGCCTTTTCTTCGGATGGCTATGCGACAGAATTGGTCCCCGGATCTCGTATACCATCTTACTTTTAGTTGGTTCCCTCCCCGTTATGTTTATCGGCTTCAGTGATAGCTACGAATCGTTCCTTTTATTTCGACTGGCCATTGGCGTTATCGGCGCATCATTCGTCATAACCCAATATCACACTTCCGTGATGTTCGCTCCGAATGTTGTTGGCACTGCCAACGCTACGTCGGCCGGATGGGGTAACATGGGTGGAGGCGTAACGCTGATGGTTATGCCGCTCGTCTTTGCAGGGTTCGTCGGAATGGGCTATCTAAATGAACAGGCATGGCGGTATAGTATGGTAATTCCAGGGCTCGCGTTGTTTGCCATGGGCCTTGTTTACTACTTTTTTACGCAAGATACACCTGACGGCAACGTAAGCGACCTACGCAGGACAAATCCGGAATACAAAGCAAAGGCAAAAGATTCCAAAGGAAGTTTTTTAAGCGCCAGCAAAGATTATCGCGTCTGGGTGTTATTCCTGGCGTATGGAGCTTGCTTCGGAATAGAAATCACCATTGACAACATCGCTACACTATATTTTGTCGACCACTTCAACCTCGGACTCAAGGAAGCTGGGATTATTGCTGGAACTTTTGGTATGATGAACATTTTCGCCCGGGCACTGGGTGGAATTTTTGGCGACAAGGCTGGAAAGAAATGGGGTCTGAAGGGCCGAATAATGATCCTGGGTGTATTTCTATTGTTGGAAGGACTCGGCATTATGCTTTTCTCGACAATGGATGTCCTCACCTGGGCAATCGTAACGATGCTGGTATTCGCATTATTCCTTAAAATGTCCAACGGCGCGACCTATTCCGTTGTGCCTTTTATTAACCAAAAGGCTATGGGCGCTGTATCCGGAATCGTAGGAGCAGGCGGAAATGTCGGGGCGGTGCTGGCTGGATTTCTTTTTACTTCTGAAAATATCTCCTATCGTGAAAGTTTATTCACCATTGGCATCGCGGTGACAGTGGTTTCATTCATTTCGCTGGCTTTAAGTTTCTCTAGACATGCGAATCCTGATGTTGTCCATGTTGAAACTAAGCCGAAGCCGGTGGTAAAGAAACAATTATTAGAAGAAGCAATTGCCTAACCTTAAACCAATATCAACCTGACAGATATAAATACCAGCGGCATGGATGTTACCAGGTAGCACCTCCAAAAAAAAGTCCCCTTTCAGAACCACGAATTCTTCCAGGGGACAAGCATTTAGTTGTAACACTAAACCTCAAAAATATGGATAAGAACACTTACTCACCAATTTTAGCCTTTCTTTTTTGCTTGTGCCTGACCAGCCAGCTTCAGGCACAATTCACTATTTCCGGGCAACTCAGAACACGCACCGAATACCGGGATGGTCAAGGAACTCCTTCAGTTCAGGATACTGTGCCAGCCACTTTTACCTCACAACGTACGCGTCTTAATTTCGGATACGTCGCCCACCGTTTCAAACTTTATGCTTCTGTACAAGATGTAAGAGTCTGGGGACAGGACGCATCTTCAATCAACCGGATCACTGCCGATGCATATGATGGATTTATGCTCCATGAAGCATGGGGAGAAATAAGTTTGGTAGATACCGGAAAAGTAATTAAAAACTTTGCACTCAAAATCGGCCGTCAGGAATTAGTGTATGATGATGTTCGATTATTGGGAAACCTGGATTGGCTGCAGCAAGCGAGGCGGCACGATGCTGCGCTGCTTAAGTTCGATCACAACGGCTGGACTGCGCACCTGGGTGTGGCATACAACCAAAACGCAGAACGAAAATCCAACAACATTTATAACGGAGTTCCTACTGGGTATCCTGCCAGTACCAATGGAATGAGCTCAATGTACAAGTCCATGCAATTTTTATATGTGGCAAAGAAACTTCATTTCGGAAATGCATCTATGCTTGCATTCAAAGATGACTTCAGCAAATTTCACTATACTGAAGCAGACGTCGACAAGAAAACACCCATCTATGAAGGAGGAGTTTGGAGCCGCTTTACCATTGGAGGATATTTGGTAGGGACAGCTTTTAGAAAACTTGCCTTTACAGCAACTGCCTTTTATCAGGGAGGAAAATATCGGGAAGGAACTTCGTTAGATGAATATCTCCTTTCGCTGTCCACCATGTATTCTGCCGGGAGGAAATTCAGCTTCGGTCCAGGTATCGATATTACTTCGGGGAATAATGGATCCGATCCAACTAAAAAGTATCAACGGTTTGATCCGCTTTACGGAACTCCTCATAAATTCTGGGGATACATGGATTATTTTTACGTCGCTGATGGCTTCGGTCCCAATGGACTCATTAACTATTATTTAAAATCTAAGTACAAGCCAAAAGATAATCTTACACTTTCACTGGATGTTCATGGTTTTGCGCTTCCCACTGCAGTAACGAACGAAGTAGGTACCGTATTGGACAAGGGCTTGGGCACCGAAATCGACTTTGTATTTAACTATGCGATGACGAAGGTTATAAATATCGAGGGTGGATATTCTGCGATGTTCTCAAGCGATACGATGACGTCTTCCAAAGTTAAGAACGTAAAGAACCCAGACACCTCATCGAACTGGGCCTACCTGATGATCTCCATCAAACCTGAATTTGTCTTCAAACCCTAACATCCAACATCATGAAAAAAATAACATCCTATATAAAATCAATAAACACCTGGTTTGCACTTCCCGTCCTGTTGCTGTTACTAACATCCGCCGGACCGTTACATACTGATGTTAGTGAGAAGGAAGTAATTCGCCTTGGAATTATCCCTTTGACCGATTGTGCGCCGATCGTAATGGCCAAGGAACTTGGCTTGTTTGAAAAGTATGGTGTAAACGTTGAAGTATCAAAGGAAGCCTCCTGGGCCAACGTAAGAGATAAAATTCTAACAGGTGAACTGGATGGTGCACACTGTCTTTTCAGCATGCCATTGTCTGTCTATACGGGTGTCGGCGGCAAAGAAGGATCAGAAATGAAAGTCGCCATGATCCTGAACAACAACGGTCAGGCTATTACACTTTCAAAGGATTTCTGCGGGAAAGTAGGATTTAAACAAACGAACTAAAGTCGCGCCGGTAGTAGCGGCCAAATTAAAAGCAGATAAGGAAGTTACTTTTGCCATGACCTTTCCCGGTGGAACGCATGACATCTGGTTGCGTTATTGGCTGGCGGCAGCGAACGTGAGTCAGAAGACTTCAAAAATCATTACGATTCCCCCTCCACAAATGGTCGCCAATATGAAGGTAGGCAACATGGACGGCTATTGTGTAGGCGAACCGTGGAATGGTGTAGCGGTAAAGCAAGGTATTGGCTTTACAGAAATTTCAACTCAGGATATCTGGGAACATCATCCTGAAAAAGCCCTTGTGGTGAATAAACAATTCAGCGAAGCAAGACGAGAGGATCTGAAGAACGTGATGAAAGCAGTTTTGGAAGCTTGTAAATGGTTAGACAATCGCGCGAACCGGAAGAAAGCAGCTGAAGTCATCGGCAAAACTCCATATGTGAATGCGCCTGCCGATGTTATCGAAGCCAGACTTATGGGGGACTACAATTTAGGATGTGATCAGGGTACTGAGATATACACCGACAACTACATGTTGTTTCATCGTGGCGGCGAAACAAATTTTCCAAGAAAGTCGCATGCCATTTGGTTCATGGCGCAGTATATGAGATTTGACTACCTGAAAGAAGCTCCTGACTATAAAGCCATTGCCGACAAGTTGATTCTGCAGGATCTATATAAGGAAGTGGCGACCAGCATGAAAATCAAAATTCCTACTGACGACATGAAACCTTTCACGCTGGATCTTGACAAAGCGAAATTCGATCCCAATAATCCTGGAGAATATTTGAAACAAGTGAACAGCATTAATCAATGATAAACATGTTAGCCTCTGTTGATAAACAGCGGTTAACTTAAAATATAATAGCATGAAAAAAGAAATAACCATAACACCATCGCTGACAAGAGAGTGGATGAGTGGAGGGAATGCATCGGCGTCCTCCGGATTGATCACGGCGTTAAAAAAAATAGTTTCGGTGATCGTGAGCTTGTCCTATAATGTCCTTGGTTTTGTTGCCCTGCTTGTTGCCTGGTATTTCATAAGTTTGATTACAAAGGACGAGCTTCCAGGACCGCTCGCGACATCAGTAGTATTTTGGGAATTAATAAGCGACCCTTTCTATGATTACGGGCCCAACGACAAAGGGATTGCCCTACAGTTACTAAGCTCATTGATACGTGTGTTTACGGGATTTTTGTTGGGATCATTGATTGCTATTCCTGTTGGATTATTAATGGGTGCAAATGCTTTTTGCAGAAAGGTATTTTATCCAATTGTTCAGATATTAAAACCGGTTTCACCATTGGCGTGGTTTCCCATCGGACTTGTTGCATTTCAATCTGCCAGCGATGCTACCATTTTTATCATCGTGATCACTTCATTATGGCCGACCTTAATTAACACAGCGTTTGGTGTAGCATCCATTCCCGATGATCATAAAAATGTATCGAAAGCATTTGGCTTTTCGAAATGGAAGTATCTGTCAAAAGTTTTGATTCCCTACAGTCTTCCACATATCATCACGGGATTACGCCTCAGTATCGGCGTTGCGTGGCTGGTGATTGTAGCAGGCGAGATGCTCTCAGGCGGTATGGGGATCGGTTTTTTTGTGTGGGATAGCTGGAATTCTCTCAGTCTCGAAAAGGTAATTTCCGCGATCCTCATCATAGGACTTGTTGGTCTGTTGCTCGACAGGGGTTTCGCTTATGTGGAGAAGAAAGTCACTTATTCAATTTAAAAAGACACGTATGAGCTATCTGAAAATTGAAAATATGGAAATAGCCTTCAATTCTGTGAAAGGCAAATTTGTGGCGGTAAAAGACATCAACCTGGAAGTGGAAAAAGGTCAGATCATTTCTATCATTGGCCACTCTGGTTGTGGAAAATCCACCATTATGAATGCCATTGGCGGAATGGTCTTTCCTTCAAAAGGAAAAGTGGTATTAAATGGGAAAGAAATAAAAGGCCCCGGGCCTGATCGTGGAATTGTTTTTCAAAACTACTCACTTCTTCCATGGCTTACGGTTTATCAGAATATTTTTCAAGCAGTAGATGCAGCGGTGAAGAACAAGAGCAAAGACGAGAAACACGGGTTGAGCGAAAAGTATCTGAAAATGGTAAACCTTTGGGAACACCGTGAAAAATATCCAAAGCAAATATCTGGTGGTATGAAACAACGTGTAGCAATAGCCCGCGCGTTTGCTATTGACCCCGAAGTACTCTTGTTGGATGAACCTTTCGGCGCATTGGATGCATTAACAAAAGCATCCCTTCATATTGAGCTATTAAAACTATGGAATCTTACCCATCGGTCTAAAACGATCATAATGGTAACCCATGATATTGAAGAGGCGGTGTTTCTGTCAGACCGAATCGTGGTAATGAACAATGGACCGGCGGCAACGATACGTGAAATAGAAGAAGTGCATTTGCCCCGGCCAAGAAATAAAAAGGATACTGTGAATCTTCCTGAGTATAAAATCATTCGCGAACGCTTGTTGAGTTTGTTGGTGGAAAAGGTTGCACTGGACGAGGGTGAGTTTTATAAGGAAGAGCAAGCAGCTTGAGGTGCCCGCGAATTTGCTCCGGCAAGGAGGGTGTAGTTGGTAAGCGGTGGGTGGTAAAAAGTGGTAAGCGCTTCGTAGAAGGCTTAGTAAGTAGTAACAAGATGAGTAATCAACGGCGTCACCTCAATCAGGGCCAGTGTCATCACGTTAATCAGTGGTCTGGGTTATAGGTAGTTCTAACAATTTGTACTGTGGCTATAAAAAATGAAGGAAGTTTTAAAACAACATGTTCCTATTGTGGTGTAGGTTGTGGCATCGTTGTGAAGAAAGACAGGAAAAATAACCTCGTGATCGAGGGAGATAAAGATCATCCTGCCAATAGAGGCATGCTGTGTTCAAAGGGAATGAACTTGCATTATGCGATGCAGGATACGAGTGACAGACTATTGTATCCCGAAATGCGCTGGAGCAAGAACCATCCCTATCAGCGTGTCGGTTGGGATAAGGCCATTCAACGGAGTGCTGCTGTTTTCAAATCCATCATTCAAACCTACGGTCCTGATGCCGTAGGATTTTATGTCTCGGGGCAATGTTTGACGGAGGAGTATTATGTCGCCAACAAACTTGTTAAAGGTTTTATTGGAACGAACAACATAGACACAAATTCGCGGCTTTGCATGAGCAGTGCTGTTGCTGGTTATGCAAATATGCTGGGCGAAGACTCCGTCCCTGTGTCTTATGAAGACATCGAAATAGCAGATTGCTTTCTAATTGCAGGGGCAAATCCCGCTTGGTGTCATCCGATTTTGTTTCGAAGAATTGAAGCGCGCAAGCAGAATAATCCCGAGGTAAAAATTATCGTCGTCGATCCCAGGAAAACACAAAGCTGTGCCATTGCAGATTTGCATTTGCAAATTACTCCCGGCACCGATATCTATGCTTACAATGCGATAGCCCGCGTGTTGATTGAAAATGGAGAAGTGGATTATGATTTTATCGCGAAGCACACGGAGGAATTTGAGAAATACCGGGACTCTGTTTTTAGAATAACAGTAGAAGAAGCTGCTGAACGGTGTGACATTACGGTTGACCAGATTCGGTTAGCGGCAAGCTACATAGCTTCGTCAAAAGGCTTCCTTACGCTATGGGCGATGGGACTTAACCAAAGCGTTATTGGTGTTAAGAAAAACTTCGCCTTGATCAGTCTTAATTTGATAACCGGGCACATCGGAAAGCCAGGATCAGGTCCATTTTCACTAACGGGACAGCCAAACGCCATGGGCGGGAGAGAGGTAGGAGGGCTTGCTACGATGCTAGCTGCCCATCGGAGTATCGCCAATCCCCAACATCGCAAGGAAGTCGCCGAATTTTGGGGTGTTCCATCTATCTCCGAAAAGCCTGGTCTGACCGCGACTCAAATGATTGAAGCGTTGGAACGCGGTGATCTTAAAGCGGTATGGATTATCTGTACTAATCCCCTGGTCAGTTTACCGGATGCCAGACGTGCCGAAGCTGCTTTGAAGAAAGCAAAATTTGTCGTGGTTCAGGATATTTCAAGAAAGTCAGATACGCTGCAATTTGCCGATGTGATTTTACCTGCCGCCGGACATTTCGAAAAAGAAGGAACCATGACTAATTCCGACCGCAGAATTAGTCACCTGGGCAAAGTCGTCAACCCGCCCGGTGAAGCATTAGCCGATAGCGAAATACTCTGCATGTTTGCGAAAGCAATGGGCTTTTCTGGCTTTGACTATAAGAATCCTGCCGAAATTTATGCAGAGCACTGTGCCCTTACAAAAAATACCAATATTGATATCAGCGGTCTTTCGTATGAAAGATTAAAATCAGAGGGCACATTCCAATGGCCAGTACCTTCAGCCGAACATCCAGGTACGAAGAGATTATTTACCGACCACTCATTTTTTACGCCTTCAAAAAAAGCACGCTTTTTTCCGCTCGACAATCCCGAAAATCTTTCTGAGCCCGTCAGCAACGAATTTCCGTTGATCTTGACCACAGGACGGATCCGTGATCAATGGCATACCATGACAAAAACGGGAAAGGTGAATAAGCTTCGTCAGCACATTGACAAGCCCTATATAGAAATTAATCCTCACGATGCCTATATACGCAATATAAAAGAAGGAGACGTGGTCCTTGTCGAGAACGGAAGGGGGGAAGTTCGTGTTTGTGCAAAGATCACAGAAGACATTAAACGTGGCGTCGTTTTCTTGCCCATGCATTGGGGAAAAATTCTGAATCAGGATTATGCACGCGCCAATAATTTGACCAGCACCTTGGTTGATCCGATTTCGAAAGAACCCGATTTTAAATTCTCCACGGTCGAAGTCAAGAAATACAAAAAGCCAGTTGAAAAAATCATCATTGCCGGAGCAGGGGCGGCATCGTACAGGTTTTTATGCAGTTATCGCGCCCTGAATCCTAACGATGAGATACAGGTTTTCTCGAAAGAAAAATATCCATTTTATAACAGGGTTTTGCTACCGGAGTACGTAAATGATAAATTATCCTGGGATAAACTTCAAAAATTTCAAGCTGGGGAATTTGAAGAATTGAATGTTACGCTAAATCTTGAGACGGAAATTGTCGAAATCAATCGCGCCGATAAATACGTGGTTGATAAGCAGGGACGTCGTCACCGCTATGATAAATTAATTTTGGCCACCGGGACGCGCGCGCATATCCCAAAAGATGCTCCGGTCAACCTTCCCGGAATATTTACGATGCGTACCCGTCACGATGCAGATACGTTAAAAAACTTTCTCGAACCAAAAGGACACGTATTGATTATTGGTGGAGGACTTCTTGGCTTAGAGCTCGCCGCTTCGCTAAGTGATATCGATGTTAATGTTTCCATTCTCCAATTGGGTAGTCGTCTGATGGAACGACAGATCGATAATTTAGCGGGTGAACTTTTAATAGATTTTATTGAAGAAAAAAATATCACGGTATACATGAATGATCAGGTTCAGGTAGTAGAACCTGCGCATCAAAATGGAAAGTTGCGAGCCAAACTTCGCAGCGGGAAAATTTTACAAGCCGATGCAGTGGTCTATGCGGTCGGTACGCGTCCCAACATCGAATTCGCCGTTGAATCGGGCCTTGAGTCCGCATCAGGCATAATCGTAAATGATTACATGCAAACCAGCGATCCCGATATTTTCGCAATAGGAGAAATTGCCGAACATCGCGGCAGAATGATGGGTATTACTGCGGCCGCAGAGAAACAAGCCGACGTATTGGCCAATTTTATTCACGGAGATTTACAGAGTTTATACGATGGTGCTGTGCCGATGAACATCCTCAAACTTTCCGGTTTGGATCTGTGTTCCCTGGGTATCCCGGAGGTGCCCGTGAATGGGGAAGGGTACGATGAGATTCTGTTTATTGACAAATCCCTTCGATACTATAAAAAATGTATCGTGAAGGATGATCGATTAGTGGGCGCCATATTGATTGGCGATAAAAGTGAATTTGCTGAGTTCAAATCCCTGATTGAAAATAAAATTGAATTATCGGAAAGGCGAATGCAGCTTCTTCGCTCCGGGAAAAAAGTAGAGCCTGTTCTAGGCAAATTGATTTGCTCGTGCAATCAGGTAGGAGAAGGAAATTTGACCAAGCTTATTGAAGATGGTTGTCATACCTTAGCATCGCTTTGCCAACGATCCGGTGCCGGGCTTGGATGCGGAAGTTGTAAGCCTGAAGTTCAGCAGATCATTAAAGAAAGTCTTGGTGAGAAGCTTAAAGCAAAAAGCAGAAAGCTAAAAGTCATGTACCCACTAGCGCCTTGTAAAGTATCTGAAAAAATTGATTAAAATCGAAAAACTAGCTTTCTGCTTTCTGCTTTACGCTTTAAGCCGTTAGCTTTGCCTTCCCATGGAAACGAAAAAGAAGAGTGACCTGATCCGGGCTTTTGTGAAGGGAGGCTTTTTATCGCCTGCCGATTTGCTAAGGATCATGGAATTGTCAAAGAACCTGGGAAATAAGTATGTGCTTTTTGGTTCCCGTCAGGATATCATGTTTCCGTCGAATGGTGCCGAGGAAAAGTCGCTTGAAAAAGCTTTCCGCGCCATCAACATTGAATACGAGCTCGGGAGCGACCAATCGATTTACCAGAATATTGTAAGTTCATATGCAGTGGTTAATGTAGTTGAGACTACCAACTGGGTAAAAGAAGATACTTATAACGTTATTATCGACGGCTTCGAATACATGCCTCGGTTAAAAATCAACATTGTGGACCCGGTTCAGGGACTAGTTCCATTGTTTACCGGAGAATTGAATTTTATCGCGTCAAAGGAAGAGAATTACTGGTATCTCTACATTCGTGATCCTCGCAAAGGTCAGGTCATTGAAGCGTGGCCAAAACTCATTTATGGTCAGGACATACCAAAGATTGCGCGTGAATTGGAAAAGATTTTTTTGGAGTTATTGCCGTTCACGGCGGAAGAACTTCACATGATCCTGAAAAATAATTATGTAAGGATCAACTATAAGACGATTCCTGAGAAATTAAAATTTCCGGAAACAACGTTTCCATACTATGAAGGATTAAACGCAATGCGGAATAATCAGTACTGGTTAGGCCTCTACTGGAGAAACAATCAGTATGATATTGATTTTATGACGGCAGCATGCCGTTTGTGTCAGGAAACAAACATTAGCAAGATCAATATCATTCCCTGGAAAGCTTTTATCATTAAAGGTATAAAGTCCTCGGATCGTCTTCGCTGGGAAAAGTTGATGGGTAAGTTTGGTATTAATGAACGGCACTCATCCCTGGAATTAAATTGGCATCTTCCGGTGATTGATCGTGAAGCGCTTGAACTAAAGAAGTTTTTGGTAAGGGAACTCGACCAACAGGACATAAGTACCCACGGGCTCACTTTTACGATTAAAACAAACCGCGACATGTTTTTATTCACGGCCATTGTGATCGAGAAGAGTTCGGCTAACGGATCAACGCCAGGTGATCATTACAATATTTTGTATGCCAAAGATTTTAATCCCAACAATGTAGTCCATCACACCTATGCGCGAAATGTGAAAAAGGAAATGATTCCCTCATTGTTGATCGAGTTGAGCAAGTTGTATTTCCGGCAGCTTAATCCGGAGAAAGAACACGTAGGCGAGGTGAAAAAAGAAGCGCACGTGAACGGATTTGTAACCAGCTACCAATGCAGTAATTGTTTGACCATATACGATAAAAAATACGGCGATCCTGCGTCAAATATTCCAGCTGGAGTACCGTTCGAATCCTTGCCTGACTCTTATAAATGTCATGTTTGTGAGAGTGCTAAAAAATATTTTTTGCCTGTAAAAGATTATTGACTATTGTTAAACGCCCTTGAGCCTTGAGTGTTGATTATTGAATATTGAGTGTTTCATAAATGTCAAAAACACTCAACACGCAATATTCAACATTCAATTTTCAATTAGAGCTCTCGTATTCGGCAAATCATGCAAAACTATTTGACCAACACTTGCAGCGTACTTCTCGAAGACTGTTCCAGCAGCACACCTTTTCGTTTCCTATACGTTTCAAATGTCGCTTCATCATAATTTTTGATGGTGATCAAAGTTAACCCCGTGTTGTAGAACACTTCAAAATGCTGCTGAAGTTTTTCTATCAGTTTTGATACTTTGCTTTCGCGGAAGTCGACGCAGAAAGAAAGTGAAATTGCAGAATTCTGCATGAGATTTAATCGAATATCAAGTTCTGATAGCGCGTGAAAGATTATGCTTAATTGCTGCTCTGAGATAAAGGTGTAGTCAGTGACTTTGCATGAAATAAGACATTGATTTTCTTTAAATACTATGAGTGGAGGCAGGTTTTCCACCTGGCATTCGTGAATTTTTGTCCCCGGTAATGTCGCGTCTGTAAAATTTTTTACGTACAGTGGTATACCTTTGTTTGCAAGGGGCTTGATGGTTTTTGGATGTATAACGGAGGCACCATAGTACGTCATCTCCGCTGCTTCTTTAAAAGGTAATTCTTCGAACACCGTTGCTGTCGGAATTTTTTTAGGATCTGCATTCATAACCCCAGGAACATCCTTCCATATCACAACAGATTCCGCCAGCAAGACAGGAAGCAAAAATTGCTGCAGAAAAATCCGAGCCTTCGCGTCCCAGCGTAGTCGTGAAACCATCTTCTGTTTTGCCGATAAAACCTTGGGTGATGATTATATTTTTTTGAAGCACGGGCCGTAACTTCTCAATGGCAATGGATGTTTTAGCCCAATCCACTCTTCCCTCCCTGAAATTTTTATCCGTATTAACAGACGATCTTGAGTCGTGCCAGAAGCTTGCAATATTTTTCGAAAGAAGGTAATGATGCACGATGACAGACGAAACCAATTCACCTTTACACACCACCTGATCATATACCTGGTCGAACGCAGCAGATGTACTAAGCTGTTTTTCAATATCGTTAAAATGAATATCGACTTCGCTGATCACGGATGAAGGATCCTGAAAGAGCCCTTCGATAATTTCGTGATGATATTTTTTTAGTTCATCAAGGGCAACGCGATGATCTTGTTTTGAAGAAGCCAAGCTCAAAATGCGCTCCAGCATATCCGTGGTTTTGCCCATTGCTGAAACAACTACGAGTAAATTTTTCGACGCTTCAGCAGCAATGATTGAGGCTACATTTTTAACCCCTTTTGAATCTCGGAGGGATGCTCCACCAAATTTAAATACCTTCATTTACGTTGATCTAAATTGTTTTAAAACTAACTTGTGGTAAGTTATAAAAGCATGCAAAGATCAATCAATAAAGCTAATGCAGCAAGTATTGAATCTTCCAGAATTGCGCACTCCATCGGACTAGCATTAGATCGTTTTATTAAAAACAACCAGGATCAGTTCCAGTATGCAAGCGGAGAGCTCTCTCAATTGCTTCGCGACATAGCATTGGCTTCTAAAGTAGTAAACCGGGAAGTAAACAAAGCCGGACTGATTGATATCATGGGATCCATGGGTACACAAAACATGGCGGGTGATAATCAGCAAAAGCTAGACGTGTTGGCTAATATCCGTTTCACGCGCGCACTTGCCAAGGGTGGCGAAGTATGCGCGTTGATCTCTGAGGAATCGGAATCATTCGTCGATCTAAATAATGATGGGAAGTATGTCATTGCTATCGATCCGCTTGATGGTTCCTCCAACATTGATGTGAATGTTTCCATTGGAACAATTTTTTCAATTTATCGAAGGAAATCACAGGCTGGCACTCCCATCCAGTCGATTGATATTTTACAAAAAGGTTCGGAGCAGGTTGCAGCAGGGTATGTATTATATGGATCTTCGACGATGATGGTATATACAACCGGGCACGGTGTTAATGGCTTCACGTATGAACCTTCTCTCGGCGAATATTTCTTATCACATCCCGATTTGAAAATGCCCCAAGACGGCAAGATTTATTCTATCAATGAAGGATCGTCCGGTTCTTTTTCGAATGGCGTACGTCAATACGTCCAATACTGTAAGGACCAGAATTATACGGCGCGATATATCGGATCGCTTGTGGCGGACTTTCATCGAAATATGCTGAAGGGTGGTATTTATATTTACCCTGCCACTTCGAAAGATCCCAATGGAAAATTAAGATTAATGTACGAATGTAATGCGCTTGCTTTCATTGCTGAACAAGCCGGAGGAAGTGCTACAGATGGAAACGGACGTATCCTTGATATCGAACTAAAAGAACTGCACCAACGCACTGCATTTTTTGTAGGCTCAAAAAATATGGTGCAAAAAGCACAAGGCTTCAACTGATCCAGGCAAGGAGTTTATTTTTCCTTTTCGTTTGATTCCGATTTTTCCTTTAACAGCTCAGGAGCATATTTTAAGATGGCATCATACCAGCGAACCAACTTTTTGATGTCGGATACATATACGCGATTTTCATCATAGGTCGGAAGTATTGCTTTCATGAACGATTTCAACTCGCCAGCTTCCGAATTGCCATCCACACCCAGATCATTTCCAAAATCAGTATGAATTTTTTTTAACACCTCCTCTAATGGAGCAGTGCCTTCTTTGGTGGTGGTGTAAATTGATATTTCATGAAGCAGCGACAAACGGTGCGATGTCGTGGCCACAAGTTTTGTTTTTGCCTCATCCAGAGATTCGAGGATCACGCCCGATTTTGTCGGCGCAACTACTTTAAAAAGGCCCCCTTTGCCGCTAATCGATGCTATTTCAGCTAAAGTCATATCACAATAATTGAGCGGGCAAAGCTAACGCAATTGTTTGCAAAAGTCCAACCTATATTTTTTCGCTTATTCCAAAGCAATGGGGTACGCAAAGGGATTATTGAAGTGTTGTAAAAGATTGCTGGGTCGTATGTTTTTAACCGCAAAGACGCAGAGGCGCAAAGAAAATCTCAAACGAAACTTTAATCCTTTGCGCCTTAGCGTCTCTGCGGTTTATTATTTTTTCTTAAGGTATTCCTTTCGTAGCTCATCAATCAAATTCAAAATTTCTTCTTTACCATTTTTCTTTTCCGAGGAAGTCAGGATTATGGTGGGTAATTCTTCCCATCGGGTTAGTAGGGTATTTTCATAACCCTTCAAATTTTTTTGGAGGTCTTGCCGTTTGAGTTTATCAATTTTTGTAAACAGAATTGCCAAGGGAATATTTTTGCTTCCAGCCCATTCAATAAAGTCCAAATCTATCGCTTGCGGTGGCAGGCGTGAGTCAATCAGCACAAACAGGCACGTTAAATTCTCGCGTTTTAATACGTAATTTTCGATCATCTTTCCAAAACCTGCGCGTGTACTTTTGCTAACATTAGCGTACCCGTAGCCGGGCAAATCGACTAGATACCACGATAAATTGATCAGGAAATGGTTAATCGTTTGAGTCTTGCCTGGCGTTACAGAAGTCTTCGCAAGTTTTCTGGAGTTGGTTAGCATGTTTATCAGGGAAGATTTGCCAACATTCGACCTTCCGATAAAAGCGAATTCTGGTTTATCCGGGGTGGGACATTTTGCGACGTCAGCATAGCTGCTTATAAATTCGGCGGTAGTAACTTTCATTAAAGTAATGATTGAAGGCCAAAATACTAATAATGTAAGAATCGTGTGCCTTATGCACTGTTTTTAATAGTACCAAATCCGGGCTTTTTCCTACCTTGGGGTGTATTTAAGTTATTTTTTTAGAGTGTATTGTTAAATTTTTTAAGCAATGAACAGTATCCCAAGAGTACTGATTTTTTTAGCTCTTTTATTGCCGTTTTTTTCGACCCCAAGTTACAGCCAGCAAGATCCTAAAGAGATCGCGAAGCAATACATGGAGCAGGCCGAATTGATTATGGCTGAAACAAAGGCTATGGACGATGCCCGCGAACTTATGGTTACGGCAGCCGATCAGGACACTACATTCATAAAAGCTAACTACGAGGCTGGACGCATGCATTTGGTAACGGTCGGCAAAGACCGGGCAGTAAAATATTTTATGCGTGTTTATCGCCAGGATCCTGCCTACCGGTTTGACATTGAATATTTGATCGGACGTAGCTACCAATACGGAGAAAATTTCGACAAGGCATTAGAATATTATAATCTTGTACAAGACGAAACTTGCAGGTAAATCGAACTATCAGGGAAAAGATAAGATTGATCTGGCTACTGTAGATCGTGCGATTTTTGAATGCGAAAATGGTAAGGAGTTTATTTCAACCCCATACGATTTTTCCATCGTCAATATAGGCCGCGAGATCAATTCTGAATTTGAAGACTATGCACCGGTACTCAACGAAGATGAGAATGAAATCGTCTTTACTACCCGCCGCCGGGAAGACAACTTGAATGAAAACGTGTTTGAGGATAACAAACCTTATGAAGATATTTTTACAGCGAAGAAGACGGGTGAAGCATGGGCATTTGCAAAAAACCTTGGACCGGTTGTAAATACACCCTACCACGAATCAAGTGTCGCGTTATCAGCAGATGGTAATACACTCTTTATATTTAACGATGAGGGCGGCGGCGACATATTCTACAGCGAACGTCAGCCAGGCGGTGAATTTGCTGCAAAGATCCCGTTACCGGGAATTATCAATTCCAGCTTTGAAGAAAAATCTATTTCCATTTCCAAGGACGAAAAAACATTGTACTTCTCCAGTAACCGTCCAGGTGGTTTTGGAGGATTGGATATATATAAGGCGACCAAAGACTCGAAAGGGGAGTGGACGAATGTTAAGAATTTGGGTCCAAAAATTAATACTGATTTGGACGATGATGGATTGTTCATTGACTACGATGATGTTACCCTGTATTTCAGCAGCAAGGGACGCAAAGGCATGGGTGGCTATGATGTATTTAAAGCCACGTTCAATCCGCAAACAAATGAATGGAGTGAACCTGTAAACTTAGGTTATCCAATCAACACACCCGACGACGACATTTACTTCGTTGCCTCGAAAGATGGTAAACGTGCCTATTATTCCTCTGTCCGGGAAGACGGAATGGGATACACCGACATTTACATGATCACAATTCCGGAAGGACTTAAGGATGCGGCACCAACAGTTGCAAAACTCCCAACCGAACCTACACCAACGCCCGATGAACCAACGGATACCACACCAGTTGTGATAGTCCCGAGTAAAGCCAAAAACAGGCTCGAATTCGTTGAAATATTTAGTGAGTGTGGTAGATGCTGCTGATCAAACAACGCCGCTACCGGCTAAAGTCAAATTGGTAGGGGCTAAAGATAACGTTATCGTTCCTTTCACGCCGCTTGGAGATGGTGTATTTGAGTTTAACATTACCAACGCAAAACCGAAAGACTATCGTCTTTCTGTGGAAGTGGATGGATATGTTTTCCAAAATCTTAACATAAAGCTGGAAGGAGCCTCTGCGCAGGAAAAGACTGTTACCCGCAAAGTGGCGATGCGTAAACTGGTGGCCGGAGTTTCTTCGATTTTACGCAACATTTATTTTGATTTCGACAAAGCGACTTTCAAAACGGAGTCCTATACAGAACTCAACAAACTGGAAGCGATGCTAAGCCAAAATCAAAATATTGTCATGGAGATTTCTGGCCACACCGATGCCGTTGGTACCAAGGAATACAATCAATATCTATCGTTACGAAGAGCACAGGCTGTTAAAGAGTACCTCACGAAAAAGGGAATTAATACCCGCCGTATTAAGGCCAAGGGGTATGGTAAGTCGAAACCATTAGCCAGCAACGATGATGAAAACGGCGGACGCGAGTTGAACCGGCGGGTAGAGTTCAAGGTGCTGGAAAACTGATTATTTTCGCTCCGTTTGCGTTGAACACCATTTGACCCATATTTCTTTCGCCGTGGTACTGGCGTCAATTTCTTTTGTACGTCAAACCAGTTACCTTCGGGCTTGTTTTACGGTTAGACCGGCAAGAAATGGATGTAGTTCCCTATAAAGAGACGCTTTCAAAAAAAGATCAGGTGGCTAAGATGTTTAATAACATCAGTCGCCGGTATGATTTTCTGAATCAGCTGTTAAGTCTTGGCATTGATAAAATTTGGAGGAAGAAGGCCATTCGTGCATTACAACACGTTGCAACCCAGGCAAATTTTGGATGTTGCTACCGGCACGGGAGAGTTTGCTTTGGAAGCGCTAAAACTAAATCCACAAAAGATCACCGGGATCGATATTTCAGACGGCATGCTCGAAATAGGGCGGAAGAAAATTTTGGCTAAAAATCTGAATTCGAAAATTGAGCTGGTTCGCGGAGATTCAGAAAATATTCCCTTCGAGGAAAATAAATTTGATGCTGTGACCGTTGCTTTTGGAGTACGGAACTTCGAAAACCTTAAACGAGGATTGAGCGAAATTTTACGTGTTCTGAAACCTGGTGGGATGGTCGTTGTGCTTGAATTTTCAAAACCATCGAAATTTCCGTTCAAACAGGTTTATAATTTTTATTTTAGATTTATTTTACCAAAGATAGGATCTATAGTATCGAATGATAAAGCAGCTTATACATATTTACCTAAGTCTGTCGAAGCTTTCCCCGATGGAGAAGATTTTCTTCACATCTTGCATGATGTCGGATTTAAAAATACCCAATGCAGTTCGCTAACGTTTGGAATAAGCTCTATTTACATCGGTACAAAGTAATCGCAGATCGCGGTATTGATGTTGTGCGCTTTACAAAGTCAAGCGCAGAAAACGCGATGGGTTCAAAAGAATAATCCTAATTATGATAATCGTAAATTGACCTACGGCTTCCTTATCGGAATTCACTCCTCGATTTATCAAATAAAGTACTCAGATAAGTTTGTAACACCTGCCCTAGACACAGTATCGGCTGTACTTCCAAGCTGGTCCTCGGGATTCTCACTTGGGTTCATTGTAAATTACAGGCTCACGGAATTTTTAGATTTGAGGCTTACCCCTGAAGTTGCATTTTATGAAAATAAAGTCCGGTACCAGTTTACAAATGATCCTCCTATCGATGAAACGGTGGAGAACACAATTGTTGAATTTCCTATTCTGTTAAAGTATAAGTCCGAACGACGGGGCAATATTCGAATGTACATGGTCGGTGGTGTAAAGCCGGGAATCGAAGCCTCGGGGAAGAAGAATGTGGATCAAACCAAACCAACATTGGAAATAAAAGAGACACACCTAAATCTCGAAGCGGGGTTTGGCTTTGATTTATACTATCCGTTGTTCAAATTTTCCCCTGAAATCAGGTTTTCACGCGGGCTGCTTAACATGCTAGGGAACACGACAAACGAGTTCGGACAACCTTTGCAACGGGTTAACACAAATACCATTACACTTTACCTTCTGTTTCAATAACTGTTGTACTTTCGCCAGTGTTTAATTAATCTTCGGAATGACTGGCAGAATCGTTTTTATAACCGGTGCAACCTCCGGTATTGGTGAAGCTACTGCAAGGCTTTTAGCGCACCATAAGTTCAATCTTATTTTATGCGGGCGAAGAAAAGATCGATTGGAAAAATTACGGGCTGAGCTTTCAGCTTTGACGGAAGCAACCACCCTTTCTTTTGATGTGCGAAATCAACCTGACGTAAAGCAGGCCATTGATTCTCTTCCAGAGAAATGGAGAGCGATTGATGTGTTAATTAACAATGCAGGAAATGCGCATGGCACTTGACCCGATTCAAACGGGCAGTTTGGAGGATTGGGACGCGATGATCGATATTAATGTGAAGGGGCTCCTTTACGTATCACGCGAGATTATTCCTGGAATGACGGAGCGTAAATCGGGTCATATCATCAACCTGGGGTCTATCGCCGGGAAAGAGGTATATCCCAACGGCAACGTATACTGCGCCAGTAAATTTGCCGTCGACGCGGTGACGAAGGGTATGCGGTTGGATCTGAATCCTTTTGGAATCAAAGTGACCTCAATCAATCCTGGCCTGGTGGAAACAGAATTTTCCCTGGTCCGCTTTAAAGGCAATGCAGACAAATCAGCGACAGTGTATAAAGGTATTGAGCCGCTCAAAGGCGAAGATATTGCTGACATAATCCATTATACCCTGACGTGTGCACCCCACGTTGTGTTGGCGGATATAACAGTTTTTCCAACGGCTCAGGCCAGCAGCACCCTGGTAAACCGAAATTTATAAATTGGCAGTGGGTTGCAACAAAATAAAAAAGCCTCTGGAGAGAGGCTTTTTTGATGGTCGAGGGTTCTATATCGATTAACGTTTGAATCCGAGTGCACTTCCACCACAATAAGTAGTAGAACCATCAAAGGTATACTGGATATAGTATATCCCAGTGGTGTTACATGGATAAGCAATCGCAGAAATATATTGTCCGTTTACTTTGCTGGTAGCAACCTTGTTCCGGTTAGAATCATAAAGACTTACGATTATACCATCAGTTGGCTGGGGGGCAGCACAAATGTTGATCATGTATTGTGTGCCTTTCGTGAACACATAAGAGTATTCAACATAGTCTTTTCCGCCTTTCTCGATTTTATAGCTTTTCAAAAAGTTGAAGCCAGTGGATAATTTCGGAATACAGGAAGTGCTTAACGACTCAGAGTTGCATTGCCCTATTACATCTAAAGTACTTAGGATGAAAACAGATAGAACAATGAGAATTAACTTTTTCATAGGCTGCTTTTATCTAGCTTATTATCTTATTTCTAATACTTGATGTGAGGGCCTTAATATTAGCAATATCTTCCGCAGTAATTTGAATTGTACTTGAGCTATTGTCTTTGATCACCATAACGCCGTCTACAATTTCGAAAGTAGACTCACTATAGGTGTACGTAATATTAACCTTATCATATAACTTCTTTAGCTCCTCCATGTCAGTCAACAAGGATGCCATATTTTGATCCGATTCCTTATAGAAGGAAAGCAGAAGCAGAATGTTTTCAAGAATAATTTTCTGTTCTCCGATGGTTTCTTGCATTTCTTTATTCGTTGGATTAGCGGCTGCTACTTCGCAAAGAATATTTAGTGCTTCAACCCATCCACCAGTTAAAAACAATACGCTCAGATTAGACTGATTGCGTGATTGCAAATAATGGTTGATGCTGTTAAAATTTTGTGTTGTGATCAGCAAAAGCGAATCCAGATTCTTGCTGTTGGTGGCAAGGCGGCCAATGGTTTCAATATCAAAAAATTGTCCGATGCTTAAACCATCCGCCAATGTTTTAATAGACGTCATATACTTCACGCCATCCTGATTTTGCTCATAAATATTGGTATAGCCTAAGTCAGTACCGTAAACACCAAGGTTAAGGGCTTTCTTATAATTGCTGTTATAATTTGAAACATTCTCAGGCGAATTGAGGTAACTGCCATTGTATTTTTTACCAGATTCCTTTAAGAGAACAGAAATTTCTAAAGGGCTGGGAATACGTCCTAGAATATCTCCAATTACGCCTTCCGATATGGACGGGCCTTCCGTCTTAGCGGAGTCCAGGCCTTCCAAAAAAGCTTGCTCATCCGATTTTTTTTCGGATCCGCAGGCCGTGAAGAGCGCGAGGATTAGCCCAATAATTACAATTCTCATAGGTATAAAATTATTCGTTTATATAATCAAAAATTCAGCATATCTGACCAAAAAGTTACACTAATGCCTTATTTCTTTTTCAAAAAGTTCAGCCCCGACAAATTCAACTTACCCGGCATCCGATCAAAGGAGCTGATTAGTTTTCGAAGCCATTCAAAGTACAAGGTAACGTATAGTAATATCGTCATAAGCCATATTACGATATTATTAAATAGGAAGGTACTCACCATCTTCCCGAATAAATTCTTCTGAGGGGCGAAAAAATGCGCCCTGTAGTCCAAAGGTCCCGCCGGTCTTGGATCTACGAATATTGGATTGATCTGCTGATATAGCTTTCCTTCATATTCGATGATGCGGTCCTTTTCTGAAACATTCTTAACAAGGTCGGCAAGACTTTCATTGTAGTACCTGTTCTTCAATTCATTCAAAGAATAATTGTTCGCCTTTACTTTCTCCATCTTTGCCATATCAGCCTCGCGTGTAGCCACCACTCTGTTATAGGCGTCCTGGTAAAATTTCCGGTACGCTGAAAGGAATTCGTCTAGTTTAGCGCCAAACTCGGGCGTAAAGTTTTGAACCGTCCATGTCGCGTTCAACTCCTTTTCCAGTCCCTTCTTAAAAAAGCCATTCTGAATGCTTTGCTGAATAATGTCAATATCTTTTTTGATAATCTGTTGAACGGAATCCCTTTTATCGTCTTTGTTATCCAGAATATACTTTCTTTTTCTCTCCAGCTCGTTCACTAAAAACGATGCGTGAAAATCAGCTTGACTTTCAATTTTTTCGTACGTGTAAAATGGTTTTTCGTATTTGTTGCTGACGAATTGATCGACCACAAGGGCTTCATAAGCCCATCGCGAGGCCATCATATCCGCCAGGATAGGTACTTTGCCTTTGGTGCTGATAACACTGTTTAACTTGTCGAAGCTGAACAGCAGTCCACTTAAAATCATTTGAGGGATCAGCAAGAGCGGAATCATAACGTATACCGTCACTGCCGAATTGAACGCTGACGAAATGTTTAGTCCGAGAACACTGGCAAAGCACGACGTCGTGAACAATACAAACCAAAAAGGAAGCAACATCGTCCATTCAATTTCCAGGATAAGAATACCGATGACGACGAATGAGAAGGTTTGAATGGCAGACAATACAAACAGGATGGTCACCTTAGACATTAAATAACTGTTCCAGCTCAGGTTCAAAAATGATTCGCGCCGAAGAATTTTCCGGTCGCGGATAATTTCCTCTGCGCTCACCGTAAGTCCCATGAAGAGCGCAACAATAATGCTCATCAGCAAAAACGCGGGGAAGTTTTCATTGAAACGGAACAAATATTCCTGTCCGCCTGGCGCGCTTTTATATTTTATGATAACCGCTAGAATAATGGCAAGCAACGGCGCCTCCAGCAGATTAATAAGGAGATATTGTTTATTGCTCAGCTTCGAAAGCGTGTCACGCGTGGCAAACACGATGGTTTGTTTGATCTTATTGGGAAGACTGAGTGACTGAGGTGGTGCCTCTTTGACATCCTCAACGCGGGAACCTTTAAAATGATTTTTGTACAATTCATACCATTGAGGCGGAGTCAATTTTCGTTTGTTCGTCGGCTGACCGTATTCATCAACCACCTTTGCTTCAATAATATTAAAGATCTGTTCAGGATTTACATTCCCACAGGTTTCGCATTGTCCGCGATTGCTATCGACCTGGTGTGTGGATTTTTTAAAATAGGTGACAGCTTCCACCGGAGGACCATAGTAAGCTGGATATCCACCGGTATCCATAATGATCATCTTATCAAACATTTTATAGATGTCTGAAGATGGTTGATGGATAACCACAAAAATCAGTTTTCCTTTCAGGGAAAGCTCTTTCAGCAAGTCGATTACATTTTCTGAATCTCTGGAAGAAAGCCCTGATGTTGGTTCATCCAAAAATAATATGGCAGGCTCACGAATCAGTTCAAGGGCAATATTAAGTCGCTTGCGTTGTCCGCCGCTAATCGTTTTATCCAAGGGGTTACCGACCGGCAGATCTTTTCTTTGATCTAATCCAAGATTCTCCAACACTTCCATCACGCGCTTATGGATCTGTTCTTCCGTAAAAGATGCAAAGCACAGTTTGGCGTTGTAGTATAAATTCTGATAAACGGTTAACTCTTCTATCAATAGATCATCCTGCGAAACATATCCGATAACACCATGGATTTTATCTTTTTGCGCATTGATGTCGAAGCCATTGACGAGGATTTTGCCTTCGGTTGGCTTGACCAGCCCCGCCATTACATTTAGCAGAGTTGTCTTTCCCGCGCCGCTGGCGCCCATGATACCGATTAATTTTCCAGGTCCTTCTGAAATATTAACATGACGAAGCCCGATCCCGCCATTGCGAAATTTCAGCTCGTCGATGATTACGTTAAATGATAGTTTAGTTGTTTTTAATTCTTCGTTGAAATTGGCGACGAGATCGCTGTAATAAAGTGCATCCCCGGCTTGTGTTTTAATGGTGCTACCGTGCGAAAACAGATAGACACGATTTGGCTGCATGGGAAAGCCATTCAGCATGTTGGACTCCTCGCCTACATATTTTGTAAAGTACATATCCACGCTTTGTACGCGCATGAATATGAGACTTCCCTCGATGTGACCATGAACATGTTTGTTTACCCTATTTCCCTCACGTCCATGTTCCTTGTCCAGTACCAGAATATCGACATAATTAAGATCTTTGGTCTCTTCCGAAACAACGAAGCGTTCGATCAGTTGATACTCATATTGAACGATATTAAAAACGGTGGAAACGGTATTGATAATTTCCATCCGTTGTGAAGAAAAATTTTTATCCGTTCCAACGAGTTCAAATAATTTGATCAATACAACGACCTTCTGTTTTTGCGAAAGGGTCTTATTAATCTTTTTACAAATCCCGAGTGTTTTTACAGAATCTTTAACAGAGGTAAGCTTGGCTTTGCCTTCGTCTTTTCCATACTCAGAAAACTGATCGTAGAGTTCAAGGTATTCTTTGATGGAATCCTGGTCGAGTTCAGTTTGAAAAAAGTTTATTACAAACTGTCTTTCCCTTTCTGTAACGCCCCCATCCTGTTTGGTAATAATTGCAAAAAGTTGTGTGAGGGCCTTGAGTATTTCTTCACTCATAGATGCAATGCGATGTTATAAATAATAAAAAAATATCGGTTACCGGCCCTTAAAAAAATTAGTAATTGGACATATGCCCAATGGCGAGTAACCGATTCGCTATGATTGCCGTGAAATCAGTAAGTTTTGAACTCAAATGGAATCTCAACCAGCTCGGAAAATTCCTGGCCAGCTTCTTCCATGTCTTCATCGTCTTCATGAAAATACCACAGGATTTTCATTGCTTTAATGTCTTCCAGCGATGAAAGTACATCGAGGATAAGTTTTGAAGATGCCGTATTAAAATACTCGAGTTTAAATACAAAATCAGTATTAGCATTTGGATCTTTTCCGTATTTCTCGATCCACTCGAGTACTGGTCGGTAGAATTCGGCAGAATCTTCCGGTAATGAACGGCCTGAGATTTCAAAAATTCCATTCTTCTTATCAAGAATTATTTTTGGTGTATCTTCAGTTCCTTCCAGATTTAAAATTTCCATGGTATAAGTCAATTTTAATTTTTTATCGATATCAATTATTCAGTTTCGCGAGGCACATTTACTTTCAAACAGAAGAAGCAATAATCTGCTGACATTTCGGGAAATTCGAACTCCAACTTTCCTCCTGATTTCCTGGCCATGTCCACAAAACCTAATCCAGCGCCACCTTTGTCGGAGATCGTTGTGTTCTTAATGATTTCCTTGTACAGTTCTTTTAAACCGTCTTTGTCAAGTCCATTGATTTGATCAAGCTTCTTGTGAAGGCGCGGAATGTTGGCCTTGCGCACAGGATTGCCAGACATAATGCTATAACGATTAGCCTCCTTGCCGATAAGAAAAATTGCAGCGTGACTGCGCATTTCACCATCGATGAGTTCGTCGCTATGTTTGACAATATTTTGCAGTGCCTCGACCATCACGTTAAACACCTTACGCTTAATGCTGGAATCTTCCCCGGAAGAATCAAGGTTTCGCTCAGCCATAGAGAGAATAGATTTTGTACTCTCCTGGGTAAAATCACCTTGATACACCAGAATCAAATTCTGCGACATCATGGTTCGGTGCAGGTCATAAATAAAATTCATGTGTCTGAAGATTAGATTATTGTTTTGTGGTTCACTAAGATATACGTTTTTATCATTTAAAAACCCACCTGAAATAAAATTCAGGAGGATTGGTTAAGGTTAAAATTTAATACCAATCAATAGAACATCATCCGTTTGTTTGGTCGTACCGCGCCATGCTTCCCACTGCTGGTCAAACGCATTCATCGCATCCGGCATATTCATTTTGTGTACTTGTTCGATGATCTCGCGCACACGTTTTGGTCCAAACTTTCTTCCTTCGGCGCCACCGAACTGATCCGGAAATCCATCCGAGCTAAAGTAAATGGAATCTCCTTTTTCCAACTTTATCTTAGTGTTGGTAAAGTTAGTCTGGTTCTTAAAAATACCACCACCTATTGGGAATTTATTTCCTTTTACTTCATTCATGATTCCTTCTTTCATGATATACAGTGGTCGGTGTGCTCCAGCATACTCCACTTCACGTTTAGCAATATTAATTTTACACAAGGCGATGTCCATACCATCTTTGGTTGTTGCATCCTCGTCTTGGCGTAGGGTAGTAGTTACCCCCTCATCTAACATATCGAGAATCTTTCCGGGCTCTGTGATTTTCCGGCTACGGACAATGTCATTTAGCAAGAAGTATCCGATCAAGGAAAGTAAAGCGCCGGGAACGCCGTGACCTGTACAGTCAACAGCCGCGATAAAGATTTCATCTTTCGTTTGAACAAACCAAGGGAAGTCACCACTGACAACATCACGGGGTTTATACAGAATGAAAGAATCCGGCAATGCTTTATTGATTACTCTGTTGTTCGGCAAAATCGCATTTTGAATACGCTTCGCGTAGTTGATACTTTCGGTGATCTTCTTATTCTTATTCTGAATCTCAAGCTCGATCATCTTGCGTTCGGTGATATCGTGCGATACGACCAATACCGATTCGAGTTTGTTTGCTTCATCAAATTCGGGAATGGCATTCACCTGCATGATGCGCGTACCCATGTTGGAAGGAAAATCCATTTCCGTAGAAGACTTTTCATTCGTGGCATTTACCGCTTCCACAACTTTCAACCAGCCTTCCAGCACGGAGTTATCGAGTTCGGTTTCCTTTACTTTCCGATTCAGGAAGAACGAAGGCTTTTGACCTGTGTATTCTTCGATAACAGGATTTATGTAAGAGATCGATTCTCCTTCGAGACGTGTGATCAAGTCAAGCGAATTTTCCGAAAGCGCTTGCATCTTACTCCGCATCCGTTGCTCTTGCTCAGCCCTTCTTCTCTCGGTGATATCACGGGAGTTTAAGATAAATCCGTGAATGGCCTGGTTCGACATACAATTCGTACCCGTCGACTCGATCCAAATAAACGTTCCGTCCTTAGCACGGTACTGGTATTGAACCGTTTCTTTTTCGTCAGGATTCGATTTTAATTTTTGGAACAGCTCCTTAAATATTTCTCGATTATCTGGATGTACTTTGTCGATATCGCTCTTGCCGATCATCTCCTTTTGTCCATATCCTAAGATGGATTCAACCGAAGGCGAAATGTAACGGATGCTTTCATCTTCTTCGTAAATGGTAATTACTTCAGATGCATTTTCGAGTAACAGCTGCATCCGTTTTTGTGTACGGTTCACTTCCTCGATTTGTTCTTCCAGCTTCTGATTGGAACGTTTTAATTCCTCCTGCGTAGCCTGCATTTCTTCCGCATTCTGACGAAGAACTTCCTGCTTCTCTTTTAATTCATTACTCATTTGCTGTGATTCGCCCAGCAGCTTACGAGTACGTTCATTAACTTTAATGTTAAATATCGTACGGGCTAGTATCAGCGATAACTCCTGCACAAATTTTACCTGCGAGGGATCGAACCTGCGGAAGCCTGCAAATTCCAGGACACCATAGACTTCTTCATTGGTGATCAGCGGAACGATAAGGATACATTTAGGACGTTGATCGCCTAAAATACCTGAAGTGATCGTAACATATTCGTCCGGAATTTCTGTCCGAAGAACAACATCTTTTTCAGCAGCAGCCTGACCTACCAGACCTTCGGCGAATTTGAACTTAGCCTTTAAATATTTTTTACGGGTATAAGCATAGCTTGACCGCATTTCTATGACAGGTGCGTTTGCATTGTCATCGTTCACAATATAAAAGGCACCTTGTATCGCTCCGATTTTGTCGAGAATAAATTTGATAACGTCATCGCCAAGCGCATCGATAGAATCATGCATTCTAAGAATTTCACTGATCTCAGCAACACCTCGAACGATCCAGTTTCGTTCTTTATCCAGGCGTTCGTTTTCAATCAGGTTATTACGCATGTTGATCAACGACATACCGAGAATATCATTTTCGCTGGCTGGCTTGTATGCTGTGTCATATTTACCTTCCCCTACACGCTGTGCGAAATCGGCACTTCCTTTTAAGGTTTTAACCAATTCATCAACCTTCGTGCTCATTTGGCCAAATTCATCGCTGCTGGTTTCGCCCGAAGCTTCTGGCAGAACTCCTTGTGCTACCAGGCTGAGTGTATTTCGCATGCTATACAACGGCTGGGTGAAAGACCGTCCAAACATCATGGCAGCCAAAGTAGCGAGTGCTGCAATGCATAACCCTGCGTAAATGAATGTGCTTATCAATTCTCCTGCTTTTCCATTCGCTTCCTCTAAATCAATTTTTGCAATGAGCGCGAGATTGGGACGTTCAATTTTTCGTGAGGTCTGAAGGACATTATCGCCTTTGTAGTCTTCACCTTTTACGGTTACATTTTTGCCTTCAAAAACAGGTGCAAAGGCTTGAACAAATTTATCTTTCGGGTCGCGTAGCTGAATGGCTGCTGTCGTGTCATGTCGCAGCGGACTTACGAGCGCTACTTTTTTCGAAATCGCATCCTGTCGAGCCAGGATCACCTCGCCACTTACACCGAGACCATAGTAGTTTTTGAGAATTCGATAGGCAGGAGTCAGATCCAGCTTTACGAGGATTACATGTTGTCCACCGTTGGTGTCATTGACCACTCCGGCTACATGGGTCAAGTAATTCTTTTTGGTTTTGTCGCGTTGAATACGAGAGAAATAAATTCCCGTCTTAGCGCGGTCGAACGTTACGCCGTCGGGATCGATGAAATTTCCTTTGACGTTCGGATCTGTTGATGCCGTGACGGCACCAGTTGCTGATGTGATTGTTATTTCAGAAACCTGAAGTGTCGATTTTATTTCGTTCAAATAATCGGGCAATGAAAGTTCCTGAGGTACCACTTGCAGAATCCGATGGGGCCGCTGTTTCCTGGCCGATCGGAGCCATCAAGAGATCCACGCCACCTCCTGGACTACTTCCGCCACCTGCTAAGCCTGATCTAATTTTTCCGAATTTTGCAAAAACTGAACTGTACGTTCGGCTCTTTCAAAATAGGAATTGAAATAAGCTGTTTGATTATCCGCGATAACCGCCAGGTTTGTGGCAAATTTTTCCTGATTTGCCTTCAAATGATAATCGTAACTGAAAAAACTTATCGCGGCTACTGCAACAAGCGAAACAGCCAGGATTAAGACAGTGAATTTGGTACTTATGTTAATACTTTTCATCATATGCTCTGACGCTAAGATGCTTTAGTGAAAATCTTATTGGCCACAAGTTGGGCCGACTCTTCTGAGAACTTGCGCTGGTCGTCGTTAATGGCTGCAAAGGATGCAACTTCCATGACACCCAATACCTGTCCATTGTGTTTAACAGGCACGATGAGCAAATACTTCGGTGAAGCGCTTCCAAGACCTGAAACAATTTTGATATAACCTTCAGGGACATCGTCGACGTATAAGGATTGACCGCTGGCAGCAGCCTGGCCAATCAGGCCTTCTCCAAATTCATAACTGATCGTGGTGCTTTCCCCGATATTGAGGGCATAACCGCTTTGCAATTCCACCGTACGTTTTCCTTCATTTTCAGTAGCCACATAGATAGCACCCTGGCCGGCATCCAGCTGTTTGCAAATTGTATTTAACCCTGCGTCTAATATTTCTTGCTTGTTGTTGGCCTGTTCGAGACTGTTGATGAGCCCATCAAGGCTTATGGTAGTTTTGCCTTGTTCTGCTTCTTGTTTTTTTGCTGCAGCAGCTTCGAGCGCACGATCGCGGAAACACCACGACTTCTTTTTTGTACCGAAGTGCTAACACAAGTCCAATGGCACCCACCAGGAAAGTGATGGCAATGATCAGATATACATTCAGGAATTGCTGGTTGATATCCGCGGTAAGATGCAAACTTCCTGGAAGGGAATAAATCGCAAAAAGCGACGCCGCCATGCCCAGGATAAAAAATGTAGCCAGGGTCAGGCTTAGCTTATAACTGTTTTTGAATATGCTAATCATCGGTATTGATTGTCTAATTCTTTTAAAAATTGTACAATTTGATCCACCTTTAGTACATGGTCAATCTCAGTCGCTGCAAGTGCGCTGCGTGGCATCGTATCGATCATACATTCCGTTGGTTCCTGCACGATCGTAAGGCCGCCACGGTCATGAATATATTTCATTCCCAATGCACCATCCTTGTTCGCACCCGAAAGCAAAATGCCCACGAGTTTTTCTTTGTATGCAAATGCACACGTGCCCAAGCGTGATATCAATCGATGGCCGCGAATTATTTATCATTTCTTCAGTTGAAAGTGCAAAATGATTCCCGAGTTCAACCGACATATGGTAATTGGCGGGAGCCAGATATACATTTCCTTTTTTAATTGTCTCTTTGTCATTCGGTTCAGTTACCTGTACAACGCTCTTGATCGAAAGTGCTTCAACGAAACCATTACGCACATGCTTAAGTCGATGCAAGCACATGATTATGGGTAACGGAAAGCCTTTGGGCAATTGCGCCAGGATTTTTACCACGCCCTGGAAGCTGCCTGCTGACCCACCGATAACAACGGCTTTATAGCTGTTACTTAGGTTGAATTTTTTCATTCGTCAATAGACAACTTTCCTAATCCTTTATTTTCTTATAAATCTTTTCTTCATTGTTCACCACAATAAAGCGGTTCGCATAATCACACCAGATCAATGACTCCTTCGAGCCAATGGCCAGGTATCCGTATTTGAATAAGCTTTCGTGGAATTTTTTCAGTACTTCATTTTGCAACGACTGATTGAAATAAATCATCACATTCCTGCAAAGTATCAGGTCAAATTTGTTGAAGACATCGCCCAGCACCAGGTCATGTCTCCGGAACGAAACATTCATGAGAAGTTCCTTTGGAAACACGGCCATTCCATTTTCTTCACGGTAGTAATCTTTGAAAGAACCTGTACCCTGGAAACGGATATAGTTCTTTTCATTCAGCTCCATGTTTTTAACGGGATAAACTCCCGATTTTGCCCTCTCTAGAATATTTACATCGAGATCAGTAGCGATCATGGTTACATCCTGCAGTATGCCCATTTCCTTTAGCATAATGCACATGGACAAAACTTCTTCTCCTGAGGAACAGCCAGCATGCCATATTTTAAATTGCTTGTGGTTAAGCATGATCGCGGGAATAATTTCTTCGCGCATGATCCTCCAGAAGCTTGGGTCGCGGAACATTTCAGTTACGTTAACGGTGAGTTCATCTAAGAACTCATTGATGAAAGCAGGATTTTCGGTTAGTTTTTTAATGAGTGCTTCAACGGAGAGTTTTTTTAATTCCATTATCCGAAGAACACGCCTTTTAAAAGAAGACATGGCGTAATTCCGAAAGTCATAATGATGCTTCTGGTAGATGAGCTCCGAGATCCGTTTTAGATCAGTAATGTCTATATCCAACATGTTTGTCTTTTGAAAGAATCAAAATTAGTTTCTTCCTAAAATTGGACAGGTGTATATAGATGAGAAACCTTACACGCGTTCTAATAAGGCTTTATGCTTGCTATTTTGACTAAAAAACGGCATTCGTGATACGCTAGAAACGGAAATTCAAGCCTCCATTTTTTACAAATGAATAAGAATAAATCGAGGGCTTGTGAGGGTGGTAAAAGTAATTAAACAAGTCTTCCGACCTCTTAGAGACGCGCCTTCCGGTTTAATTCTTCCTGGGTGATTTTGATGGCCTCGAGATTCATCTTTAAGGTCTTCTCAACATCCTGGGCCAAAGCCCATTCGTCTGTGGGGGCTTGGTTATTTGCTAGCTGTGCCGTTAGTTCTTCGATCTTTAAGCGAAGGGCGTGCTCGACCTTTTGAGCGTTTTCACGAATTGTTTCCGCCTCTCCTGAATCCGATTTTTTTACGGCATTTTCCAGGTCTTTAATACGTTGCAGGTACGCTTGTTCTTTCCGCACAACTTCTTCCTGTGTAGCCTGCAGTTCCTCCATGTTCTGCCGCATTTCCTCTTCCTGGGCACGCATCTCTTCTGTTTGCTGCTGGAATTGCTCAATAAGCTGGCGATTCTTCTGTGCTGCCCTGACAGAACCCAATGTCGCGGCAATCGATTCTCCTAACTTCTCAACAAACTCAATTTCATGTTGCTGATATTCATGAAAAGAAGCCAATTCAATGATACCGTACGCTTCCTTGTCAACCTTAAGTGGGAAAAGTAACAACGCACGGGGATTTGCATCCCCTAGCCCGGACGTTATTCGGATATACTCATCGGGCATATTTGTCAAGTGCGTTGTCTCTTTCTCCAGGAATGTCTGTCCTAAAATACCTTCACCAAGTTTAATTTTTTGCTGTTCATGTTTTTTAGTATCAAAGGCGAAAAGTGAAATCAGCTCAAGGTATTTATTGTTGGGATCCTCATCGTTTAAAATGTACAATGCGCCCTGGTTTGACCTCGTGTATTGAACCAAAGCCGAGATAACGGCATCACCTAACGAATTAAGATTATCATTGGAAGATCGCATGATCTCCACAAACTTTGTAAGCCCTTCCGTGGCCCATTGACGACGTCGTTCAGTTTCATTCAATGCCTTTAATTTTTCCTGCATCTGAATGAGGGAATCCGCAAGCTTGTTTTTCCCCGGGACATATTGTGGATCCAGGGTTTCTTTGTAGTCGATGTCCAGTTTTCCTTCGCCAATGGAAATCACGAAATCTGTTGCGTCTTTTAGGTTTTCAATGATCTCATTGATTTCATGGGTAACTTTTCCGATTTCATTCTTATTGAATTCTTGCGTGTGCTTGTGTTGGAGGATGTTACTTTCTAAAAGTTGTACAGGGCGAATGACCAGCTTATTAAAACCATAAAACAAAACGGTGAGTAAAAGGATATCAAGCGCGATAAACGAAATGGTCCACAGGAGCACAGCTTGTTGTTTTTTCCCTACTTCTTCTTCAAGATCGTGAATGAGTTTCGTAAACCAATCGGAAAGTGAAAGCCATCGCGCTTCCTGCATAACTTTCGCAGCTGGCGGCAATTCTATGACAGAGGAGACTCCTAAAGAATCGGACTGCATTCGGAGTGTCCGATGTATTTGCCTGAATGACTATGCTCTCAATAGATGATTTGTAATTTTCCCAGCTATCAACAAGGTTCTCAAAAGTTATTCGGGGCAAACGCGATAATGGCTCAATAAAAAAGGCTGTGCCATCAATTCGACCGCCGTCGGCTAACACACGTAGTTGATGTCCTTGCTGCTCAATTTTTGTAGATATCTCACTTGCAAGGTGTGTATTACCTTGCAAATAAAGTTGGGACTGAAGTGCTATTTGTTGGCTACCGATTTGAATACTGCGGGCAAAATCAATTTTTCGTTCGGCCTCTTCCAATGAATGGATTTGATATCGTACGCCGAAATATTCTGCAACAAGGATGACGATCATTAACAGCAGGCTATAAAGCCCAATTTGTTTCAATGATCTGCCGGCTAAAAACTTCATGGTCACAAATAAGGGAAAATAAGCTGACTGCGAAAATCAAGAAATGCTCATTTCCTTACTTGCAAACTTTCATTTGAAAAACAAAACGGAAGCAGGGTTTCTGCTGAGGCCGTCTTTACCCAATGACGATCCTGGTTCTGCATTATTACTTCGAACGGTTTACCCTGTCGTTGTTCAAATTCCAACATTACCTGGCGGCAAGCACCGCAGCTGCTGGCTGGCGCCAATTCAGTTTGGTTGACAAGTCGCGCCAATACAACAAGTTTTTTGATCATTTTACCAGGATGCAGGGACGAGACCGTAAACAAGGCAACACGCTCGGCGCACATGCCCGAGGGGTAAGCCGCATTTTCCTGGTTGGTACCTGTTACAATGGTACCATCACTTAAAAGAATGGCCGCAGCAACGTGAAAGTTTGAGTATGGAGCATAAGCGTTTGGAAGCGCTTCTACCGCCTTCTGGAATAATGCCTTTGATTCTCCATCCAGGTCATTTTCGTTTTTTAGAATTGTATAGTCGTTCATGGGATCGGTTATTCGTAGTAGATTTAAGTTAGCAGATCTTAACGCTTCTCGAGACTTGTCTATTAACTTTAGATTTTAAACTTATAACGAATTTACGAATAACGAATAACAGCTGAATGAAAACCATACTGGTGCTCGGGGCAGGTCGATCCTCTTCATCATTAATAAACTATTTACTGACGCATGCGCCTACCTATGACTGGCAAATCGTGGTTGGTGACATTTCCGCTAAAAGCGCGCTGGAACGAATCAGGTCTTCACGTCATGGAAGCGCAATTCGCTTTGACATTCATGAAGAAGCGAATAGTCAGCGCGAATATTGAAGCTGCTGATGTTGTCATCTCATTGTTACCGGCAAATCTTCATCCCCTGGTAGCAAAACATTGTCTTGAATTGAAAAAACATTTTTTGAATGCAAGTTATGTCTCCGACGAAATGAATGCGCTCCATTCGGATGCACTCGCCAATGATTTATTGTTCTTGAATGAATGTGGTCTCGATCCTGGGATTGATCATATGAGTGCCATGCAGGTGATTGACAAAATTAAAAATGGTGGAGGAATTCTTACATCGTTCGAATCGTTTACGGGCGGCCTTATTGCTCCGGATACCGATCCTGAAAATCCGTGGCGTTATAAATTTACCTGGAATCCGCGTAATGTTGTTTTGGCCGGTCAGGGTACGGCGAAATTTTTAATGGAAGGGGAATTCAAATATATTCCATATCACCAGCTCTTCAGCCGGACAACTCCAGTAACTGTCTTGGGTAAGCAGTATGAAGGATATCCCAACCGCGATTCATTGAAATATTTAACTACGTATGGGTTACAAGAAATAAAGACCATGGTACGAGGTACACTCCGTCACGCAGGGTATTGCAGTGCCTGGAATATATTGGTTCAACTCGGTTGCTGCGACGACACCTATAACATGGAAGGTGTTGCGCAAATGTCACACGAAGATTTTATTAATTCTTTTCTTGATTATAGTCCGGATTTGTCGGTAGAAGAGAAAATTTGCGCCGCCTTTCGACTTGCGCCAGACAGTGGCGAAATCCAGCGGCTCCGTTGGAGTGGCTTTTTCTCCCCCGAAAAAATTGGATTGTCGCACGGAACTCCCGCCCAAATTTTGGAACATATCTTAACTAAAAAATGGAAACTTGGAAAGGGTGACAGGGATTTCATCGTGATGTGGCATCGTTTTGGTTTTCAAATTGAGGGAAAGAATAAAAGCATAGTCTCACATCTCACGGTCACTGGTGAAAACGAGGTGGAAACTGCAATGGCAAAGACAGTAGGTATACCGTTGGGAATTGCAACGAAGCTTTTATTGCAAGGAAAAATAAAAAAACGAGGTGTTGTTATTCCGATTGAAAAGGAAATCTACGATCCTGTATTGGCTGAACTCACCACCTTGGGAATCCGCCTCGATGAGCAAGGCGTTTAGTACTATTCCAAGCTCAGGTTATTTTTATTTTGTTCATACCATTGGTCTACCAGAAGGTCATATCCTTCCGCGGCCTTAACAGCGAGGTAATCACAGCGTTCATTTTCCGGGTGACCTGCGTGCCCTCGTATCCAAACAAATTTTGGTTTGTACTTTTGATGGAGTGGTATATAATGCTGCCACAAATCGGCATTTGCTTTCTTTGCGAAATTCTTTTTTTGCCAGCCCCAGATCCAGCCTTTTTCTACTGCGTCGACAACATATTTTGAGTCGGAATAAATGGTAATGGGTATTCCATCTTTCTTAATCGCCTCAAGTCCTTTGATCACTGCCAGCAACTCCATTCGGTTATTGGTCGTCAGGCGAAAGCCTTCAGAGATTTCTTTGACTGCATCTTTATACTTCAAAATTGTTCCGTAGCCGCCGGGCCCAGGATTGCCTTGCGCAGCACCATCAGTGAAAATTCGAATCATGGGAGAATACGTTGGTTTTAAAGATTTTGACTCCGATTGCCAGGAGTATCACACCAAATACTCTTCTTAATACAGCAAAGCCGGATTTTCCAATTACACGCTCTAGCCATGACGATGATCGCAAGACGAGATAAACAAAAACGAGGTTGAGTAAAATCCCAATCAAGATATTGAGTTCTGAATATACCACACGAAGAGAAAGGATGGTAGTTAGTGTTCCAGCACCGGCAATTAGCGGAAATGCAAGCGGGACAATGGAACTCGATCCTCTTGCTTCCGGGTCATCTTTAATTAGCGTGATGCCCAAAATCATCTCCATTGCCACGATAAAGATTACAATAGCTCCTGCCACAGCGAAGGATGCGACGTCGAGGCCGAATAAGTTAAGTATGGATTGTCCTAAATATAAAAAGGCAACCATCAAAAGGGCAGATATTATAGTAGCCTTCTCGGCTTGAATTCTTCCTTCGCGTCTCAGTATGCTGATAACCACCGGAATTGATCCCAGGATATCAATCACTGAAAATAAAATGAGCGTGACAGAAAAGATTTCCTTTATGTTGATCATGGCCTCTAAACTAATTAAAAATGCCGGACTTCTGTTTTTTTATGAACGATCTGACTGCTTTAAATAATAAATGCCTGAGAAATCAGGCATTTTCAGGCTATCGCTCCGAAGGATCATCAAGTTCGCGAGATTACTTAACATTCAATGGAATGCCTAAAGTAAATTGTAAAACATTGTTTGTCACTTTATAGTCATTAATTAAGGACGATAGGCCGAGACCGTAGCGAATATCGACCATGACTTTGTCAGCTATCAATATGCCACCGCCAAACTGTAATCCGAAATCCGTTTTCTTAAAAGCGTCATCGCCTTCGCCAAAATCCACATCATCCTCTTCCTTAACAAACCCATTCATATAATCTCTCTCAACCTTTCCATCGAGCCCAAGCCCGAGCGAAGGACCAACGTTGATATAGAATTTTGTAGCTTCTCCAAATGTGGCTTTGGCCAAAACGGGTAATTCCAGATAATCGAGCCTTGTTTTTGACGAGTAGTTGGTTTCGTTGTATTTTCCTCCCTTTTGCACAAAACTCAACTCAGGTTGCAAGGAAAATGATCCTGAACCTATAGGAACATTAACCGCTACACCAACAGTGAAACCCGAATTAAATTTCGAATCTTTCACATACTCTCCGCCAGGTTTAGCGAGTGTCGCTCCTAGCTTAGGGATAATGGTTTGAGAAAAAGTAAACATAGCTGACAACACGAACAAGCAGCTAAAAATTAATTTTTTCATAATGTCTGTCGTTTTATGCGGCGAAGATGCAGAAGAGAGCCAAAAGGGAACCCCGTTGTGTAATAATAGAAACTGGTAAAAATACGAACGTGAATTCAGAGCCAAATTTTGCAGATGTTCGACTATGTATAATCGACTATTATAAAAAGAAAATACCTAATTTTAAAACTCAGGCATTTTTATTCTATAATTTTTCTAAAATGAAATCTGGTACTGCAGAACGACCTGTCCTTTGTTGGCCGTCTTTACGAGGTCGCCACCCTCAGAAGCGTAGACGGGCCGGTTTTGATAGTCTAGCGTGAGTTTGCTACCATGTCCTTTGATCAGCCAGTTTACACCTATGTCATAAACACTCATCTGATCCTTTAATTGATCGAAATTTGCACTCATCAGAGAAGCATATGGCATCAACGTCCCCGACGTACCTAGCAGATCCTTTTTCAAGAGATATCCTATCTGTGAATAAATCACAGTTCCCTGTTCCGAACATCGGAAATGCATTGCCCTGGCTACCGGGCGCGGGACCATTAGTAATACCGTTGGCGGGATTCATGATGCCATTGTATCGTAAATAGTTTGGTCCATAGTCCATGTCAAAATACCCAAGATATGCTGACAACGCTGTGCCCTTTTCAACGTTGATCGGCGCATCGTAAAATAATGCCACCGACCAAAGATTCATATCGTGGTAATCGGTTGTAACGCCGCCATCCGTTGAACTCCAGGTTGCTTTGCGTTGGGATATGAATCCGGCTTCAAGGTTGAATACTTTCTTTTTTCCCAAATACGTTCCCGTCATATATGGTGTTGTATGAGTTTCCTTGTCGAAGAAGTTATAGAGAAAAAAACCTTGATATTGTTTATGGTGGCCAATCTGAGCGAAGTTTGCGCTTGGGCCTGGCGTTGGGCTACCGGGCGAGCCGTTGCTAGTCACTGGAAACGGATCACTTAGTATGACGCGATAGTCGAATTTACCCAACTGTCCTCGTGCATAAATGCTAAGCTTTCGTGAGAACTCGTCGGTCTGATCTACGGTAGCTTGCGCAAAGACAGGCACATCCATTGTCATGATGGTGCTAACGCTGGGCTGGCTAAATCTGGATAACCCGTTGGTAATGGTCAGTCCTCCCCCCAGTTTCAATTTGTCGTTGTCCTTCCATACTTTATATTCGCCCAGCGCATCGTGGAAGAATACCTGAAACTTTCTGTTCCCGTTGTTGTTCGAATTTTGTCCGGCCAGGAAGTTAAAGTTATTTTGACCGAATTGAGTATAAAAGAAAACATGGTCCGTTAGCTGGCCAAAAAATTGAATTCTCGTTCGTCGCAACCCGATATCGAATGTCTGATCCGCAGGCTCTCCCATGACGGTCGTGCCTGGATTACTGTCGTTGTACCGGATCCAAACCTGATTCATGAAAGTCCATTTTAAGTAATGGCTTCCATCTTCATTGAGCTTCAGTTTCATTTCTTCAACCGTGGGACTCAATCCTGATTGGCCAAAAAGGAAAAAGGGTGTTAAGACCACCCAAAAAAGGATGATTATTTTCTTAGTCATATTATTAAAAATGAAGTTAGAAAGATCGGAATAAATCCATCTTAATTTAAGGTAAGGAGATCATTGTAAACAATCCCGTTGTGAAATATTGATTTAAATTGATCACTTTTCATTTCCGTTACGATGCCTTTAACCTGAAGCTTTTGCTTTTCAACTTTTTCTTTGATGAAAAAGTAGTCCATAAGAAGCTTGCACTGGCTTATCACATTGAATTCAATCAGCATTTGCATCTTGATTGCCGGATCAATTGCTTTTTCATGTTTTGCTCTTAGGAGCGGTTTCAAATTGAATGCTAAAGCTGACTTTAATGAATATAGGGAATCATCGGTTTGGATCTTGTCGATGAACCTTTGGTCGGCTGATCCCACGAAGATAATTTGCGAGCAGGATTTGCTTTCAATATGGTCCTGGAGAATTTCCCGCTGCTGAGGATCATATTTCAACAACCTGCTGTGGGGCATAACAGGCATAAAAATTTTATCCTGAAACTCGAGATACTTTTCAAACCCGAAGCTCGAAGAAGAAATGACGAGCGTTTTTTCAGAACCAATGTATGGCTTCAATTTTAACAGTCCATTCATACTACGCAGGTTGAGGTTCGATTTTTGCCAGTTGATGCACAAATCCTTCTACAAAAAAGAGGACGGACTGTATTTCTTCTGATGATAATTTTTCTCGCTTATCATAGATTAAGAGTTTACCGCGCTGGGATTCGATATGGACATCAGGCTGCGTTTCCAGGAAAGCTATGATGCTATCCCTAAAAAATCCTCTCACCTCATTTTCGTTATCCGCGCGCAGATAATACTTCTTAGAGAAACCTGGGTGATTCCGGAAATCTATATCCTTTCCCCAGGTGTGCTCAAAAAATTTAGTCCACAACCTTTCTGGTTCTAACGCGAAATTTGGGATCGTAAATTCGAGATCAGAGATAAGGAATACTGTCATCACTGTATCCTGCTGAGCGGACCCTGCTCCATGCGTAACTTGTATATCGCTGATTTCAATCTTACCATAGTCCGTGTACCTGGAAAGTATATTTTCCTCGTACATTACTTTTGATCCGGCTTCGATAGGGAAGTCCCTAAATTTTGCCATACCACGAGCAGTCATGGGGTAAAATGTAAAATCAAATTGCTCCGCAAAATCACGCAGTTGCATTTGTCGTTTATCTAACCTGAACTCGATACGATCGGGTCGTTCCGGAGAGATTTTTCGCGTAGCCAATGGGTGATCCGAATTTGCCCGGTGTTTACCCATTCCCTGCATGTGCACATGCCCGCCGTCGTGGTGATAGTCTTCTTCAAAATGGTGCAAATGTTCCAGTAAGGTGTGGTCAACGATCACCGCTTCTGTAAAATCAAAGGTTACATTTTTGCCAGGCTTAATTTGGTCCAGGCATTTTTTAAAACTTAAGTAATTGGAAAATATGGCGCTATCTTTAATTTTCACGTGGTACCCTGAGCCATTTTCATTTACTTCAAAATTCGATTTGAACAAAGTTTGAAATCTGGCACCCGAAAAGAAATGAAGAATGAATTGCGCGGCAACACCGGCAAAGATTCCAACAAGTAAATCAGTGGCCAACGTTACCGTGATCGTAATAACAAAAATGATCAGCTGATCCCATCCGATATGCCAGGTCTTTTTAAATTCTTTTGGCGATGCAAGACGATATCCGGTGTAAATTAACATAGCCGCCAAAGCGGAATTTGGAATCATCCGGATAACGTCTGAAGCCAATGCCACAAAAGCTAAAAGAAAGACCCCATGGAAGAAATTTGACCACCTGGTTCTCGCGCCATTGTTGATGTTGGCCGATGAGCGTACGATTTCAGAAATCATGGGCAGACCTCCTATGCTACCGGAAACCAAATTTCCAATTCCCACGGCCAGGGTATCCTTGTTCAGATCAGACTTTCTTTTGAAAGGATCCAGAATATCAATGGCTTTTGCGCTGAGAACAGATTCAAGGCTTCCAACAAGCGCGAACATTGCGATATACTTAATGGAAGTAAGACTAAATACTTCGCTAAAGTCAGGGAAATTAATGCCTCCAAGAAAACTATCAGGCAATTGTACCAGCAGATTTCCTGGAATGATGTGATAACTGATATCTGCCAATGCATAGTCGTGTTCGTGCGCAAAGTCGTAATACATTGCCAGGGGTACCGCGATGAGCAGCACGATCATGGGCGGCGGAATTATTTTCAGCGCCTTAACTTTTACGAGCGGAAGACAAAACAGAATTAACAAGCTTACAATACCAATGAAAGCAACTTCGGGATTCATGTTGGCGATCATGTATGGTATTTCTGCCAATAACTCCAGTGGTTCTTTCCCAACAGGCTTTGCGCCTAATAGTATTGGTAGTTGTTTAGATATGATAATAATTCCGATAGCAGCCAACATTCCGTGCACCGCGGATGCCGGAAAAAAATCTCCAAGCTTCCCAGCTTTAAACACGCCGAATAAAATCTGAATAACAGCAGCGACCACAATTACCGCGAGCGTAAGCTGGTAACCTTTCATATTATCACCCTTACCTAATTCTTCAACTGCACCTACCGCAATCGCGATAAGACCTGCTGCGGGCCCTTTGATGGTAACACGGGAGCCCATGAATAGTGAAACTAAAATCCCTCCGATAATAGCCGTATAAATTCCTGCGATGGGAGGAAATCCACTGGCTTTGGAAATTGCCAAGCATAACGGCATGGCAATTAAAAATATTAAGAAACCTGAAACACTATCTGTCTTCCAGTTTTGTTTTAGACCTTCGAGGCCATCACTGGGGACTCCAATTATTTTTGTACTCATATTTAATTTTGTTTTTGATCTTGCTCTTGAGCAAGTGAATGAGAAGGAACGGTCCTTCAGAATAATTCAATAAAAAATTTTATTAGATTAGCTGTGTCTGGTAGAATTCCGAAGGAATCTTTTGGCACAATGATTACGTCCACGCGTGGAGTAGACGTGAAGAGGATTAAAATCTCAGATCAAAAACGTACAAAAACGAGTAAAAAGAGCGGGCGCCAGATCGTACCACAAATCCTGAGGGAAGTAGTTTGGCTTTCCTTTGTGACTGGCCTTAAGATTAAGGCTGTGCGCCGTAAGGTCTAATAGGGGAGCAAGATCTGAAACGGAAGTAAAATCATCGTGCTCTTTTTCATCCTTTTCCTTTAATAACAAAGGCGCAACAATTGAGCAGTGAGGAACGTGAATGCTGGTTGTCTTGGTGTGCGGAACTTGTTGAACTACGAGAGGAAAAAAAGCAGGAGCAAAAAATTGGAATAGCATTAGCACTAGTGCTACTCTCATTATATACTTTGATATCCTTACCATGCTGGAGAAATTCCGTAGGCAAAGATGAAAATTATTCTTAAGATGTTTCGGGCCTATCCGATAATTTCTTACATGGGTACGACGTAAACGTTTGAAGTCCGCTTAAAAGCTAGGTATTAAAACTTTTAAGGAATTTCATTAGAATTTGAATTTCGTTGTTTTCAAGGGCCGGGAAATTAGCAATGCGAAATGACGATGGCTTCCACTCACCATACCCTTCCCCCAAAAGGATGCCTTTTTTCTTAGCCTTTATTTTAATTTCCGATAATAAATCAGGCGTAGATGTGACTGGAACAACCGTGTATGATTGAACGTCTTCTTTTTTTACAAGGTGTTTTAATTGGGTAGCTGTAGAAAAAAAATCAACCCATCTTTCGTACCGTTGTAAAATTTCAGTGTGTATTTCTTCAATAGCTTTACTTTTCTCCAGCACGCGCATCAACAAATAAATGCCCAGCACATTGGGAGTACAGGATGTTTGCCATTTGGCCATCATTTCAGTCATGAAGCCAAGACTGTTGTAGTGGTTTTTTTCGCCAATAGCTTCCGATTGACTCAGCGCTTCAGGTGAGCAAATAAGTAATCCAAGGCCCGCGGGCAGACCAAAACATTTTTGCACCGAAGCAAACCAAATATCAGCGGATTTGAAGTCAAGTTGTATGCCAGCCATGGAGGACGTCGCGTCGATAGCAACTAGATAACTGGGATTAGTTTTTTTGATTGCCTTAATGATCGCGTTGGAAACCTGAGTGCCATTCGATGTTTCATTTTGTGTAATGCAGATAATACCCTCACGCTGTTCGAAGATTAATTTCTTAGGATTTAACTTTTCATTTAATTCAAAGGGAATGGGAACGGCAAGGGGATGAAGTCGTTTTGTGTAATCAAACCACTTTTGTCCAAACGCTCCGTTGTACAAGTGAAAGCTTTTTTCTTTTATCACCGACTGAGCAATAATTTCCCAGCATTCAGTAGCTGAACTGGTAAAAAAAACCGTATAGCTCTTAGGAATATTTAGTTTCTGTTTCAAAAGGTTGATCGTCCTTTCGGACATCTTCATGAACTCATCGCTTCGGTGGTTGATGCTCATGATACCCAACGTAAATGCGTCTTTTGTATACTTCGGGATTTCGTTGTGGACGCGCGACGGGCCTGGATAAAAGCTTATCATAAATTATGAATTGTGGAGTAAAAATAGAAAGAAATATATCCAGGATTGCAAGTTTGTAAACAGGGCGTTAAAGAATACTTTCAGAATAATAACAAAGACGGAAAATCGATGACGCGGCCTACTCTTGCATCGTCTCGTTTGTCAATAAATGAATTTTCAGCCGAACATTCATAAATTTAGATCGACCCTAACGCTCTGGAACTTGTAGCGACAGGCCGAACGAAGCATGATCAGATGACAAAAATTCCTATTTCAACTTATATTCTCATTGGTATCAATCTCTCGATATTTGGCTGGCTGGCATTGCAGCAGCAAAGCTTAATGTTCGATAGTGCCGCGGACTCCCTGGCTATCCTTCAGGTTGGCGCAAACTTCAATCCATTTACACTGGGTGGCCAGCCGTGGAGAATTATAACATCCATGTTTCTGCATTATGGCATCATTCACCTCGCGGTAAACATGTATGCATTGTACTCATTAGGAACGTTGCTGGAACCTGCCATGGGGACAAAGCGATTTCTTTTGCTGTACTTTTTCTGTGGCATTGCAGCGGGACTGGCAAGTCTAATCTTTCATATTTACATTCCGAGTGCAGGCGCTTCAGGAGCACTTTTCGGTTTGTTTGGGTACCAATTGGGCGCAGAGATCATTGGAAATTTTCACGACCGGCAACGGTTGACGAATGTCTTCTTGAACTTTGTGGTATTCGTTGTAATAAATGTCTTCATCGCGACGAAAGTAAATGTCGACATCGCTGGCCATATCGGAGGTTTCTTAGCAGGATTGTTGTTGGCTACATTACATTTTAAATTTCGCGTGTTCATCCAGGAAAAATTTCTGGCGCTGCTATTGGTGCTGTTGGGCAGTACGTTGCTGGTGTTGCCAAAAGACCAGGTTCGTTACTATCGGATTTTTCAAAGGGTCTTAAAAGCCGATGATCGTATTAATAATTTCTACGCAGGCATCAGAAGCGATGGAGAAGTAAGGGATAGTTTGGTTGTTATGCTGCCCGCGTGGGATTCCATTTCTTCGTCGCTCGATCGACTAAAGAAAGTTCCTCCTCAATTGGCTGGTGATACAGCCATTTTAAAAGACTACGTTCGATTGAGGAGACAGGGAACATTTTATCGTATCAAACTAATCGAACGCCAGTCTTATATTTATCTTGATAGCCTCGAAATTTTAGACGCTTCGTTCAGTTCCCTTCCTCCGTTAAAATATGTGCTGAATTTTAAAGCGAAGGATCCTGAACCAATGCCGCAGGATACAACTACTTCTAAGAACCCATTGCTCTACCCTGCGAAAGTTTATTACGATAATCAGTGGAAAGAGACCGATGATTCGATGTCGGCAAAATTTTTTCGCGTGGGTCAAAAAGATTCGTTAGGCCGATGGCAAGGCTCAGTCATCGACCATTTTAAAGACGGAGAAATTCAGATGAAAGGCAAGTATCAAAAGGATATGAAGGATGGTGTCTTTATTTATTATTCTAACCGGCGCACGTATGAGTCGGCGGGAAGGTACGAGAAAGAACAAGCTGTGGGAAAATGGGAGAATTTTCATTGGAATGGTGCCCTTCGAAGTGAAATTTTCTATGGTGATGAAACTTTTACCGCCAGTGTATTTGATTCGTTAGGGAATCAACAGGTCGTGAATGGCAATGGTATGTCTAAGCATTGGTATTCATCCGGTCAGCTAGCAGAGGAGGGGGAGTATAAAAACGGGAAAAGAGAAGGACTCTGGTATGGATTTCATCCTGATGGCGAACCATACTACAAAGAACAGTATCGTAACAACCGCCTTATTCATGGTGTTTCTGAAGGTCTTGACGGCAGGCGATATGTATACGATTATCTGAGTGAAGTTCCTTTTCCCGTCATCGGAATGCCCGCGTTCAAGAAATATGTTGATCGAAACAAAAGGACACCATTTCAGTCACGACATGGAAAAGTAAAGGTTGTTTTTTCCGTAGGGATCGATGGTTCGACTTCGAATTATGTCATCATTCAAAGTCTTTCAGTGGATTGTGATAAGGAGGCTATCCGACTCTTAAAAGAGGGGCCAAAGTGGCGGCCTGCACTTCTTCATGGCCAGGAAAAAATTCCAACTCAAGGCTACGTTGAGATTGAATTTTAACAGGCAATCCATTTTTTACTTGATCTATTTTTTATAACCTTGAAGATACATCAACATCTGTGCACATTAAATGAATCTCAACAAAGCTCAAATCTGGCTAACGCTCTCCCTGGTTATTTTGAATGCTACCGTTATGGCCCAATCAAGCGTCGTGGCGAAAGGAAGCATTCCTGTTCTTGTGTCCTCCGAGTTTCTTTTTACGGAAGGCCCAGCCGTTGACGCGGAAGGGAATATTTACTTTACGGATCAACCCAATGACAAGATTATGAAGTGGTCCACCGATGGCAGTCTTTCTGTTTTTATGGAAGGGACCGGAAGATCGAACGGATTATTCATTGACAAAAATGGCAATCTCATTGCCTGCGCTGACCTCAACAATCAATTGTGGATGATTGACAAAAACAAAAATGTGACGGTTTTGGTGAAAGATTTTGAAGGGAAAAAATTGAATGGTCCTAATGACCTTTGGATTGATCCGCAGGGAGGAATCTATTTTACGGACCCGTTTTACAAAAGAGATTATTGGACGCGTACTGAAAAAGAGATAGCAGAAGAGAATGTTTATTATCTGTCGCCTGATAGAAAAAAATTGACTCTCGCAGCAACTGATCTAATGCAGCCAAATGGAATTATTGGTACTCCGGATGGAAAGACGTTATATGTAGCAGATATTAAAGGGCGTAAAACATACTCTTTCAGCATTCAGAAAGATGGGACATTGACAGATAAAAAATTGTTCGCCGATATGGGTTCAGATGGAATGACCGTCGATAGCAAAGGAAATGTTTATCTCACCGGGAAGGGTGTAACGGTTTTTAATTCGAAAGGTGAAAAAATTGAAACAATTGCGATCGACGCACCATGGACTGCGAACGTCTGCTTTGGAGGAAAAGATCGAAAGACCCTTTTTGTGACAGCCAGCAAATCCGTATTTACAGTGAAGATGAAAGTGAAGGGAGCTTATTGAGTGATTCTTTTACCGCAGAGATTCTGTGTTAAAAAACAAAGGATTTTAGTTTTTATTAATTTTGTACTAAGGCGGCTTTATGCCAGCCTGTAAAGAGAAGCGGTTCGTTGTTAAGACGGGCCGCTTTTCCGTTTTTAAAAGCACCATTATTAAAATTATAGCGGAGTGAAGCGCATTGTTTGTCTGGTGTTTAAATGTGGATAACTCCAAAAGTATTGTAGAACATTTATGGCTTAGTCTTACTCGAAGTTATCCACTTTCCAACACCAGTTATTATTGCTATGAAAGTAGGTATTGACATTTATTTAAGATCCTGTAGTTGAGAGCATATACTTCCTCTTTAAGGTAATCCTTATTAAAGGCTGTCTCGGTTTTGTAGATAGTATAGATCATCTCCAGTTATTTTCTTTGACCGCTACCGCTGCCTTCATCTTTATACCATGCCGGGATACCAACCTTGTAAATAAAACTTTAAACCTTTCATTATAACGTATGGCCGCAAGAGCAGGCATATGCATGGCTTTGCGCAGATGCCTGTTTCCTTTCTTTGATATTCTTGGTTTTCCCTTTACCGAAGTGCCTGACAGTTTTTCCTTTACGTCTAACCCTGCATAGCTGGTCAATTGTCGTTTATTACGAATCAATTCAAATACCATTGGTTTCGGCCAGTACAGTGACTGCTGTTAAGGTGCCTATACCAGCTATGGAACTAATAAGCTCAATAGATTTTTTTACTTCCTTATCTCCTTTTACCAATACGTTGATTTCTTCTTTGATCTGCATTATCTGTTTATTGAGCAGATTAATCCTTGTTTTCATCCTCGACCATACTTTCTTTGCTCCGGATAAGCTTCTGTTTGTTCTGCATGCAATTGATTCTTCACAAAGGTACTTTCCCCCACGAGTTGGTCGCGTTCCCGGGTTTTCTGTTTCAGCTTTCTAAAGATTTCTGAAGGACGTTTCCATTTATCCAACCTCCTCTCCAAGCCAAACCTTGTTATAGCTTCCGATGCTGTCTTGTCGGTAACGGTTTTTATCTCCAAAGTCCTGAAGTAATTACTGATTTTATTGGGCAATACAATGCTTACTTCAAACTCTTACCCCTTCTAAAAAATAAGCCAATGATTCATGATATACACCCGTGGCTTCCATGACATAGCGGACAGAACTCGACTCTTCAGTCAAATTTTTGACCCATCCAGTTAATGCGCCAAATCCCTTTGCTGTATTAGCAAATGTTTTACTTGCATACAGCTCGGGTGTCCAATTATCATACATACGCCCTAAGCATACTACCAATTCCTTTTGAGCCACATCGATGCCCACCACTTGTTTTACAATTCTTTTCATTTTTACCAATTAGTTTTAAAAAACTAAAAAGTGAAAAATCTCTCTTCGCTTTTTCTCCTCATTGGATATTCTGGATATACCGACATGCAGCATTCCTTACATTCTGTTCAAGCTCGAAGAGATAAAAAAGAGTGAGGCATATATCTCTGCGCGAACATACTTTTGAAGTTGTTTGGGAATCACCTGTGCTCTCACTCTTTTTCACTTTCTAAATATCAAATATCGATAGGGTAAACTATATCCAAAACGTGGCTTTGAACTGTATTTCAAACATAGGAGAGAATACCGAGAGTAAATGCATGAGATCCGCAGAGCGACTAACTTCCTTTCAGCTGCCTCCGCGCTTCTCAACGCAAATCTCCTGTATTTCCTCTGCGCTAAAAAATTCGAGCAACTTTCGAATTAGACATTATTCCTTCTTCAGGGTCCATCCAATGCATCCGACTACGATAATCAGCATCAGCCATGAAGACGCGCTGGTTATCTTATTTCCAACTACATATGCGTCTGGCTGAAACTTAAATTCAACGGTATGCTTACCAGCTGGAATGGAGAGCGCACGAAGTATGTAATTAGCACGGAGGATTTCTGATTCTTTACCGTCGACAAAAGCTATCCATCCCTTCGGATAATAGATTTCAGAAAAAACAGCGAGTCCATTTTTTTCCGACTGACTTTCATACTTTAAATAATTTGGATTGTGTTCCACTAGTTTGATATTCGCCGTGCTATCAAAACCGAAATCGGGAACTTTGAACATTGATCCATCGATCACAGTGGTATTTCGGGTATCGACTTCACACACTTTTTTAAGCTCTTCTGTGGGAGAGTTCGCCGTGATAACATTTGAAACGAACCACGCATTTCCCAGCGCACCTTCATTCGGGATGATGTTGTCTCTCCCGGGGCCATATACAAGGTATTTGGCATTGAGCATATTGATGACGCCATATTTTGAGAAGTCGAATTTTCCAGCAGAAGCATCCTGAATGAGTTCGTTCGTTTCTTTGTAAACGCATGAGTCATAAAGATCCTGGTACCGTCTGAGTTTTACAGCATGGTAGCCACCGACCGAGTTATGGAAATAGGAGGTACGCGCTTCCAGGAAAATGCTTTGTGGATCAAGATTGAATACACGATAGTATGATTTGTCTTTTAATATTTCCTGATCGGCTTCCGTTGGTACGAAAAAAGTATTTTCACGTTTTCTGCGATAGTCATCCTTTGAAAGATACCGGGAATCTACAATTGCGCTATCCAGCATTACGATAACAATCAAGAAGGAGTAAAAGGCAATGGGTGCCAGCTTTTTCCATACCTCAAAATACAGGACCAGGAATGCCAGAGTAATAAATATAAGTGAACGAAACGCATCACTTCGCATTAATCCCTCGCGATCATCGGCCAACGCGCTAACAAACCATGGTGGTAACTGTAACTGTTGTTCACCTTCTCGAACGAAGCTAAACGCACCGGCGAACACGATGAGTACCAAACAAATTCCACCTGCGATGCCGAAAGCAACGAGCAATTTTTTCTTTGTTTGTTTTGTCAATCCTTCTTGTACTATTTTCTCAGCACCCATAAATCCTAACAATGGCATGGCGAAAATTATCATAATAACGGTAAAAGTTACCGACCTGAATTTGTTATAGGCCGGCAGGTAGTCGAAGATGAAATAATTGAAGCTTGCAAAATTGCTTCCCCAACTCATCATCATGGCCAGAACGCAAATCGGAATGAGCCACCACACATATTTTTTTTCAACAAATAGAATTCCCAACTACAAATAAAAATACAATTATCGCTCCGGCGTAATAAGGAGACGGTGTGCTAGGTCCCCAGTACGCGCCAGAATAGTAAGCTAGCTCATTAAAAGTTTTTTCATCGCCCATCCGGGCCAGCGCTTTGTAGACCTCACTATCACGATCTTGGACAAACAGGTTTCGGCTCGTTCCGCCATAGTAATTGGGGACAAGGAGTGTCATCGGTTCATCGATGGCGTAGTTGTATCTAAACGCATATTCCCGGTCCAAACCGCTGGACTCTTCGGAAGGACGTGGTGTAGTCAGTTCCGATTTTCCGCGCGAGTACGTGCTGTATTCCTGAACAGCCCACATAGGTCCTGCAAAAGTTCCGACGGCGATAATTCCTGCCGGAATCAGTAAGGCAGCTGATTTAAAAAAATCCTGTGTTTTGTTAGCCCTAATGAAAACGATGAGTTGCATGATTCCATATGCAATCAATATCAACAGCAGGTAATAGGTCATTTGCACGTGATTCTCCCGGAAATGTAGCGCCAGCCCTGCCGTTGTAACACCAAAACCCAAAATTTTTCGGTTGGAAAAAACAAGATGTACGCCGGCCATTACCAGCGGCATAAATGCTATGGCGCCAATCCGCGAATTATGGCCAACACCCAGCCCCACGATCATATAAGATGAGAGGCCGAATGCCAATGCTCCAGCAATGGCCAGGTATGGCCTGATGCCGAAAGCCAGCAACATGATATAATAACAGACAAAAGCCAGGTAGATATTGCAAATGGGATGAGGTATCTTGAAGCGCTAGAATACCTTTAAGAAGGCTTACAGCATTATTTCCCCACTCAACATTTACCAGATAGCCCGGCATGCCGCTGAACATGGAAGGTGTCCACAGCGGTTCTTCCCCCGTCTCGCACGAAAGTCACGCATGGACTTAGAAGAGCCTTCCCATTGTGTGATATCGGATTGATCTAAAACTTTATTGTCAAAGAATATCGGATTAAAAAAGAACAACGTCACGATAAGAAATACGCCAATGGCGATAGCATGCGGAAGTACGTCCTTTGAAAAATTTATTTTTTTCATAGCGCTGAAATAACGAGCCGCAAAATAGGAAGATTGCGGAATAAAACTCGTGGGGGTTTCTAATTTCGGGATAGCTGGAGTAGCAGGATACTTAAGCCTGATCACGTGACCTAGCCTCCAATAGTAGACATTGATTCTGAAACAGGCAGGTGGTTTTTCCTTTTTCCTTCTGCTTCAAATCCGTCTTTCGGCCTTGAATTAAACGCTAACAGAAGGTGTTGCTTTATCTCCTCGTCGCTGGCATTTGCGCGTAATAATTGGCGGATATCCAAGACTCCATCATCATACAAACAGGTCTTTAGCGTTCCCTGGGCTGTAACACGAATTCGATTACAAGTTCCACAGAACGTCCGGCTGAAGGCTGCGATAATTCCAATGGTACCTTTATAACCAGGAACTTTATAGTTGTAGGAAGTTGAGAAAGGTGCATCCTGTATTTTTTCCAACGATGGATAATGCCGTTCTATGTATTGCAGGATTTTCTTATACGTCCAATTTAGTATAGGATAGTGGTTGCCCTCACCATTGAATGGCATTTCTTCAATGAATCGGATATCGACGGCATTGTTTTTTGAAAGTTCAATCAGCGGAAGAATATCTTCGATATTTTTTCCCTCCATAACAACGGCATTAATCTTAACGGGAATCTGATGTTCCAACAATAAGTTTAGCGTATTCATTACGGGTTCAAACTCATCCCGCCTCGTAATGGTGTGGAATCTCGATTTATCCAGGGTATCCAGACTAAGATTGACTGACGCAATCCCTAATTTTTTAAGCTCAGGAATATGCGGAGCAGTAAGTACTCCGTTAGTTGTGAGGTGCAAATCCTGGATGCCGGGAATCTCGCTGATCCGGTTGATCAATTTCATAAGATCGTTCCGGACAAAAGGTTCACCACCCGTCAATCTTACTTTGGAAATGCCCAGCGATGCCAATATTGATATGAGGCGTTCAATTTCTTCAAATGTCAAAAGTTCTTTTTTTGGCAGGTAACGAATTCCCTCCTCTGGCATGCAATAAAAGCAACGAAGGTTACATCGGTCTGTAACTGCCAGCCGAACATATGTGATAGGCCTTCCGTGATTGTCGTAAAGCGTCGCCAATGCCATTTGAATTATTTACAAAGTTACCCCTTATCTGGTAAATGTTAAGCGTCCTCTGGTAATTGTTATTCGTTATCCGTTATCCGCTAGCGGTAGTTTAGCAGGTCTAAAGTGGCTATTATTGATTATTTGAAAGCTTATTTGTAAAAAACGATTGCAGTGAATGCCAGATTTATTTGGTAAGAAACTAATTCCCAGGGCAAAAGCGTTAGAAAGATGCAGATTACAACGGGTCCGAGACCTGAGCTTGTTATACCAGCACGGATAACGATTAACAGATAACGGATAACAGCGATAACGATTAACTTTGCCTCCATGAATAAATATAAAATCATAGCATTTGGAATCACCAAGGAGCTTGTTGGGTGGGAGACAGGCAAGCATTGAGATCAAAGGTGAAACCGTAGGTGCATTGCGTACGGCGCTCAATGAAAGGTATCCTCAATTGTTGAACTTGCGCTCGCTGTTAATCGCTGTCAACAATGATTATGCCGATGAGGATGTAGTTCTAAGTCCATCGGATGAGATCGCCCTCATTCCACCGGTTAGCGGCGGGTAAAATGTTTTTCTTTGCGTTTTTAGGGTATTTCCTTACCTTCATTATCTCGCTGCATTTTATTGTTCAACCCAATCTTTTCAAATCATGATTAAAATCACAGAAAAGTCTATTGACGTTCAAAAAATCATCGATACAGTATCAAGCCTGAGCGCTGGTGCTGTGAATGTATTCGTCGGAACTGTTCGCAATAATGCTAATGGAAAAAATGTGTTGTGGCTTGAATACGAAGCCTATGAAACGATGGCAGTGGCGCAAATCAGGAGGATCATGGATGAAGCTTCTCACCGATGGCCCTTGTTGGGTTGGGCTGTGAGTCATCGCATTGGCACGTTGAAGCCGGCGAAGTATCTGTCGTGGTCGCCGTATCTACACCGCACAGAAAAGATTCTTTTGAAGCCTGTCAGTATATTATTGATGCAGTGAAAGCCGCTGCTCCGATTTGGAAAAAAGAGGTATTTGAAGATGGCGAAGAATGGGTCTCTGCCAGACCGGAAATGATGAAAGCTTAATGAAAGTCCTTAGATTTAAAACCAATAAAAAAGGCTCCTTACAGGGAGCCTTTTTTTATTTATGCTAGCAGATAGACCACTGTCGAGACAATGACTACTGCCATAGAGAATCCTATGCTTAACGCGATAAGCAAATCACGATGGATCGGATTTACATAAGTCTTAACTGTTTTCATGGATGTTAGTGGTTTTGAATAAGCTTAACAAAGATACAAGGAAAAAGTTATAAATCGAGTTAAACCTTACATGCTAACCCGTAAGGTTTCCAAAAATCCTTCCTCAAAAACTGTATCCTTTTGATATTCCCGCATTTACGTTTTGAAAATTATCCCTAAAAAAAATTGGTGATCCAAGAAAAAAAACCACCGCAAACGCAATCGCAAGATGAGAAGCAGATGATTTTAAGGTCTCAGACCGATCCTGAGGCGTTTTAGACCACTTTATGAAACATAAAAACAGCGCTCTACCTGGACACTTAGCAAAAGCATTGAATGATAATCCGGATCTACAAATAAATTGGTGGGACATACCGACAATACTGGAAGTGAAAAATTCGATCTGAAACTATCGCAATACCGTGCTCAAACGATGAAAGATTATCTGGTCAACAAGGGCATTGCGGCCTCAAGAATTTCAGTGGAGGGAAAAGGTATGAAGGAGCCTCTGAATGATAACAGCACCGATGCGAAAAGAGCGCTTAACCGTCGGGTTGAGTTGACGATTACAACTTCCCGAAAGTTTCTAAGTAGAGAACTTGAAGTTTCTGTCGAAGATTTACCGCAGAGAAAATACAAGAGATTTTCGCTGAGGCGCGCGAGGATATTGGATTTAATTCAGGCTCTCTGCGGATCTCAGCGCATTACCTCGGTATTTTCTCTGCGCTAAAAAAACACGACTGGATATCCTGCAAATTAGTTTCAAACGCGCGGAAAGTTGCTTCTAAATTTCTCCAACTCTTCGGGACTGTTGATATTCGCTAACGCATTACGATCGGGGATTTCAATAATTTGCGTGTCTTCACTGTTTTAAAAAATCACGGGGACTAATTTTTCCTGATTTCTGAAAATTGAGTAAAAGTGGGTAAGCCCGCGGTTCCCAAATCGTTATCAAAGGTTCTGGATTTTTTCCATCTGAGTCCAGGAAACAAGTCGCGACTTTATTCGTGTCTCGTTTCTTTAGCAAATAAGCAATTATTTCCACGTCGATCAGCGGCATGTCTACGGGTACTGTAAGCCACGCAGCAATTGAATCATGTGAAAAAGCTGTCAGAATTCCATTCAAGGGACTTTCAAAATCAAATTGATCCGGAAGGGGATTCAGATGCGGGGGCACTGACTGACTACTTTTGCACGAAGTAAAAACTGAAGCACAAAAATTCTTGAGCATCGCGAATAAATATTCACGCTGCGATACATTATGATACTCGATAAGACTTTTATCCTGACCCATCCGCAAACTTTTGCCGCCAGCCAAAATTAATCCGTTCAATGTGGGCGCTGTTGAATGTTTCATATCAGTCATGAATTTCCTTTCCGCAATGTGGGCATATTTTTGTTGATTTTTGCGGACCATTTTTTTGGTGAAGCATTTCAAAAAAACCAGAGGACAAAATACCAGCCGGCAAGGCCAGTAATCCAACACCGGCAATTGCGAAAAGACCGCCTAAAAATTTTCCCCATCCTGTAATCGGAACGATGTCCCCATAGCCAACCGTTGTAAGCGTTGCAATTCCCCACCACATAGTTGCCGGAATGCTGCTGAACTTATCCGGTTGGGCTTCATTTTCTACATAAAACATCACGAATGAAATTACCACCAGGACAAATAAAACGAAAATGAAACTCAGGACCAGTTGCTCTTTTCTGTCTCTTAGTACCCGACGGAATATATTCAGCGCGTGTAAATAACGCGCAATCTTGAACATCCTGAATAACGCCATCAACCTGAATATTCTGAGAAAGCGAAGGTCAAGGGTAAGGAACCTTAAATAGAAAGGAAGTAAGGCCAGTAAGTCAACAATTGCAATGGGCGTGAGCGCGTATCTAACCCTGCCTTTCAGGGGTTCTGCAAACCTGGGGTCCTCTACTATCGAATATATCCTGGCTATATATTCGACGGTGAAAAATATCAATGAATAAATTTCAAAATTGTTAAATAGTTGTTCGTACTGTTTATGAACGTCAGGCATGGAGTCTAATACGATCGCGACGATATTTACGATTATCGTTAAGATAAGTATCGCTTCAAAAATTCGTTCGATGATTCCTCCCCTTTCATCCGGACTCAAGATGAGGTAGAGTCTCCTGCGTAATGTCATGTCAGTTGCGTTTAAAATCTTTTTTTCCTCCTGATTTTGCCATCAGCTTTATCTCCTGGATCACGATATTATGAGAAAGCGCTTTGCACATGTCGTAGACAGTGAGCGCAGCTATTGACGCTGCAGTGAGCGCTTCCATCTCCACGCCGGTTTTTGCCGTGACAACCGCTTCCGTGTCGATCACTATCTTGCCTTGGGCAACGCTGATTTTTACCTGGCAATCTTCAAGTCCTAAAGGATGACAAAACGGAATTAAGTCTGACGTTTTCTTGGCACCCATAACGCCGGCAATGATAGCAGTTTGAAAGACGGGACCTTTCTTTGTGATCAATTCATTATTTTGAATCTTCTCAAGAATTTCATCGCCCACTTCTACAATTGCTTGAGCGCGGGCCTTTCGAAGCGTGGTTTGTTTTTCCGAAACATTTACCATTTGTGGATTTCCATCCTTGGAAATGTGTGTAAATTGTTTTTTACTCATACTTTTAAGACCCTCACGTTTGATTTCTTAGGGAATGGAAAACGTAAATTAAAATAAAATACATGGTGAGTGTTAAAGAAGCATCCGATATTATATTTTCCAACCTTTACAAACCCGGGCTTGAGACCGTTCCTCTGCAGGCCACAGTCAATCGCGTGCTAGGAGAAAAAATCAGTGCTGACCGGGATTTTCCTCCGTTTGATAGGGTTTCAATGGATGGTATCGCAATCCAGTTTCAGAAATTTAAAAGTGGTCAGAAAGATTTTCAGGTAGAATTTACACAGGCTGCCGGCGATCCCCGGAAAAAATTGCAAACTCCCGGTAATTGTGTTGAAGTCATGACGGGCGCGGTTCTTCCGGAAGAAACCGATACGGTTATTCGTTATGAAGATCTTGAGATCAAGGACAACGTCGCCCACATCCTGAGCGAAACGATTGAGGAAAGACAGAATGTTAGTCGAAAGGGTATTGACTGCAAACAAGGTGAAATATTATTGGAACAAGGAATGCTCATTTCACCGTCCGAAGTAGCCTTACTGGCTTCGGTGGGAAAAGGTGCTGTTCAGGTCTTCTCATTACCCAGGACAGCGATAATATCCAGCGGTGATGAATTGGTTGATGTAAAAGAAATTCCAGAGCCACACCAAATTCGAAGGTCAAATGCATACGCCCTGGAAGCAGGCATGGAATCATTGAAATGGAATGCAAAACATTTTCATTTTCCGGACGATAAATCAGTGCTGTTAAAATCACTGGAAACGGTTTTGAATGATCATGATGTTTTGATTCTTTCTGGCGGCGTCTCCAAAGGAAAGTTTGATTTTATTCCCATGGTTTTTGAAGAATTAGGGGTGAAAAAACTTTTCCATCATGTTAATCAAAGGCCTGGTAAACCGTTTTGGTTTGGGTCTTCCAACGAGGGTAAAACGATTTTTGCCTTGCCGGGAAATCCTGTTTCAACGTACATGTGTTTCTATCGTTATATCAGGCCCTGGCTTTTAAAAAGCCTTCAAGTTGAGGCCCGGGAATTAAGTGCTTCGTTAGCGAAAAATTTTTCATTCGCACCTAACCTCACCTACTTCCTTCAGGTAAAAGTTAAAAGTGAGGATGGAAAATTATTGGCATACCCGGATGCTGGCGGTGGTTCGGGCGATTTTGTGAACCTGAAAAATGTTACTGGATTTCTTGAATTGCCACCCGATAAATCAACCTTCTCGGCTGGTGAAGTCTTTTCTTATTTTCCCTTTCGAGATTTTTGTTGAGCGCTGGTATGAATCAGATCATTTTTATTAGCGATACCGGGTTGCCTCAGTCAGCTTTACTTTATCCCATTGCATGAAAGTCTTGATCGCCCCCGACAAATTCAAAGGATCACTCGATGCTATAAAAGTTTGTCAGGCCATTGAAGAGGCACTGCACGAATCAGGAAAACAAATTCAATCCAGCTCAATCCCCATGGCTGATGGAGGGGAGGGCACTTGTGACATGCTAACGCAATTCAGCAAGGGAAAAAAAATTAAAGCGCAGGTACTCGATCCATTCTTTCGAAAAATCGAAGGCGAGTATGGAATTTCGGGCGATGGAAAGACAGCTTTTGTTGAAATGGCAAATGTTTCAGGACTACAGCGCTTAAAACCTGAAGAACGAAATGCCCTGTTGGGAACTACATACGGCACAGGACAACTCATCGCTGCGGCGCTTGATCAAGGTGTTCAATCCATTATCATGGGAGTAGGAGGTAGTGCAACCAACGATGCGGGTATTGGAATGGCTGAGGCTCTTGGCGCAAAGTTTTATGACAGCGCTGAGAATCAATTAAAACCAATTGGCCAAAATTTAAAAAGCATTGAGAGGATTGATGTTCGGAATTTACATCCGCGAATTAAGGAAGTTTCCGTGGTTGCCATCTGCGATGTAAGCAATCCATTTTACGGAATTCACGGCGCAGCCCATGTTTTTGGTCCGCAAAAAGGCGCTAGCCCAGAAGTTGTAAAATTTTTGGACGATGGCCTGGTCAATTTTGCATCTGTTGTGAAACGTCAATTTGGTCTTGATATCAATTTTCCGGGCGCTGGTGCTGGTGGCGGGTTGGGTGGAGGAGCAAAAGTTTTTTTTAATATCGAGTTTCGATCGGGTATTGAATTTATAATGGACTTTATTGGGTTGGAAACATTGGTGCGGGAAGTGACCTGATCATCACCGGAGAAGGAAAGATGGATGAACAGACGCTTTCCGGAAAGGTAGTAAAGGGCGTGGCGGATCTGTCGCGCAAACATAGTAAGCCTTTGATCGTGGTCGTGGGAAAAAATGAACTGTCAGTGAACAAAACAAGGGCACTCGGGGTGAACAAAGTCGTTACCCTGTTGGACGGCAAAACCACGGAATCTGAGGCGTTTCAGGACACTTACGCCCTTATTAAAAAGACGCATGGCGGATGAAGTTATTCCATTTTTTCTTTAGCCCGTCGCGCCTTAACTTTGCCGCCTCTTATTCCATAGATTTTAGTCAATTTTTAAATAACGATCCATGTTCGATAATTTAAGTATTAAGCTGGAGAAAGCTTTTCAGACGCTGAAAGGCCAGGGAAGGATCACCGAGATCAACGTTGCTACCACCGCAAAAGAAATCCGAAAAGCACTGATCGATGCCGACGTAAACTATAAAGTTGCCAAAGAAGTTACCGATGACATTAGGGAAAAGGCAATGGGCCAGAATGTGCTCACGGCTATTTCTCCAGGTCAATTATTGGTCAAAATTACCAACGACGAACTCACCTCCTTGATGGGTGGTCAGAGTGAGGATATCCGCGTCGAAGGAAATCCGGCCATTATACTCATTGCCGGGTTGCAAGGGTCTGGTAAAACAACTTTTTCGGGAAAGCTTGCGAATTATCTCAAAAAACAAGGTCGGTCCGTAATGTTGGTGGCCTGCGATATTTACCGCCCGGCGGCCATCGACCAATTAAAAGTATTGGGAGAACAAGTTGGAGTTGAAGTATATGCAGAGCCTGAAAACAAGGATGCTGTTAAGATTGCCAAGGCAGCTATTGACCACGCGAAAAAAAATAATCACCGCGTTGTAATCGTCGATACTGCGGGACGCCTGGCCGTAGATGAGGCGATGATGAATGAGATCGCCAACCTCAAGAAGGCGCTCAATCCGTCTGAAACATTGTTTGTGGTGGACGCCATGACCGGTCAAGACGCAGTTAATACAGCCAAAGCTTTTAATGATCGGTTAAATTTTGATGGTGTTGTACTCACCAAATTGGATGGCGATACGCGAGGTGGAGCGGCCTTATCCATCCGCCGTGTAGTGGAAAAACCGATTAAGTTTATGAGCCTCGGTGAAAAGATGGAGGCGATTGACCGCTTTTATCCGGATCGTATGGCCAGTCGGATATTGGGGATGGGCGATGTGGTGTCACTGGTTGAAAAAGCTCAGGAAGTATTTGACGAAGAGGAAGCTGCTCGCCTCAATAAAAAGCTTCGCAGAAACCAATTTGATTTCAATGATTTTCTCACCCAGCTGGAGCAGGTAAAAAAGATGGGAAACATGAAGGATCTGCTGGGAATGATTCCGGGAATGGGCAAAGCGATGAAGGATGTTAATATCGATGATAATTCATTTAAACCTGTAGAAGCCATCATCCGCGCAATGACATTGCAGGAACGGGAGAATCCCGATATTATTAATGGCAGCCGAAAAGACAGGATTGCTAAGGGAAGCGGAACCTCCATTCAGCAAGTAAATCAGTTGCTTAAGCAGTTCGGCGACATGCGCAAATTAATGAAGACCATGAACAAAATGGGGGGGGGAAAGCGGGCACTTTCTACATTGAATCCCTTTGGTAAATAAGGAGTTAGGTAAGGCTGACGCCGCTAATATTTTTTGACCACAACGCCAGGGATATTTTCGGGTTGGTTGGTCGTGCTGATATAGCGTTTTTGCGGTTCGAAATTTTAAAAAAAAATCGACAACTGAATAAACCAAAATGGAATTTATGCCGTTCTTACCTTAGTTTACAGGTTGTTATATAATAGGATGAGAATGCCCCGACTACTCGGGGCATTTTCACGTATAAATCCTTACTTAATCCAAAACGAACATAATTATGAAAAGAATTACCTTTTTAATGATGGCTACGTTTGCCATAATTCTCACAGCCGTTGCTCAAGACAAACCATTGAGTCCTCCGGCGACCGTTGAAGGGAAGATTGGAGCAGCTAATGTGAAGATCGTGTATTGCCAGCCTTCAGCACGCGGCAGGAAAATGTTAGGTGGAAAAGAACCTTATGGTCAGGTATGGAGAACAGGTGCTAATGAAGCAACAACGATCGAATTCGACAAGCCCGTAAAATTGGAAGGTAAAGATGTTCCGGCAGGTAAGTATTCATTATTTACCATTCCTGGTGAAACCGAATGGACGATCATCCTGAACAAAGAGCCAAAACAATGGGGTGCATACAAATACAATGAAAAAGAGGATTTGCTTCGCGTTAAAGTAAAGCCAGCAAAGACGTCAAGCTTCGTTGAAACCTTTAACATTGCCTTGGGAAAAGATGAAGTTCAATTAAAATGGGAGAATACAGCAGTAGCATTTAAGGTGAAGGCCTAAAAATATTTGTTGAACTATTAAACACCTTTGACGTTTAAAATAGAGTCCTGCTCGCTAGCAGGACTTTTTTATTTTACAGATATTCACGTCGCTTTACTGCTATGGATATTTTAGGCCGTTATGATAGGGTGGATTTGCCTGCGTTAGGATTATTCGATATACATGCTAAAATTGATACGGGTGCGTACACATCTAGTTTGCATTGTCATCATGTCCACATTGTTGATGGGATATTGGAATTTATTTTGTTGGATGAAGAACACTCAGAATTTACAGGCACGAAACTAAGGTTTGCTGAATTTGCGTTACGCGACATCAAAAATTCGTTTGGTGAAAAAGAAAGACGGTACGTCATTTCCACGACCTTAAAAATTTTTAATCAAGAAATAACAACAGAATTTTCACTTTGTAACCGCGGTTCCCTTAAATTTCCAATCCTGATAGGCCGAAAAATTTTACGAAACCGCTTTCTCATAGACGTAAAGAAAAAAGACCTCTCCTACAAACAGAAGCGCAGACAACGTATTGGTCTTCGCAAAAAACATTCTTAATCCTTTAAAGACCATTTTCATGCGTGTTGCTATTCTATCCAGGAACCCTAAGCTGTATTCTACCCGTCGTCTCAAGGAGGCAGGCGAAGCACGGGGTCATAAAGTAGAAGTTATCGATCACATGAAATGTGTTCTTTTTATTGAGAAGAAAAACCCTGTTGTATTGTATCAGGGGAAACGACTCGATTACTTTGATGCCATTATTCCCCGGATCGGTGCCTCAGTCACATTTTACGGTGCTGCTGTTGTTCGCCAGTTTGAGATGATGAAAGTCTTTACGGCAGTGGAATCCCAGGCCTTGATCAGATCGCGCGATAAATTAAGGAGCCTTCAAATCCTGTCGCGTGCAGGGCTAGGGTTACCTAAGACGATTTTTATGGACTATTCACGGGAGACTGAAGGTATCGTTGAAGCGGTAGGGGGAGCGCCGGTGATCATTAAATTGCTGGAAGGCACACAAGGCCTTGGTGTTGTGCTGGCCGAAAATAAAAAAGCAGCGAAATCGGTTATTGAAGCTTTTCATGGACTGCACGCACGGATTATTGTTCAGGAATTTATCAAAGAAGCAAAAGGCGCCGACCTTCGTGCATTTGTAGTCAACGGCGAAGTAGTAGGGGCGATGAGGAGACAAGCGCGCGAGGGGGAATTCCGTTCCAATATCCATCGGGGGGGAGTCGCAAAAGTCATCAAGCTCACGAAGAATGAAAAGGCAGCTGCGATCATGGCAGCAAGGAAAATGGGACTGGCCGTCGCGGGTGTGGATATGCTGCCTTCCAACCGGGGACCATTGATCCTGGAAGTCAACTCAAGCCCGGGACTGGAAGGAATAGAAGGTGCTACAAAAGTGGATATTGCAGGAAAGGTTTTTCAGTTTTTGGAAAAACATGCCGGGAAGAAAAAAATCCAAAAAGACAAAATCAATGCATAATAGACTTTTTGTCTATTGATCTTTCGGTTTAACTTGCTTTTTAAACAATCAGGGACCTGATTGTATTTTGAACCGAATAGAACTTAAAACACTACTTGAAACAAGTCTTAATAGCCGGTCATCAAATTCAGCCTGGGGAATTCACGGAGATCAATATCAATATCGCCAGACTTCCATCACACACTATTATTGAAACGCCAATATACGTATCAAGGGGCATGGAAGATGGACCTATACTGGCACTAACGGCTGGTATGCACGGTGATGAGATCAACGGAATGGAGATTGTACGAAGAATCCTGGATAGCGGATTGCACAAACCAAAACGGGGCGTCACAGTCTGTATGCCGATCGTCAACCTATATGGGTTTTTGAACTATTCGCGGGATGTGCCAGATGGAAAAGATATTAATCGGTCATTTCCGGGAAATAAATCCGGGTCTCTTGCAAGCCGTGTCGCCTACAATCTCATGCACGAAGTTATCCCATTCATTGATTATGGAATTGACTTTCATACCGGTGGGGCCATGCGCACAAATTATCCGCAGGTACGTTCACTTTTGAAGGATGCGACGAACATGGAGCTTGCGCAGGCTTTTTGCGCGCCATTTACCATCGATGCTCCTTTTCGTCCCAACTCTCTCCGGAAGGAAGCCGCCCGGAAAGGTAAACATGTAATCGTCTATGAAGGTGGCGAATCACTTCGCTTTGATCAGCAGGCCATTGAAGAAGGGATAGCGGGTACGCTTAGGCTCATGAAGCATCTTGGTATGATAGATACGGCGCCGGAACCGAAAGAAGAGAATAAAATGATTTGGAGTACGTCGTGGGTGCGGGCAAAGCATGCCGGCCTTTTCCAACCAACGGTTCAATGCGGTCAGCGAGTTCTCAAAGGAGATTGGATTGGAACAATAACGGATCCCTTTGGAGAATTTAAAGAAAATATACATTCCGCAGAGGCGGGGTATGTTGTTGGATTAAATAATATTCCGGTAATAAATGCGGGAGATGCACTCATGCTTATTGGGTATGATAATTTCTGCCGATTAGATAGTCCACCAATTCAGCCGGGTTGACAAACCCTAGTTGAATGTTGTCTGTTGTGTTAATGTATGCGCGCATGGTCAACGAAGACTTGAGAGCCAAAAACTCTAAACGTACACTTTGGAAAATTTCCTGGAACAATATGGATATCTGGCATTGCTGATAGGCACTTTTTTCGAAGGAGAAACCGCAATACTTGTAGCTTCATCCTTGATTCATCAGGGTATCTTTGACGCTTTCCCAACAGTAATTGTAGGATTTGCCGGTTCTTTTATAAGTGATTGGGTCTATTATCTTATTGGAAGATTGAATGGTAAATATTTTCTGGATAAGAGGCCTAAGCTAGCGGCGAAAGTCGAACCGGTTCGCAGCCTGTTTCGCCGTCATCAAACGCAAATACTTTTCTCCTATCGTTTTTTATATGGCTTTAGGGTCATCATTCCCATTGTCATTGGGATGAGTCATGTAACACCAATTCGATACCTTTTTTACAGTGTGACAAGCGGTCTGATCTGGGCAACCACAGTGGGCACTGTAGGTTATTTTGTGGGAAGGTTTCTCAAACTTGAAACGTCGGTATTCGAAGAAAATATTCTATTCATCGTAATAGGTTTTGCAACCTTCGGCATCCTTCTCGGATATTTAATCAGGCAACTCGCCGCGCGTAATCTTCAGGACTTAGGCCTTCGGCTGGTGATCGGTAATCGGTAATCGGTAATCGGTAATCGGTTCCGGTAGGTTGGTGCGTGTAAGACAGGCAGATTATTTTGATATAGACAAACAAATACGAGTTTCTCTTAAGATGCCGACGAAGCACAATGACCGAGTTCGACAGACTAGCTGTAGAACGTTCCTTTTGCCAACTACTGCTTACTACCACCAGCTACCTCTTACATCACCGATTAGCGACTACCGATTACTGATTACTGATTACCGATTACCAGTTCCTAATGGAGTCTGATCAAATAAGACTTAGGCCAAAGCTTTCCGGTAACCAACAACGCTTTAGAGTTTTTGTCGTATGCAATTCCGTTCAACACGTCGGTATGCGGGTACATTCTCTTGATCTCGTTGGCTAGCGGGGAAAGATCCAGCCGGCCCACAACTTTACCAGTGGAAGGATCAATTTTTAAAATCAATGCGGTTTCGTAAATGTTGGCGAAGACGTAACCGTCGACGTATTCCAGTTCGTTGATATTTTTAACTTTTCCGCCAGCGGGTCAGTCACCGTTACCGTTCGAATTACCTGGAGTTTGGTGGTATCGAGAAAATAAAGTTTGTCGGTTCCGTCGCTCATGATCAGGTTTTTGTTGTCATGCGTAATTCCCCAGCCTGGTGTATTGTATTTGAATTCACCAATTTTTTTATAGGTCTGTGCATCGTAGATAAAGCCGATCCTATCTTCCCAGGTAAGCTGATAGATCTTATTGTTTAAGACGGTAATTCCTTCTCCAAAATAACGATTGTCTAATGTGACCTTCTTTTCATGCTGACCTGAGCCAGGATTTACTTCAGCGATCCAGGATTGACCTTTTTGCCCGGTACTTTCCAGAACTTTGTTATTGTAAATGATGAGACCCTGTGTATAGGCATCTGCATTGTGAGGCAGTGTGCTGACAACTGAATAATTCAATGCCAGCGAGTCGACGGACGCTTCAACGTCATTATTTTGTTTGTCCCCACAGGCGCTCACTAAAAGACCTGTAACCAGTAAGCAGATCAAAAACCGCATCTAAATTGAAAATTTAATCTTCGAAAGAAATAAAAATATTCACAGACCACCAACATAAATGGTGCCGATATAACGCCGTTATGGGAGTTATGTTAGGGGCGGAAATATTAATGGATCCTTATCAGGTAGGACTTTGGCCAGAATTTTCCCGTAATCAGTAATGCATCGGAAGTTTTATAGTATGCAATTCCGTTAAGTTCATAAGCATGGGGATACATGCGCTTTATTTCGCTTGTTATGGCAGTCAAATCCAACTGACCGACGACTTTTCCGCTTGTCGGATCAATTTTCACGATCCAGGGAGATTCATACACATTTGCGAAAATATAATTATTGATGTATTCGAGTTCATTAAGATTCTTTACTCTCGCGCCAGCAATATCGGTTACGGGCAATGTACGAATTACCTTTAGCGTCGTCGTGTCAAGAAAATAAAGTTTGTCGGTGCCATCACTCATGATCAGGTTCTTATTGTCATTGGTAATTCCCCATCCTTCTGTGTTATAATTAAACTCTCCGATTTTTTTATAGGTACTGGCATCGTATATAAAACCAGTTTTTTCCCGATAGGTAAGGTGATAGATTTTTTTATTCAGCACCGTAATTCCTTCACCAAAATATTCACCATCCAGGATCACTTTTTTTTCATGTTGACCGGTGGTCTGATCTACTTCTGCAATCCATGATTGATTGTTCTGGCCCGTGCTTTCGAGGAGCCGTTCGTCATACACGACAAGACCTTCCGTGAAGGCTTTATCGTTATGGGGAAGGGTGCTTAACAGCGAATACTTTAAAGAATTGGAATTAGCAGCAGTCTCTTTTTCCGCTGATTTCTTTTCACAAGAAATAAGGATGAAAAGAAAGGCAATAAATAAACTGACTACGATCTTAATTTGCATTGTAAGGATACTTCGAAGCTTAGTGCAAGATAATAGCTTTCGAATAGCTCAAAAAAAAAGGGTTCAATGGAGAACCCTTTGTTTATTATTTACAATTATTAGATATCGGAATATCCAGTAGGATGAAGAAAATAGATATCAATCTTTGATACATTGTTTTGATACTCACTCATTGCCTTCAGTTTCACCCATTGTGGATCGGCTGAAAAAGCTTTCCAGTGTTCATCGCGCGAGGCCTTGTTCGGGAATGTAGTCATGTACATTAAGTTCGGCATGCGACTGCCGGCAATAACCTCAGCATAAAAGACTGCGTTGAAACCAAGCCGTTTGAATAAGCCCACCTCGTCTCCATCATTAAACATTTTCACTTTGTTTCTAGAGATTTTCTCTGTGTGTCCTTCATAGCTTCTCAATTCGTAAATACGCTCATTGACGGGAGTTGCATGTTTAGGAACTTCCAATTGAGGCATACCTGAAAATGCATAAAGAAGGATTGACTCAAGTCGGGCATAGGGTAAATCATTGAAGGGAGCGTTGAGGTAATCCGAACCACTCGTTTCGAATTGTTTGTCTTTTAGCAACGTTTCAGGAAGTTTTACAAATTGGTCGAGTGAAGTATATGGTATTAGCACAAATATTTTTTTGCCAAAATTTACGGTGTCGGTTTCAACTGGTTTAAAAACGCCGACTTTAGAGATTCCCGCGCGATGAAGCGCCGGCAGGTAAGCGTCTTTTAAAAATCGTTCGACCTTTTCTTCCTGAACGCTTGACGTCACATTGTAAACTTTTATTTCATAATATTCTCGCTTGGGTGCTACAGTTGCGGACGTCATAACCAGAGCACACACCAAAATCAAAAGATGTTTCATTGTTAATATTTTTTATGATTAACATGGTTCCCTAAAAGTAAAGGGAGGGATTAACTTAAACAACCTTTTTGATTTACGATTTTAGATTTACGATTGTAGATTGGGTAACACAAGTACGTGTGTGCGCTTTGAATGCATTTCACGCAAAGTGCGCAAAGTTTAAACTTCAGAAGGCCGCAAACGACTGAGGAAGAGGCAACCTTTGTGGAACTTTGTGTTCTCTGTGGCTTTATCATTAATGCAATTTAAACCGACAAAGGCGCTAAAACGCAAAGGCCACAAAGATCTCTTCAGTTCACAAAGCTTCGTGATCTTTGCGGCCTTAGCGAATTCAGTTTGCGGCCTTTGCGTGAAATGTATTTTAGCAGAGCTACCTTTGCAGATCTTGTGTGTGCTCCCAAATCTAAAATCGTCAATCTAAAATCTACAATTGTTAGTCATTTTATTTCCTCAACCAAGAGCTTGATGTCCGGATCTCCCTCCAGGTTATTCATCTGCCTTAGGATCCAGGGGTACCGTTGAGTAATATAGGGCGACGGGGGCTTAACAGCATATTTTTTAGGATTGGGCAGGCACGCCGCGATCATGGCAGATTCTCTGCGCGATAATTTCTTGGCGGACTTATTGAAATACTGTTTGGCAGCTGCTTCAATTCCGAAAACACCTTTGCCCATTTCGGCCACGTTAAGGTATACTTCGAGAATGCGTTTTTTACCCCAGATTTTTTCAATCATAAAAGTAAAGTAAGCCTCGACACCTTTTCGAACCCAACTTCGACCTTGCCATAAAAAAACATTTTTCGCAACCTGCTGACTAATTGTGGACGCTCCCCGCATTCGTCCGGATTTCTTGGATCCCTGTGTAATTACCTTTTCAATACTTTTAACGTCAAATCCATTATGATCAGGGAAAAGTTGATCTTCAGATGCAATCACAGCGAGTCTTGCATTAACAGAAATATCTTGTATCGATACGTAGTCTCGTTTGAGGCCATTACCTTCAATGACGCTGACGATTTGCGTTATTGTTATTGGGGGATCAATCCATTTTAACAGAATGATGTAAATCAATTGAGCAATAAAAATAATAATGAAGACTTTTTTGATCTTTGAGAGCGCCCTTCGAAAAAAAGTATTTTTACTCATATAAAAGTTGCCCGCGAAATTACAAAAATGAACATCGTCAAAAATGTGATGGTCAACAATACAGATCAAATATTTTAATGATATTTAGCCCTACATAGAAGCAACACCAAAAATGAGACGTTATTGTCTGGCACTTGATTTAAAAGATGATCCTGCGCTAATCGCCGAATATGAAGAATGGCATCGCAAGGTGTATCCTGAGAATGAAAAGAATATCCTTGATTCAGGTGTTATCAATCTGGAAATTTACAGGGTGAGCAACCGAATGTTCATGATTTTGGAAGTGGACGAGTCATTTACCTTTGAACGCAAAGCAGCTATGGATGCGGCAAATCCCAAGGTTCAGGAATGGGAGGCGCTGATGTGGAAGTTTCAGCAAGCACTGCCAGGCTCAAAGCCCGGTGAGAAGTGGCGACTCATGGATTCAATATATCAGCTAAAGAAAGTTTGAGATGCGCATCGATGCACACCAACACTTCTGGAAATACAATGAAGTCAGGGATAGCTGGATAACCGATGACATGGCCACTATTCAAAGGAATTTTTTGCCAGAAGACCTTCAACCTATTTTGCGCGATAATAAGATTGATGGATCTATCATTGTTCAATCTGATCAATCGAAAGAGGAAAATATTTTTCAATTGGCGAATGCATTGCAACACGATTTTGTAAAGGGAGTTGTGGGTTGGATCGATTTGCAAACTGACTATGTCGATGAAAACCTGGAATATTACAAGGAGTTCAAAAAAATGAAAGGCTTTCGCCATGTACTTCAGGCAGAACGCCAACGGGATTTTATGCTCCGACCAAATTTTAAGAGGGGTATTGGAAAGTTAAGGGAGTTTGGCTACACCTATGACATTCTCATTTTTCCAGATCAGCTGGCATATACCATTGAATTCGTAAAGGCCTTTCCAGATCAACCATTTGTGCTCGACCATATTGCCAAGCCATATATCAAGGACAAAAAAATTGAAGGTTGGAAAAAAGACATTGAGACGTTGGCATCATTTGAAAATGTTTATTGCAAGGTTTCAGGAATGGTCACCGAAGCTCATTGGAAAAATTGGACTAAAGATGATTTTGTTCCTTATCTGGATGTGATCTCGGAATCATTTGGTTCTACAAGGTTGATGTATGGAAGTGACTGGCCGGTATGTCTGGTGGCCGCCTCATACGAGCAAGTAATCGGGCTGGTACATGATTATTTCTCGACATTCAGTGCCCATGAACAGGATTTGATCTTTGGTGAAAATGCAATCAGATTTTACAACCTATAAAAAGAAATACCATGGACTTAAATTTAAAAGATAAAGTAATTATTGTTACCGGCGGTGCTAAGGGAATTGGAGAGGGTATTGTAAAAGTCCTGGCCGGTGAGGGTGCAATTCCAGTCATCATAGGGAGGAGTGAAGCTGATAATAAAAAAGTAGTAGCAGAAGTTGAGGCGAAGGGCGGGAAGATTTTTCAAGTGGAGGCAGAATTAACAGATCCTTCCGCATCAGAAAAAGCTGTCCAGGAAGTTCTTAAAAAATTTGGAAGAATTGAAGGCCTCGTTAATAATGCAGGAGTGAACGACGGCGTTGGACTGGAAAAGGGCGACTACGAAAAATTTATGGCATCGCTCCATAGAAATGTCGTCCACTACTATCTGATGGCCCACCATGCATTGCCAGCGTTGAAAAAATCAAAAGGTGCAATTGTAAACATTGGATCAAAAACTGCTGAGACTGGCCAGGGCGGAACTTCTGCCTATGCTGCGGCAAATGGAGGACGTAATGGTTTGACCCGGGAATGGGCCGTCGAATTGCTTAAGTACGGTATTCGGGTTAACGCGATCATAGTGGCCGAGTGCTGGACACCATTGTATGAAAAATGGATTCAGACGTTACCAGATCCTAAGGGAAAATTAGCGGAGATAGAATCAAAAATTCCCCTGGGAAATAGAATGACTACTGCGGAGGAGATCGCGAACATGACGGCTTTTCTGTTGTCAGAGCGATCCAGCCATACGACAGGACAGCTCATACATGTTGATGGAGGATACGTTCACCTTGACAGAAGTTTGGCCAACGCATAAAAAGCAGAGGGCAACGTTTCAGTTACCCTCGTTATCGCAAAAACAGCCAACTAATTTTCCATCAGTAATTTAATTTCCGGGAACTCCAGTGCTTTTATTTCTTGCACGGCGCCTCCGGCGATTCCGCGCACATCACCATACAGGCAAACCAAATTCTCCATTGCCTTGAGTAATTTTTTTTCACGTTTGGCCCACTGGCTTGTGAACAACACCTTCTCTTTCTGAAGATCTTCCTGCATATCGTGATAAGATTCAAATGCGGCTTCGAGCTTTTGTTTGAATTCATTTCCCGTGACATAGCTGTAAATCAAATTCATCTTTTCGCCTTTATTTTCCTGAGCGGCCAGCACTTCTCCAATTCGCGAAAGGTTATGTCGGAATAGATGAGCAAGCGCTTTAAACTCAATGAAGCTGCAAATCCAAATACCTTCCATTTCACAGAAGCGGGTTTTACCATCAGGTAAGGCTTCCGTTACAATGACACCGATGTCCGCTTGTTTTAAGCGCATATCATCTTTCATTTTTGCAATCCACTCAAAGCTGAAATGTTTGGTGCGCTTGCTTTCATAGAGGATACGGCCACATTCATTTTCATAGTGATCCCGAACGATGTGTACACAATCTGCCCCACGTTTTCCCTTGGTAATCTCTTCAATTACGTCGCGGGGAAATGATGACGTTAGATATTCTTCGATAGCAAGCTCTTGTACCTCACCCTGCATTTGCATACTTCCTTGCTCCGTTCTTCGCTTCATCTCATTGATTAACCTGGCTTGATCGTCCAGTTTCTTTTGCAGCTCGGCATTTTTCATGCGTTCTTCTTCCCGTGCTTTATCGGTTTCTTCATTCACCCGTTTTTTAAGGATCAGTTCTAAGGCCTCACGGTCACGGGCAAGTTTTGCTTCCCTTTCACGAACTTCTAACAATGCTTTTTCAAGCGCATTTTTATCAGCATGCTCTTTAATTATCTTTTCTCTTTCTAAAAGTCTTTTTTTCATCTCATGTTCCATGCGTTCCTCCCGATCCATTAGTTTCTGTTCCCGCTCCTGAAGGGTAATGGATTGATCCTCTAATTCTTTTAATCGTAAAGATTTTATTTTCCGGTCTTCTTCCAGACGTTGGAGTTGGACTTTATACTTGGCCTCCTCCTCCTGCTGAATCTTTGACGCAAGCGACTTTGTGTTAGCCAATAACTTTTGTTCAAATTCCCTTTCGAACTTCGCCCGTAAATCGTGCTGGATAGCATCTTCGGGCGAAAACTTATTACCACAATGGGGACATTTTACAAGTAATGCGATATGATTTGACGTTTCCATAGGCGTTAGTATTTGAATCCAAGGTAGATTGAGCCTTTGACAGCTTGTGTCAAACTTTAAAATCGTTACTTTAAGTCATGGTTAGGAAGGGAAAAACGCACAAAAACAAGGCAGTTGCTAAAAAGAAAATTATCGGCAAGAAGACTGAATCCATCATTCCTCAAGCCAAACTGCTACGACTTTTTCAAATCATCGCTGTGTTGAAGTCCGGGCATTGGACGATCAAACAGCTTGCCGATCGTTTTGATACCAGCGAACGCACCATCTACCGGTACATCAATTTATTGGAGGAGGTTGATTTCTTGTTGGAAAAAGATTTTGAGAATCGCTTTTTCATCATCACTACCGATGACGATCCAGCCCAGGCGCAATTTTCGATTGAGGAAACCAAGCTGATTAAAAAACTTATTCAATCCGGCGCGCAAGACAACCCGCTGAGAAGCAGTTTGCTCAAAAAACTATCGCTGAACTCCGAAATGGATAGCATGCCCAGGCTTTTTCTAAAGGCACGTCTAGGGCAGTTTGTGGATCAGATAGCGGAGGCAATTCGAAATAAAAATCAAATTGTTCTGAAAAATTATCACTCAGCCAACAGCAATGAAATTCGGGACCGGCTGGTGGAGCCCATTCACTTTGGCGATAACTATCAATCGATAATAGCCCTGGATACCCAAGATAAAATCTGCAAGCAGTTTAAGCTTGATCGCATTGGCGAGCTAATCGAAATCGGGACTAAGTACCAACACGAAAGTCTTCATAAAAAAAACCAAACGGACATATTTGGCTTTACAGGTGACTCCAACACATGGATAACATTGTATCTCAGTATGCGGGCATATTTACTTTTGCGGGAAGAATATCCATTGTCAATCCCGTACACAGAACGAATAGAAAATGGCTATCAGTTTCATGGCCCTGTTTCCAACTTCGATGGTATTGGAAGATTTGTGTTAGGTCTTATGGACGAAATTCAAATCAAGGGGCCGGACCTTTTTAAAACCTTTATAGAAAACAAGTTTCAGCATCAAGGCCTTCTTGGGAGCAAATGAATAGCCACTAAGCCACAATGGCTCAAAGTCTGCCTGCCGGCAGCTGTTTCTTAACCCAAATTTTTAGGCTGCAGTCTCCGGGTGCGCTAATGCTGTAGTGGTGGCGCGAGCAGCTACGTTAAGGCGATGCAGACAGGGATTTTCCAACAACGCTCGATGTACGCGATACATGTTTTTAAAAAAATGCATCTGTTTCGCGCCAAGAAAAAAGAAGGTCGATTTAATGCTCCTGTGGCGCTACCAAAATGTCGCCCCTACGGGGCTTTGTTTCAAAATCCGCGTATGCTCAGGACGTTGGGCCAGGCTCCGATCATCATTCGGCGTTCGACATTCGCTGTTCGATATTTATGTCTTGTCCTGATAACCCTTTGCCTGCGACGTCACCGGCAGGCTCGAACGACAAACTTCAAATCCGGCCTACCAGCAGTCCAAATCTAAATTTTAAATTTGGGTAAGGTGTAACTGCCGGCAGGCAAGGTTCACAAAGAAAACCGACAATCAATTCGTGAACCTTAGTGCCTTTGCGTCTTTGTGGCAAAAATTAGTGTCTTTAAGAATCACAATCCCAGTGGCGATCGTCTCTTTTCCCCGCGCTGATATAAGTTGCTCCCGTACTTTCAAATCTCTGAAAAAACTCAACGGTTGGTATACTCCGCCTGCCCGTAAACGGGCTTCTGCGACCAATGGCCTGACATCAGTACGATAGGCAGCTTGTAAAATTTCCTGAGCGTGTGCGACGTCATTTTGTTGTTGCGCCTGTTGCAGTGACCTGGCGTCGATGAGCAAAGCCTGGGCGTAGGCAATCATGATCGCTTCGACCGATTGTAATAAGTCTTCCAATGGATCCTTCACATTGTGAGAAGCATCAATCATCCAACCCATGTCCGTAACATGATCCATGTGACGGGCATCCATCCCTTCGATCAATTCATTAAATATCAAAAACAATTGATAGGGATTTATACTGCCAACCGTAAGGTCGTCATCACCATACTTGGAGTCATTAAAATGAAAACCTCCCAACTTTCCTTCCATTAGAAGCAAAGAAACGATTTGCTCGATGTTCGCATTAGGTAAGTGATGCCCCAAGTCTACAAGCGTGTAAGCTTTTGGTCCTAATTTTTGAGCGTACAGTAGTGATTGCCCCCAATCCCCAACGGTCATGGAGTAGAAGTTAGGCTCGAACGCCTTATACTCAACGAACATCTTCCAATCTTCAGGAAGTGCTGCATATATTTTTTGAAGGCCATCCAACGTATGTTGAAAAGCTTTTCTGAAATTCAACTGTCCCGGAAAACAGGATCCATCAGACAGCCATACCGTTATGGAATTGGATCCCAGCTGTTTGCCATACTCAATTACCTCCCGGTTATGGTCGATGGCCTGATCGCGAACACTTTTGTTTACGTGTTGGAGAGATCCGAATTTATAGCTGTGCTTTTGATTTTTCTGATCCTGAAATGTATTAGAATTCATTGCATCAAATCGCAAGCCGTGTTGCGCCGCCAATACTTTGATGGCTGTTGCATCTTTCGGAATATCCCATGGAATATGTAAAGAAATTGCTCCACTCGACCTGTTAAGTTGATGAATCAAGCCGATGTCTTCAATTTTTTCTTCCAGGCTTCGCGGTTCTCCACCGCCGGCAAATCTCCCGAAACGAGTTCCCCCAGTACCTAACGCCCAGCTGGGAATGGCGATCTGGAAATCGATCAATTTTCTGACTACGTCTTCTGCATTTGGAATGTCATTCTTTAATGCCTCCCATTTTTTCTTATGACTGGCAAAGTGAATTTCATTGTGATCATCCAGTTTGTGCTTTTCGATCTGCATAGTATCAGGGAACTTAACCGTGGTTTATCAAGAATTTTTATTAGCGAACAAAAGCGGCAGCAACACCACCATCGACATTGATAACATTTCCCGTCGACTTATTTAAAAGCCCGCCGACAACGGCAAAACAGCCATTAGCGATATCTTCTGGCAAAATGATTTCATTTAACAAAGTCCTTTTAGCATAATACCCCGGTAATTCTGCAACGGTCACGCCATAGGCCTTTGCACGACCTTCGGCCCACGACCCTTCCCAAATTTTACTGTCAGCGATAACTGCATCCGGATTGACTACGTTGACTCTTATTTTGTCAACGCCCAACTCAGCCGCATTTAATCTGCTCAGGTGAAGCTGCGCCGCCTTTGCTGAACCGTATGCCGCATTATTTGGTCCGGAAACCAATGCATTTTTGCTCACAATATTAATTACATCTCCACCAATGGCTTGTTTACGCATAATGTTTACGCCTGCCTGTGTTACGAGAAATTGTCCTTTCACCAGGACATCATATAAAATATCCCAATCCTTTTCGGTGTGATCCGGGAGCGTTTTCGATATTGAAAGTCCCGCGCAATTAACCACAATGTCCACACCGCCAAACGCAAGGACCGCGGCAGTAAATGCGTTCTGAATGTCTGTGGTACTAAGCACGTCCAATACTACCGATGTGACACTGTCTTTACCGTACTTTTTAAATTCTTCCTGAGATTTTTCCAGACGTGAAGCGTCGTTATCATTTATGATGACACATGCACCTTCCTCCAAAAATTTCTTTGCAATAGCTTTTCCGATACCGCCGGCGCTTCCGGTGATCAGCGCAATTCTGCCAGACAATGCTTTTGGTTTTGGCATTCGCTGAAGTTTTGCTTCTTCCAATAACCAGTATTCGATGTTAAACGCTTCCTGCCTGGGAAGTGATGTGTATTCTGAAATTGCTTCGGCACCTTTCATCACGTTGATGGCATTGACATAAAATTCCGCTGCCACGCGAGCCGTTTGCTTATCCTTGGCAAAAGTAAACATCCCCACACCAGGGTAAAGTATAACGACTGGATTAGGATCTCGCAACGCGGGGCTATTGGGATGCTTACAAGACTCATAATATTCCCGATACATCTGTCGGTACGCTTCAAATTGTGGCAAAAGTTTTTCTTTCGTTGCAGCAATATTTTCTAAATCATCTTCCGCTTTCATGCCCAGGATCATCGGGCTGATTTTGGTTCGCAGAAAATGGTCGGGGCAGCTGGTTCCCATTGGGCCAAGCTTTTCAAGGTCGCTGGAATTGATAAATTCCAGTACACGATCATCGTCAGTAAAGTGGCCGACCATTCGCGTGTGACTTGAACAGAACCCACGAAGTATGGGGGCCAGCGTTGCAGCTTTTTTTCCGCGTTCGGCGGCAGGTAATGATGTGACCTTGGCTCCCCCAAAAACCGGCCTCCGTTTTCCATAATTGGATGCCAGATATTCAGAACACCTTTCAATTACTTCCAGTGTGTTGACGTAACTTTCATAAGCGGTGTCGCCCCAGGTAAAAAGTCCGTGGGACCCGAGCATAATGCCTCGAATCCCGGGATTTTCTTCCAGGCATTTTTGCAATTTTAATCCGAGATCAAAACCAGGGCGCTGCCATTCTACCCATCCTATCGTTCCGTTAAATAATTCCTGCGTTATTTTTTTTCCATCTTTTGATGCTGCGATGGCAATTG
>CAWJXE010000008.1:0-214257 GCA_963846745.1 uncultured Bacteroidota bacterium | reverse complement strand
CTGGGCGGTCTTATCAACAATTCCGGAGTGGCCGTGTCCGGACCAGTTGAGTATCTTGATACTGAAAAGGTCGCGCACAATTTTAACGTCAACGTGTTGGGCATTTTCCGGGTCACCAAAGCTTTTCTTCCACTGCTTGGAACTCAAAACAATGATCCGACACAATCGGGAAGAATTATTAACATTGGGTCAATTGCTGGAAAGATATGCGTCCCTACATGGCTCCTTAATACTGGCACTAAGCACGCCGTGGAAGGCATCTCGCACTGCCTGAGGCGCGAACTGCTTCCGTATGGTATCGACGTGATTATCATTGGACCCGGAAATGTAACACTCTCCTATTATCTGGGACAAAGGCTCGTTGGATGAGTTCCAGGATACGAAGTACATGGGATCAATGGTGAAGTTCTTCACTTACTTCATTAGCAGCGGCAAGAAGGGCATGCCCCTGGATGAATGTTTAAAAGATCGCCGACATTTTGAAAGCCCTAAACCGAAAGTTCGATACGCCCTGGTCCAAGAGAAATTTAAAAAGCTGGACGTTACCAACGATGATGCCACCCAGATCAATGGACAGGTTTTTCTAAAAAATCTGATGTGATTACTGCAATGCCCTGCGCTTACTTTGCCCCGAGCACTCGGGGTGGGGCTCTGCGTCCCGATAGCTATCTGGACCATTCGATCATAACCAATGGTTGAAGGCGACATAGACGAAATTGAATATCTAAGATGGGTCGATGATGACATGGCGTCGATGACCGGCGAAAGCATTACGCCGTATGTTGGAAGAGTGGGACTATAATTTTCGCGAAATGAGAATCATATTCGGTGCGAGATTAATAAAAGCAAACCAGTTACTGTAAGATTTCGAAAGGTCCCGTGGTAACGGGTGGCCTTTTTTATTGACCTCGTTCAGATATTTCCCGATACGTTTCAAGCAATAAATCCTGTCGCTCAATAACAGATTTCATGCTCTTGATCAACTTATCCTTATCCTCAATCTCCAATTCCATGTCCCTCACCTTAGCCTCCAAAGCTTGGATCTTTTCGAGATTCTCATTACGTGCGTTCGTCATTTTAAAGTTTGTTATCGTATATAGATGGGCTTCTTTGCTTTCTTGCGCTTGCTTTTACATGTCCAATGGACCCCGGCTCGCTTCAATTCAGCCAGGCATACTCGATTGTATCTTTACGTGTTCTGCATACCAGGTTAACACTGGTCTAAATCTGAGCGCGAACATTAATCCCTATGGAATCAGAATGCAGTGTTAACATACATAACCCTGATCACATTAAGACAACAGTTCTAAGTTCAAATTTTAAACGTATGTTCTTTTGTATGTTCCAGCGCTTGTAACTTGCTGGTAATCTGGTCTGTGGAAAAGGGAAAATTGTCAAGTCCCAAACCAAGCGCGATACCGGGCTACGCTACGCCCCGAAATGCCGAAAAACGAAGACTTTTGAAAAGTTCGCTTTTTAGGAGCGCAAAGATACATTTTATCTTTTCACCTCTGTTATCAGAACTTGAAATTCTGAATTTCTTTTCTGTGATCCCGTCGGGAGTCGAACCCGAAACCTACTGCTTAGAAGGCAGTTGCTCTATCCAGTTGAGCTACAGGACCATATCACTCGTGACTTCTATACATGCCTAACAGCATCTTAGAGATCTTTTCATATCGGTCGTATAAATTCTGAGCTTCAGCCAGGGGCAAAGCCCCGGTCTCACCCAAAATCTGCAAAATCGCAACGCATTCGAATACTGCGCTTCTCGAGATTGTGATATAATGTTTTTTATCGACGCTGGTCATCCTCCCCGTCCCTTCAGCCAGATTAAGCAAAATATCCATGCTGGCTTTCTTCCATTGATCTTTGATATAGGTGTCGAGATTGGTGTTAGAATATATGATTTTTAAGGAATCTGTTACGACTCCCTTGGCAATCTGGTATACCTCTAACTTTTCAAAATCAAACATAATAGCAAAATCTCACTTCCCGGCCCATTTCGGTCAAATGCGGAGAGGGAGACCTCCGTATTCTGAAAACACCCCAATTTAGCTGTTTTTCTCTGCAAAGCTCGGGCCGACAAGAACGGACTTGCGCCCGGTTACATCCGCTCGAAACAGAGCAGCGAAAAGCAAATAAGCCGCAATACTAACGTAAAAATCCATTTTGAGCAATGGAATAAGAAAAAGAACGAGCCAAAAAAAACAGCTGCGCTGCTAGCGTAATACTTATTAAGTCAGTTATTTGGATCCATAAAATTTTTGAGCCCATTTCATTGCAAGATATTCTCGCAGGCTTGGAGATAAAGCCAATGGTGTACAGATAAACAACTGACTCCAGATATTCCATAAGAGTGGTGACTTGGTTCTTAGCATGGTTTTCATAAACGTAAACTTTCCTGAAAGAGCATGCTTTATCGCGGTCCTAAAATATTGAGAGCTAATCTGGGTATTAAAATAAGAGATCAATTTTTTGCGTTTATGTTCGATTGATAATTGTTCAAGGAGATCTTCGTAGATGGTAATCAATTGACCATAATCGTCACCTTTTTGAGTCAGATAATGGGTAGCTGAACCCTGTATGCTCTCTTACGAAGACAACATTTTTTTTATCGCTTAATATAATATCATTTTTTTTTGAAAGCCTGTGCCACATTTCAAAATCCTGAGCTGTTTTTAAATGCTCTACAAACCCCCCTGTTGAATTAACCACCGAAACTTTTACAGAAACGTTAGAAAGATTACCCGTAAAATTGCCAAAGAGAAAGAACGCCAACCTTGATTCCATCGGACGAATATTTTTAGGAAGGACGTTATACGCATACTGCCTTAGTTTGTTGTCGCCGGCATTTGGATTGAAGCAAATAAAGGCTATGCTTGGCTTTGACGAAGCCCACTCGTCAATAACATCACTCAATCCTTTAGGATGAAAATAATCATCAGCACACAAAATGTAAGCTAGTGGAGCATTCGCCTTCGAAAATAAAAAATTAAGGTTTCCAGAAATCCCGCGATTTATTTCGTGGTGATAGATATGAATCCTTGAATCAGTTAGTTCCGCCAAATATTCTCTGGTTCCATCAGTCGAACCGTTATCTCCTATGAGCAGTTCCCAGTCTTGAAATTCCTGAGCTAAAACTGATGCTATACATTCTTTGACATAGGGAAGGCCATTCCATACAGGTGTTAAAATAGAAATGGCAGGTACGCTGGACATATGTTTGGCTATTAACAATCAAAGTAAAAATAGTCATAAAAAATAGTTTCCAACCCGTATTTGCAAGTAGCCCAACTGTCGGGTTGCCTTGATTATACAACAGAACTTTTGAGTTGTTCATAAAATCAATTGCATGTCCGAACGCAACTCTCTTTGCCAATGATTTGATGCTTGAAGGCCAGTTCTATTGAACACAATATTTCGGGTGATAAAAAATCCGAGAGCTCCATTGGCTGCAGTAAACAAAAAGGCCAATTTCTGAACAGAAATGGCCTTTTAGCGGAGAGGGGGGGATTCGAACCCCCGGTACGATTTAACCCGTACGACAGTTTAGCAAACTGCTGGTTTAAGCCTCTCACCCACCTCTCCAGGTGTGAAGAATAGCCTTTTTAAAGGAAGTGCAAATATAAATGTTGCTTTTAAACTATCGCAATTGAGATTAAATAAGTTTAGAGGGCATCATCGGAACGGAACCCAAATTACGACGTGCCTCTTATTATGGCTGCAGTGGCAAGCGTTAGTACTGAAGCCGTAATCAATATGACGAAAATAAGATTTGGTCTTGATTTGCCCCACGGGAGGAAAAGGAGAGAATTAACAGCAATTTCCAGTAGAAAATGAAGCATAAGCTAAGATACGGATTTTCTTGAAGGATGGTTGACCATGCAGTTGAACGCTATCTGGCTGCCCCTGCATTTCCATGCCTTTGCTGAAAAACCGATTCCGATAATGGCAGGCTTAAAAATGAAGTAGACTTTAAAATTGTAGCACTTGCAAAAGCTAGATGCGTTTTAAAGCCTACTTCAAATTCTACTTATAAACCAACTATTTGAATTTTATTTTATTAACAAGGTCGCCTACCTTTTCCCCTTGCGCTAATCCAACGTCTGCTGAAAATTGGTAGTGAATGCCAGCTAAAACCCTCGACCACGCGGCTTCAGTTGCATAGGCTTTTAGATTTTCGTATGACCTTGCTCCATGTAAATTTTCGTGTGTGCGGTCCACAAAGGCATAATTCTTACCAAAGATACTTTCCAATACGGTATAAGAAGCTCCTCCTACTGTGGCATGTGCAGAAGGATACTCAGGATGCGCAGGTGTTCGTTATTACTGTATTCCACGCCGTGTGCCCCAGTACATTTCTGATGTATGAAATAGGACGAATTAAATTATGGATATACTTGGCTTTGAAGACAGATATGATAGCTTCGTTTATCGCAATACCGTGTTTTGCATATGTAACGGCCGCTTGATCAAGTTTAAATTCATTTTCTTCAATTAACTGAGTGGCTATGTGCGTGTAGTGGGACGGAGTATTATAATTGCCGGGTATGTCTCCCCAATGCCTTACAATTTTAACATCCGCGTCGGTTAGTGAAAGAGAAATGGTGTAAACTTCATTAACTGCTTTATAAAATTCAGAATCTGGACTTTCAGAATAAGGAATGGGAGGACCTGGAGCAGTTGAAACAGCGCTGTTGGGAACGAATGACCGATTGTTTCCCCAAGATGGCCTTATCGGTGGAGAAAGGGCAGGCGGGGTTGGAACCCATAAGCCCGGGCCCGTAGGAGCGACATAGGAGTTATCTATTGCTCCCTTGTAGGCTTCATGTCCGCCATCGCTTTTTGACCACTCGAAAATACTGTTTGCTATTTTTCTTCCATATTCTCCCGACGCGCTAACAATTTGAGCCGTGGATTTATTTTCGTATTCGGAGTTTAAAGCGGATTCCAATGAATCGATAGTGGCCTTATTTGCCTCAGATGTACTGGCAAATAAATTTTTCAAAATAAAGGCCATAGCAGCATTGGCGCTGGCGGCCCAATCAATCACCTGATGATCGGGCAACGTGTTAATATTATCACCGATCAACGGTGAAGCTACTGAATTGTAACCAGGCATTCCTTTTACAACGGCCTCATACAACGTGAGTCCTGAGTAAGCAAAAGAACGGGCTGTAACAAGAGGATCAAACCCCGGAGTTTTTTTAATAAGCTTTTGTTGAAGGTTAATCCATTTGATAGCAACATCGCCCGGATATTTACTAACATTATCGTTGGATGGACCGTCATGCGTTTCTTCACAACCTGTGAAGACCCATGTCAGAATTGCGAAAGTCAGGATGAACTTTTTCATAGGATTTTGTTTTGGCAGAAAGTACGGCAGATGAAAGAGCCTTCCTACAACGAATGAGCAGTTAGCGGGCTGGATATGTAATTGTATAAGTTAAGTGAGCAGTTTTTTCAACGTTGTTAAAGTCCGTTTGAAAAAATGACCAGGTGCTTCTGATCGAAAGGACTGAAAATCCATCCCAAAATACAGTTATGCTCTAGTATACCGTTGTTAAAAGGCTGAATTGCTTTCGAAGGTTCTTAGTAGAAATATTATCTATAAATTCTACAAGAGCGACCCTGACGGAATTGAAGGCAGATAAAAGATACTCATCCTAAACCGCTAACTGCTACATATCTCTACCGATTGCTCACTCCCGATCGTCTGGGAGGTAAAATTGCTGTAGGTTGTGTTCGATTAAGCAACCAAAATTTTCCTATGAGGTCAAAATATTTTGTAGATACAATAATCTATTCTTTATGTCTTTACCCTTGGCAAAAAGCCCGCTCAATGACTTTTACTCCAGTTCTATATGGCTTATCTTTATTTAGCAATATCCAATAAATTAAACGCCGGGTGACCGGCTACTTGGATGACTCGTCAACACCTATACAATCGCTCTTTTCATGATGGTTTAGGGATAAAATATGTTGCCCAAACTATATTGATAGTGGTGTTAGTGGCGGGGATTAACGATAGCTTCTCTTTGGGGATCAACACTAAATCCGACAGTTTGCGGGCGCTGCTCCTGGTAGCCACGGATACGACAAAGGTTAATCTGCTGAATGCATTGGGCAAACAATTCTGGATGTCTCAACCCGATACGGCCCGGCTTTACGCGTTTGACGCTCTGCATGCGTCTAAAAAAATCAACTATCGAAAGGGAGAAGCCGAGGCCCTTCGGATTATAGGTTGGTCATACCATTATGAGGGCAATGAAGTACAAGCAAAGGCCTATGTGATGAAGGCAACTCCAATTTTTGAGGAGACCGGCAACGAACAGGGTTTAGCCGCCACATTGAATAACCTTGGTGCGATCTGTAGTAGAATGGGTGATTATGCTGAAGGTCTGCAGGCACTCGAGCGATCCCTTGCTATTTTTCAGCGAGTAGGTAATCAGGAAGCCATAGGGTCCGTACTCAACTATATTGGGATCAACTATCAGAATCAGGGAAATTATGACAAGGCAATTGAGTATTGTCTGCAAGGGCTTCAAATACGTCGAAAGATTAATGATCATCCCGGAATCGCATTCTCTCTCATTAATATGGGAAATATGTACCTGGAGGCTGATAAGCTCACGACGGCACTTGATTATTATAAGCAAAGTTTAGCCCATGCTCAAGAGAAGGGATTGCCTTCGTTGGAATATTCACTGCTTCAGCTTGGTGAAACATACCGCCGGCTGGGTCGATATGAAGAAGCGCTGTCTTATTTGCAGCGCTTGTTAAAATCAAATTCTAGAAATGCAACTGTTGCATACAATGCTGTTGGAGAAGTTTACTTTGCCAGGAAGGAGTATGAGGTTTCCCTGAAGTACTTGTTGAAGGCCTGTCCCTTTCCGGAAAAGGCCAAGACATGTCTCATGTTAATGTACTTAATAACATAAGTAGGGTATACACATGCTCAGAAGCGTTATCCGCTGGCATTGTCTTATGCACACCGTAGCCTTGCATTAGCGCAGAAAACAGGTAGCAGGAAGGAAATTAAAAACTCTGCCCAAACGCTGTCAGAGATTTACGCGGGGCTCCATCAATTCGCCAAAGCCTATGAGTACCAAACATTGTACATAACGCTAAAAGATTCCATCACCTCCGAGGAATATACTAAACGCTTAGCAGTGCTGGAAGCCAATCTCGAACTCGCAAAAAAACAAGCGCGCATTGAGACATTAACACAACAGCAGCAACTTCATCAACAGGAGTTGAAGAGGCAGGCAATGCTGCGAAATGTTTTTATCGCCGGGCTTGGCTTCACATTGGTGCTGGGTGTCGTGATTTTTCGGAATATTAGGCTAAATACAAAAGCTGAACGGTTACTGAAGGATCGATTGGAAAGAGACCTGGCGTTAGAACGGTTGGAGAAAGAGCAAAAGTTATCGGCCTACAAGAGCCGCACCGTCGATTTGGAAATGATGGCTTTACGAGCGCAAATGAACCCCCATTTTATCTTTAATTGTCTAAATTCAATTAACCGCTTTATTCTTAAAAATGAATCGGAGGCGGCTTCTGATTACTTGACTAAATTCTCAAAACTTATTCGATTGATTTTGCAGAACTCCCAGGCAAAGTCCGTATGCCTTGAAAATGAATTGGAAGCTCTCCGTCTCTATATGGACATGGAAGTATCCCGATTTGAGCACCATTTCGATTATCAAATTATTTGCGATCCGGATTTAGAAATTGAACATATAGAAGTACCACCTCTCGTCATCCAACCTTATGTTGAGAACGCCATCTGGCATGGTTTGATGCACAAGGGAGACAAAGGTCATTTACTGATAGAACTGCACCAGGAAAACAAAACACTTTTCTGCCAGATTACGGATGATGGCGTAGGACGCAAGCGAGCCGCCGAGCTGAAGAGCAAATCCGCCAGCAAAAATAAATCGCTGGGCATGAAGATTACAGAACATAGGCTTGAATTAATCAATGCCTTGAATGATAAAGCTACGACCGTTGAAGTCACCGACTTAGTCGATTCATCAGGAGAAGCTTGTGGCACCAGTGTGCTATTAAAAATACCTGTTTAGAGATCGTGATTCATTCAATAGGGTTCATCGTAATTGTTGCAATGTATGATTAAGGCCATTCTCATTGATGATGAAACACATTGCCGGGAGACACTTTCTATCCAGCTAAAAAAATATTGTTCCGAAGTACAACTGCTCGCGCAATGCAATTCTGCAGCAGAGGGAATGGAAGCAATTGCCCAACACCAGCCCGATGTGGTTTTTTTGGATGTGGAAATGCCAACCATGAATGGTTTTGAGATGCTCCAACAATTCTCGCAAATTCCGTTTGACGTTATTTTTACTACGGGATATGATGCCTACGCCATCAAAGCAATCCGTTTTAGCGCCATCGATTACCTGCTTAAACCCATTGACAAGGACGAACTCAAAAAGGCTGTGGCCAAGGTCAGTCAGAAAACAGATCACGCGCTGAATCAGCAACTCGATGTTTTGCTGGAAAAGTTAGACAACAAACACCCATTGCTGCAAAAAATTGCTTTACCTACGCTTGATGGTTTTGAATTGGTGTCGCTTGAAAATATTCTTCACTGCGAAGCGGATAGCAATTATACACAGGTCGTGCTCAAGCATGCAAAGAAAATTCTGGTTTCTCGAACCCTGAAGGAAATCGAAGAGTTATTGGAAGGACATGCTTTTTTAAGGATCCATCATTCGCATCTTGTTAACCTCAACGAAATTGTTAGGTACATCAGGGGTGAAGGTGGCTATGTCGTTATGAGCGATAATACATCAATTACTGTATCGCGTAGCCGCAAAGATGCGCTGCTGAAGGCCTTTGGGTGATCATTCGCTCTTTTCTTAAATTTTTATTAAGCTTCATGGCTTCTTCATAGGCCAATCAAACTTAAATGTAGAAAATACATTTATTTCTTGCTACCCTTCAAAAATATACGGAAGTTTATCAATACGCCTTTGACATAGATATCCCTCGTTTACCACGCTGTGTATTTGATTTGGAATTCCATGAGAAATTTATGCCTCGGCGCACCTTCTTAGACTTGTCTAACCTTACTGGATGTTTTGATTTTATGAAAACCATATCCAAGATCATTTCGCTTGTTCTTTTTGCGATCAGCATTCCTCTCTTTCTCGTCAGTTGTCAAAACGAAAAAAAGGAGGACGCGAAACCGGAAGAAACGCAGAGCAATAAAGTTTCGCAAGTCCGAACGCTTTACGCTACGCAAGGAAATGCCCCGACTGTTGGCGCGATGTACCCACGCGTCATTCAAATAAAACATCATGCTGAGTCAAAGGGAAATCTGCTCGTCACCTTTGAACACTATATGAACCGTGAGCCATCATTTCCGATTTATCGAAGCACTGACAACGGCGAAACGTGGAGTTTGCTTTCGGAAGTGGAAGACACAAAAAACAAATTTGGAATGAAGTATCAGCCCCACCTGTTCGAACTGCCACAACAGGTTGGAGAATTTCCTGCGGGAACAATTTTTTGTTCCGGAAATTCCATTCCGAAAGATATGTCGTCAACGGAGTTGCTGGTGTACGTGAGCCGCGACGGTGGAAAAACGTTGGGAATTTCTAAGCTCAATCATTAAAGGAGGTCGGGCGATCTATCCCAATAAAGGTGAAACACCGGTATGGGAACCGTTTTTAGGACTGGACAGTGCCGGAAGGCTCGTGGCTTATTATTCCGATGAACGATATGAAAACAAGAAGCTTGATCAGATATTGGCGCACAAAGTTTCGGAAGATGGCGGGAAAACCTGGGGCAAAGAAGTATTTGATGTTGCCGTCGCTGATGGAAAGACCCGCCCAGGGATGGCAATTGTATCAAAGCTTCCCAATGGAAAATACATGATGGTATTTGAAATCGTGGGGGTCGAAGGAATTCCTGTTCATTACAAAATTTCGGATGATGGTGTCAACTGGGGAGATCCTGCGGACCTTGGAAAAAAAATACTTACGAAAGAAGGACATTTTCTTAGGTCAACGCCTTATGTAATCTGGTCGCCTTATGGTGGAGAAAAGGGAACCATTCTGGTCTCAGGTATGGCGGTCAACATGAATGGCAAAGAGGTCGGTAACGGTTACATGATCAACACAAACTTAGGGGAAGGTGACTGGACTTATATCGAAGCGCCAATTACTTATGTTACAGGAGGCGATGGTCCACCAGGAGGTTATAGTCAAACGATGATCACCCTGGACGACAGCGGCCGTGAGATACTGCAGTTGGTCCCTGTCCCAAATGGAAACAAATCAAATATGGATATTCAATACGCAAAATTCTATCTTCCTTAAAAATAATAGCCTCATCGTAAGCCCAGTCAGTAACTAAAAATACTTCATGTACCTGGTCGTCATATTAATCATATCAATCTTATTAATCATAGTCCTTTCCAGCAAAATGCAGATCCATCCGTTGCTGGCGTTGGTTTTTGCCTGTTTGTTTTTCGGGATATTTTCTGGGATGCCGGTGGGAACGATTGCCAGTTCAATCAATGACGGCTTTGGTCAAACGCTTGGTAAAATCGGAATGATCATCGTGCTGGGTGTTATCATCGGAAAATTTCTGGAGAAGTCAGGTGGCGCTTTTGCCATGGCGGAAAAAATAATCCAGTTGATGGGAAAGAAAAATGTTACCGCTGCCATGAGCTTTATCGGTTACATCGTGGCCATTCCGGTTTTTGCTGATAGTGGTTTTATTATCTTAACGCCGTTAAACAGAAGTCTCACGAAACGCGCGGGCTTAAGTTTTGCCACGACCTCAATAGCCCTCGCGTTGGGATTGATAACCACCCACTGCATGGTCCCTCCTACTCCGGGTCCACTGGCCGCCGCGGGTATTCTGAATGCAAACTTGGGGCTGGTACTTTTGGTTGGTATGCCAGTAGCCTTTGTCTCGATGTTGGCCGGCTTGTTTTACTCCATAAAGTTCACCTCTGGCACCTATGTAGATCCGGCGCCGGAACTCAAGGAAGCAGACATACAAAACTTAATGAAGACTGCCCCCGGCTGGTTAAAATCATCCCTTCCTATTTTCGTTCCCATCTTGTTGATCGTTGTAAAATCGTTCCTTGAATTTTTTGGAATAGATCTTTCTCAATCGTTTCCAGGTCAATTGATAAAATTTATTGGAGATCCCGTGATGGCGTTGATCGTTGGACTGTTCCTGGCATTCTTACTACCAAAGAAATTATTGAAAGATCATTTGTCGAATACGGGATGGGTGGGTGAATCCTTACAAGATGCTGCTATCATTATTCTGATTACAGGCGCAGGAGGCTCGTTCGGAATGATCCTTCAAAACTCAGGTATTGCAAAAACGTTAAGCTTGATCCTTTCTCAATGGCCAATAGGGTTATGGTTACCATTTATACTTACCGCTGCTATCAAAACTGCACAAGGCTCGTCCACTGTTGCTATTATCACCACGGCTTCTATCCTATCGCCAATGATGGCAGACCTGGGATTTGATAGTGAGATCGGCAGGGCGATGTTCGTGGTGGCCATAGGTGCCGGATCTGCAGTCGTATCGCATCTAAATGATAGTTTGTTCTGGATTTTTACGCAACTCACCGGCGTAAACGCCACCTTTAGTTTGAAACGCTATACTCCAGGAACTTTTATCCTGGGGATTACAGCAATGCTTGCATTGATTCTTTTGTCGCTGTTTGTAAAATAAATACCATACATTTTTAGATATGAATTTAATTCAACTTCAGCATCCATTATCCGGACGAAGGGTTGGCCTGGTGCGGGAGCCTTTTGTGATCTTACTCGATCCGTCTGTTACTTCCACATATCAATTCTTTAAGGAATGTATTGCATTGGCAAAAGGTGTAGCAGAATCTATAGAGAAAGTTTTATCGAAGGAACAGCTGGAATACAGTACGATCTATGAATCAAAAAGTGACTGGAAAATGCTGCCGCCGATTGACTGTCCAGATGATCCTATGAAATGTATGCTCTCCGGTACCGGCCTTACGCACAAGGCAAGCGCGACCAACCGGCAAAAAATGCACGAACAGGAAAAGGTGCAGAACCTTACCGATAGTATGAAGATGTATTTGTGGGGAGAAGAAGGAGGAAAACCAGCGCCGAATACAATCGGTGTTCAACCAGAATGGTTTTATAAGGGAAACGGATTAAATCTAAAGGGTCACGCGCAACCACTTGATTGTCCCTGATTATGCTGATGATGGTGGCGAAGAGCCGGAGATCGCAGGTGTCTATCTCATCTCAGAAAAAGGTATTCCTCACCGTTTGGGATTTGTTCAGGCGAATGAATTCAGTGATCACGTGATGGAGCGAAAAAACTATTTATACCTGGCGCCTTCAAAAATCCGGCATTGTTCTATTGGTCCTGAGTTGGTTTTAAATGCAAGGTTTGATTCGATTCCGGGAACGGTAAGTATTTTCAGAGGGGGCAAGGAGTATTGGTCAAAGCCCATACGGACAGGAGAAGAAGCGATCACACATAGTTTAGAAAATCTGGAGTATCCACCATTTTAAATACGATCAGCACCGTATACCCGGGCAGTTGCACATTCATTTCTTTGGAGCGGATGCATTTAGCTTTGGAGAAAATATCAAACTTCAGCAAGGCGACGAAATGCATGTCAGTTTTCAAAATATGGGAAGGCCATTAATTAATCCCATCGCCATAGATGATAATGCGCCGAAAATGCATAAAGTCGAGGTTTTAAAATAATCGGAGAATTTTTGCCACGAAGGCTCAAAGACACGAAGGTATCACAAAGGTCGACGACTTTGTGAACCTTAGTGTCTTGGAGTCTTTGTGGCATTTGAATTCGAATTTTTACCACGGAGTCGCGGAGGCACGAAGTTTCGCAAAGGTAATTATTGCATCTTACCATTCGATAACAAATAACGAAACAGCCTGGCCTTCCATGGGTGTGGAAATTACTAGCTCATCATTTTCAACAGTCATGTTTTTGGGACCTTCGATCAATTTCAATCGGCTGGATTGTTCCAGCGTTGCGTATTGTTCGTTGCTAACCTGCTTGCGGTGATCCCATTTTTTTCCAGACCTCATAAGAATTACTGTTCTCCTGGTCAATTCGGTAGTGATGTACATCCACCTGAGGCACCTTGATTCCCTGGATCACAATATTGACCGAGGCAGCTGGCGATATAACATTTAAGTCATGATAATTCCAAACCATAACGGCAACCCTATCCGCGTCGGCTGCAGCAAGGCGTTTATGTCCCTGTCCGATTTTCGGATACTGGAATCCCGCGCAGCCATTACCTTGTAAGCGATGTCCCCCGTGACCTCCACCCTATCGCCTGTCATCATTCCAAACATCCGAAAGACGTTTAACACAGGCTTGTCTATACCATTCGTTGCCAGGTCGCGGTAACCATTAAACCAGGGCTGATCTTCAAATTCGAAAGCCCACGTCACGGCTCCTTTAAAGTTAATTCCGAAATGATCCGCCAACTCATATTTCCTGGCAAAGGCCGCAGCGGTGTAGCTACTGTACAATGTGCCATTGCGGTAGGCATTTGCAGGATAATCCTTGACAGAGCAGGCGGCACAACCTTCCGGATCGGACTCTCCAATAACGATAGGCTTGTCCTTTAATGACGGGTAGGAAGCAACGATTTCAAATCCCTTTGAAATATCTCTGAGTTGTGTGCCCAGGTTCATTAATACAATTGAATCACCTTGCAGTTCTGGCTTGCCCTTGGCATGAAAGGCAATAAAATCAATTGGAGCACCAGTTTTACCAGTAACAGCATTTTTACCCTGTAGTTACGTGATCTAAAAAACCGCGAAGAAATGTTTCGGCTTTGTCCCATGATGGGCCAGTGCTATGAGGTCCACCAAAGGTCGCCGTTGGCAAAGCTCGCTTGACCGCATCCGCCGTGTAGTCATACAGTTTATTGTATTCCTCTAAGGTACCTTGCCAATATCCGATGTTCGGCTCGTTCCACAATTCCCAATACCATTTTTCAACTTCAGCCTGACCATACTTATCAATACAATGCCTCACCCATTGGTAGACGAGTTCAGCCCACTTTTCATGATTATTTGGTGGGTATGCCCAGCCTGTATAAATATCAGAATATGGCGCGCCGGGTTTCCACTTATGCTGATAGGGATGTGGTTTCGATGACAAAGCTTCAGGCATAAACCCGATCTCCACCAAAGGCCGCATTCCTCGTTTGATGTAGACGTCAAAAATGCTGTCGGTGATCGTCCAGTTATAAATGGGCTTACCTTTAGCATCTTCGGTGTAAGCATTCGTCGATCCCCATTTAAGCGCAGGTGTACCATCGCCAGTAGTCAGCAGGTTGTGCGCCCGGACGTACACCGGCACCGGACTCAGTTCCGCAATCTCGGACAAAAGCTTTTTTCCATCCTTCATGTAGGTATAGTTGGGCTCATCGTAGCCAAACCACGCCCATACGGGGGTCATAGGGCCTTTCTTTTTATTAATATCAACGCGGAGGGTAACGTCTGCCTTAGGCGCTTCTTTATGGCCCGCATCCAACTATAAAAAGGTAAAGAAAGATGCTGCAAATGTGGTATTTAACGAATTTCATAATGTCGCTTTAGGTTTCAGACTCGTTACTTTATTTTTCCTTTTAAAAGGGTAAACGAATGCGCAGGAAAACTATAAGTAATTTTTTGACCCTTTGCGTTGATGGCGGCTTTCTCTTTTGTCGCCACTTTTTCTGAGTTGAAATCATTCTCCGCTTTTACGTCTGGTCCATTCACTTCATAAACTTTAAGATTCCCATCAAAATTTCCTTCCTGAAGCAAAATATCCGTTGAGATAGCCTTGTCCTTATGGCGGTTAACAACAGCGATAATCAATTCGCCATTGTTAATAGCGACCGATACATCCAGGTAGGGAACATTTTTTTGTTGTGTGGTTTGCTCTCCGAGTCCGATGAAAAATTTTTCGGTGTCGTAAGTTTCACAGTCGACAAAGACATCCAACGACTTTCCCTGCATATTTTGCGCAAACAGCTGCAACGGATAATAGATCGTTTGTTTAAATGAGCCTTTATCATTTGTGAATATCGGGCCAATTACATTCACCAGCTGCGCCATGTTCGCCATTTTTACCACATCTGCATTCCTGACAAAGCCATTTAGAAATCCGCCGATCACCAAAGCGTCCTCGAGGTTGTAGCGTTCTTCAAGAGCATTTGTTCCTTTGGCAAAATTTCCGCCTCTTGCGCGATACCAGACATTGTATTCGTCCCAGGCTATATAAATAGGATCCCGATTGCCCCGGTTAGCCCGCATCATCTCACGATCGATCATGCCTTTGATCAGTTTGGTTCGTTGTTCCATCACCAAAGGCGTGGACATGAAGTTGTAATAGTTATTGTCGGGATTGCCCACATAGATGTGAATGGCAAGATAGTCGACGACATCTTTGAGTTCCTTTAAGATTGTTGCATTCCATTCATTAGGATCAGCAGTAGGCCTATAGTTAGAGGAGCCCGCCGCTATCAATTTTATGGTTGGATCGGTCAGCCTCATCAGCTTAGCAGCTTCTCTGGCTTTCTTGCTGTAGTCTTCCGCGTTCATGTGTCCCATTTGCCAAAAGCCATCCATTTCATTTCCCAAGCTCCAATACTTGATATTGTGAGGTTCGGGATAACCATGCTTCTTCCTCAACTCGGCATAGTAAGATCCTTCTTTGACATTTGTATACTCTACCCAACGCTGCGCTTCCTCGATAGTACCGGTACCCATGTTCACCGCGAAGTAAGGTTCGGTGCCCAGCTTCCTTGCAAAGTTTATAAACTCATTCGTGCCGAATTGATTTGTTTCAAGACGTGCCCAGGCTAATTCCATTCTCGGAATCCGGTTTGGGCCAACACCATCTTCCCAATGATAATTTGATACGAAATTACCTCCGGGATATCTTGTGATCGAAACCTTCAGGTCCTTTGCCGCTTGCAGTACATCTTTACGGAATCCATTTTCGTCAGCTAGCGGCGAACCCGGTTCATAGATGCCTCCATAAACGCATCGGCCCAGGTGTTCCACAAAATTTCCATAAAGGAGCGGACTGATCTCCCCGATGACCCTATCCTTGTCAATTTTAATTCTTGCATTTTGCGCTGTCGCTTCAAAAAAAGTTAGGACAGCGGCAATTGCGAAAAGGAGATTTCTAAAAGCTTTCATGACAATTTATTTTGCAGGTTTGAATCATTGACTATTGACCGATCGTGCGCGACAATTTTCCCTTAGCTATTAAATATTCTTATCGAATCCACCGCGTCATTGATTAAAATCGTTCTCGACGACTGCGATAAATACGTAGAGCCGTAATTCAGTTCAACTTTCCTTTGCCGTGCGCCTTTAAGATAGAATGTGGCATATGTTTCACCTTGCTCCGGCTCGATCTTTGAACGGACCGCCGGATTCTTCATGATAAAAGATTTTAACGAATCATTGTTTTGTGTGACTATTATTTGAGAGCCCTTTGCCGTTTCTATTCTTGCAATTCCTTTGGCATCGCCGTCGACAAAAAAACCGGAAGTTTTACTGCCAATAAATCTGAAGTTCCCTTTTCCATCACCCAAAAATGTTACACCCTTGAAGCGCATCGAACCGGCCATAGACAATTTCTTGCGAATAGGAATTTCCGACCCCGAGTAAATCAAGGTTTCCGTCACCATTAATATCTTCTGCCAACAATCCGAACACAGGGGCAAGCTGCGCTTGTTGAGGCAATGGAGTGATCTCGAATTTTCCACCGCCATTATTTCGGACAAAAGATGACTCAAGCATCTTACAGTAAATGGTTTTGTAATTACTCGTGCCCGTAATCCCGACGAGATCATCCATGGAGTACGTCGCGTATTCCTTATGCTGCAATATTTTTTTCTTCAATGACGGCAATTGACTGGCTAAAATATCAAGGGCAGGAATCGGATAGTTGACTCCTCCTTCGTAATAACCGATGAGTGGTTCAATAGAGCCGTTATTATCAAAGTCAGCATAGTTAATGACAACGGGCTCTTTTGCCGACGCCTTCATTGGACCATTAACGCCCAGGTTACCCGCCACATAGTCCATGTCTCCGTCATTGTCAAAATCTCCGCTTACCAGGCTATTCCAAAATCCGTCGCTGTCCTTTAACCCACTTTCAGCAGTAATGTCCTGAAAGCCATCTTGCGTGTTTTTGAACGCTTTGATCGGCATTGCTTCTCCGGTAACGAGCAGGTCAAGGCGCTCATCATTATCAAAGTCGGTCCACAACGCAGCAGTCACCATCCCAATGGTTTGAAGCTCAGGAGCCACTTCCTTCGTTACATCCGTAAACTTTCCTTCATCATTCCTTAAAATGTAACTGTTAGCAGGGATTGGATATTTTTCTGGTACCGACTTGCCACCGACGAAAAGATCAAGATCGCCATCGGAATCATAATCACCACCGACTACACACGATCCGCTTTGCGTCATTTTTGGCAATGCCGCCACATCCTTCTTGAAATTTCCCTTGCCGTCATTTCGATAAAGCCTATCCTGGTAAAACTGATGTCCTTCAAAAAATTCGACTCCACCGCTTACAACATATAGATCCTGGTCGCCATCACCATCGGAATCAAAAAACAAAGCACCCTGATCTTCGCTTTCGAAGTCATCTGACAAATTCTTTGATCGTAAAATTTCCCCTGGCATTCTGAATCATGAGGTGTGCTGGCAACCGATACGAACCACCAACAAACATATCTTCAAGTCCGTCGTTGTTGACATCGCCGACCGCTATGCCCGGGACCATTTTGTGAAAGCTTATGCTGCAACAGCGGTTGATATAAAAAATCGTTGAACTCATTCTCATAGATGCCTTAACTTAATTTCATTTGAACTGGTCAAAAATGTTTTCGGCAAGCCAGAATTTTCTTTTTGTAAAGGCAGACTTGCTGTCAGCATGATGTCATTGTCACTATTTGATTGACTCCGATATTCGTGATGGTGCTCATCCTATCGTCGCTCCATTTCACGATTATGGTATCAATTTTGGAATTTTCGCCAAGTCCGAAGTGTACAATATTTTCTACCGAGCTCTCAAATCCGTGGACCGGAGTCACATATTTTGACAAGAGAAGTTTTCCACACCGAACGATGACCGTCGCCCCAAGCCCGTCTCTATTCTTCTCCGTACCAGCAAGTCTGACCTTGATGTAATTGGATGAATTGGGATTTTTTTCCCGCGCTGTATTCTTGAATACAAAAGCTTCCTGATCAATATTGTTTACAACCAGATCAAGGTCGCCATCCAAATCAAAATCAACATATGCCATCCCACTTGACATGGATGGCGTATCAAAACCCCATTCGGCCGAAACTTTTGAAAATGTGTTATCACGATTGTTTTTAAAGGCAAAGTTGGGAACTACAACGGCAGGCCTATCTAACAATTTTTTCTTCCTTTCTTCTTTCGACAACCCCAACATAGGTTGCATGAATTTGAGATAATCAAGATTGGTAACATCTTTTCCATATCCATTGGATATCACAATATCCTGGAAACCGTCATTATCAAAATCTGCTATGAGCGGAGCCCAGCTCCACTCGGTTTTTTCGATTCCTGCCAATTGGCCAATCTCGCTATAGGATCCGTTTTCATTGGCGACCTGGAGTGTGTTTCTCATGTATTGGTAACCATATCCCTGCGAAACGGCGAAATAGAATTTATCGTACTGATTAGGGCCAAACATTATTTTACGGTGATAATTGTCTTCCGGAAGCATGTCAACGGCGAGGATATCTTGTCGTCCGTCATTGTTAATGTCGCCGACATCATTTCCCATCGCGAAGTGACTTACGTGCTTGAAATATTCATCAACCTGATCGGTGAAAGTACCATTCTGATTATTGACATAAAGATGATCTTTGGACAGATAGTCGTTTGTAACATACAAATCCGGCCAGCCATCGACATTGATGTCCAACACGGATACTCCTAATCCAAATCCTTCGAGAAGAATACCTGCTTCTCTGGAAACATCGGTGAATTTGGGATGACCGGATGCAGGATCAAAATCATTTCTAAAAAGTCGATCCGTGTTTCGGCTGCTGCCATCCTTCAAAATAGGAAATGGTGTAATAGCGGATTTTTCAAACCCCCCTCCCTTCATCAAAAACATATCGAGATCGCCATCACGATCATAGTCCAGAAAAGTCGACTGAATCGATTCTCCCGTGATCGCTAATCCGTATTCTTCTGCTGATTCAACAAATGTGAGATTGCCCTTGTTGATGTAAAGTTTATTGGGAGTAACATCCTTATCCCGATTCTTCATTCCACCCGTGCAAAGGTAAATGTCCTGCCATCCATCCTGATTAATGTCAATGATGGAAACTCCATAGGCCCAAACATCTTTTGTATCAATTCCCGATTTTTCCGTAAGGTCTTCAAATACAAAATCTTTCCGGTTGATGTAAAGGCGACAGGGAACCATGTTGCCGGAAAAAAAAATGTCGGGCAGGCTGTCCTTATTGAAATCCGCAATCCCCACACCTCCTCCGTTGTATAAATATTCGTAGCTGAGAACGTTAACAGAATCGTCTGTCGTAAGCTTGTTATTAAATCGAACACCTGTTTCACTGGATGGCAGTGATTGAAACAGTGTGTCCACGGGTTTTTGAAAATTAGATTGGCAACTGGCGAGCAAGAGAAATAACAGAAAGAATGGCAATTCCATCAATTTTTCTTTTCCCATGCAGGCGGGGTTTGGTGCAGTTAAAAATAGGATTGAAATTTAAAGAAATTTAGGGGAAGTAAGGTCTGTTGTATCAACATAAGGACCATTGAAGGTCCCTATGCCAATGACAACTTTATTAAACCCAAATCTTAATTAGCCGAATTTTTGCTGAGGTTGGGATTTCTATCCAACTCGATTTGTGGAATCGGAAGGTATTCTTTACCGGGCGCCCAATTCGCAAATTCAGGATCGTGTGCCTTTAATTCAGCAACCTTGGCTGGATCATTAAACCATCCCCACCGGATGATATCATTAATGCGGCTGCCCTCAATGGCAAATTCCATTAATCTTTCATGCGCGATCTGCGTTTTCATTTGTTCTTTTGAATACGCTGCAAATTCTGCTTCGCGGTCAGGCATGGTTGCGCGGTCTCTGACTTGTTGTATTAGAGCAGCTGCGGCTGCAGTTTTTCCAAGTTCATTTTTAGCTTCCGCATTCATAAGAAGAACATCGGCATAGCGTATAAGGGGATAGTTAATTCCACTATTCAATTGTGCCGTTTCACTGGTAAGCCCAAGATCCGCCCTCGTAAATTTCTTGATAAAAATCTCATTTGCCGCAAATTTAGCTTCCGTCAACCAATCTTTGGTGTATGCAGTCGTATATCCATCAGCAGGTTCATATGACAAAATTGTGGCAAGAAGACGAGGATCTGTTTTACCGTCAATGGTCTTCTCCACTTTCATTTGATCGTAGAGCCATTTTGTGGGAAAGAAATCATAGAAACCAAAACCCCTGGCGGCATAGGTAGGTGCTATTGCAGAGAATTGTCTCCAGGTCGCGCTGGGAACACCGCCCCAATTCAAATCAGGTGATTCATCATTTGTGAATTCAACCTGAAAAATAGCCTCGAGGTTCGTTAGTTCAATGCCGGGATCTTCAGTAAAATTATGCGCATAATTTGTAGCAAGCTCGTGACGTCCGCCAGCAATAATGGCATCAAACTCAGTTTCTGCCGCCTGCCATTGCTGCGTATATAAATGCGCTTTGCCCAGCAACGCCCTGGCAGCATCCAATTTTACGCGTTGGTTTTGTCCCTGGTCGATACCGGTTATATCGATGTAATTTGCTGGCAACAAAGTCTTAGCTTGCTCAAGGTCAGCCTTTATTTGCGTCCAAACATCGGCCTGACTACTGGTCGACGGATATCGGTCTTCAACGGTCTTTGCCACCTTGGTAACGATCGGCACATCTTTATAATAAATAGTCAGTTGATAATGCCCCAAGGCGCGAAGAAAATATGCCTGTCCCAACACACGATTTTTAAGGTCTTGATCGATTTGCATCGGCTCCACTCCTTCAAGCGTTTGGTTTGCTCGTAGTATCAGGATGTAGGCAGCTTCCCAAATTATCGGGGCTCCTGCACTGGTTGCAGGCATCACGAAGTTTGAGACCGTAGACAATACATCCCATGGGCTTCGACCTCCCAATTCATCGGACCTTCCATCTGCCATAACAGCGCCCATGCGATTGTAAAAGCCATCAATGATTAATGCATTATAAGCCGCATTAATAGAAGAGACTGCATCCGCTTCAGTTTTAAAAAAGGTTTCAGGAGTATTTGCATTCGGATTTATACTGTCTTCCTGAAGTTGATCGGCACAACCCAGGAGAAGCAGGACGATAAAGGAATACAATTTTAATTTGTTCATATCAATATCATTTTTGTTTGAATGAGATCATTTTTAAAAAGAAAGTTGCACACCAACCATGTAAGTCCGGAGGTCTTGGATACGTTCCAAAATCAAAACCTGGAGCAAGGATACTTATGCTTTGAAAGTCAGGATTAAATCCTTTGTAGGGCGTAAACGTGTGCAGGTTTTGACCAGTAATATAAAAGCGTGCTTTTGTGATCTTCATCCTTTCCAACACCGCAGGCGACAGTGAGTAACCAATCGAAATAGTATTAAGTCTCAGGTAATTGGTTTTTTGCAGCCACTCAGGTCTGTCGGATGGCCGCCATTCAAATTCGGATCCAGGTAGATCATCCGTGGTACTCCGGTATTCGTGCTTGTTGGCGTCCATCGACGCTAAAATATCCTCATGATAATTGGTATTACCGGACGATTGTGAAGACATCAAACCACGATACATATTGTTGACAGCAACGCCACCTGAACTTCCGGAAGCAAAAAATGTAAAGTCAAAATTCTTGTATTCGGCGTTGATATTCAGTCCATAGTAGAAATCAGGAATTGCATCTCCAATAAACGTTCTGTCATTATCATTGATAACATTGTCGTTGTTCAAATCTCTAAATCGAATATCGCCAGGCGCTGTGCCAGCATTTTGAAAGGCATGATTGGTAACTTCTTCAGTGGTCTGGAAAATTCCATCATAGACCCATCCGAATTGACGACCTAGCGCCCGCCGACCACCGTTCTCGCACCAAGATCATCCAATGTAGGACTTCCTTGCCCGATTGCCAGCACTTCATTTTTAAGGGTATAAAAATTAGGAGAAATTTCTATGAATAGGTCGCCAAATGACTTTGCGATAATTCAGGGAAAATTCAAATCCAGTATTCCTCATTGATCCGCTATTTGTTAACAAGCTGGCAGGCAACGCACCAACTGACAACGGAAGGGGTACATGCAACGATAATGTCTTCAGCTTTGTTGGAATAATATTCAATCGTAAAGTCAATGCTGTTAAACAACCTGTCCATCAATCGCACACACTGGATGAACTTCTTTTTTCCCATTGAAGATTTGGATCCACGCGCTTGAATCGCCGCCGATACCAAAAACCCGTGTATCGTTAAACGAATAGGTTACGTTTGCATTAAGTGTGGGCTGAAAGGCGTAATTTGGAATGGCCTGGTTTCCTAATTTGCCCCATCCTCCCCGGATCTTTAATTCATTGATAAATTCCGGCATCGTGAATTCATTGTGGAGTTTCCATGCCACAGACATCGAAGGAAATACAGCATATCGATTGTCTTCTGAAAATTTGGAACTGCCATCTCTCCGGATATTGGCGGTTATAAAATACTTATCAGCATAATTATAATTTACCCTTCCCAGTAAAGAGAAAAGGGAGTTCTCGTTTAGCACTTCACTAACGGTCTTGGTTCCGCTACCATTCGATAAGGTTGGAACGTAGGGTTCCGTTAATTGTGATGTACGTGCCTTAACATCGGTGTTACTAAAGTTCTGAAACGTTACCCCACCGAGCAGGTCGAAGTTATGTTTGCCCGCATGTCTTTTTGTACGTGACGGTGTTCTCAACCAGCCCGGAGGTACGGGTAATCATTGCCTTTTCGAAAAAAGCGCTTCCGTTAGGGAAAAAGAATCCAAGGTCATATTCCGGTACGAATAGTTTGTCGTTTTCCTGCGCGTAGTCGTACTGCAAGTTGAGTTTGTAGGTGAAATTTTTAAGGAAGTCGAATTCCCCGTAGCCACCCGCTATCGTTCTAAATGTAACCCGGCTACTTTCCACCATGCTGTTCAATCCGATAATGTTGAGCGACAGTGAATTTTCTATTGATCCTGAGGAACCGCCATATCCGCCTTTTCTAGCGGGATCGTATACCGGGATTGTTGGCGCGGCCCAGATAAGGTCGTTAATGAATGGAGGGTTGGCGCCAGGTATACCGGAAACTCTTAAACCAGAGGTTTCATCGCTTTGTGTGACGTATAAGTTTTGACCAAAACGGAAAATTCCTTTTTTCGTATCCGTGTTAACTTTAATGGAATACCGCTCATAGTCCGGACCGTTACCAACAAGGGTACCCTCATTTTTAAAATAGTCGAGGGAGGCATAGTATGTTGTATTATTTCCTCCACCCGAAAAACCAATGTTGACGTTTTGTAAAGAACCATCCTTTAAACCTTCTTCCTGCCAGTCAGTGTCAATGTCGTCGATATAAAGTGGTGAGGTAGGATCGTTGCCAGGGGGAATAAGTTGGGGTACTCCTCCGTTGATAAATGTTTCGCTGTTGATCATCTGGTAATTTTCCCGTTGCGTCACCGGAATTTTTTTCCCAACTTTTGTACGCCATAGTAAGCATTTAAATCCACCTTTAGCGGTTGATTAAGCCTTCCTTTTTTCGTTGTGATAATAACCACACCGTTGGCGGCCCTTACACCATAGATGGCGCCGGCTGAAGCATCTTTAAGAACCTGAATGCTCTCGATATCATTGGGATTTATATCGCGGATAGGATTAAATGTCCCGCTCGGCTGTGCGCGATCGCCCGTTGACGCGTCGTACCTCCAAGCGGCAATCCATCCACCACATATAGAGGCTCGGAATCGGTTCCGCCAGTTCCAAATGTGGAAACACCGCGTATCGTAACCTTCGGGGATGCTCCAGGTTGCCCATCGCTGTTGATCGGCTACACCAGCAACACGTCCCTGCAGCATTTGGGTCACGTTATTTGTATTTACTTTGGTTAATTCTTTGGGGTCGACCAAGCTAACGGCCCCGGTCAAATCGGTTTTCTTTACGGATCCATATCCGATAACAACAACTTCCTCGAGGCCGGTTACGTCCGTTTGCAACACTACATCGATCGTTGTTCTTTGTCCAACGGCGACTTCTGATGTTGCGTAGCCCACAAAAGAAAAAACCAGGGTTGCATCGCTGGCGGCATCGATCCTGTATGTACCGTCTGCCCCGGACGTTGTACCCGTGGAAGTTCCCTTGATTACAACGTTAACACCAGGCAAAGTAGCACCGTCATCAGATGAAGTTATTTTGCCTGTAACAATGGATTGCGCGTTCAGCTGTGTAACTTGGAGTAGAGAGAACAAAATGCCAAAAGCCGCTATGCGACGTAGCACTAGTTTAATCTCCCGAAGCTTTAAGTGGAGTAGTTTTCTCACCATATTTTATTGAGTTTTGTTGGGGCAGTTAAATAAATGTATAAAATACACTTAACAAATGTTAATAAAATTTTCGGGATATACAATAAAATAAATGTATTTATTACATTTAATTGAAAACATGCCCCTCAGACGTCCTCCAATCAAGCGGATTGAAAGAAAAAAATATTTTTGAAATGAAGACCGGTATCAAACTTCTCGTTATCCTGAGCTTGCTTTTCCTTTTTCAAACGTGTTCTGATGGAGACCCTGATCCACAGCCGATTAACGATGACGCAGAAAACGTTGCCAGCGCACTGGGCAGATGTGACGCTTAAGACCATCCAGTTCACCTTTCCGAACTCTCCTACCTACACTTCAAGGAGTCTTGGATATATAGGACTTACGATGTATGAGTCGGTAGTCCATGGCAGCGACACACATAAAAGCGTCGCTAGCCAGTTGAACGGTTTCACTTCTTTACCTCAGCCTGATCTGAGCAAGGAATATAACTGGGCCTTGTCTTTAAATGCAGGACAATCATCCATCCTGAAGAGCCTCTATCCTCATGCGCAGCCAGATATTGTTGCCGCCATTGATGCGCTGGAATCAGCTACCTATAACGCGGCAATGGCTACTACCAGCATGGAAGTCGCAGAACGGTCCATTCAGTTTGGCCAGGCAGTGGCCGAAGCGATCTATGAATGGTCTAAAACAGATGGAGGACATGAAGGGTACCTTCATCATTTTGATCCGGACTATAAATTTCCTATTGGGGATGCTTATTGGATTCCTCCAGCCTTTGGACAGTCGGCATCCAGTTTTCCGCTCCATCCCTATTGGGGAAACAACCGTACTTTTCTTTCTGACAATGCAGCATTGCCTGTTCCCGCTATTATACCATTTTCAACCGATCCAGGTTCGGGCAATTACAAACTTTTTAACGAGGTATACATGAAACGCAAATCCCTTACGGAAGAAGAAATGCGTATAGCCGCATGGTGGGCCGACGATCCGACCCAAACCGCATCACCTCCGGGACATTCCTACAACCTGGCCACCATCGCTGTGACTTCCGCATGAAGCCGATATTTTTACGGCAGCAGAAGCATATGCAAAGGTAGGGATGGCAGTGGCCGATGCTTTCATTTGTTGCTGGAAAGTCAAATACACTTACCATTCTGTGCGACCGTTCCCATATATTAAAGCACACATCGATCAGCATTACGAACAATTTTGGCCCGAACCACCTTTCCCGGCATTTTCGTCAGGACACGCCACGCAATCCGCTGCGGCAGCCGTTGCCCTCACCAGCATCTTTGGAGAAACCTTTCCATTGGTAGACAATACTTATGAAAACCGTGTACCTGATTTTAATAACATCCAATATCGCCCCAGGAAGTATCAGAATATACAGGCTACCGCGACCGAATGTGCGTACAGCAGATTTCTGGGAGGAATTCACACGCGACAGGACAATGAAACCGGAGGTCAACAAGGCGATGCGATTGGGAAAAATGTGGCAAGCCTGAACTGGAAAAAATAAACCAAGTAGTCAGGCCTCAACCTTAATTTACACGACATGTGTCAGCGGAGCGCCAGGTCTCCGAATCTTGAAATTTGTTCTGATTCGCAAATTGAGCCGTTTGTTCAATTGAATCTGACGTTTAACAATTCATTAACTTTTTTTTAAAGGACTATTTACATAATTTTCGATATGTAAGCGTGTACATATCGAATTGCATGAAAAAAGTCTCCCTCTTCTTTCTCACGTTTTGGTTAAGCCGGTTGGCCTTTGCTCAGAATCAACCCGTGGATTCAATAAAAACTTTTGAACTCGACGACGTGGTAATTACGGCGTCGCGGGTTACTGAGGATGTAAGCAAGTCGCCGGTTACGATTGAGAAATTGTCCAGGCAGGAAATTTACAGTTCGCCATCGCCGTCTTTTTATGACGCGCTTGGCAACGTGAAGGGCGTACAAATGCTTATTCCCAGCGTTGGTTTCAAAGTGATTAATACGCGCGGCTTTGGAAACACAACAAACGTACGCTTTGTACAGATGGTCGACGGCATGGATATTCAAGCGCCGCATTTAGGGACGCCCATTGCCAACATGCTTGGGCCCAGTGATCTCGATATCCTTAAAGTGGAGATCATTCCAGGTACGGCATCCGCCCTGTACGGCATGAACGCAATTAATGGACTGGCAAATTTCAGCACGCGGGATCCGTTCACGAGTCAGGGATTTAGCTTCCAACAAAAAATTGGAGTGAACAGAATCAACGAAATAGGTGGTTCTAAAATATTCTATGAGACATCCCTTCGTTACGCAGCTACCATCGGAACAAAGTTCGCATTGAAGGTCGGCGGCACATTCCTCAAAGGGACAGACTGGATCGCAGATGACAAGACAGACCTAAACCCAAATGCTAATGCCACAACCGGGCTTTATGGCGAAGATAACCCGGCATACGATGCGGTGAACTCTTACGGCAACGAATCGCCCAATCGTCGTACGCTTTCGCTGGCGGGAAAAAACTACGTGGTAGGCAGAACGGGATATTACGAAAAAGAAGTCGTTGATTATGGTATTCAAAACCTGAAGGGAGATGTGGCGCTTCATTATGCGTTTACACCAGATACGAAGATTGTCTTACTCGTATCGTGTCGCTACGCTGGATAATATCTATCAGCGTGCAAATCGTTTTCGTCTTGATGATTATCTACTCCAACAACACGGGATGACTTATAAATCAAAGTCGTTACAACTAATCGGCTACCTTAATTTGGAGAATACAGGGAAATCCTACAACGCTCGCAGCATGTCGGAAAATATTGATCGCAGTTTTAAACAAGACAATCAATGGTTCAACGATTACACCAATGCATTCAATAACGCAGTGGGCGCTGGACAATCTGTTGAACAAGCACACCACGATGCAAGAGCCGTAAGTGATTCGGGAAGGCCTGTTCCTGGTACCCCGGAATTCAATTCACTGGTTGGCACGTTGTCGGATATAAACAACTGGGATATGGGCGCGGCTTTAAGGGTTAGATCAAAAATGCTGCATGTCGAAGGTCAGTACAATCTAACCTCCCAATTGCTGGCATCTTTGAAACAAAAGTATGATATGGATATACTCATTGGCGTCGATCACCGTACTTACATCATTGTGCCAGATGGAAATTATTTTATTAATCCTGAGGAAGCAAACGAGAACATCACATACGGCAAAAGCGGAGGCTTTCTGCAAATTGTAAAAGGTTTCGGTTCGAAAGTAAGAGTAAGCGGTACACTTCGTGCCGATAAGAACGAGTACTACGATCTAAAATGGAATCCGCGCGTGACCGCCGTATATTCTCCTTCACTATTTCATCACCTGCGAATTTCATTTCAAAACGGTTTTCGATTTCCCAGTGTGTTCGAGGCGTTTTCAAACGTCAATAGCGGCGGCGTTAAACGCGTAGGAGGACTTCCAGTCATGTCGTCGGGGATTTTTGAAAACGGTTGGATACGCTCGTCGATAGACAAATTTCAGGCTGCTATTTTAAAAGATGTGAATCAAAATGGTTTGACAAGGGACGAAGCGATTATCAAGAATCAGGACTTGCTTGTGAAAAGTGATTACACCTATGTCGAGCCTGAACAAATCAGGTCACTTGAGCTTGGCTATCGCGGTGCTTTTTTTAATGACGATCTGAATGTAGATATAGACTTCTATTACAATAAATACACGGATTTTATTGGTCAGGTTGAGATGAATGTTCCGAAGACTGATGATCCAGATTCAATACCCTTTTACCTGGCTGACCGAACAAAACAAGACCGATATCGGATGTGGACGAATTCAAAAACAATTGCATACAATTATGGAGCAGGGCTCGGCATTAGCTATAAGCTGAAGAATTATAAAATTTCTTGTAACCTAACGTACGCACAACTGGAACGCAAGTCCGCTAATGATGGCCTTGAAGACGGATTTAATACACCAAAGTGGATCGTAAATACGAGCTTAGCCAATAACAACGTTTATAAAAATTTTGGATTCAATATTACGTACCGCTGGCAAACTGACTACTATTGGCAATCGTTCCTTGTCAGTGGACAAGTGCCTGCGTATAGCAATGTAGACGTTCAGCTAACTAAAACCGTTAATGATATCATGGTGAAGGCGGGTGGCACCAACATCATAAATCATTATTACAATTCATTTCTTGGTGGACCTGCAGTGGGTGGTTTTTATTATTTGACCGTCTCATTTAATTTAAATTAAGGAATCCTATCGCGCAAGGTCAAGTGTGCGTGATAGATTCCTTTATTCATGCACAGATTTTTTGGTCTGCATGTAGATCACAATAACTGAGGCGAAGAAACCAATTGAGGCTGCCAGGGTGACATTAGGCAAATATTTTTTGCCCTCTTCAAAAAAGATGTACGATGTAAATAGTAAAGCCACCCCTTCAAATACGTGAACGAGGAGCTTTTAAAGTCCTACCCTGCTTTTTCGCGAGGATTTCATACAAGAAATACAATAATATTATGATTCCGAATGCAAGAATAAGTCCACCTATTAAATGATGGTGTGTAAACTTGTCAAAACCCTTTATCGTCAGAAAGAACCCAACAATAAAATGATGAAGTGCTTCCATGAAGTGTTTCTTGTTTTTCATTTTGTCAGATAATAAATTGTTCGAGAACGGCAATCAGATTTCCTGTCGAGTGCATTGCGATAGATGTGTAAATTGATTGAGTATTAAACCGTGCGTATCCGTATATGCAAGCATCAAGAAAGCTTTGAACGATTCCTATGTTTGACGAAAGTGTATTTTCATAAGCAAAAGAGTGAAGCAGAACAAATACCAACGCTTGAATAAGAATGGCCCAATGCATATTTAATTTCCATTGGATCAGTTTATGAATAAACAGTCCCCGAAACAAGAGTTCTTCGGAAACCGGCGCTAAAATAACAATGCCCAATATTCTGATAATGGAAGAAGGCAGGTTGTGATGCCAATGTGTTACTTCCAAAAGCCCTGTCTTATAAAGTGTCAGTTCTGTCGCAACAATAAACAGCAAAAAAAGTGCCCACCAAATGAAAAGCTGTCGGTAAGAAACCGGAGGTTGAATACCAAGATCGGAGGTATTGAGTCGTTTTCTTTTGACAGCTATTCTGAGAGCAATAAGAACCACAAAAAATGGTAAAACTCTCAAAAGGGCTAATCTAATTTCTGCCGTCATTTGTTTGCTGTGCAAAGTTAGGTCGACGTCATAGCATTATCGGCAGCTCGGCGCATAATCAAGGGAGGGATTACATTAACAAGCTGACAATTGCATAATCCTTTTGTTGTGAGCTGGCCGACTCCTAACGTCGTCGGTTCGTCATTAATTGTTAGGATCGGTATTTACCATTTCAACTACATTTTTCCAACTCCCTTTTTCTTTTCTCCAAATCGTCAAGCCTTTATAGTATTCCGTTTTAGGATTTCCTAAAGAGTCGTTCACGGTTATTTGACTTTTCTCGATAAGGTAGGCCATGTCCCCGCTTTTGGCTATTGTAACGCTTTGGGGTTCCCAGCTAATTTTAAATCCTGGAGTTTTTAAACTCTCTGTCACCATTTGCCTAATTGCATCTTTTCCAATTAGAGCAGGCTGTCCCGGTGGCATGTAAACGGCATCTTCTGCCCAATAACTCATGATTCGTTCTATACTGTCCGGAGCAACTGATCTTGACCAATCTCTGCTGATTTGCATAAGTGCTTCTCCTTCTTCCGCGGTGTTTATTTTTTGCTCATCACAACCTACCATTGGTCGCAAGCAAGAATGCAATTGGTGCAATTTTTGTATGTTTCATATTTCGTTTGGCTAGGTCGGCAAACTAATATAATGATTTATTCAACCTTGCCGGCGGGATCATGTCCGATGTTACCCCCATTTATTCCATCCCAGAAATATTCCAACAAAAAATACCACTGAACCCAACAGGCACATCGCGATTCCAATTATCGAACTCGCAGTCTGAAGCGAGCTATGCCAAAGAACGAACTGGCTGATTTCCAGCATCTGATTTTCTGCGAACTCAACGCCAATATAAACGTCGCTCAAGTAGCCTGATATATTTTGGGGAATAATCAGATATGGATTCAGATATATGAGACAGAATGAATGCAAGTGTAGCAAGAATCAAATGCAGGCCGAACGGTATATTTGCGCGAAACTTCAATCGCTCTATTTTACCGGCGATTAAATACAGCCACAACAAAACAACTCCCATATAAACCAAGATAAATACTTCGCAGTACTTCAACAGTAAATACACATTGGACACTGCGTATTCATTTGGTAGCCCTCTCAGGCAACGAGAAGCGACCTGGTCGATAGGATAGAGTAACCCTTTCCAAAATATTCAAATCTAGGAATGGCAAAATAGTACACCGTGGTGGATTATCAAGCAAGCAGTATTGGAGCCTAATATAAAAAAGGTAATGTGGCGGTTATTTTTCTCATGGAATATTGGCGCTAACGATCCGCATATAAGTGGTGCCGGAATACCAAATTAATAACTAATATCCAACCTCTGCCGGCATGACTTATGCAATGTTTGCGTTCGTTTATTCACGTTCTATTTTCGTTCTTTTTTTAAATTTATTACCAAAAATATTTCACCGTTCATCTTTGTATTGATTTAGTTCAGTCTTGTCCATTCCCACCACACATAATGCCCGTCTCTTTCAATTGTCTTAAATCTTTGTCCGCATCTTGTACATTTTATGATGTAGAAATCAATCCATTTGTCCTCAATCCTCACAATGCTTTCAACGATAACATTTTTCTTGTCAACCTCCTTCCTGGGATTATTACATTCGTATTTATCAGTATATAATTCACAACTGCATCCCTGATTATTTTTATGGAATTCTATAATTCTTAGAGCATAATCAATAAATCTTTGATTTCACGCGAAAGCTTGCCACCATATTCAATCCATGAGTCTTTTCCTTAATTATCGGGAGATAATTTATTAGTGGTAAAATCCTATCACGGCTTTGTCCAATTGAAATTATCTCACAAGCGGAATTCAAACCCTATGTATATCTCTTGAAGTAATTTCTTGAATTATTTCCTCCGAAGTCATAGACATATTGTTTGGGTATTCTAAATGACGCACAACTAAAGGATATATGCACCCATTACATCTATTTTCGGAGTTGTCTTTTTTCAGCTGTGCCATCAATTTGGTAGGCATAATTCGACCCCGTCGTTTTTGTTACAACACTTCAACTTTTAGTCATCATGCAATACCAACAACGGTAAGTGTGTATGTGAAGCCATCTCTCTTGTAAAATGCTTTTGAATAAGCTGCCCCGTATCGCGTGCAATCATCGCGACCAACCCAGTGTCGAAGTGTTCGTTAAGATAGAAATTAAGTCCACCCATCACAGAGATTACTGAAGACTGTAATACGTTCAGTTTCAATCTCAGGTCTAGAAATAGAAAGAAGGGCTTCACGTTCCATTCTTTTCAGATGGTCGAGTTCGGTATTTTTCGGCCTGACACTTACCACCCTTAGTTTTGGTTCAATAATTAACAAGGCGATTTCCTTAAGAATGTCGAGGGAGTCCTCATTCTGCAATGCGTCAAGGTCAGTGGCCAACACCACTCTGTTTTTTCCTTGCTCGGCAAAGTTTTCAAACCGCGCCACTTCTGGAATGACAAATACAGGCACCTTCATCTTCGCTATTACATTCACTGTATTGCTACCAATTAATATCTTTTTCAAACCACTTGCTCCTTTAGTACCCATTACAATCAGATCGGGCTGCTGAACGTTTATTATTGGCTTTAGCTCGGGGATAAGACCCCCATGCGCAACCAAAGTTTCGCAATTTAAATCGGGACCGAAAGCCTTTTTCAAATCCGCCACTACGGACTTCAGTTTGTCTTTTCATTCTCCCTCATCTTCACCTTTCTCGAATATATTTACGATGACGAGTTTGGCAGAGGCTCTTTTCGCCAATTCCGCCGCAAATGAAAGAGCATTTGTCGATGCATCAGAGAAATCAACAGGAGCAATAATTTTTTTCATAGGATTTTAAATTCGTTAACGTTGATAATCTATACATGGCAGATATCTTTTTCACCAATAAAAAAGGATTGCTCCTTACCAGCTATCCCTTCAGTTGAAAAATTAAATGTCCCAGGTATTAGGCCTGCCTTTGGTACGAAAGATATACCTTTATTTCATTTTTAATTAGTTCGCGACAATCAAAAAACAGGGTGGGAAGCATTACGGGTAAAAATCCATCCCTTTTCTTCGCGTAAAATTTTAATTAAATGCCTTGTATAAATCACTGCATCTTGCGGACTAAGATGTGATCCATCAACACAAATCAGGCCGGCCGTTTCAGAATAATCTAAAAAGTGAATACCCTGTGTTTTTGTTGAGGTCAGTAAAGCATTATAATATAGGGGCCGCGGATTTACTATATTTTCAATTTTCCAATCTTCACCACTCGACGGCGGCCTGATAAAAATAACTTCGCCTCCCCTGTTTCTTATTTTATTAATGGATGTCCCTAACTCTTTAAATAACGCATTGAGCGATTCGCCTTCAAGAGAGGGCCTGATACTCAGGCTACCTGACTTTTTCCTGTTCTCCATTTGTCTTTGTTGCAAAAGAGTATCAGATAAAAATATCGGCGTTAAAAAGCCTTGTCTTTCAAAGCTTAGGGTTCTGAATTCTTTAATTATTTCGGGTGCACCGTTAACGCCCGCCCGGTTAGGAAGTTGAAAATCATCCAGCAGCCGGGTAAGGCCCAGTAATCCTTCTTCCAGAAATACGATCTTTGATTCAAACATGTGATTTATGAAAGCGCCTGTTTTTTGCGCGGGCGTTTCGTTGTCAAAATATTCAATCGCTTCTCTTGCTGATTTCTCCCTCCTTGCCCTGTCGATGGCAAAAAATTGCAATTCCATGACATCGATGATCACCTTTTCCTTAAAGTTTACATCATTGGCAAGGTGGTGCAGAATAAGATGTGGCGGCGTACCTGGTAGTGAGAGCTGAATTGCCTTTTCACCTGTCTCTTCCTTCCACGTTGCAATATCAACATCAAATTTGATGCGAGACGAGCCTAACAGAATTGTAGCCTGATCGGTAGGCATGTAAACCTGCCTTCGATGACGTGCCCATAGTACTTTGTCATCATTATAGGAGATGGTTAGGCCTTTGCTTCGCCAATACCATTCATAGGAAAGAGCGAAACCAAAAACAATTACAACGGCTGCAACAAGTGCTTTAAATAAATGTCCGCCCCATTCGATTCGGGATTAGAAACTGAATGACTAAGAACAGTCTACGAATATACAAATGCAAATGATACGATGAGCGCTGCCGCCTATAGAACGCAACGCTCTCCCGTCCTTTTCATGATTAGAGTATAGCATTATCGTTGTGCGCAATTTTTTTAAACGTATATCGTGCGTTTATTTTGATAACTTTACCTGTAAGAAAACCTTATGTTCTATATGTTGCCCCTCTGCGCCTTTTAATTGAATGGCCAGGAATACCATCTGGTAACCTACGCCAATTCTTTTCATATTAAAAAGAACATTGATAATCGGAGAAAGTCCAAATTTATCCTTCGGTTTGGCGCTCGATGTAGTCACATTACCTTCTGTTGATGTAGAATTGTTTTTTAGCTGATATTGAAACAAGATACCACCCCCAGCTGCCAAAGACGATTTCTTAAAACGAGCAATATTAAAATAAGCTGAATATGTATTTCTGAGTTCTCGATTATCAAAATCATGATGCTCTGTAATTACCTGATAAACGGGTAGTCACATAATAAGTAATTTCTCCACTTCCGGAAATGTGATTGAAGGTCAACTCTGAAATGAGGAAGGCAGTTTTTTTACGAGTTATATCATGTCTTGCATACAAGCCCAGGCCGAAACCCGAGGCGTATTTTTAGCCCTTAAAATAGTTTATATAAGCACCTTTTGTTGAATTATAATGTACTCCTTCAAGCTGTAGCCCATACTGAAACTTTGCCTTGTACATATTAGCCCTGTTTGTTTTCTCCCAACCACAAGACTTATTATATCGTGATACAATCTCCATGATTGGGCGTTCACTGAAAGGTACTTTATCGACCATTGCCTTGGTAATGCTCTGACAATCCGAGAAGAATACCTGAAGGAACGCGCTAAACTCATTTTGGTAGAATTTCTTCCCGTTAGGCTCCACTACCTTTTGACGCATTTCATATGTTGCTCCATCCTTCTCCACAAAAATAGCGTCAAGTCCTGATTCGAGTGGTGGTGTATAGACACTTACTTTTCCTTCGATTGCCCTGCTCAAAATTGCAATACTATCGTTTCGGTTTCCAATCGATTTAAGCAAATAGACGCTGGAATCGACTTGAATAGAATAAATGGCTGCAAGTGCGGACCTTTGAAAAACAGAATCCCTGGATGTCAATTTCCCTTTTTGAAATAGTTGATCTACATCAATCCAGGCTCTGAAAGTAGATTGATCTTTATTAGCTATTGTGACGTCCTTAAACTTACCTTTTCCTGTTTGTGCTTCTAAATGAACTTACCCGAGAATTGTACTGCTAACGAGAAAATGTAAAAAGTAATTTCATATAATAAATTTAAAGGTTGTTAAACATGATTTGATTTGTTACTAGGGATCGGAGTGTCCTGCTCTGGGCTATTGCCTCTTGTCAAGAGTCCCGAAATAATCGCACGTGTCTTCATAGAAAAATGACTGCCAACGTCTCGATATACGACGTATGTCTATATATCTTATTGCCTTCCAAGGTAACTCCACCCAATAAATTATCCAGCGGGCTTTTTAACCGCTCAAAACCCCGTTTGTAATCTAGACGTAGATCAGTCGTAAAGTTAGCGCCTGGGCCTTTTGTTACGGCAAGCAGACAAAGATGCCTTCATGAAAGTGACCAGCATCAATGATGCCTTGACAGATTTGGCAGCCTCATAAATATGGCTGTTTTTAGGAAGCCACGTGGCGTTCACCAGAGTGGCCTCTTAAAAATTTTTCAATTGTTTTGTGTGGTTTGTATCAACGCTGCCATTGTGTATCTGAAATATGGTGTGATGAAATGGTCAAAGTTTACCTGCTTCCAATTGTTGTAAGATCAATTGATTGAAGCCCTTCCAAAATGCTAGGCATTTGTATTTCTTTGAGGCTATATGAAAAAATATTTATGCGTGATGCTAATTTTTATCACGATTAGCTGCGAAAATAAAGAGGAGGTAATTGATTATTATCCTAATGGAAACGTTAAAATTAAAGGACAACTTTTGGATGGTGTAAGACATGGCGTTTTTACAGAGTACTATGCCTCAGGAAAATTAGGCTTTAGAGCGCAGTGGAACAGGGGTAAATACGATGGGCCATTTGAAGAATATTCTCCAAAAGGGAAGATTCATAAAAGAGGAATTGCGAAAGACAATAAGCTTGTTGAAGAGATCTATTTTTTTGAAACAGGAAAGGTACATAAGATCCACATATATGATAAAGATGGGTATGTCGAAGCGGCGGAAGCATATAAAGAAAATGGAGAAAGAGATTCAATTGCCTATCCTTATCTGGAAATACATGACGTAAAACTAGGCGACACAGCAATGTTCAAGAGTCGAATAGTCAACGTTTTAAATCCGCTGACTTACTATTTAATAGCGGGGAGTTATTTGATAGCGGGGAGTTGATTATTACAAGTGGATTTGATACGACAAAAACTGATGAGGTTCTTAAAGACACGATTGCTATTATCCATTCAAATGATGGATTAAGTTTTGAGTATAAATTTAGACGGCAACGTGTTGGCGAAAATTATGTATATGGTCAACTGATCTTGAAAAAGAATAAAGGAAAAATTACAGATGTGCAACTTCATAAGTTTAGGACCAGTTATTCCGTTTTTAAATAATTGTTCGGATAGAAGGATAAGTATAAACCAGGTGATAAACGGACGAAAAAATGCCAAATTCTAAGAATGTTATTGGCTTAATTTTTTAAAAACAATCTCCCCGCAGGGAAATAATGCAGAATCAAAAGTTGTGTATTCGAGATTGTTCTGCCCCTGAAAAACCATTAATTTAATGGAAATTATTTTCAACTAAATATTCTCCTAAAATGAGCGAGAACAGCGGACAAATTATTCCCATGCTTGCCTATGAGGACGGAGTTGCTGCCATGAACTGGTTATGCGACGTATTTGGTTTCGTTGAAAAGAGCAGGATGTTGGACGATCAGGGACGGCTTGCCCACGGTGAGCTTGCGATGGGAAGCAGCGTTGTTATGTTGGCTTCTCCCACTCCGGATTATCAGGGCCCTAAACATCATCGTCAGGTCTGCAAAAGAGGCCAATAAATGGTATCAGGTGCCGTATATCATTAACGGCGTATTGGTATTGGTCGACGACATTGTACAACATTACCAGTGTGCAAAAGAACGCGGCGCCACAATTCTCACACACATTGAAACAGGTGGTCCGGGCACCCGATACAGAGCCGAAGATCTGGAAGGACAACGGTGGATGTTTATGCAACGCCCTCAAATAGGGATATAAGGTAACTCGACCGTTCGATAAACAGTTCAAACCAGGTGAATCGGGAAACCGTAATGAAAGGCCAAAAAAAATTCCTGCTCTTGATGAATTACTCGCCGGCATATTGAGCGATGAAAAAAAAGGTGTGACCTATGCCGAAAGCAAGGGCATTGTGCAAGAAAGCGGGTAGAGGTGACGTTTCGTGCAACACTGGAAGAACATTGATCAATTCCTTTTAATCGATACTTCAACAGCCTCAGGTGCTACAATAGGTGTGAATAGATGAAAAAGTATTGCCTTATTTAAGACCCCCGCGCTGGTTCAAGTCCTCTCCGAAGGAGCCCTTCGGACCGGCCGTGGAAGTGCGTTGGCGAGACTTGGACCCAGCAAAGTTGCAAGTCTTAAGACTTGCTTTTAAATTTTAGCGCACCGTTAGCACTGCATAAATATGTACCGCCAGGCGAAGTAATATTGATAAGTTTGGTGAGGTCAGGCGGAAAAGACTGACAACATGATAGGCACGAGTGAGCGAACGCTTATGCCGCCGGCACAACACTCGCTCCAGTTCAGCGACTCGAAGTGTTTGATTTTCTTTACTTATTCTATGCTTTTACTGTTAAAAAATCCACAGTAGTTCCGTCCCTGCTCGAGTTTAGTTGGTATCTTGAAAAAATCATCGTGAACCAACCTGCTTTTCCATACCGCATATTTTCCCTGGGAGATCAGGCTTTAAGTGTCGACTACGGCAATGTGATCGACGAAACTATTAATGAAGAAGTGATCACGAGATATTACCAACTCAAAAATGAACATATTGATGGGATCACAGAACTTATACCGGCTTACAGTTCACTGACGATCTGTTATGACCTCATTACAATAAAAAAGCAGGCCGGTTCTCTGAACGGATTTGATTGGGTGAAAAAACTAGTTGAGGAAAAATTAGAACAGCCTCGTCCGTTTCTGGAAAATAAAAGCGACCACATAAAAATCCCCGTTTGTTATGATAGGGAATTTGGAGTTGATCTTCCCGCTATAGCTGAGTCAAAGAACCTTTCGATGGACGAGATCATTTCGATTCACTGTTCCAAAAAATACAAAGTGTTCATGCTGGGATTTCTTCCCGGCTTTGCTTATATGGGTACGGTAGATGATCGTATTGCGATGCCAAGAAAATCAAATCCCGTAAATGTGATACCAGGAAGCGTTGGAATCGCGGGAATTCAGACAGGCATCTATCCACTCTTTTTCCCCGGGGGGTTGGCAGATCATTGGGAAAACACCATTGGCATTATTTAATTCATCGAAAGAACAACCTAGCTTATTAAAGGCAGGAGATAGCGTCTCATTTTATCCCATTGCAAAAAAAGAATTCGTCAATTTCTAAAGAAGAAAGATCGGTCCATTGTGAAAGTCATTAAAGCAGGCATACAAGACAATATACAGGATATGGGACGATTCGGTCACCAGCATCTAGGTATTAATCCGGGTGGTGCGATGGATCGTTTCGCCGCATCGGTCGCTAATTGCTTAGTGGGTAATGACACAAAAGAAGCGGTGATCGAATTGAATTTTCCTGCCTCTGCTTTTTGGTTCGAAAAACCTCTGCTTATCGCCTTGAGTGGTGCTGATCTTGGTGCTTCGGTCAATGGCGGTGAGATACTTACTATCAATCATCCAGTGTGGGTTGGAAAAAATTCTTTGCTTCAATTTCACAAGATCTCGAAAGGAGCTCGGGCTTATCTCGCCGTTCGAGGTGGGTATAAGATCGCGCCGTGGTTGGGTTCAAAGAGCACTAATCTTAAAGCAAAACTCGGTGGATATAAGGGGAGATCGTTACACAAGGATGACGACATACCACTCAACTATGATAATCAGCATCACCCGGTTCTGGATAAAAAAGAATTCTTCGTTTTGCCCTGGCACGCAGATATGTCCTGGGAAAATAATCCTGATAAAGAGATCCTTGTTCTTCCAGGTGCTGAATGGAACCGCTTGACAGAATCGGGAAAAGATACATTCATGATGACATCATTTGTGGTCACCAATCAATCCGACCGGATGGGATATAGGCTCAATAATCAGAAATTACCTGTTACGTCGGGCGAAGAAATGGTCTCTTCAGGAGTATCCTATGGTACCATTCAGCTACTCCCCAGATGGAAAACTCATTGTGTTGATGGCAGATCATCAAACAACAGGAGGGTATCCTCGCTTAGCTCATGCGATCTCGGCCCATCATCCACGATTAGCGCAATTAAAAGCCGGTGAAAAGATCCAGTTTCGTTTTACTGATCAGCGAACCGCGGAAGAATTATTCTTATTGCAGCACCAGCATTTGCAGCAATTACAAAATGCCTGTAAAATCAGACTAGAAGAATTCCTGTATGCGTTACATTGATATCAACTGTGATATGGGTGAGGGCATCGGTAATGATGCCTTGGTCATGCCCTATATTCATTCCGCCAATATTGCCTGTGGTTTTCATGCCGGCGATGACTCAAGCATGAATGATACCATACGATTGGCAATGAAGTATGGAGTAAAGATCGGGGCACATGTTTCATACCTCGACAAACCAAATTTCGGAAGAACAGAAATGTACCTATCACCAGTAGAGGTTTATGAATTGGTCTATACTCAATTAACGCTTTCTGAAAAACATAGCTAATAAGAACTCCGCCCCATTGATACATGTAAAACCACATGGCTCCCTTTATAATATGTCTGCACGTGATCCACAACTAGCGAAAACCATTGCAAACGCAGTTAAGGATTTTGAACCAACACTTGTCTTGTTTGGTTTAAGCGGAAGCCATTCCTATTAGTGAAGCTAACAAAACGGGATTGAAAACGGCAAGCGAAGTGTTTGCAAGATCGAACTTACCAGGAAGATGGAAGCCTGATACCACGGTCTAAACCAAATGCATTACTGACAGATGTTGAGCAAGTCATTTCACAAGTAAAGGAAATCGCGGAAGCAGGAGTCGTTACAACGAGTACTGGTAAGAAAATTTCAGTTGTTGCAGAAACAGTTTGTATTCACGGTGATAGTCCCCACGCTATCGAATTCGCCAAGGCGATCCATCATACACTTTCAAGCCAATGAAAAAGAATTCCGCTATACTAGGCGCGGCATTTCTGATGGCGACCTCTGCCATCGGGCCCGGCTTTCTTACTCAGACTTCGCTATTCACTGAACAATTGTTCACCAGCTTCGGGTTTGTTATCCTGATCTCCATCTTGCTTGATATAGGGGCACAACTAAATATCTGGAGAATTATAACAGTGAGTGAATACCGTGCGCAAGACATCGCGAACAAAATGTTGCCAGGATTGGGATATTTCTTAGCAGGGTTGATTGCGTTTGGTGGATTCGTCTTCTTATATCGGGAATATTGCTGGTTGCGGTTTAGGCGTAAATGTGATGACTGGTGGGGATGTTAAGACCGGAGCCATTATTAGTTGTGTGATTGCCCTGGCAATTTTCTGGTATAAAGAAGCTGGTAAACTGATTGACAATTTTGCAAAGATCCTGGGATTGTTAATGATCGGCTTGACCGTATACATTGCGTTTGCATCTGATCCTCCCCTCGGAGATGCACTATATCGTTCGATCTGGCCAGAAGTGATCGACGAAGAAAAGATCGTGATATTAGTGGGGGGCACAGTGGGTGGTTATATCTCATTCGCGGGAGCACATCGTTTATTGGATGCGGGAATAAAAGGAAAGGATCATTTGCCACAAGTGACAAGAAGTTCTGTGAGCGGAATATTAGTCACTGCAACCATGCGATACATTTTATTTCTTGCTGCATTGGGTGTGGTAGCACATGGTGTCAAACTCACCGCTACGAATCCTGCTGCTTCGGTGTTTCAATCGGCAGCCGGAGATCTCGGTTATAAATTCTTCGGCATAGTGATCTGGTGTGCCGCGATCATCTTCTGCTGGTCGGTGCTTCATTCACGTCAATTTCATTCTGGAAAACATTGATACCCGCCGTTCAAAAAAATGAAAAGATCGTTGTCAGATGCTTTTATCATTGCGTCGACGATCATGTTTATTGCACTGGGTAATCCGGTCAAGTTGTTGGTGCTGGCAGGTATGGTCAATGGTTTAATTTTGCCGGTTGCTTTGGCGGTGATATTAATAGCTGCTACAAAATCATCGATCGTTCATCAATATCGACATCCGATAATTCTTCAATTCATTGGATGGATAGTGGTGACGATCATGTCTTGCCTGGGATACCTAACCATACTTAAGAATCTTAAATCTTTGTAGTACTTAAGGAAAATGTTCAATGCTCGATATTCAATGCCCCCGTTTAATAGACTTTCCTTAGCCAACTAAGGAAGAACCAATTTTTTACGGGACGCAGGCCGCCAAGCAGCATGAATCGGAAGTGTATGTTGAGGAAAAGTATGGCAACTTTAAGAAGATGAAAGACTAGTCGAAAGCCTTAGAGAATCCAGACATGAACTTTCCGCCGCCTTGATAGTTATGAACGACGGTCTGTTTTAATCCTACACTAGTAATTTGCCAGCTCGTAGGAAAAATTACCCAGCGCTTTTTCCATAGCGGAGATGGATTGAGGCATTTCTTTACTTAACGGGAAATTGAAAAGCGACAGCTGAATAACAAAATCCATCACGTTATAATCTGCAAGGTGTTCCCCCTAATTCTTCTCCATGTTTTTCGTTTGTCTCAGACGAAGTTTCGTTTTTGAGAACATCGTATTGCCTTTTTGCGTTGTCCCCAAAAAATACTTCGATATATGGCGAAGGGGGTATCTCCCGCTGCATTTGCGAAATCGATTTTACCTGATGAACCATTCGCCTTTTCGAAGTAAATATGTATCAAAGAGGGTGTGTGTCTGCTTTGATATTTCACGTAGATCACTGGAGATCTTCCGGATATCGTTTCTGAGTTTCCTATGACACTGCTTTAGAATTTCCAGATGCCAGATTACCCATCTGTGAGGAGAGCCGGACTGAACGGAATATTTCAAGCTTTTTGCAAGCACTCTTAAATTATTATAGTAAGGATTGTGAGAGGATATCGCGAGCAGCGAGGTGGCGTGTCGTACAGTATTACGGGCGAAAGGTTTTTCTTTAGCGAGTGTTTCCAGATGATGAAGAAACGATGCGCTTCTCAAATCGTGCGACACCCATAAAGAATTAACAAAATCATCAGAGCAGTACGGGTTGTGACATGTCGATGTAATCATCCACAAATTTCTCAAGTATGCGGTGAGTTTCATACGCACCTGCGTCATCACTCAATCCGTACTGATGCCTGATCGCCATACCAATAGGATCAGGATTCACACTGACAATAAAAATAATGGGAGCACCGCGCATGCCGAAAAATATGCGCAACTTCTTAATCACATCAAAAGCTTCGTGAGGATCACATCTATCGAGTTCATCGATTAATACTAACAGAGGCGTCTCTATATATTTAAAAAAATCGAAGAGGAGATCCTGGGCCTTGTCGGTTTGAGTATAATACTTCTCAACAGCCTGTGTTCTAAACTTGTCGTCGTGCACCAGTTTGCTCACATTGGTGATGTCGGACAATACCTCTACAGGGTTAATGCCACTATAATCTTTAAGCCACTCACCGACATCGTTTTTATATTTCTTACTCAGGGCCAACACGAGTGACCTTACTCATTTTGATATCAGATTTTTCTATTTTATAATGAGAGCTGATGGTGGTAAGAATCTTGTAAGTGAGAATAGAATAGATGTCATCTATACCTGCATACTTCCATGCATTGAAATACAAAGGAATATAGTTGCCGATACGTTGATCTTTCGAAAGCAAAGATAAGAGCGAAGTCTTTCCTGATCCCCAGCTCCCGAACAAGCCAAACGTATAAGGCAGCTGCTCTTTTTTTAGATCGGTGGCTGTTGAAAAGACGTAATCAATTTTGCTTTGAGCATCACAAGGTCTTTTATGGGACCTTGACTGATTAGCCATTCGATTTCGCTCGAGGTCGATCGCGCACGAAGATTAACATACCTATGTGAAAAATAAAATCCTAAAACGAGGATGCGACGCCGCCACTACGTCGAAATTAGGCCACACAATTAACGTCCAAGTTTCGCAAATCTAAAATACAGGATTTCGAAACTTGATCCAACTTCTCCTACTAATATCAAACTATAGAAAGTACTTCACCGTAACAATTTAGAGCGGCAATTGGCAGACTACTAACACGGCGGTCCACGCAGTAATACCGGAAATTTCCGTCGTCTTTTGAAAACAATCGGAGGTTACGTTGATCTTGAATGTTTGCCGCAGCGGGAATAGCTGAGTTTGCTTATATTAGCTACATGCCTAAAAACGTCTATGTCATTACCTACGGCTCCACGCGTTGGAGTTGGAAGGTTGGACAGCCATTCTTTTTATTAGCATTTGCCCTTGCCGGTTCTGGTGGTCCTTAATCTAAAATTATTTAATAATAATGATTGATTGATAATACCCAAATTATATGATTTAAAATATTTGTTCCGATTTTCTCCCCTGACTCGGTCGTGCATAAGAATTTCTCGCTTGACTGGGTTCTCCTTCAAATAGGAGTTACTATAAAAACGGACTTTAGAATCAGATGCTTTTTCACGCATCGGTTCATTGAAATTTGGTGTTGATTGACTAAAAGCAATTCCTGCAAACAGGGTCATGAAAAAGACTAGTATGGCAGTTTTCATAATGGTTGGGTCTTATTTAAGGGAAGTTAAGAAAAATTTCAGAACAAAAGGCGCGCCAGCTCTTACTCACTGCTGGTTTCACGATGACATTGACCTTGAACATTTGGCGCCGCGAGGAACTCCCAGTCATAAAAAAAGCGGATGGTAAGTTTTTTAAAACTCAAACCGACTCTTAGTCCACGGTGGTCTGGTTTTGGCCACTTTGTCACGTTGTTCATCAGTAATCGCACCATCTTTAGGTTGTGGCAAATCAATCAAGCTGATATTAGCTTCAATTACTTTTCGCGCATAATCCGTGAGCATAAACGGCATTCCGAAATTTCCAGATACGATATAGTTGTGCCCTAAATTTGATTGTGCCAGTCTGATGATATGTTTGTCTTGCAAACCAACTACTGACGGGTTATCCATTGGCAAATTGACTGTTGAGCCAACAAAATAGAACTCTCTACCAATAGATTGTTCAACGGGATCAAGTCGACTTAAATTTTCTCGAATCTCTTTTTCGAAACCTTTGTAATACGACCTGTGTTTAAACTTTTTCCGAATCGTAGTCACCAGCGTTACTGCTAGAAATGCTATGCTTGATATACACGCGGTACCGACCCATTGACCATGCAAGGTGCTAAACGTTTCAAGCTTAACTTTTGCTAAGAAAGTCGGCGGAACAAATAGAATGATGCCACTCAAGAAACAGATGATTAAAACAAGCTTCGACGGTAATTTGTCGAAGTCAAACAACGCCTTGACTATTGACTCCATTGCTTTCAATATTAACTTTTACCTTTTAGTCAATTTGATCCGGCCCGTAGAGGGATTATGACCGTTCAAGATACATCGCACAATTATTTCGTTCCCCGTCAGCGGCTCATTCTTGACTAGCTTACGCGCGAAGTCCGTCATGTTGATTTTGATCCTGGTTTTTTCATTTGGACTGAAATGCCACAATGGCAACGGGCAGCTTCTTCTTTTTCATAAAAGATAACGGGTTTAATTACATTTGCAAAGTAGGCAATTTGATGAAAGGAGGATCTTCCATGACAAATTTCTGTCCTGTTTCCTGATCAAATACCTCCCATCCATTGGGCCGTTTTTTTGTCGCAAAAATGCCTAAATATATATTGACCCTTGGACCTGATTAAATGCTCACTGGGTGGTAACTTTAATCAAACATTAAACAAAATGGAAAATAAGTACGTTGTTAGCACAAATTATTTTACTAAGCCTTGGACTTGGATTGCACGAATCCTAAGGTTCGTAGTTGCATTATTAGTTTTGTATTTCGTCGACTTGCAGGAGCTTGAAAACGGGGAAAACATTGTAATGTTTGGATATTTTTTTCTTGCATTTTTGGCCATCGTTTTTGTCGTATTTCCAACGGATGATTTGGCGCTTGACAACGACAGTCTTTACTTGATAAGGCGCTCATTTTTCTCGCCTTTAAACCGAACAATTGCGTATAGAATATCGAGCCTAAAATCAGTTGGAGTTTACAACATATCTGCCGCACCAGGGTTCTTTACGGTGCTTTCTCCCGTGTATGAGGTTAACCATTGAAATAATATTTTCGAACGACTCTTCTACGAGTCATGACCTGACTGTTAGTAAAAAGGAGATAAAAGTTATCTTATCAAGTGTGATGAGAATGATGACCAGCGAAAAAGTCCCGTTTTGACTTGCGATTAGGGACATTGAACGGGCGCATATTTCGATAAAATGGGTAACATATGGGTAACAAAATCGCCTTTTATGCTAAAAATTGGCCATAATCGCGGAGAGAGGGATTCGAACCCTCGTGGCGCATAAAGCGCCAAACGGTTTTCGAGACCGTCCCATTCAGCCTCTCTGGCATCTCTCCGAAGTCGTAAAAATAAAACTCCCGCAGCATTACGGGAGTCTTCACAAAAATAAAATTTATGAATGCCTATTCGAAACGCAAGGATTCGATCGGATCCAATTTCGATGCTTTATGCGCCGGATAAAATCCAGAAATAAGTCCAACAAAAATACAAACGATAAATCCTACCAGGATCCACAACCAGGGAATAAAATACGAATCACTTCCCAGAAAACCTCCAAAGAAATTCCCAACTACGATACCAAGAATAATCCCTAAAATTCCTCCCAGCAAACAAACCACAATAGCTTCTATCACAAACTGCTGCCGGATACGCAATGGAGTCGCACCAAGCGCTTTTCGAACACCGATCTCTCGGGTCCTTTCTGTCACCGATACCAGCATGATATTCATCAAGGCGATGGAAGCCCCCAGCAATGTGATAAAACCGATCACCAATCCGCCAATTCTAAAATATCCGATAATTGCTTGCGGTCGTTTCTTTTAATGCCTCACTGCTCTCCAATTCAAATGAATTTTCTCTTCCAGCCTTATCCCGCCTGATCGCGCGCATTACACCGGTCGCTTCGCCCATGGCATATTCCAGCTGGGTGGGGTCAACGATGCTTATTGTCAGCTCATAGCGAAGCCCTTGTCCTTTTGCCATCTGGTTCGCCAGACGAATGGGAATAAAAACCATGTTGTCATAATTGTCTTCCAGTGATTGCCTTTTTCCTCCAATGTTCCTATCACTTTGAATTGAGTTCCTGAAAATGAGATCTTCTGGTTAATCGGATCTTCGTTGTTTTTGAACAAAACGTTATAGACGGAATTTCCGATTATCACTACCTGTTTGCCATTATCAATTTCAAAACTTGAAAAGTTTCTGCCCCTGACTTAAGTTTAGGTTTTTAATGGCGAGATAATTTTCATTAACGCCCATGACGTTAATGTTGGGATTTGTCTTGTTGGAAAGATGTTTTACTTCTGCAATTTGGGTGAGCTTGGCAGACAAACTAATGGTGGAACTTACCCGGTACTGATCGATAAATCGAAGGGTCTCATTCAATTTTACCGGCGGGTAGTTCTTTTGCGCAATACCTTGCGAGCTTCCACCGCGATTGTCTTTTGACCGGATATCAAACGTATTGGAACCAAGTGCCGACAACCCTTCACTCACTGATTTTTGCGCCGCATCGATAGCGGTGGAAACACTGATCAACGCCGTGATACCAATCGTCACTATTAATGCCGTAATAACCGACCTCAATAAGTTCACTTTCACAGAACGAAGACCTTCAAGGATATTCTCAATTAAATTCATCTTTGGTCAAGAATGGTAAACATTTATAGTACACTTATACGTTGATTAAAGGGGCAGGATGTTACAGCTCACAGCCAATTTTTTGAGGTTGATCAGCAAAAATTGAGTATATTCCATAAAATTGAGTGATAATAACTTCCAGCCCAGTAAATTTATAACCTAATCGGGTAAGAGTATGAAGAGCGCGGCCATTTTAACTTTTTTTTTACTGGCTTCATTGGCCATAAAAGCCAATTCCATTTTCATTCCAATGGATGAAAAGCAATCCAATCATCTCAAAGCCTATGGCATTGCCTACTGGATTTTGAGAAGTGAGATGGAAGTTGACTGGCTATTGAATTACCGGGGAGGAAGTTTTATGTGCAATTATCATCCTGCCGTTCAAAATGAATTGGTGATGCGAGGCGTAAGTTTTGAGATCATTTCCAGCGCACAAGCGAATCAGATCATTTCTGAGATCGCAAGCCCGGCGTTGAATTATGACATCATGAAACTGGAAAAGTATCCACGAATTGCTGTTTATTCACCAAAATCCAAACAGCCCTGGGATGATGCCGTAACGTTGGTTCTCACCTACGCGGAAATTCCATACGATATCATTTTTGATGAAGAAGTAATGAATGGTGCGCTTGCAAAATATGATTGGCTTCACCTTCACCATGAAGATTTTACGGGACAATACGGAAAATTTTATGGACAGTATAGCAATATGCCCTGGTACATCGAGCAGCAACAGGAATCAGAAGGCATTGCGCAGAAATACGGCTTTCATAAAGTATCTCAGCTTAAACTGGCGGTTGTAAAGAAAACAAAAGAATTTATTACCGGCGGTGGATTTCTTTTCGCGATGTGTTCTGCCACAGATACTTACGACATTGCCCTGGCAGCTGAAGGTGTGGACATTTGCGAAAGAATGTATGATGGCGATCCTGCCGATCCACAGGCTCAGGAGAAATTACACTTTGAAAATACGTTGGCATTTACTGATTTTCGATTGGTGCGCGATCCCTATCAATATGAATTTTCGGATATCGATAATCAACCCAATGAACGCGGACTCCGCCAAGACAATGATTACTTCTCCTTGTTTGAATTCTCCGCGAAATGGGATCCTATTCCCACCATGCTAACACAAAATCATACGCGGGTTATCAGTGGATTTTTTGGTCAGACCACCGGCTTCAAAAAGAATCTCATCAAACCGGATGTGCTGATCATGGGAGAAAATAAAGAAATAAAGGAAGCCAAATACATTCATGGAATTCTTGGCAAAGGATTTTACACCTATTATGGTGGACATGACCCTGAAGATTATCAACATCAGGTTGGTGAAGAACCCACTGATCTTAATCAGCATCCAAATTCCCCAGGGTACAGACTGATTTTAAACAATGTTCTGTTTCCTGCAGCAAAGAAAAAGAAACAAAAGACATAATCAGGATGGTCAGGATTGATCAGGATGGTCAGGATTGTAGGATGACGCATTATCCTGATCGATCCTTCAATCCTGTCATCCTGATCATTAATGGATTCTATCTCCCCTCACCTCCAGCCCCTTCATGATTTCAGCCTCATGTTCTAACCATTCTTCCCATCGTTTCATCACAACCTCGGCTGGAAGGTATTCTTTCGCTAAATGTAGAAAGGTCTTGTAATGACCCGCTTCGGATATCATCAGCTCATGATAAAATTCGGCAAGTTCAGGATCCGGAATTGTTTTCCAAAGGATTTTGAAACGTTCACAGCTCCGCGCTTCTATCAAAGCATTGAGTAAAAGTTTTTCCACCAGATGCTGCTCTCTGCTTCCGCCCTTTATGATGAATTTCGTCAACTCTTCCACGTATTCATCTTTGCGTTGAGGTCCGAGAGCGCCGCCTCTTTTTTTAAGTTCGGCAAGCACGCGTTCAAAATGTCCCCACTCTTCTTTAACTAAAGGCGCTAATGTCTCAACCAATTTCTCACGCTCAGGGTGCTGAATGATTAATGAGATGCAAGACGACGCAGCTTTTTGTTCGCAATAGGCATGATCAATTAAAATGTCTATGATATTTTTTTGAGCAATATCAGTCCACCGGGGATCAGTGGGAAGCTCTAGCCCTAACGTGAATTTGTCCTTTGCTACTTTCAAAAATGAATTCGTTAAAATATCCAGATGTAAAGCGCCCTATGAAGTTCGCAGAAATCAGACTACTCCATCAAATCGTACCTCGTACACTCGTATGGAATCGTACCAATCGTAACTCGTACCTCGAAGTTAATCATAAAACGACCAATCAAATCCAAAGTCAATAATATTTCGCTGGCCCGGATAGGTCGGTGTAGGCATGTATCCCTGTTTTGTGAATGCTTGTATCAGATTATGGTATTTAAAGAAAATTCTTCCCCTTTTGATCCGCGCATTAAGAAAAACGTCGACGATAGGAAATGCAGGCACTCTTAAGCGACTCCATCTGTTATCTGCTGCTGAACATAAAATTGTTGAATGGGAACATCATACGCCAATGGATAATACGACGATTGATAGTGGACATCTACTCCACCATGCATGTCGAAATTTTCATTGAAGAAAATATTTGCATAGGATAGCTGAGCATTTATAAAAAGGTCCGGCACCTGGATAGCATTGTCCGGATTATCCAGCAGTTTCGTGTAGATGATCTGGCTTGACAAATTTATGTGTCGCAAAAACGTTAAAGAGAATTTGAATTCCGGTGAAAAAATCACCTGTTGACCGGACGATTGCATAGGCAAAACGAGTTGTTTCTTTGTGGCCGTATCCTTGACCGTATCCTCCTTAAAAAAAATGTAGTTACCCAACCTTGTGAACGTGAGCCCAGGGGAGACTCTCAATACCTTTGAGTCATAATGCAGAAATCCATTGACCTGTGTAGCATTCTGGTTGCTGAAATCATTGGTCCAGTCATCATGGCTACCACGGTACCGCTGCAGTAACAATGCCGGAGAATATTGCACCTGCTTCACAGATGCCTCAAACCATCGGCTCTTGATCTGTCCCTCGATTCTGAAATTGCCATTTTGCTGAAGTTCACCCCAGCCAGTAACCTCTCCGATCGAATCCAGACGGAGCGACATCCTTCCTCCTATATAACTTTCCACACCCTGATACTTGCGTACCCAACGTATCGATATTATTATTCGTGAATGTATAATCCCGGATGGCATAATAGCCATTGTAAAAGAGCTTCAGGAGATCGCCTTTGATACCAACTTCATTCCTTAAAGATTTGAATTTGACTTTATCGTAGGTTGAGTCGTTGTTAATTTCGTAATAGTCGTAATATTCATTCGTTGTGGGACCACCCACAAACTGATTGCCCTGCCGGTACCGGTCGAAAATATGATAAACCTGTAAGGCCCTGCCCACTTCATATTGATGGAATAAATGTGTGTTCATTCGCAATTCGCGACTGGCTGCATCCTGCAAATTGGGCTGCGCGTTTATGAAGAAATAATCTTTGTAGACAAATCCATCGGCTTCGATCATAGACACCTCCATATTCATCTGTTTCATGTTTATTACGTCGGAAATTGAACATTACCCGGTAGCTGCTATCCGGCGTTTGGTACGCGGTGTAAATATCGTAATAGGTTGCCCTGCACCTGACGGTCACCTTTACCCTGTCGTTGTATTTGCTTATCGATTAAAAGCGGTCGGTAAGTGAATCCAAAACTCCATTGAGGGGTTATGTTTCGACTGAAGGTGATTCGGGTCGCCGACCTCCCCTTTCCTCCCAGCGTCGCGCGGATATTGGAATAAGGTGATTTGGTATCAAAATACCGGATCTGTTCGTCGTCCCAATAAAGATTGTAGGAGTTAAATCCAGAGGTGGCACCGATGAGACTCGGTGTTTGATAAAATATTGGCCTTATCGATGTTCCGATGTTCCCCAGATCCTGATAAACATTATTGTGCCACTGCACATACGTAAACTTGTGAAAATTCCGAATGACTGTATCGATGGCATGGTAGGTTATACGATTTAGAAAGACATCGTTTTCATAGTAATATTTTGAAGTTTTTGGACCATAAACCTGCTTGGTCGTATCGTCAATAATGCGTGACCCCCTGCGCCCCGTGCTCGTCCTGCGCCTGTGAGCCATAAAAAATACCTATGAAAACCCATAGGAGGAGTGTAAATCGTAAAAAATGCACACGCAAAAATAAGGCGTTGATTATCTTGAAAGGAAAGTATAGAAAAGTTTTTCTATTTCGCACGTTGAATGACATTTAGCACGATCTCATCAAAATCCTTTCCAGCTTTTATGAAGTCAATCTCGATTGGCAGGTAAAATAACGGCAATCCATTTAGCATTTTCTGAAATTGAGGAGCGTCCAATTTCACTTTGTCTTTTTCAGTGGTTAGAAAACTGGCTTGTGGATGTGTGTTCTTAAGGTTCATCAGCGTTTTAATATCCCCTTCTGTGTACGTGTGGTGGTCATTAAAGGCAAGATGTTTTATTAAGGTATAATTTTCCTTCGCATACGTTTCCAATGGCTTTGAATTTCCAATCCCTGTTACGAGAACGATTTGCTTTGTCGGCAGCGCTGGAGCTGTTATTGAAAGATGTTGGGTTGCCATAGCGGATGTTGGTGAAAAAAACAGGCTTTTCCGCATAATGTCGTATTGACCTTTCAATTTCAATCATTCTATCTTCCGATATGTGAGGCTGGACATTTCGTAACCACGATCACATCCGCTCTTTCCGCTCCCCACCGGCTCTCCCGCAGTCGTCCGCTGGGAAGTAAAAAATCATTATAAAAAGGACGGTGATAATCCGTTAGGAGAATCGAAAAACCAGGTGTGACCTTTCGATGCTGAAAGCCATCATCCAATAGAATAATCTGTGTATCAGAACATTCTTGCAAAATCGTAGGAATGGCCAGCGCTCGTTCTTCGCCTACGGCAACCGTAATTCGCTTGCCAAATTTTGAGTAAAACTGAAATGGTTCATCTCCAATCGTTGTAGCATTTTCGGAAGGCCCCGCGATCCGGATTCCTTTTGTGGCTCTTCCATATCCGCGGCTTAGGGTCGCCACTTTAAACCTATTTTGAAGGAGGCGGATCAAATGTTCAATCATAGGAGTTTTACCCGTACCTCCGACCGTAAGATTTCCAACACAAATCACAGGTAACTCAAACTTAACGGATGGCTTCAGTCCCCGGTCATATAGACGGTTCCGTATCTGAGTGATCAAATAATAGAGCCACGAAAAAGGAAATAGTAAAATCCTCAGTAAAATCATTCTAAACCTTTAAACCTTAACTTTCAACTTCTAAATTGTCGGTTGAAAATTGGATTGGATTCATGAGCGAAAGTATAAAAATAAAAGATGTCACTCGTTACCTGGAAGAATGGGCACCTCTTTCTTATCAGGAGTCATATGACAATGCGGGCCTGCTGACAGGTGATTCTTCCGCCGAAATCAGGGGCGTTCTCGTGACCCTCGACTGCACTGAAGCGGTTGTCGAAGAAGCTCTTCAACTTGGCTGCAATCTTATCGTTGCCCATCATCCGATACTTTTTAAAGGATTGAAAAAATTGACCGGCGCCAATTATGTTGAGCGCACAATCATAAAGGCAATCAAACATGACGTTGCCATTTATGCTATTCACACCAACCTCGACAACGTGCATACGGGTGTAAATAAAAAAATTTGTGAGAAGATAGGGCTGAAAAACACGAAAGTGTTATTGCCCAAGACCGACACGCTAAGTAAGCTTTTGACCTTTATCCCGAATGAAAATGCTTCGGAAGTCACGGCCGCACTGTATGCAGCTGGCGCCGGGCAAATTGGAGATTACAGGAATTGTAGTTTTCAGCTTCAGGGCGTTGGCACATTTATGCCAACAGAAGGCACGAATCCGCATATTGGTGATCACAACAAACAAACGTATGTTGACGAAACACGCGTGGAGATGATCTTTCCCAGTTATCTAAAAAAGCGAATTCTGGAAGCCCTTTGGAAAGCGCACCCCTATGAGGAAGTCGCCTACTATATTCTCCCCTTACTAAATGAAAACCAAGAAGTTGGGTCTGGCATGATCGGTGAACTGGAACAGCCCATGGAACCTTTAGAATTTCTTAAAAGTTTAAAGAGTAAGATGAATTTAAACATCGTCCGGTATACGATGCTTCCTTCCAATAAAGTTCATAAAATCGCTGTTTGCGGGGGTTCTGGCAGCTTTCTGCTTCCAAAAGCCATTCAGGCAGGGGCGGATTTCTTCATCACGGCAGATTTTAAATATCACGAATTCTTTGATGCTGACGGAAAGATTGCAATTGCCGATATCGGGCATTATGAAAGCGAGGTTTTTACCAAAGAACTTTTAATGGATGTTTTAATGAAAAAATTTCATACTTTTGCGATCAATTTTTCAAAAACCGCGACAAATCCAATAAGCTATATATAACGAATGGAAAATCAATCAGTTGCACAGAAACTCGAAGCACTTGTAAAACTACAGTTCATCGACACGAAGTTAGACGAACTAAAAAAGCTGAGAGGCGATCTCCCCGATGAGGTTCAGGATCTGGAGGATGAAATTGAGGGGTACAAAACAAGAGAATCACGATTCGAATCAGATCAAAAGGAAATTGAAGAAGCGATCAAAAAACACAAAGAGGGGATTAAGGAGGCTGAAAAACTGATCAAAAAATATACTGAGCAACAGAAAAACGTAAGAAACAACAGGGAATTCGACGCAATCACAAAAGAAATAGAACTACAGGAACTCGAAATTCAGATCTGCGAAAAAAAGATAAAAGAGGGTAAAGAGAATATTACCGAAAAGAAAGACGAGATCGAAAAGATCAACCTTCAGATTAAAGAGCGAGGCGATCACTTAGATACAAAGAAGAAAGAACTCGACGGCATCCTTGCCGAAAGTCACGAAGAAGAAAAAAGGCTGTTAGCAGAACGTGAAAAGGCCACCAAAAAAATCGAAGACAAACTCCTCAAATACTACGAAAGGTTACGCAAGAGTCTGACGAACGGTCTCGCTGTTGTGCGTGTTGTTCGTGGGGCTGCAGAAGGTTGTAACATTGTCATCCCTCCACAAAAAATCGCTGAGATCAGAGAGAAGAAGAAAATTGTGATTGATGAACATTCCGGACGTATATTAGCGGACGTTGACATGGATTCTCTTGATGAAGGCGACAAACCAAAGACAGCAAAGGTTGCTACGCCAGCACCCAGCAGAAGAAAAAAAGTTGAATAAATTTTTTGACGCTTACCATAAAAGGAAGGCAGCCACGTTGGTATGCCTTTTTTTATTTCTTAGCTGCGCGTGCTGGGGTTTCACCTCGAAGTCTTCTTCTACTGTTGAAGAATGGAAGTTTGATGAGCCCACACAAAAAGCCTACGAACTTGTTTTAAATTTGCAGCTTGATGAAGTTCATCAGCTAATTCCAGAACCAGAAACTGCTCACCAGCATTATGTCGTCGCATTAGCGGAAGCGTTGGAATTGCTCATCACAGAGGACGGTGAAAAGTACACTGAATACGAAGATCGATTTACCAACCGTCTGGAACGCCGAACCAGACTTAATGTTCCCGATGACCTATTTCTACAAGCTGAAATCCGGATGCATTGGACATTTGTTTACTTAAAGTTCGGCCATGAGTTTGATGCTGCCCTGAACCTGAGGCAGGCGTATTTAACCATTGAAGAAATACGAAATAAGTTTCCAAAATTTAAGGCTATCAATAAAACTTCCGGTTTACTGGAAGTCATTATTGGTTCGGTTCCCCAAAAATACAATTGGGTATTAAGTCTCCTGAACATGGAAGGTTCAACAAGAACCGGGTTGGACGAATTGCAGGCTATTCGATTATCCGACAGCCCGCTGGCATTTGAAGCCAGTCTCATTCATGCACTAATTCAAGGATTTTTATTGCAGCAACCCGGGGCGGCCAGCAGCGAAATAAATGCTTTGAGAGTCACACACCCCCGGAACAGACTCGCGCTTTTTTTAGGAAGCGCATTGGCCATGAAAAACAATCAAAGTGAGAAGGCCCTGGTAATGCTGGACAGTTTGAGCCGGAATTCCGTAGGCCTTCCATTATATTATTCCGATTACTTGAGAGGAGAAATTTACTTATTCAAAGGGGAGTACCTAAACTCGATCTCATCATACCGATGGTTTATAAATCATTACAATGGACAAAATGGTGTCAAAGATGCCTACTATAAGATTGGGCTGTGTTATTGGCTAAATGGAAATACCAATGATGCAGCAGGAAATTTTTAAGCAAGCAAGGTCGCGTGGTAAAGAGGCCTCTGAAGCGGACAAATATGCCGCTCGAAGTTTAGCGGAAACTGAGTTACCCCACATCAATTTAACGAAAGCCAGGTATGCCATCGACGGTGGGTATTATGAGCAGGCGAAGCAGATTTTAGAATCCTTAGCACCACAGGATATTCCAACAAAACGCGATCAGGTGGAATACTTTTATCGCAAAGCGAGACTCTCTCACAAACTTAATGACGTTGACACTGCGAAATCCTTTTATCTCCGAACTATCGACTTAAGCGGTGATGAAGAGTGGTATTATGCTCCGAATGCCTGCCTTCAGTTGGGATATATTTTCTGGAGTGAGAATGACGATACCATCGGCGCGAAGCTATTTCAACAAAGCCATGTCCTACAGCAAGCACGAGTATAAGAATAGTATCGATAGCAAAGCAAAATCTGCGATTGCTCAGATCAAACGCAAATGAGAAATGTCGTTATGGAGGCGGATGGTAAAGGTGCCTCCACTATAGTCTAACAAGTATAAGCATAGGTTCTCGTGCTCAAACATGTCCATGGACTTCAGTGGATAGTTCAGAAGAATACAAAGTAAAATCCGTATGGCGCGACCGTGCATGCAGACAAGGATCGTCTGTTCCTCGGTCTTGCTCATGATATGATCAACCGCGGGTTTCATTCTGACCACTACATCATCCGGGCTTTCCCCTCCTTCGATCCTTAAGGCGGTATTTCCCAGTTGCCATTGTTTCAACATGTAATGATAGTACTGATCCTCGTCAGGTGTGATCTTATATCCCTCCTTGTTGCCCCAACTGATTTCGTTCAACCCTGCCAGCGCTTCGGTTGGAATCCCCAAGTCCAGAAATTGCTGAACGGTTTCTTTGGTACGTTTTAGTGTCGACGTGTAAATTTTGTCAAAGGCAACATCCTTATAATGATCAAAAAAAGCCCGAGCCTGCGCGAGTCCGCGTGGATTTAGACTGCTGTCTACACCGCTACCCTGAACAATGTTCTGAAGGTTAAAATCCGTTTGCCCATGACGAACGATGTATATTTTTTTGCTGTTCAATTTTCGATTATTTTGGGCGCAAAAATAAGGAAATACTAGCAGCCAAACGTGACCAGCGAAATAGTTTCATGAGAATTTTTAAAGAAAGTGCAACACTTGAATCACTTAACAAGTGGTCTCGAAACACCCTGGCAGAGCATTTGGGCATCGAGTTCGTCGAAATTGGCGATGATTTTCTGGTAGCTCAAATGCCCGTTAACGCTAAAACACATCAACCATTGGGTTTGCTTCATGGCGGCGCATCGGTTGCTTTGGCTGAAACCCTGGGGAGCGTGGCAGCAACGCTTTGTGTGGATGAAAACAAGTTCTGTGTTGGGCTGGAAATCAACGCAAATCACCTCAAGGGCGTACGCAATGGTTTTGTAAAAGGAACAACCAAGCCCATCCATATTGGGAAGCAAACTCACGTCTGGGAAATTCGCATTTCAAACGATTTAAATGAATTGATTTGTATTAGTCGCATTACAATGGCTGTTTTGGAAAAAAAGAAATAAGGAGTGATTATATGGCATTTTCAAACGCCGTTTCTTTGTTGACGCTTACAGAAACCGAGTATTTTTCGTTTTTTATCGATTATGCCGTCAAACAAAATTTCTCCGTTGCGCTATGGCGACTACCGAATGACTCAACGATACATTTGGTCATTTCAAAAAAACCTGAATTTCTAAAATACACGGCGACCCTGGAAGATCTTCCCTCAGGATTTATCATCGCTCCTTTTGAAGCAGCAGTAGATCGAATATACCTGAAAGCTGATTACAGTTTCTCATTTTCAAATGGTCAGCTAAATGAGCCGTCAACATCCCTTGAAGCGCTGTCCAACGTATGGCTTAATGATTTAGTCAATAATAAAACCGAAGGAAGCAAGCGTCCCCAACTCCATTTTAATCCCGCTTCGTCGGCATCCACAACAGATATGGAATTTTTTTTACGGATCGTCCGCGCTGGCCTAGATGAAATTGAACAGGGAAGTTTTGAAAAAGTGGTGCTTTCAAGAACGCTGGCTATCGAACTTTCAAATAGTTTTGATGTCAGTGGCGCATTTCAAAATTTGTGCGCATTGTATTCGAATGCACTGATCTCTTTTGTGAGTATTCCTGAACTCGGAAGCTGGCTGGGAGCTTCTCCCGAGCTATTAGTTTCAGTGGAAGATGGACGCACCTTTAAGACCACAGCACTGGCCGGCACGCAACCTTTTACAGAAGGCATAAATTTGAAAAATGTTGCGTGGACTCAAAAAGACATTGAGGAGCAAGCGTTGGTTGAACGATATATCATAAGTTGTTTCAAAAAAATCAGGCTTCGGGAGTATGAAGAACATGGGCCACGCACGGTAGTTGCCGGGAATCTAATACATTTAAAATCCGATTTTACAGTTGATATGGTGGCGACCAATTTTCCTCAGCTGGGGTCTGTTATGTTGCAACTCCTCCACCCTACCTCTGCGGTCTGTGGGGTTCCTTTAGATACTTCCCTGGAGTTTATTCATAAATTGGAAGGTTATAATCGGCAATTGTATACGGGGTATCTTGGGCCTGTCAATTTCAATGGTCGCATTGATATTTTTGTCAACTTACGCTGCTTACAAATATTGCCTAAGGAAGCGATGTTGTATGCAGGAGCCGGAATTACGCAAGATTCAATACCGGAAAAAGAATGGGAAGAAACGGAACTAAAGTTAAACACCTTACTAAGGGTTATTGAATAAATCTCGGCTATTTTTTGAATGTAAAACAGTGGACTATGACCTCGCGCTTTCAATCCATTTATGATATTGCTGCAGTGTGTGCAAAGAAAGGATTGACGCAAGCTGTGTTGTGTCCTGGATCGCGATGCGCTCCCCTCACATTGGCTTTCGCCCGACACCCTGATATTGTTTGCAGAACGATAAGTGATGAGCGTAGTGCTGGATTTATTGCCTTAGGAATCTCTCAGCAAGCAAAACAACCGACCATTCTGTTGTGCACTTCGGGGACGGCAGCTTACAATTTTGCACCCGCTGTAGCAGAGGCTTACTTCAGTAAAAGGCCTCTTGTCGTTTTTACCGCCGACCGCCCCGTTGAATGGATTGGCCAGCAAGATGGACAGACGATTTATCAAACTGATATTTTCGGGAAACATGTAAAGAAATCTTATCAACTCCCGCAAGAATATGATCATGCCGATAACCAGTGGGCTATTGCTAGAATCGTAAATGAAGCGATTAACCTTTCAAGACAGGAACCGCAAGGCCCGGTCCATATCAATGCCCCCTTCCGGGAACCTTTATATCCCCAACCACAAGAGGTGTTTGGATTCAGTAATTCAACGCGTATAATGGAAGATCATGTATCTTCTTTTGAGTTGGATGGTGCCCAAAAAAATGCGATCAAAGAGGCATGGTCTCGGTTATAATAACATTCTACTGGTAGCCGGGCAGCTGGATGCCGACGATGCATTGATCAATGCGCTAAGTAACTTTTTTCGGGCTCATAACATCCCGATTGTGGGTGATATAATATCGAACCTTCATCCAATAGAAAAAGTTGTCAGGCATGCGGATCTTTTTCTGGGCAATTGTCCCGAAGGAATTTTGAAGACATTAAAACCTGACCTGCTCATCACTTTTGGAAATTCAACCATTTCGAAAAGTCTAAAATTGTTTTTGAGAAAAAATCCTCCATCGGCACACTGGCATGTTCAACCTGCCGGCGAAGTCGCAGATACTTTCCAATCGATAACAAAAGTAATTCGCGCAACGCCAACATCATTTTTCGTTTTCCTCAGTTCAATTCCAAGAATTGAAAATTTTGAAAATCAAAAACAAAATAATTACAATAAACTTTGGGAGGTGGAAGAACGACGGGCGACCCGTTCAATCGAGGATTATTTCCCACCACAGGATTTTGGTGAGTTGGAGTTAGTAAACGAAGTCTTTAAAAATCTTCCCTCCACCTGCAATCTGCACCTGGCCAATAGCATGGCCGTGCGTTACGCTAATTTCATAGGACTTAATAGCCAGCATGATTCCATCCGGGTTTTCGCTAATCGAGGAACAAGTGGAATCGATGGCTGCACAAGTACCAGCGTCGGTCATTGCTTTGCAAGTGATGTCCCGAATATTCTCATTACAGGCGATATGGCTTTTTTTTATGACCGCAATGCATTCTGGCATAATTATTCAATCCCCAACTTACGTATCGTACTGTTAAATAACCATGGTGGTATTATATTTAAAATGATTGATGGTCCCGGAGACACGTCAGAGGCAGATGAATATTTCATAACCAGGCAACGCCTTACTGCCAAACATTTATGCGAGGAATTCGCCATCACCTATCTCAAGGTTGATCATAAAAGAAAGCTCAAAAATTTGCTGAAAGATTTTTTTGAGTTCGATGGAACACCAAAGGTTCTCGAGCTAGAATCCGATTTGGTATCAAACAAATTATTATTCGAAAATTTGAAACAAAAAATAAAAAAGAGTTATGAACTATAAATTCCCCTGGAAGCCAATTAAGGAATATAAAGAGATCGTGTTTCATAAATTCGAAGGCATAGCGCGTATTAGTATCAATCGACCGCATGTCCATAATGCATTTACACCACTGACTATAAATGAAATGATCGATGCCATGTACATTTGCCGGGAGGACAAAGATGTTGGCGTTATCATTATAACAGGAGAAGGTGGGAATGCCTTTTGTAGTGGCGGCGATCAAAGTGTGAGGGGCCATGGCGGATATGTCGGCGCTGACACAACGCCAAGGCTGAATGTGCTTGACCTTCAAAAAATAATTCGATCCATACCCAAGCCCGTTATAGCGGCCGTAGCTGGGTGGGCTATTGGCGGTGGACATGTTCTTCACGTCGTCTGTGATTTGACCATTGCTGCCGAAAATGCCCGTTTCGGACAAACGGGCCCAAAGGTCGGCAGTTTTGACGGTGGCTTCGGAGCTTCTTATCTTGCACGGATCGTTGGCCAAAAGAAAGCAAGAGAGATCTGGTATCTCTGCGATCAATACGACGCAAAAGAAGCTGTGGATATGGGATTGGTCAACAAAGTTGTTCCCCTTGATTTATTAGAGGAAACCTATGTGGAATGGGCAAGAAAAATTTTGAAGAAAAGTCCGCTTGCGCTGAGAATGCTGAAAAGTTCTTTCAATGCCGAACTTGACGGACAGGCCGGAATACAGGAGCTTGCTGGCAATGCAACGTTGCTCTATTATTTAAGTGATGAGGCAAAAGAAGGAAAGAACGCCTTCCTTGAAAAACGAGATCCTGATTGGTCAAAATACCCGAAGTTTCCATGAAGGGTCTCCGTTAACTGGCCCTGATCAAGCCAAAAAAATGATGAGCAGTTATTCCTTTGATTCGATAACAATTAACGGTCGAGAAATTAAGCTTGATCTAATTTTAGGGGATGTCGCAACTCCGCTATCAACGTTCGAAGCATCAACCTTTTTATTCATTCAAAAATGGTTTAGTTCAACCGATACTTTTGAACAAAGGACGAGCGGGTCGACAGGAGCACCTAAAAGCATACTGATTACGCGCCAGCAAATGATCGCGAGCGCTCAATTGACAGCGGAGGCCCTTCAGCTTAAAGCGGGCGACACTTCGCTTTCTATGCCTCGATCCAGCGTACATCGCAGGGAAAATGATGTTAGTAAGAAGTTTTGTCGCAGGGATGAAAATCGTGGCTGTAAATCCGTCAGCAAATCCTTTCCATGACCTCCCCAGGAATGTCCCTGTCGATTTTACTGCGATTGTTCCCATGCAGCTAAACGAGATTCTTCAATCAGATCAAGCTTACCGACTGGATTCGACTAAAAATATTCTTGTCGGAGGCGCAGCTTTGGATCAAGAAATACAGAAAAAACTTTCAAAATTAAGTGGTCGGGTTTATGCCACATACGGCATGACCGAAACGGTCTCACACATTGCATTACAGCCCTCAACGGACCTTTAGCTTCCGAATATTTTACTGTTTTGCCAGGTATAAAAATCAGCGCTGATGAACGTGGGTGTCTTGAAATTAATGCCCCTCACCTGGCAGAAAAAATTGTAACCAATGACCTTGTTGAAATTAAAAGTTCAAGGCATTTTAAATGGCTGGGAAGAGCTGACAACATTATCAATACAGGTGGTGTAAAAGTAATCCCCGAAAAAATTGAGGCCGAGATACATCGGCTATTTGAACAACACAAGGTTAAAAATAAATTTTTGATCTCGAGTATTCCGGATCCATGCTTGGCAGCAAAGTTATTTTGGTCATAGAAGGAGAATTAGCCGGCGTCACTTTGGAAACTCTAAAATCACTTCTGAAGAAAATTTTGTCGAATTATGAAATCCCCAAGGAGATTTATACAAATATTAACTTCGTATTTACAGAAAACGGAAAAGTAAATCGTAGGGAGACAACGCAGCAAATTGGGAATTAGGACGTTAACGAAGTCAAAATTGGGATTTAAGTCAAAAAATTTAAAGTTCAATACCGAATTTTTAACTCCTTTTTAAGGTGATTCACCGCCGTTTATTATTTTATACAGAATTGTTTGCCGACCTTGGTTACATCGGTATCATTTTTTTTATTTAGATTTGATCGTCTGGGAGTTGGTTTTAAGATCCCGCCTTTGCCTGCATAGGTCTTAAAACATTAGTTATTTTTTTTAAATTAATGCCATGAGAAAGGTTCTGCTCATCGAAGATGACGCTTTGTTATGTTGGCTCTTAGAGAAAATCCTCAAAAATCAATATGAGGTGGCAATCATGAACGATGGCATGGAGGCATGGTCGTGGCTGGCACAGGGAAATGTTCCTGATTTGATCGTTTCAGACCTAAAAATGCCCGGCTTGGGAGGTATCGAGTTATTAGAAAACATTAATAGCAGCGATACGCATAAAAACATTCCCCTAATTATTCACTCTGGCTATGAAGATGCGATAAAACGCAAGCAATGCCTTGATCTTGGGGCATTTGCCTACCTGGTAAAGCCTTTTGAACCTGAGTTCCTGGTAGCCGAAGTCGAGCGTGCTCTGAAATTCGGAAACGAGCGCATTTTAGTCAAATAAAAGGACGGAATTTTACCCTTCCTGCTCACTGTCTAAGTTGAGTTTCTCTTGTCAATCTGCTGGTAAATTCCATATATCCTTCCACATCTTTTAATTCAACACCCACTAATTCCTCCAGCGCAAGCCGCTCCTGGTTAAATAGCGACTGAGCCTGAATAATTTCTTCCTCTTGCACTGAATAAGCCTGGATAGTACCCCGGTAGAACTCCAAAGTTATTTTTCCCTCCTTGAATTTTTTCTCAGCATCCTGAAACATCAATAAATAATCCTCCTTGATGCGCTCGCGTAACTTAATGATCTTGAACCGTTCACGTAGTTTTTCAATGGCTTGAAGCACATCTCGTCTGACCTCAAGTTTTTTTGCGTTCACTTCAAATTCATTGATAAGAACTTGACTTTTGGCCGCACTGGAATTTAATGGCGTATGAACAAATGCGCCCAACGGTAGTTTGACACCTAGATTGTACTGGGGATAAAATGCCCGACCCCATGCATCGACTTCGGTATTTCCGGTAAATTCATTTACGTTCGCCTGCACAAAAAAATTATCCAACCATGCCCAACTTGCTTTGGCCTTGAGGGCTTGTGCCACTTCCACTTTCTGCATGGCGGCTTTGTTTGTTGGGTGGTTTTTCCAAGCGAGCTGGACTAACCGCTCCTCGAAAGAAATGGATGGAACCTGGTCGGGAACTATAATTTTATTATAGTCAACGCTTTGCGCTAATGAACACACAGGAATCAACACAAATAGATATAGTACTATTTTTTTCATAAGGTGAATATTTACAGGTTATAGTTCTTTACTCATGCTATTCGCAAATTAGAGGATATTGCGGAAAATTAAATGCGCTCGACTCCTTTAGTTGTCGAAAAGGACGTATCCTGACAAGCCGAATAAAAAAATAAAGATTTCTGAGAAATGAGATGCTGGAAGCCTTAATAGGTCAGGTATTTAAACTGAACTTTATTAAGGACAGTGCCCATCAATTTACCATTAATAGATTTGAAATATTTAATGGACTCCCGATCGCGATGATTCAAGGAAGCACTGGCGCTGAAAACCGGTATCACTTTATCAGCATAATCAATTAATTCCTTCGCGTCAGAATAGTCATTTAAGGCAGGACCTTCCATGATGACACAATCGTATCGCGATGATAAATTTTGAATCATTTGCTTGAAATTCCGGCCGGCCATAATTTCTGACGGAGAATCGTTTGCTCCAATATTGCCAATGATATCTACCCCTGGAAATTTTGTTCTATTGATCAGAATTCTAGTCGGATCCTTTTCGCCCGGATTTGTTTTTGCCGGAAGCGATTGCCCAAATTCACGCTCATCGTCTTCTCCAAAATTCTCCTCCAACATCAAGTCGTCATCGTCATCGTCGTCAATACCTTTTTTCAAAAGCCTACGACTGTCCATCCTTGGCAGCAATGCCTTGGTCAAAGCATTACGTCTGAAATTTGTATCGATTATTAAAACTTTGGCCTGCACCAGGCTCATCGCGTAGGCTAAACTCAGAATCAGGAAAGATTTACCCGCGTTAACCTGGGTACTCGTAACCAGAAAAACTTTCCCATTGGAGCTTTGAACTTCGTATCGGAGTTTCCGCAGGAAGTGAGAAAACATTTCATACTCCTTATTTGAACTTCTATCCTTGAAAACTTCCCGAAGGTTAAATTCCTTATCCTTCAAAAAGTTTACGGATCCGATGTTCGGCAATCCCGTAAGTTTCTCCAGACGGGCGGCCACACGTACTGATGAATCCAAAAATTCAAATGCAAGTATAACCAGTAGACTTACTAGGAAGCCACCGCCCCCTGCCAACCCCATGATGAGTGTTGCTTGTGACGATTCCGGCTTATAGCTAGGCTGACCTTCAAGAATTTGTCGAATTGAACTCCCGATCACCAGGGACTTATTCTTCGCAGCGTTGTACTTATCCTGAGCATTCATATACTCAGTTGTAGCCAATTCAACTTCCCTATCTAAGTCAGTAGTACTAACTTGGTTAGAGGCAGATCCTGCTACGTCAGCCTTCAAATCGGCGTAACGATTGGTCAATAGATGAAAGATTGTTCTTGGCAATCTGCAGATCCATTTTCAAATCATCGCGTTCTTTTTCCAGTTCTTTGAATTCCTCGAGGGCTTTTTCATTCGCGCTCAGGGCATCCAATCTGCTCGTTTCAAGCTGTAATTCATCGCGCAATTGAGATAGCCGACTCTTGCTGGATTCATTGCCCGAGGCCATCAGTTCGTTAATTTGCCTGCGAATCTCGACAATTCGCTGATTCACCAAGATCGTTTCTTGTTGGTTGGCTTTTCCTAAGCTTTTTGACTTTACGTCGATGGTGTTTTGCAGCTTACTAATGGAGAATTCAAGGCGATTAATAGTGCTTACCTCACGATCTCTATTGAGTTCATAGTCGGTTATCAAGGCAATCTTGTTTTTGGTCTCAGTATCGTGTGTAAAAACATTATTGCTGAGCCTGAACTTATTTAATGTATCAGTTTTCTGATCTAGTATTTTTTTCTTTTCATCCACAATTGATTTCAAAAATTCGATCGATTCAGATGAACGATCGGTTTTCAGGGTTTTATTATACCGGATGAACTCCTGGCAAAGCGCATTAACGGTTAGCGCGGATAAAAAAGGACTTTCAGAAAAATAGTCAACAGAAATAAAGTCAGAATTCTCTACACGCTGAATTTTGAGATCCTTACTAAGTGTTTCGACATCATATCTATATCCTTTTAGCACAGCAGATAGCAATTGATCCTGTGGATCATATAAATTCAATGGCTTCATACCTGCAAGCTTTGCTTTGAACAACGCAAGGGCCTTGGTTGTCGCCTTTTCATCAATTATGATGTTCTTCTCTTTTGATTCATCAATTTCCCTAAAAGGTTTTCCATCTTCCAGGTCATGAATCACAAGTCTGTAGGAAACCAAGTTCAGAACTGGCACTGAGTTCATGGACTTGATCAGGTTAGTAAAGTTTGTGCTTACGTCAAAAGGAGTCGCAGGAGTTTCGCTGAGTTTCACCGCATCGTCTGCCGTAAACCCTGTCGCGATTTGCGCCGTCGATTTATATCTGTCTCCCAATTCGGAGATCAGAAAGTAAGAAGCTACAACGGTAAGGATAGGAATGCCCAAAAGTATCCCCAACTTACGTTTTAAGATCTTGAAATTCATAGTAATTAAAGCCACTCCTAAATTACTTAAAAAACGTAAGGCACGGACGAAGTGTTCTTTAATTTTTTGATAAAAATTATCTGAATCGTTTGCAATTCGGATTATCTGTAAAATCTTATCCGAACTAACTCTTTTCCGCCAACAAGATTTTCGGATTGTTCAACGCTGAAGATTATTCTATTGCCTTCGATTCCGGCATTTTTCAGGTAGTCCAAAATGTTTAACAGTCGCTTTTGATAGGTTTCAAGGCTCCCATTTCCGGACTTTGAAGCTATTATTCTCATTTTGATATCTTTTTTAGAATATAATCCATCGTTAATTTTCTGGAGATTATTTCGCTGAGCTTGATTAATATCACTGACTCCAGGTTCAAAATATAAAACAGGGTCGAAGGCAACTGCGCTTATTCTCTTGACTTCATCGTTGCTTAGATATTGGTAGTAATCTTCTTCGGTCGCTTCCTTCAGCGGAAATACGGACACGCTGTAGATATCAGAAAATTCCCGATTACGAGTGCTGGAAAAATAAGCAACGGTGTCATAGTAAAGCGAGAAAAAACTTTCAAATGCAGGCGAATTAATTTTTAAGCCCAAGATTTTTTGGCGCGGACCATACCTCCCATGATTCGTATAAACGATCACTATAAAAAATATCGGAATTCCCGTATCCAGGGTGTCCGTTGCTTGAAAAATATAACCTTCTTTTGTCGGGTGTAAGGAAAGGAGCTATTTCAAACCCGTTTGTATTAATAGTAGACCCCAGGTTGCGTGGTTTAGACCATTCTCCCTTTGCGTTTTTAAGACTTATGTACAAATCCTCGCTCCCCCGGCTTTCTTCTCCATTCATTGAAAAAATGATTGTCTTAAGGTCAGGGGTAACATATGCTCCTAAAAAATCCTCAGTATTTAAACCAGGAATCTCTATGAGTTCGGGATCAGACCAGGAATTGTTCCGCTTGGTAGAACGATAAATCCCCTGCGCCCTCTTCGTTCCTGTTGTATTTAACAAATAAATTTCGTCACCCTTTTCATTTATCCCAATAACAGCATTGGTACCCTTATCATTAAAAATCTTTTCATTCTGTGGCTTGCCCCAGTCTCGCAGCGTTTCATCAAAGTGACTAATCCAAATATCCGTTCCGGCGAATTTACCACCGACATTTTCCGGGGATGCTGCGCGCGAAAAAAACAACGTCTTGCCATCGGGCGACAGCATCGGCAGAATATCCTCATACGGGCTACTAATTGTTGGGGGCAGCTTTCGCATTGGACTATAGTCCCATTCTTGCCCCAAGCTTAGGAATGGAAGTAAGCAAAAAATAAATACAGGGATCCTTACCATGTTAGTTGTCTCTGGCGTTTGAAATTATTCAAGCGAAGCGAAAGTACCAACTCATGGCTTCCTCCTCCAAATTGATGCATATTGCTAGCAGATAGTTCGTAAGAATAAGATGCACCAAGCTTTTCATTTAAATTAAATCCAATAATTCCCACCATACTTTTAACATCCCGATAAGTTAAACCGAACCATATTTTTTGTTCGATATACACTTTAACGTTATAATCGATAATAAACTTATTATCCACTTGCCAAAGTGCCAAAACACTAGGCTTAATATCCGTGGTGGCGCTTATGGGGAAAGAATACCCTGCCTGAATTACGCCTCGATAATATGACGATGAAAGGTCTGTTTCATTATCCTGGATGACGATGTTTGCAATCGGCAAATATGAAAATCCGAAATAATACCGAGGGGCGTATAGCAGAAAACCCCCTCGAATATTTAAGTTGGTGTGCGCTGAACCAGTGCTCAATAAACTTTGATATAAGGGATCGGATTTTGGATCAATAGGGCCCTTGTTAGGATCGTTCGTGTCGATGCCAAAATAAATGCCATTCAAATCTATTTTGGTATTTTCCAGCATGGCGCCCAGACCCAAGGCAAGCCGCATTTGTTTTTGTAATCGGATAATGAAACGAATAATTGACGCCCCCGCCTAGCTTTTTGATCAATCCAAATTGTTCCTGAAAAATATTCACGCCCAACCCATGAATAATCCGCTTCATCTTAGGTATCTCGGTATTCTGCTTTTTTTCCATGCTGGTTCTCAACGCATTCAACGTAAGATCCAACGGTTCCTTTAGGCGAAAATTGAATGACGCATTGATGAATTTTGGTGCCTCACTGCCAAAACCCGTCCATTGGTAACGGTATCCTAACTTCACATCCCGATAACCTTCAATACCTGTAAAAGCCGGATTATACAACGGGGCAAACTGGAAGTTCTGGCTGCTGTTCGGTATGAACTGACCAATGCAATTAAGGTTTGACCAAACAAATATTAGAACTAGTACAAATTTCCTCATCACCTTAAAATAGTCACTACTCCTTTATATTTCTTTTTGTCATATTTCAAATCGATAGTATAATAATAACTATCAGGAGGTAATGCGCCATTAGGTCCTTCCCCATTCCAAGGGGTGCTAAATCCGGTAGCTTCATATACCAATGCGCCTCTCTTGTCATACACTCTAATGAGGGCATCCTTGTAGCGCTCTAATCCAGCTGGAGAATAGATCTTCCAATACTGATTTTCTACGTCCCCGTTTGGTGTAAAGGCATTGGCAATATCCAATCCTGGATTAGTATAAACTAAACCGACAAGTCTTTCTTTTGTTCCACCAAAAGCTCCGTCATTAAGTCGAATTGACACTTTTCGATTTGATACATCTTGCCGGGGTCGCATCTAAATAGTTGTAACGTACCGTTCGAATGGCTGCAACATAATCCTGGACCGGCGCTTTGCCTGTCAAAGTCAAAACCCCCAGTTCCTTTATGAACGCGCCGTGGATTCCCAATGTATCCTTGAACGAAAATACATCCTGGTCTTCCCGATACTCGGTCGAAACCTGGAATCCTATTTCCGCAGCAATAATGTTGTCTCCCTCAGGATCGCGCGCATCAAAAATCTTGGTAAGCTTAACCGGGACTTCGCTTCCCAGTTCATATTTTAATGTGTCGATCTCCGGCGCTTCCAATGCTATAATTTCCGGAGGGTCATTGAAAGGAATGATTGACATAACAATATTTGCGTCCAGAATGCTATAGTATACCCCATCGCTTGCATTCCACTTAATGATATCCGTCCCGTTAGAATCCATAAATGGACGATAATTCAATTTGTTGATTTCGATTGCTGGAATTTCCGCGTTTATGGCAACAGGATTATCCTCTAGAAATAATCGTCCCTTGGTAGGCAATTGTTTGATCTGAACGTTAGCGATTGCATTACCGTCTGCATCGTTATAGTTACTGGCAAATTCGGTAGTAAATGGATACTGGTCGTCCTCGTCTGTTGAGATTGCAAACGGCGTGATCGTTGGTCTTGCATTCACGACGATCGAAAACTCCTGTGTCGACAACGAACCCGCTGGATCACTTGCCACAATGACAACCGCTGCTTCTCCTGTAGTCCCAAGCGGAGGAATTCCGCTCAACGTGGCCTGACCATTCGACGCCTGCGTTAATATCAACCACGATGGCAGTGTGGGCGCAGTAATGGTTATGACTTCTTGCTCAACGTCTGCGACCACAATATCATATTCAAAAGCCTGGGCCGTTTCGGCAAGCTTATCCGGCTGAGACGTGAAGGTCGGCGCATCATTTACTGGATCAATGGTGAAGTCAAATGTATACTCATAAGAAATTTACATGGGGTGACGGTAGCCAGCTCCATCATCCTGAATCCTGACAGTAACCTGCGCAGTGCCAGTTTTATCGGCCTTAGGTTTTATGCGAATGGTCCGCAGTAGTGCTTCCGGGATAAGTGACTTCGAATACCTCAAACCATTCTGGCTCACTTGTGGAGATTGTGACCGCTACCGATTGTGTTCCTCCTTCCCCTACTCCAGCAGTTATTCCTGTAAGCGATATAACATAAGGCTCTGCAGGATCCTCCTCAATTGTAATGTTGCTGACAGGATCTACCGTCGGGAGGATCATTAATACTACCAACAACGATCGCGGCACTGTACGTATCACTCGTTGCCGCGCCGTCACTAACCGTAATCGCTACACCCAAGCGTGCCGGTAAAATTTTCTTTGGGCGTCACCGTCGTGCCAAGAGCATCATAGTTTGGAAAACTTCCTTGGGCGACCTGAAGTGTAAATCCAGTGGGAAATGTATTGTCAATATCTGCTACCAGGAAATCCTCAAGTTTGAGGTTTATGGGTTGATCTTCCACCGCACTCAAAGGATTTTGCCCGGTAATGCAGGCGCATCATTTACAGCACTAACTTGAATTTGCACATTGTATGGCTGACTGTCCAGCGATCCATCATTTACAATTACTGGAACGGAAAGCGTTCCATTAAAGTTAGCCACTGGCGTTATCTCGACACCATTCGCCAATGTGTAATTGGTCCCAGGATAAACCGTCATGGTAAATCCGGAAATCGGGCTGTCAGGATCGCTGATGATCAAAAATCCCATCGACATATTAATAACAGGTGCATCCTCCAACGCTGTCATGGGTAGCTGTCCCGTTATGACCGGCGCATCATTTACACTATTGACATCAATTTTTAATGGATAGGGAGCGCTGTCCACCGAACCGTCATTTACTTTCACCCTTACCTCTATCAGTCCGCTGACGTTGGGATTTGGGGTCACAGTTGTTCCGGAAAAAGTGTAAGTGGTGCCAGGCAATATAGTAAGTGAAAAGCCTGTAGGGTATGAGTTATCCGGATCACTTACCGTCAAGTCGACGAACTGGATCTCGATTGGCTCATTCTCCTCGGTGTTAAGCGGACGCTGTCCCGTAATGACCGGAGCGTCGTTGGTGGAGTTAACTAATATTTGAAAATCATAATAATCACTTTCTAGCAAGCCATCAAAAACTTTTAGTCGAACAAGAAGCGTACCGCTGAAATTAGGAACTGGTGTCACCACGTTATCCACCGCAGTATAATTAGGGCCAGTCAAAACAATTAATTCAAAATCGTCAGGGAAATCATTGTCGGGATCAAAAACGGTAAGTTGTGAGAGGTCGATTGTAACTGGCTGAACCTCAGCAATACTAATTGGAGTTTGTCCTGTGATTTGAGGCTTATCATTTACCGGGGTAACTTGTATTTGAACGTTGTATGGAGCGCTTGTGATTCGTTCCATCACTCACCGTGACAGGAACACTTAATGTCCCGTTAAAATGAGCATCTGGCGTGATAATGTTTCCCCCTGAAACAGAATAATTGCTGCCCGTTCCTAAGGTAAATGTAAACCCACTTGTATTATCGGGGTCCGCGATTGTCAGATGACTTATCGAAAAAGTCAATGGATTATCTTCGAGATATAGTCAACGTAGATTGTCCTGTTATCACCGGCGGATCATTTATCGGATTAACAGTAACCTGGAGGTTGTATATGTTACTGCTTAACGCGCCATCGTTCACCTGAACGCGAACTGTAATATTACCCGTAACATTGGTATTCGGAGTGATGGTATTGTCAACAAGAGAATAGCCTGGATTTGGTAACACTGTCAATGTGAAATCGGTTGGAAAGGCATTATCAACATCCGTAACGGTAAGATGTGAAAACTCGATGTCCAATGGCTGCTCTTCATTGGTAGAAACGACCGTCTGACCGGTAATAACCGGCGCATCATTAACAGGATTTACTGTTACCTGGAAGGTTGTGGGGACATTGGCAGTGCCATCACTTAAAGTAAGTGTTATCGTTGCAACTCCCGTTTGATTGGCAGCGGGTGTAACGGTCACAGTTCGACTACCGCCGCTTCCAGCAAAAACTATATTTGCCACTGGTACTAGCGTGGCATTATCCGAACTACCCGTAACCGTTAATGAGGCCAGTGGGGTTTCAATATCTGTAATCGTAAAGGCCAATGCTGCTGTGGGAATGTCTTCATTGATGGTTTGATTCGATATGGCCGTTATTGTAGGCAGATCGTTGACAGAACTTACCGTGACTTGAAAAGTAGTTGACGTTGTGTTGCTCACCATCGTTTACGCTTACAGTAATTACTGCAACACCAAATTGGTTAGGGAGAGGTGTTACCTGAACCGTCTGATTCGCGCCACTTCCACCAAGAATGATGTTAGCAAGCGGTACTAGTGTTAGGTTATTAGAACTTTTTGTTACTGTCAAGCTGGGAATGGGCGTCTCCACATCATTAATGGTAAATGGCAGCGGGGTGGTCTGAGCATCCTCAGCAATTGTCTGATTCGGAATAGCAGTGATCGTAGGCGCATCATCAACCGTGTTCACCGTTACTTGAAAGCTTCATTGGAGTAGAATTTACGCCATCAAAAACCGTCAATGTAATGATCGCAGCACCGCTTTGGTTTGGTTCCGGAGTAACTTGAACGGTACGGTTTGCTCCCGTACCAACAATTGTAATATTAGCATTGGGAATTATACCTACATTATCCGAGCTCGCTGTTACAGTCAAATCAGCGGCAGGTGTCTCTGGGTCGCCTACCGTGAAGGGTATGGCTGGAGTTGGAATGTCTTCACTGGTAGACTGATTAGGAATGGCAGATATTGTAGGTGGATCGTTGAAGCCATCGACCGTGACCTGAAAAATAGTAGGAACAGAGGTCGTTCCGTCACTGACAGTTAATGTAATGACTGCTATGCCGGTTTGGTCTGCTGCCGGTGTAACAGTAACCGTTTGGTTTGCGCCGCTTCCACCAATGACAATATTGCTGATGGGAACCAGCGTAAGATTGTCAGATCCTCGTGCTATTGTGAGTGAACCGACAGGATTATCTATATCCGCTATTGTAAACGGCAGCGCCCCAGTATGAGTATCTTCATCTACTAACTGATTCGGAATGGTCGTTATTGTTGGTGGATCACTTACTGGCGTTACCGTCACAGCAAAGCTCATGGGTACGTATGTAGTGCCATCGTACGCGGTTAGCGTAATCACAGCGAGGCCATTTTGCTCTGGGGCAGGGGTTAATGTAACGGTACGTTCGGCACCGGTTCCACTGATAACGATATTTGCATCTGGAATGACGGTGGTTGCATTTGAGGTGCCTGTGACGGATAAGGAACCGACCGGAGTATCAATGTCGCTGACCGTAAATGTCAATGCCGCGGTTGGTGTATCTTCGTTGGTAGCCTGATTGCCAATTGGAGTAATCGTTGGAGGGTCGTTCACCGGAGTAATTGCTACGGTAAAGGTTGCCACATTAGAGGATGCGTTGTCGTTATCCACTACAACATAAGATAATGAAGCAGGACCAGTGTAATTCAAGAGCGGACTGTACCGAACCTCTCCTGAAACTATGTTCCATGTCCCTGCTGCATTGGTAAAGTTGGTTTGAACTCCTGATGCACCCGGATCCAAGTCGACGCTGACAATCGTGCCATCGGGATCAGTATCATTGAGCTTGACATCCCGGCTGACTGGTGTATCTTCAGTGGTCGTTGCATTATCATTAACAGCAGTTGGAGCATCATTTACCGGATTGATCGTGAGAGCAAACGTACTGGTAACATCAGGGTCAGGACCATCATCAACAGTGATGGTTATTGTAACAGGTCCTCCGCTTTGATTGGATGCCGGAACTACAGTAATGGTACGGTTGGGACCACTGGTTCCAAAAGTGATATTCCCATTGGGCACCAGGGTCTGATTACTGGAACCGCCACTCAGCTGCAAGCTGCCTATACTATTATCAGAATCGGTGATTGTCAATGGTATTGGTCCCAGCGTAGCATCCTCATTCACGCTTTGCGGACCTAAGGCTGTGATGACGGGAGGATCATTTACCGGATTGATCGTGAGCGCAAACGTACTGGTAACATCAGGGTCAGGACCATCATCAACAGTGATGGTTATTGTAACAGGTCCTCCGCTTTGATTGGATGCCGGAACTACAGTAATGGTACGGTTGGGACCACTGGTTCCAAAAGTGATATTCCCATTGGGCACCAGGGTCTGATTACTGGAACTGCCACTCAGCTGCAAGCTGGCTATACTATTATCAGAATCGGTGATTGTCAATGGTATTGGTCCCAGCGTAGCATCCTCATTCACGCTTTGCGGACCTAAGGCTGTGATGACGGGAGCATCATTTACCGGATTGATCGTGAGCGCAAACGTACTGGTAACATCAGGGTCAGAAGGTCCATCATCAACAGTGATGGTTATTGTAACAGGTCCTCCGCTTTGATTGGATGCCGGAACTACAGTAATGGTACGGTTGGGACCACTCGTTCCAAAAGTGATATTCCCATTGGGCACCAGGGTCTGATTACTGGAACCGCCACTCAGCTGCAAGCTGCCTATACTATTATCAGAATCGGTGATTGTCAATGGTATTGGTCCCAGCGTAGCATCCTCATTCACGCTTTGCGGACCTAAGGCTGTGATGACGGGAGCATCATTTACAGGATTGATCGTGAGAGCAAACGTACTGGTAACATCAGGGTCAGGACCATCATCAACAGTGATGGTTATTGTAACAGGTCCTCCGCTTTGATTGGATGCCGGAACTACAGTAATGGTACGGTTGGGACCACTCGTTCCAAAAGTGATATTCCCATTGGGCACCAGGGTCTGATTACTGGAACTGCCACTCAGCTGCAAGCTGGCTATACTATTATCAGAATCGGTGATTGTCAATGGTATTGGTCCCAGCGTAGCATCCTCATTCACGCTTTGCGGACCTAAGGCCGTGATGACGGGAGCATCATTTACCGGATTGATCGTGAGCGCAAACGTACTGGTAACATCAGGGTCAGGACCATCATCAACAGTGATGGTTATTGTAACAGGTCCTCCGCTTTGATTGGATGCCGGAACTACAGTAATGGTACGGTTGGGACCACTGGTTCCAAAAGTGATATTCCCATTGGGCACCAGGGTCTGATTACTGGAACCGCCACTCAGCTGCAAGCTGCCTATACTATTATCAGGATCGGTGATTGTCAATGGTATTGGTCCCAGCGTAGCATCCTCATTCACGCTTTGCGGACCTAAGGCTGTGATGACGGGAGCATCATTTACAGGATTGATCGTGAGCGCAAACGTACTGGTAACATCAGGGTCAGAAGGTCCATCATCAACAGTGATGGTTATTGTAACAGGTCCTCCGCTTTGATTGGATGCCGGAACTACAGTAATGGTACGGTTGGGACCACTCGTTCCAAAAGTGATATTCCCATTGGGCACCAGGGTCTGATTACTGGAACTGCCACTCAGCTGCAAGCTGGCTATACTATTATCCGGATCGGTGATTGTCAATGGTATTGGTCCCAGCGTAGCATCCTCATTCACGCTTTGCGGACCTAAGGCTGTGATGACGGGAGCATCATTTACAGGATTGATCGTGAGAGCAAACGTACTGGTAACATCAGGGTCAGGACCATCATCAACAGTGATGGTTATTGTAACAGGTCCTCCGCTTTGATTGGATGCCGGAACTACAGTAATGGTACGGTTGGGACCACTGGTTCCAAAAGTGATATTCCCATTGGGCACCAGGGTCTGATTACTGGAACTGCCACTCAGCTGCAAGCTGGCTATACTATTATCAGAATCGGTGATTGTCAATGGTATTGGTCCCAGCGTAGCATCCTCATTCACGCTTTGCGGACCTAAGGCTGTGATGACGGGAGCATCATTTACAGGATTGATCGTGAGCGCAAACGTACTGGTAACATCAGGGTCAGAAGCCATCATCAACAGTGATGGTTATTGTAACAGGTCCTCCGCTTTGATTGGATGCCGGAACTACAGTAATAGTACGGTTGGGACCACTCGTTCCAAAAGTGATATTCCCATTGGGCACCAGGGTCTGATTACTGGAACCGCCACTCAGCTGCAAGCTGGCTATACTATTATCAGAATCGGTGATTGTCAATGGTATTGGTCCAAGCGTAGCATCCTCATTCACGCTTTGCGGACCTAAGGCTGTGATGACGGGAGGATCATTTACCGGATCGACAGTCACCGTAATAGTGGCAGCCGGTGACGAGACTTGATCATCCAATTCTCACCGTGTAAGAAATAACTGTTACAGCCCCTGAAAAATCTGGATTGGGTGTAAATGTCACGATGCCTGATGCATCAACAACGAATGTTCCTTCCGGGACAACTACGTTGGCGTCAATCGCGCCCCCTGGCACTAGATCAACAGAAGAGAGATCTATCGCGGAACCACCGCCAGGTGAATCATTATCTAGAATAGGAATGACGATGTCGGAATCTTCAGGACCATTTGCAGCATCATTTGCGATGGTGGCTTGCCCAATGGCGATGGCACAAGGCAATATCAGGCAAACAGAGAGTAATGTTTGGCGAAGAAAGCGCATAATTCGAACTATAGACGGGTCAAAAATAAATTAATTTCTTGATCTATATGCCGCCAGTTTCCTAAATGTAACACCCAGAATTCCAGGACCTGGGATTAGAAAACGAGGGTTTTTAGCCTACAAAGGGCATAATTTATTTATGAACCGAATTATCCGCCTCGTAGGATGTATGAAAATACATTAATAATTTGAATTTTTTATACATCTTCAACCTTTACTTTAATAGCAAATAGGTCACTAAAAAGGCGTTTCTCCGCTGCCGAAACTCTTGACTAATAACAGATCTCCTTTAATTTTGCGGACTTTGAATATATAATTTGCCATGGGTAGAGTTTTTGAAAAAAGAAAGCACAAGATGTTCGCACGCTTTGATCGTATGGCCAAAGCGTTCTCGCGGATCGGAAAGGATATTGCCATCGCAGTAAAGCAAGGTGGCGGGCCTCTTCCTGAAAACAATCCCAGACTCAGAATGTGCATTCAAAATGCCCGTGGCGTGAATATGCCAAAAGACCGCGTAGAAGCGGCGATTAAACGCGCATCCTCTAAAGAAGAAAAGGACTTCCAGGAAGTTGTGTATGAAGGATATGCCGCCCATGGCGTTCCTATTGTTGTGGAGTGCGCGACCGATAATCCAACCCGAACCGTTGCAAACATCCGTTTACATTTCTCAAAAAATGGCGGCGCAATGGGTAACTCAGGATCGGTGGCTTTTCTTTTCGAACGAAAGGGTGTTTTTAAATTCGACCCGGCAAAACTGGACCTGGATGAACTCGAACTCGACCTGATTGATGCTGGTGCAGAAGATATTGAAAAAGGTGAAGAGGAAATTGTGGTTTACACGAAGTTCACGGAGTTCGGACACATGCTGAAATTTTTAGAATCCAAAAACATCGAAGCAAAAAGCTCTGAGCTTCAGTATATTCCGTCTGCGACAAAAGAACTTGACGAATCTCAGCAAGATGAAGTGCTCAAGTTGGTCGAAGTTTTAGAGGCTGATGACGACGTTCAAAATGTCTATCACAACCTTGCATAAACTTATTGTTATTCTCCCTATGAAACACGCGTCAAATCAATTGGCGTAATAGGCTCGTCGACGCCAATTTCGTGTATTCGACCGGCGTTATAGCCATCAAACGACCATAGCTACATCCGCGCGGTCAATGCCGTTACTTTCGACGATATCAAGGTATCCATGGCGTATGGCTAGAATGTTAGTTTTTGCGCTGGTGATTATAGCAAGCCTTCCTTTACAGGCGCAAGAATGCTCCGTTTCGCTGGGAGTTTATACTGGCGTAGCGGGATCGTTTACCTCCGATAAGGGCATTGAAAACGATCCTCGGTATGAGGGCCGGTTTGAAACGAAGTTGGTGCCTATTGGTCTTAAACCTGGGTATTGATTTTGAAGGATTTGGACTCATGGTCAGCCCTGGAATTGTCAATGTGGGACAAAACTTTTATGTGATTAATACGCAGCGTGGACAAGATGGCCTCCGGGAAATCGACCTGCGTTATTTATCCGTACCTGTATCCTTCAAGGTGAACCTGGTCCGTTTCTATGCGTTCAAATTAAGCGCAGTTGCATCAATAGCACCTTCGTTCCTAATGGATGGCAGCGAGGAATTAAGCCATCGTCCTACCAAATTAATTTTTCCTGCGGAAGTCTATCCAATGCTTCCGTCGACCTATACAATAGAATATGATGGAGTCCTTGCCCCTGAAGTAGATCATTACGTGATTTCTCAGAAAAAAGATTTCCGGCCTGTCCAACTTTTCGCAGGTGCTGGATTTCGAACCGAATGGGATCCGTCTAACCACTGGAGAATTGCTGTCGATCTAAGGTTAAACTATGGCGTTTTTGATCCCCGCTCGGGACCCTACAAGGAAAATCTCGAATCAACTGTAGGTCTATACGAAGTGGCGACGGAAAGAAGAGACATATTCGCACAATTTACCGTCGGAATTTCAAGGTATTTTGAATTTGACAAAAGCGAAAAAGAGCGTTCAAAGAAGATTAGGGGAAGTTCAAAAAGATTTAAGCCCACTCAGTATCCCGGCCAGCGCGTACGCGTCGGAAAGCCAAAGGACTAATTGTCGCTACACAGACTTATTTGGGCTCCTCTTCTTTTGACCGAGCCCTCCACCATAATGCCAAGGTTGATCCTGTGCTATTCATGATTGGTGAGAAAATCGCCGGAGCCAATCCTACCGTTGATAACTTCCCCATGGCCAGCGCCAATCCAGAACCCAGTCCCGCATTTTGTAACCCTACTTCGAGTGCTACCGTCCGACAATCCCTTTCTGGCATCCGCAGCGCCCTGCTCGCCCAATACCCCAGCGTATAGCCAATCGCGTTATGTAGAAAACACGCCAAGATTAACAAGGGTCCCACCACCAGTAAAGAGTCCCTGCCTGCCGAGGTGATTACAACAATAATTAGTCCTATTCCGAGCATTGATATGACCGGCATAATGGAATCAAGAACTTTAAATCTTCCATGCAAAAAGTGATTGAATACTAACCCTGCGCCTACCGGCACAATAATTATTTTCGTGATGTCGACAACCATACCCCAAAAATCTATAGCCACATATTGCCCCGCCAGCAATTGCATGAGCATCGGAGTCATTAACGGAGCCATCAACGTCGCGAGCGCCGTAAGCGTTACCGATAATGCCACGTTTGCACGAGCAAGATAGGACATCACGTTCGATGCCAATCCGCTGGGACAACTGCCGATAAGAATAATACCCGCTGCAATTTCCGGAGGAAATGTAAAAAATCTTTGTAAGGGCCCATCCCGTAAAGGGCATAATTGAGTATTGCGCCACGATACCAACGATCACACCTTTTGGCATTTGCATAACACGTCCAAAATCTTTCAAACTCAACGTAGTGCCCATACCAAACATTATAATTTGCATTAACGGGATTATCAACTTGGAAAGTTTAAAATCACCGATCTGAATAAAATGCTGGGGATAGTACATTGCCGCACTCACCGCTGCAAAAATCATGATTGTAAACGCATATCCTTTTAAAATTTCGTATCCCCGAAAAAATAATGCGAGTGAGCCAAAAAATAATACCAGCAACAACCCGGCATAGTTATGAAATCCCACAAATGTGGTCACCACAAAGGCAACAAGAAAAATAACGGTTAAAATGAGAAAAATTCTGGTTGCGGCCGTTGTTCCATGGATAGATTCTTTAGTGTCGTTAATGTTTTAAAAAAGAAGCAATCTCTTCACCAAATGACTCAGAGATTGCTCCGTCAATACAATAGTATGATTGAAATATCAGCTATATGTCCTGTCGTGCGAACGCTTCTCATCCCATTCTTTGGTGGGAGCAAAATAGGTCTTATCCGATGCATGGAGGTGTTTCTTCACCTCTTCATCCACCAGCTCTATGCCCAAATCCGGGCGCTGTTAGCGGAACAGGCGCATAACCCTTGTCAATCAACTTCCGGCCATCGGTAGTTTTGACTAAGCCTTCCCACCACTCTAGATCAACGGAGTGATGTTCCAGCGCCAGAAAATTCTGGGTTGCTGCCGCACAATGCACGTTCGCCATGAACGAAACGGGCGTGCCGGCCTGGTGCATCGCCATTGCAATTCCTTTTTCCTCGGCGTAGTCACCAATTCTTTTCGTCTCTAAGAGGCCTCCTGATGACGCTAAGTCTGGATGAATAATGTCCACGGCATGATTATCGATCAGAGGCTTAAAGTATTCCAGCAAAAAGATATCTTCGCCGGTCAGGGTTGGCGTATCTAGCGATCCGTTATCGTTTTATGTTGTTCTGTATATTGCCAGGGCACCATATCTTCCAACCAGGCCAGCCGATATTTGTCAAGGGCTTTACCCAGTCGAATACAATTGTTGAGGTCAAAGTGTCCATAGTGATCAGTCGACAACGGAATCTCATATCCTACCATGCTCCGTACGTTTTCAACAATTTTGCCAAGCTCCTCCAAGCCCTTTTCCGTGATTTGTATTCCCGTAAATGGGTGTCTGGTGTTGGCATAGGACATATACCCGCCCTGCCATTGGCTTGTACCTTCCTTAAATATGTTAGGGTTAACTATCGTGCCCGGTATATTTCTCAATTCCCCTATGGAAACATCCATTTTTAGCCAGGAATACCCTTGCGTTTCCGTCCGGTATTTGATCAACTTTAATTGTTCCTCCGGACTTTTTGCTTCAGGAGTATCTGCGTATATCCTAACCGTATCACGATACCTTCCTCCCAGCAACTGCCAGGCTGGAACATTATACGCTTTGCCACACAAATCCCATAATGCCATTTCTACTCCACACACACCGCCTGCCTGGCGGGCCTGTCCACCAAATTGTTTGATAATCTTAAAGATCTTTTCCACGTTACAGGGATTCTCACCGAGAATGCGGCTTTTCAACATCAGCGCATATCTGGGATCTGCTCCGTCCCGCACTTCTCCCAATCCATAAATGCCTTGGTTTGTGTCAATCCGGATTATTGCCGTCCGTCCGAGGACCGTCGTAACACAATATCGCAAATCTGTGATTTTCAATTCGGAAGGACTTGATGCCCTTTTAACATTAGCTGAGGTTTGCGCTATCGTGTCCTCAACGGATGCTCCCATGAGACCCGCCAGTGTAACACCTCCCAGCGCCGTCTTCTTAAGAAAATCTCTTCTGTTGTCTTTTGTGCTCGGGTTATCAATTTCCGCCTGCCGCGCAGCGGCTGCAGTTCGTTCGCGCTCCTTATTTTGTTGGATGATTTTTTGAATTATGCTTTTCATGACGTAAGGTTAATGGTGAGAAATAATTATGCTTGAATTAATAATTATGTTGTTTTAAGTAATCATCGAGTTCTTTTTTAGTCATCGGTAATTTTCCTGGATAATTATTTAACCAGTTTAAAAAATCTTTTTTAATCGCGTCGGTCCACTCGCTGTCTATTTCACCGGCAAGGTATTTTTTTTCACGCAGCCGCTGATGGCCGAATTCATCACGAAGCGCAGTGACTTCTGATGTTATCACCAGATCTTCAACCAAATGAGCGGGAATAAAAATAGTTCCATACTTCTTAGCCAAGACAACATCTCCGGGCAGTACGGTTGCACGACCTACACGGATGGGCGCATTGATACTGGTCAGCATCATTTGAAAAATAAAGGACGGGTCCTGGCCTTTCATCCAGGCGTTAAAACCTTTAATCTCTTCTAATCCTTCCTGATCTCGCACTGACCCATAGAATATTACGCCGCGTTGAGATTTGGCATAAATAGAATTTCCAAGATTATCCCCAATGAGGGTACCATCTGCAATTTTACCATAACCATCCGCTACATAAACATCACCGGGCACCAGAATATCAATTGGCCAGGAGTTGGTCCCTCCTTTCTGTGCCCGATTTTCAATTTTACCCTGCTCCTTCACCTGGTTCTGCAGATCTGGTCTTAGCGGCATATACTGTGCCGTTACTACCCGACCCGTCATTGCGCTGTCTGGCCAAATTACCTTCCAGTCGCCTTCGTACTGATTTAAATATCCTTTATTCCGTAGTACCCCCCAGGCTTCTTCCATAGAGATATTCTTTAATCTCGCGAGAATTGCATCAGAAACTTTTGGTCTTCCATCCGGAAAACGTTCTCCTTTCCATTCTGCGGTAAGCGCTTTTATGTATTCCGGCGAAGAACCAACGCGCTGGCCATACGAAAAAATACTACCGAGGATTAGAACTGAAATTGCAATTATTCTATTCGTCATTTTAGTTGGATTTGGTTAAAGTCAATTTGAATGTCTCCGGTGAAACTGAAAGAGTATACATGATAAAGACAGGTAATCTACTCCGGGAAAATATTTCTAAAATTAAAATCGTCGTCGCCAACAAGGCGTCAAACTAATTAAGTTTAGATCCAATCTTTTCCCATCTGTAAAGCTATTTTACCGATTGAGGAATTGACTCAAAACATAAGGGCAACATACTCGTGTTGCCCTTATGCGAAAAACTTTTTATTTATCCCACCAGACTTTGGTGTCCAAATTATCCGGACCCTGGTCAACCAATGCAGCCTGAACATTTTCATTATTTACCACATATTCATTGGGCGGATAGGGAAGTCTTGTTATAAAATCAACAGTTCTTCCTGGAAAGGGATTAACTGCGAGCGCAGGATAGCCGCTTCTTCTGAAATTCGCCCATGCTTCCTGGCCATTCAAGAATGAGGCGATCCAATATTCATAATTAATTTCCTTCAATTCGTTTCCGGCAAGGAGAGCAACTCTGGCAGCCACGTAAGTGTCGCGATCACCGGCAGCAACGGCGCATGCCGGATCGTACGATACCATTTGATCCATATGCGCTTTTATGCCGTCGCTGAAATATCCTGCAACAGTTCCAGTGCTAATGCAATCCTTGAATAGTGCCTCCGCCAAGAGCAGATTTGTTTGGGCCGCCGTCACAATAAACAGCGGCGAGGTTGGTTTTGCCATCCGGCGACGATCCAACTGGCTATACGCATACCTTGCGCCGCCACCAGGTAATGTAGCGCCTGAAGCATCTGCCTCACCATCCGTGCTGCCCATGGGCAATCCGTATTGATTAGCCGGATCAGTGGTTCCAATAGCTGGAGTTTGGCCTGATCCTGAAGTGGCGCCAACATAACGAATGGCCATCGCTCGAAGGCGAGGATCATTGTTGGTCTTTAAGGCATCCACAAATGGCTTTGCCAGGTAAAAGTTGGCAGCCTCCGTTGAATTAAGGACGCCGGCCGTGAGATTAGGATTGTTGCCATCGTGACGGACTGCGGCATTATCCGCGTTGAGCTAAAATTACACCCCCTGCGAATGCCGCAGCAACGGTTGATTGCGCCTTTGCCTCGATCAACCTCACTCAAACGCATTCCGGCACGCAACAACAAAGAATAACCAAATTTTTTCCATTTAGCAATGTCTCCATTGTAAAGCACATCTGTGTTGCTAACCTTCCCAGCGTCAAGTCCATCCGATGCACTTTGCAGCTCATCGATGATATCCGTGATAAATCTCTTGCTGATTCTGGTAGGCTGGAAAAAAATTTTGCTCGATATATCCTTTTCCACCTTCGTCGTATGGGATGTTTCCATACGTGTCAGTGATGATCATAAAGGCATTGGCCTGGATGATTCGTGCCTTGTTCATCAGATTACTTAGGGCCGGCGTCTTCCGACGTTCTCGTCGATCACATCGGAAGTATAACGGACCACGTTTCGATAATAATCCCGCCAATTGCCTATAGAGCTATTGGGATTATTTTTATTAAAATTACCGCCTTCCAACACTCCGGTGTTGGGAGAAGTCAGTTGCTGAACGATTGCAAGTTCAAAGTTAATTGTGAATCGTCCGGTGCGGAATTGATGATGGCATTATTCAATATCAACGCCGGGTCCAATGAAGTAGCTACCGGTCTTATTGGTGTTTAATTCATCGAAGCCACTATCACAAGACGATATCATAATCAATCGATAGGGCTAATACAGCTAATGTTAAATATCTTTTTCATGATTGCGTCAAATTAAAATTTAACATTCAAATTGAAACCAATACTTCGTGTCGTTGGAACGCTAGGCGATTCCAAGCCGACCACATTGTCAGAAGTGTAACTGAAACTTTCAGGATCGATATTAGGTGCCCATTTTTTTATCATTAGAACGTTGTTCGCTACGAAACTCAATCTTAGCACCCTTTATCGGGAAAGATCCCGGGAAGGAACTTCGAAAAGTCGTAACCAATCGTGATCTGGCGCAACTTCCAGTAGCCAGCATTGTAAATGATTGGCTCAACCAACCCTGCTCCCCGTACGACTGAATAGTAATCCTCATCTCTTAGCACCCGCTGTGTTAACTTCACCTGCCTGATTAACACCATCGCCCACTACAAAGCCGGGATCGTTGCCAATGGCATCCAATACCCCACCTTCTCTACCCACCATCGTATCCTTGTGCAAGCCGTGACGATAAGCATTGAAGTTAGTTCCAGACAATAGTTTTCCACCCAATTTGAAGTCTATGAGGAAAGAGGCAACAAGATCTTTAAAAGTAAATGAATTCAAGAAACCCCCTGTCCATTTGGGTAATGCGCTCCCGAACGAAATCGGCTGTGGTGTGGCTAGCGGAAGGCCGTTGCCACCAAAAATAATTTGCCCTGCGTCATTTCTACGATAGCCATATCCTACAATTTGGCCCATCTCCTCACCCACCTGACCTGGTAAACCCAGCCATTAAATACGTGTGACCCTACCGTTATACTTGAACCGGGCGTGTCGGTCAGCAGGCTTAATACTTTCGTTTTGTTGTAAGCACCCGTAAATGTAAAGTCTCCACTCAAAGTTGGCAGTGGTAACCGGGATCAAATTCAACATAATCTCAATACCCTTATTTTCACTCTCTCCACTATTAATTTGGGTTGCCGTAAATCCTGATGCATCTGAAATCGTTGCATTCACAATCTGATCAGTCGTCAACTTGCGGTACACTGCCACGTCCATATTCACACGGCTTTTAAACATTTTTAACTCTAACCCCAGTTCAGTTTCTTCCACAGACATTGGTCGTAAGGCTGCATTGGGTACTGTAAGCCCAAAGTTTCCAACGGCTTGTCCGATGAATTGCTGACCGTTTACGCCATAATAAAGTGCGTTTGAGTAAGGAGCAACGTCAGAATCACTACCAACCTTCGCATAGGCTGCTCGGAATTTTCCGAAAATGCAACCAGGAGGGCTTTGAATTGAACGATTCGGAGAACACATAACTTGCTGAAATCGATGGATAGGGAATGGTTCTATCGTCTTTCGATAAGGTTGAGAACCAATCCTGACGAAATGTTCCATTTAAGTATAATCATCTCTTTGTAATTAACTTCCGCCATTGCATAGAGTGAATTTACTCCTCTTTCAATCAAGTCATAAGTTGGATCTTTTGCACGGCCATTTTGAACAGTGTACAAATTTCTGCACAGCAAAGTCTGTCACCTGTACACTGTTCACATCCATTCGCCGACGCATCTGATTACCTCCGGCATTTATATTTATGCCAAAATCATTGAAGGTTTTTGCGGCCGTGATCAGGAAGTCATAGTTCGTTTCTCTGAACCTTCTGGTTTCCTGTGTGAAAAGACCATTGTAAAAACCAGGTGCCGCAGCTGAAAATATAGAACTGCTATTAATTGAAGCTTTACCTGTTGGGAGATTTATATAATCATTATCCCTGGACCAGTAATCCATCCCTGCTCTCCCTTGAACAGACAGCCAATCCGTTAAATCATATTTAAGACTGAAATTTCCAAAAATACGGTCTCGTCTCATATTTTGTTTTACTTCCGCTAAAGTCCAGTATGGATTTGTGCGGTTGGTAAACCTTGAATAGTTAAATTCACCCAGTCCCCCTGGCATTATATTTATTTTCATCCAACACATACAAGGGCATCGTATTTGCCATAGCGTACAATGAAGTTGGAATTGAATTATCCTGGTCAGCAACAACGGGCGGATTCTTATTGTACTCGTTGCTGTAATTGATATTTCCGCGAACGCTTAATTTCGTAGAAAGGTCATATCGAAATCCCAAATTGATTGTCTTCCGGTTATACCCGTTATTTGGCGTGATACCCTTGCTTTCAAGATTGGCAAACGAAAAGTTCAATCCACCCTTTTCGCCACTGGATGATATTGAAATGCTATTGGTAACATTTTTACCCGTGCGATAAAAATCGTTGAGAATCCCCTTTTGTGCCTCATACGGAACAACATCACCATCAAAAAGGATTTGCGTCATCCCAGGTTCAATTTTGCGTCCAAAAGACCATTGTCCGCTGTTCGGATTTGGTGCTGCATTCGGCGCAGCAGGCCCACCTCCGTATTCTCCCTGTCCATATGCATATTGATAGTCGGTATAATCAATCACCTTTCAGTGTTATAGTTGAGGTTGTAAGAAATGCCAAGGCCCTGAGATGTTCCTCTTGATTTAGTCGTGATCATGATGACACCGTCTTTAGCCCGAGAGCCGTAAAGCGCAGCCGCCGTTGCCCCTTTCAACACCTGCATGCTTTCAATATCGTCAGGGTTAAAACTGGTCAACCCGTCACCACCGTCTGTTGTTGCTCCTCCCCCTCGACTTTGAACTGAGCCATCTCCACCCTGAGTCATGCCTTGATTTACTCCAAAGTTTGTGTTGTCTATAGGAACACCGTTGACGACAATTAGTGGAGTATTTTGACCGCTTATAGATGACTGACCTCTGATACGAACCTTTGATGTACCGCCAGGACCTGTTCCTAATGCACTGATATTTACGCCAGCAATTTTGCCCTGAAGCGCATTCATCATATTCGGCGTCCTGTTCACCATCAACTCCTTTGAATCAACTTTCGATGTAGCATACCCCAAGCTCTTGCTGGACCTTTCAATACCAAGAGCAGTAACGACGACTTCGTCCAAGGCTTGGACGTCAGGCGCCATGGCCACGTCGACTGTCGTTCTCGATCCCACAGCCACTTCTTGCGTAGCATATCCAATGAATGAAAACACCAACACGGCGTTCTCATCGGGTACTTCCAAGCTATATCGTCCGGTAATATCGGTTGAGGTACCAACAGATGAACCCTTCACTATTACGTTGACACCGGGAAAATCATTTCCATTCTCATCACTCACCTTTCCCGTAATGGTAATAGCGACATCATTTTGCTTTAAGGTAGACAATCGATCAGCAAGGTACGCGGTCGTCGGGGCGGATGGAAAATTATACAACAACGGAGTCGTCGAGATGGATGTGGAATGATCCGGAGCAGCTACCGATTTTTTTACAGGCTTCTTCTCGTAAATAACATAAAATCTTTCCCCTCCTTTTTCATAATAGAGGCTGGTTTGTCTCAACATGATATCCAAGGCTTCTTCAACAGTTTTGAAGGTAGTCTTCGTTGTTTGAATGACCTTGTTCTCGACCCATTCGTCCTTATAAGCAATGGATACCGCGAAAGATTTCTCTAACTCTTTCAATCCCTGCTTAAGTGAATAGGATTCCAGTCGGACCGATCTGGGCGACGCTACTGCATACACTTCGTGCTGCGGCATCGCTTCATAAGATATCAGCAGAAAAATGCCGATTAGTGCGTACTGACATTTCATAGGTTATGGGTTTAATTTATAGGTACGTTTATTGAATATCATGGCTCTCTCTCATATATACTTTGCTCTCTTCTTTCACCACCTTTAGCTGAAAGGCCTTTGCTATTTGGTGCAATAGCCCTTCAGAATCGGTCACCGGCATAGATCCAGAAATGGTCTGGTTCAAAAGACTTTCTTTTACTTCCACGTCGATTCCATAATTATCTTTGATCATATGCAGCAACTCTCGCAAGCTCGTCCGATTTAGAACCAGATTTTTCTCTGTCCATGCCGTGTATACTTTCGGGTCAACTTTCCGTTTGACAAATTTCTTTTCATCATACTCAACCAACTCACCAGGTTTCATCATGATCTTTTCACCTGACTGAACATCCGGCAAACTCAGTTGGATCCGGCCAGAGTTCAACACAATTTTTGTCTCATCTCTATGGTAAACATTAAAGGTTGTTCCCAGCACTTCGATTGCCACGTCCTCACCAGGTTTTACTTTAAAGGGTTGATTATTTTTTTTGTGTATCACGGAAAAAAATGCTTCTCCGTCCAGCCATACTTCGCGTGGCGTTGTGGATTTCCACGCTGATTTTAAACGTAATAAAGAATTCGAATTTAAAATAACGGTTGAGCTATCAGGAAGGGTAATGATTTTGGTTTCGCCAAATGCCGTTCGGTATTCGATACCGGTTGGAGGCGTGGTCCAAAAAAACGAGCTGATTGCCAGGAGCAAAATGCTTGCAGCTGAGCTGTACCACACTATACGCTTACCGAAAAATCCTTTTGCAGGGGCGACCACATCCCCGTTATGACTTCTAATCTTATTCCAGACATACGATACATCCTCCGAAGGCAAGTCAAAACTTGCGAAATTCAACCGCAACAGAGTCGACCGCGCCTCTTCAACATCGCTCCTTTTGTCGGGGTTTTCATCAAGCCAGTTCTGCCAATAAGCATCAATATTTCCAACTGGGTTAAATACCCACAACTGGAAATATTCATCCATAATAAAATCCTTAACGGAAAAACGCGCGTAGTCTTTCACTTACAAAGTGGGCTAGGTATACCCTATATAAGAGCGATGAACCCCGCGTATCTCATCATTATTAACAATGAATTTTTAGTCCTAAATAGAAATATCAGAACATTAGGTAGGAGAATACCATAAGAAAAACGGCATCACCTTTAAGCTTTTTGCGCAACAGGTCGATTGATTTTGAGATCAAATTATAGACTGAATCTACGTGCAGATCCATAATTGCGGCCACTTCGTGGTAGGAAAGCTGATTGAAGAACTTTAGAAAGATTGCTTCCCTTTGCCTTTTGGTTAGGGAATGGAGGCTATTTCTTACCTTTTTATTCCGTTCTGTTTCCCACTCTTCCTCTATAAGGGCATCCTCCTGGGAAGGTGAAAAGTCAAAACCATAACTGTCCCTATCGCTAAGCGAAATCAAAAATTTCCTTCCCACTGTCAACCGATTCATCAAGAGTCTGCGGAACGACTTGAACAAGTAATAGTTTACACAGGTGACTTCGCTTAATTTTTCCCTTCTATCCCACAAAAGGGTGAACAGTTCCTGCAAGCAATCGAGCACGAGGTCCTTGTCTCTGCAAGAATGCATTCCATAGCTGTATAACCGTTGAACGTACTTGTTATAAAGAATAGAAAAGGCAAGATCGTTCCCCTTCTTGAAACTCAACCAAAGGGTGCTATCGTCCAGAGACTGGTCTTTGGTATTTCGGTTTTGGTTTTTAAGAGGTTTGGCTAGCATAAACTGGGAGAACTGATGCTATTGCAAAAATAAATTTAATGTTTTTTGCCGAAATCGATTGAATCACATGAAAAAAAAGCACTTTTTCAAATGTTGCGCGCGAACACTGCGAAATTTGAGGGAAAAATTTTGAAATTAAATCGGTTGAATTTCTGATTTATTGGGTCATTCGATCTCAAAAATTCGAAATTGGCAATAGCAATTCACATCGGAAGTCTAAAATGGATGCAGTCTTTAACTTGATTGTTTTGGTTGACAAATCGAAACCAATTGGACAACCTCCCCTCCTCGACCAAACCACTCTTTAACAAAACTTTGGCCGATGCTTTATTTTCTTCGTCAGTAAAAGTTTGGATACTGAGCACACCTTTTTGATTTCGTAGAATGGCCATCATTGCCTTGCATGCCTCGGTGGCGTATCCATTACCCCATTGGGTTGGACTAAGAATGTATCCAAACTGGAGCTTGCCGTTTTCATTGATCACACCAAAACTTCCGACGAATCTTCCACCTTGAGTCCGTATAGAATAGGAGTAATCGGTGCCAGCCTTCCATCCTTTGGCTGCATACTGCAAAAATGCCTTGGTATCACTTATGGATCGATGTGTTGGCCACGACATAAAACGGGTAGCCTCGGGTTTACTTGCATAACAGTAAAAGATTTCTTCCGCTTCTTCATACCTTAGTTTTTGCAAAATTAGTCGTGTCGTAAAAATTTGAGTCGGTAAATCGAGCTTTACCATAGTCTGTCCCTTTCATGGCCAAAGAAAGCAATATCGTTCATCGCTATTTCAAAAAAAAATTCGCGGAAGCTACCATTCTGGTAAAAGTAAATCCCATTCTATTCAAGGGTATCGAAATTATTTTGTCAGTCAGCGGCGAATCTCAGACACGCGAGCTAAGCTTTGATGAAGATATTTGGGAGGACCTAAAGGCCGACGGTTTTGAGGAAGCCAGTGCTTTGGAATTCAACCTATATTACTCTGGCTTAGCCAAATAGGGACTATTCACAGGAATTTTAAATTCTTTTTACCGTTTCTCAGTTGTCAATTGTATCTTTGCGCCGGCAAATCGGCACGACCAGCTCCTGCTGAACTCCCCCAGGATCGGAAGGTAGCAAGGGTAGGCGGTTGTAGCGGTGCGATGTTCGGTTTGCCATTTTTATATCTATTCTTAACCCGCATTGATAGTTTGTCTACAATTGCTCGCAATTCGCTTAACAAATTTAATATCCAACTCAAACTGAAACGATCACATGAAATTCTTCATTGACACAGCTAATCTTAACGAAATAAAGGAAGCCCATGACCTAGGGGTTTTAGATGGTGTTACAACAAATCCGTCCCTCATGGCGAAAGAAGGAATCAAAGGCAAAGAAAATATAAGAGCACATTATAAGGCGATCTGTAATATTGTCGATAACAATGTGAGTGCCGAAGTAATTGCCACTGACTTCGAAAATATTATTAAAGAAGGTCGTGAATTGGCTAAAATCGACGACAAGATCGTCGTAAAAGTCCCGATGATTAAAGACGGCGTAAAGGCCATTAAAAAATTCTCCAGCGAAAACATTCGCACCAATTGCACACTCGTCTTTTCTGCAGGTCAAGCTATACTTGCGGCAAAGGCCGGAGCAGGTTATGTTTCACCGTTCATCGGTCGTTTGGACGATGTTGGAACCGATGGTCTGGAACTTATTGCTCAGATCGTCAACATCTATAACAATTATGGATACGCGACAGAAGTGCTGGCCGCTTCCGTGAGACACACCATGCACCTGATTCAGTGCGCTGAACTTGGCGCTGACGTTGTAACCTGTCCGCTAAGCGTTATTACTAGGTTTGCTGAAACATCCTCTCACTGATAGTGGGCTGGAAAAATTCCTGGCAGATCACAAGAAAGCAAACGGTTAATTCAAGCTATTCATCTTAGAAAAGCCACAGCAAATGTTGTGGCTTTTGCTTTTTTATCGTGTGAAAAATAATTCGCAAATTGGGTGTTCAAAATTCACAAATTTTAAAAAATGTTTTCTACTGATCCTGTTGTTCACGTCAAAGGTGTAAGCATCTTTCACGATCACAATACCATATTGGGCGACGTTTCCTTCGATATTCAGAAAGGTGAATTCGTTTTCATGGTGGGGCGAACGGGCTCCGGAAAATCTTCGCTATTAAAAACTCTTTATGCTGACTTTCCGCTGCGGCTAGGTGAAATGAAGGTCGCTGGCTTATGATCTTCGAACAATCAAAGCTGTGCAGGTCCCCTCATTGCGTCGAAAGTTAGGCATCATCTTTCAGGATTTTCAGCTCTTCAATGATCGCTCAGTAGGCGAAAATTTAATGTTTGTAATGAAAGCCACCGGCTGGGGTGATAATGCGAAAATGAGAGCCCGGCTTTCTGAAGTGTTAATGCAAGTAGGATTGGGATCCGTTGAAAAAAAATTGCCGCATCAGCTTTCGGGTGGCGAACAACAGAGGATCGTTATTGCCAGGGCACTTATAAATGAACCTCAGATTCTAATTGCGGACGAACCAACCGGGAATTTGGATCCGGAAGTCTCTAACGGAATAATGAAAATCTTCCAGCAAATAAATAAGACCGGAACTGCAGTATTAATGGCTACGCACAGCTACGGACTTATTAAAAAATTTCCTGCAAGGGTCTTGAAATGCGAGGAAGGTAAGGTCTTTGATTCCGCCCAGTCGCCTTTCGAGCTTTCATCTGAATACTAAGGACACGTGTCTTCGAAGTATGCTTCTCAGATGCCGCCTTCTGCATTATTTCTCATATACCATAGGTAATCTCCATAACTTTGACGACGTCGCCAGAGAGATTCTTAATCGTTGAGAAACTCGACCTAACATTTATAACTTCTCCTTTTCTATTAATTCTTTTATAAACCCCTTTCTTGGGATACCCCTGGCCAGGTCCTTCCAGAACTGACGATATTCTTCGCTATTCTTATCGTCTTTTGTAGTGAATATTCGATGGTGCTCACCAACGACCTCATCTTGCGTATAACCAAACAATTCGAGGTAGTTGCTATTGACCTTTGTCAATGATCCGTCGACGGCGTATTCTGCCACGGATTGAGAACTATGTATCGCGGTCAAAGTGTTGTCGGTCTCCGCCTGGCTACGCTGCATTTCTTCCTGGGTAGCCTGTAGTTCTTCCATATTTTGACGCATTTCCTCCTCTTGAGCTCTCATCTGCTCTGTCATTTCCTGAGATTCCTCCAACAGCCGCTGTGTGCGAGCATTGATCTTCACCGTAGAGATAGTAGACGCAATTGTTTCAGCGATCTTTTGTACAAACTCTTTCTCAAAATCCTGGAATTCGCTAAATGAGGCTAGTTCAACAACGCCAAATATCTGATCGTTTACTTTCAAAGGCACAATTAGAACGCTGGTTGGATTGGCGTCGCCCAGGCCTGATGCAATTTTGATATAACTCTGCGGTACTTCAGTCAGGTATACAGTATCACCTTCTTGCCACGCTTGGCCCGCCAGGCCCTCGCCGCGATAAATTTTATGATTTAGAAATTTCTTCTTATCCCAGGCGTAGCATGCCTTCATCGTCATCGTTGGATCTTCACCTTCATTGGTTTCATCCACTATATAAAGAGCGCCTTGATTCGCTTTAAGATACTTTACAAGATTACCGATGATTTCATCCGAGAGCTTGATCAAATCATTGGTGTTGTTACGCAGGATTTCTCCAAACTTTGCCATCCCCTCTGTCGCCCAATTTCTCTTCTTATCATCCTCAGCTACTTTCGATAAATTATCGCGCATGTTGATCAGGGCATTACCTAATACATCGTGTTCACTGAGTGGTTGAAAATCGGTTTTATAGTTTCCATTACCAATGTTCTCAGCAAACAAACTCGTTCCCTTTAACCCCGCAACCAGATTGTCCATCGCGACTGCCATCTCTCCAATTTCATCGTTGCTTAAAGTACCCTGTTTTTCTTCCACTAACTCTCCCCTACCTAATTTTACAACGATATTTTTCAGGAAGTTTACCGGCTTGGTAATGGTTCGCATTAGAAATATCGCGCTCATCAATCCGATAATAATAATACCAGATCCAAGAATTATGGTATAATTTCTCAGGCTTCGGATGGAATCAATCACATCGCGGTCGGAACGTGCCGTTACTCCATTTTGTGTAACCGCAATTCGATTCAATCTTGAGATCAGGTCGGTTGTCCGAGGAATTACCTGGCTCTCGATAGCGTCCTCAGCCAATAGTTTTGTCAATGGATCCTCATAATGTTCGAAGGACTGCAGGTTAGCCATGATCGATTCCTTCTGAACATTAAGAAGCGTATCAAATTTCAAAAAAACGGTATCCATTTGATGGCGTTGGCTATCCGTTTCCCATGTTGTCATCAGCTTCGTTATCTTTTCTTGCAACGCAGGATACTCATTGTCTTGCAATAATTTCAATGCGTTTTTGTCTTCCTGGTTGGTTTGCAAATAAACCCAGTTGGTCACCAGCATTTTTGACCGCGTTACCATGAGAATAAAATCTTTGATGGCATCCTGAGACGGCCGGTAGACTTGACTTGAGCTGTTTACTACATTGTCGATGACATTTCCCTTCCAGAAAATAATAACACCGTTAACAATAAACAGGACAATCAAAATTAAAAAACCACCGAGTATTTTATTCCCAATGGTCAACCGAAATCCGGATTTCTTCTTACTAATTTCTTCCATAAATTAAATCAATATCGCTAGGCGAGATAATTCGTTGCTGACTTTAAGACCTTGTTTTGTGGTGGCACCCTGGTTTAACTCGAAGGCCAATTTGCCATCCTTGGTAACAAAATTGACATTGCTGCCCTTGGCTCCCAGCCCTTGCTCTTCGGTCACTACTAAAATAGACTGGGTTGCAATTTTTGCTAATACCTCTGCAATTTGAGGTGATTTAGCTGTGGGAATAAAAAGAATATTGCATTTTCGAATTTCTGAGACGTTGTTGATTTTAGTCACCTTAATCGCGCGATCTCCTACTTTTTTCACCTGCGCCATCGACTTAAGTTCATCTACTATTGGAGAATCACCCAGCACCAAAATTTCAAAGTCTCCGCCATTATACGCGTCAGGCCATTGGATATATCGCGTAAAACTAAAGATGAAAACCGTGTGCATCTTATAGCTCTGAGCCATTCCACTGATGAAACTGAAGGCGGAAAAAATTACTACAAGTAAGTATCTTTTCATGGGCAAGTTTTATTCCTGTACAAGGGACAAGCATTACAAAAATATGCCCGTAAGGGTCACAAAATGATTCAAAAAGGGGTCATTTCTGACATTGCGTGATATTTTGGCCAACTTATCACTTTTGTCATTCGGCAGACTGTTTCCAATGAACGATATCAACCTATTTTGTGTCGTTAGCTTGTAAAGTTGAGGGTAAAAAAGTAGCGCATATGCAAAAGAATACAATGATGTTAATTTTGACGCTAGGGCTGATTTTGCCAGCGTGTTCTCAAAGTCAAAAGAATAGCGGAGTTCCCAGCCATACAATTTACAAAGTGGTAAAAACTGACGAGGAATGGAGGCAACAACTAACCCCTATCCAATACAAGGTTTTGCGAGAAAAGGGAACTGAAGTGGCCTTCACTGGCGAATATTGGGATAATCATAAAAAGGGTACTTACGTCTGTGCCGCGTGTCAATTGCCACTTTTTGATTCGAAGACAAAGTTCGAATCCGGGACGGGATGGCCAAGTTTTTACCAGCCGATCGAGGAAAGCGCCGTGCTAAAAATTGAAGATACCAGCTATGGCATGGTGCGGGAGGAAATAGTGTGTAGTCAATGTGGGGGTCACCTTGGTCATGTCTTCGAAGATGGTCCACCACCAACAGGTTTGCGGTATTGCATGAACTCGGCATCGCTGAAATTTGAACAGAAGAAGTAACAACTTACAGACCGCGCAATCGTCACTTTTTTTAATTCACGGAAAGGCTACTACCTTTTAAGTGCATCAAAATAAAAATCCTTATGTGTCGGTTAATGGCTTACATGGGTTCCCCTATTATTATTGATAAGTTGCTTTATCAACCGAAAAATTCGCTAATCAATCAGAGCATAAATGCCAAAGAACTGGAAGAACCACTAAACGGCGATGGCTTTGGCATTGGATGGTATGTTGCGGATGTAAATTATGAGCCTGTAACTTTTGTTTCCATTAACCCTGCATGGAGCAACAGAAATTTACGGAACCTGGCGCCTAAGATAAGGACGGAGTGTTTTATTGCCCACGTCCGGGCGGCCAGTGTGGGCGAAGTTTCCGAGTCTAATTGTCATCCTTTCCAATACAAGAATTTATTGATGATGCACAATGGAGGTGTGGAAAATTTTTCATTGATCAAACGTCAAATACGGGAACCCTTGAGTGATGAATTTTATAATTGGATAAAAGGGCAAACTGATTCAGAGCACATTTTTGCATTGCTGCTTCATTATCTATTCAAAGAAACGTCGGAGGTTACGCCAGAATCCGTCATCCATGCTTTCGAAAGAACGTTCGAGCACTTAAACAAACTGATGAAACAATTCGGAATCCACGAAGCCGCCTATCTCAACATGGTTGTAACGAACGGCCTATTTGTTGTTGGCACGCGCTACGTGTCTGACCCAAAAGAAAATGCGCTTACATTATATCACTCGGAAGCGACCCACTATGCTGTGGAGAATGGTGTTAGTCAAATGACCGATTCGGCAGACGGTGTCAGGGCCGTGCTGGTGGTTTCTGAAAAATTATCCGATGAAAAAGATTGGACTTTGGTACCCTCAAATCATTTTGTAATTGTAGATCAAGCGCTAAAAGTCGAAACCAGACCGATCAATTGAGATCGTACAATTGGAATATTTTTGTAGTATATGTTGTTAGAAAAGTAAATATTTGAACTGCAAAAAAAACTATGAAAGAAGTCACGGTACAAGAGCTAAAAGAACTACAAGACACTGGCGCTGATTTTCAACTTATCGATGTTCGGGAACCACACGAATTTGATATCTGTAATTTAAATGGCGAACTCATTCCGCAGGGTGATATTCCCCGGAACGTGGACAAAATCGCTCGAAACAAAAAAGTTATTATCCATTGCCGCAGTGGCGCACGAAGCGGCAATATGGTTCAATGGTTGGAAAAAAATCACAAATTCGAAAACCTTTATAACCTGAAGGGAGGAATTCTTGCGTGGGCGAGGGAAATTGATCCTGAAATGCCTACTTATTAGTTTCTGAGTTTCGAGTTTCGAAGTTTCGATAGTTTCCGCGCATTTCAAACGCGCTAGCACGTTTAAAGTCGCAGCAACTTCAAACTCGAAACTTCAAACTCGAAACTAGAAACTATCGAAGCGATAGCCTGGTCGATATCTTTGATTATATCTTTCACGTCTTCCAACCCGACCGCTATCCTAATAAGGCCAGGTGTGATACCAACCAGCGCCCGTTCTGCATCAGTCAGCTTTGAATGCGTCGTCGAGGCAGGATGAATAGCAATCGTTCTTGTATCGCCGAGATTTGGTGAATGGGAAATCATTTTCAATGAATTCAAAAACTTTCTTCCCTGGTCAAGTCCACCCTTTACTTCAAATGTAACAAGACCCCCACCCAATTTCATTTGCCTCTTTGCAAGCTCATACTGCGGATGCGACTTTAGAAAAGGATATTTTACCAAAAGGACGTCATCATGTTTTTCGAGGTGCTCCGCGAGTTCCAACGCGTTTTGGCAATGACGCTCCATCCTGACAGCAAGTGTTTCCAGGCTTTTCGAAAGTATCCATGCATTGAAGGGCGACAATGAAGGGCCCGTATGGCGTGTAAAGAAACGGATCTCTTTAATTAACTCTTTCGTCCCAAGAATTGCACCAGCAATTACTCGTCCTTGGCCGTCCATAAACTTCGTGGCAGAATGCGTTACAATGTGGGCGCCGAATTTTGCAGGGTTTTGTAAATAAGGCGTTGCAAAACAATTGTCTACGTTTAGAATCAGATTATGTTTTTTGGCTAATTTACCCAACCAGTCAAGGTCGATGATATCCAATGCAGGGTTCGAGGGAGTCTCTACAAAGATCATCCTCGTATTGGGTTGAATCTTACTCTCCCATGTTTCCGGCTCCGTGACGTCAGCGTAGGTATGCGATATCCCAAACTTTCGGGAAGATAATATTTAATATCTGGTGTGTTGATCCAAATACAGACCGGCAAGCGAGTATGTGATCGCCCGATTTTAAAAGCGCTGCCATGCTGCTGTACATCGCTGCCATTCCCGATGCTGTCGCGACACCGTCTTCGGTCCCTTCCAACAAGCAAAGTTTTTCTATAAACTCATTCGTGTTTGGATTCGAATAGCGGCTATAAATATTTCCGGTAATTTCATCAGCAAACATGGCCCGGGCCTGTTCCGCATTGTCAAAAACAAAACTCGATGTTAAATACAACGGCACGGAATGCTCACGAAATTCACTTCGTGGGTGTTGTTCACGTATAGCATCCGTTGCAAAATTCCGTTCTTCAGTACTCATTCTATAATTCCCCGATTAATAAACTCTTTATTTTTTAAAGTGTGCAATAAAACTTAAGGCAGGATTTCGAAACTATGGGTGATCGTTGCCTTATGAGACATCGTTTTTGCGACGGAACAATATTTATCGACGCTTAAGCTCACTGCCCTGGCTGCCTTCTCCTGATCCAAATCGCCGTACAACCGGAAATGAAGATGGGCCTCAACAAATAACGAGGGGACAGCATCCTTTTCACGTTCTCCGGTTACTGTAATCTTTATGTCTCGCAATGGCTGCTTTTGTTTTTTTAAAATACTGATAATATCTATCGTGCTGCAACCTCCCAGGGCCGAGAGCAACATTTGCATGGGCCGCATCCCCTGATTGGTGCCACCAATATCTGGCGATGCGTCAAGGTGAACTGTCCTCCCCTGCTCGTTCGTCGCTTCCAGATGATACCCCTCATTCAAACGATTTAATTCAATTTTCATGCGCTTTTCATTTTCTCCGGCCATATTAAACTACCTGCTACCATTCCGCCAAAACTTGCCAGCGTTGCAGGTACCAAACTTGGCCAATCCGATTCATAAACCTCAAAGATAATCCAAGTAACAATACCGATCACCATGGAAATCAAAGCCCCTGCACTGCTCGACCGTTTCCAATATAAGCCCATCGTCAGCGGAACAAACAGGGATACCAAACTAAGAATGGAAGATTCGCTCACCAGTTCATAAATATTCGAGCGCATACACGCCATGATAGTAGCCATCGCACTAAAGATTAAAACGGAGAGTCGGGTAATCCAAAGTAACTGTTTGTCCGAAAACTTATGTTTTGAAAGTGGCTTGGCAACGTTCTCTGCACAAATTGCAGCGGGCGCCAAAATGGCCGAGCTTGTGGTGCTCATGATAGCCGAAAGCAATGATCCAAAAAATAAAATCTGAATGGGCATTGCCGTATGCACAATAACCATTTTTGGAAGCGCGAGTTGTGTATCTTCTAAAAGTGCCTCGGGATATAAATGCCTAACACAAAGGCTTATAAAAAGTGGAAGGATAGCAATGGACAGGTATAAGACGCCGGCAACATAGCAAGACATTGCAGCGGTCCTGGCATTGCTGGAAGACATTGCGCGCTGAAAAACATCCTGGGAAGGTATTGATCCTAACCCAAGCACACTCCATGCGGCGATGTAGCTTACAATCTCTTTCGCATCTAAGCTGGGTAAAAATTTAAAATTCTCTTTGGGGACACTGTCGATCACCGCGGCAAAACCTCCGGCTTTCATCGCGAGGACGATCGCCAGAACAACCATACCAACAATAATGATGATGCTCTGTATAAAGTCCGTAATTGAAATGGCCCACATTCCTCCGATATAGGTGTACAACGTAACAACGCAGGCGCTGATGACGACTCCTTGCCAAACCGGTATATCAATTACAACATTTAGGATAAGTCCCATCGCCACCAACTGGGCAGCGATATATCCAACATAAGGTGGAGCTAAAAAGATACTGGCAACGAGTTCAGTTTTCTTGCCATACCGAACCTTGAAATAATCTCCAAGGGTCAGGAGCTGCATGTTGTAGAGCTTGCGGACAAAAAATAACCCCAGCAGGAATAGACAAAGAGATGCGCCAAAGGGATCCTCCATTACGGCATAAAGTCCTCCCTTAAGAAATTCAGATGAAGCGCCAAAAACAGTTTCAGAACCAAACCAAGTGGCGAATAAGGCAGCGGAGCTCAACATCATCGGTAGGCTTCGTCCTGCCAGCATAAAGTCGCCGGAACTCTTAACTTTTCGGGAAGCCCAAAATCCTACCAGGACGGTAAGTACCAGGTAGACAATGATGGAGAACAGTAGCAATCTTTTACCGTTAGCGTTGAAACTTTAAAAGTAAAACAACTGCTTGTTCTTTTCAATATAGGACGGACGTTGTACGGCTATTTATGTTTCTTGAGTTGAAACGTCCGCGTTACATTAAAGCCGAGGTGAATATCTCCGTCCCAAAAATCGTCACGTGTCTCCGTAATAAATGCCCGCTCTGTTAATCCAACAGCATTGGTTATAAGAAGTTGAAAAACGTGGCCACCTGTTTCTATATCGATACCAAAAGAAAGTGGGTTATAATAAGGAGAATCCTCTTTCATGCTAAAATTGTAGTAGTATTCCGTAGTAATCGCTAAACTCTTTGTAAGTTTTATACGGCCACCAAAACCAAGGGCAAACTGATCATTCTCCTCCTCCGATTCTACTACAGCATTTTTATGAACGTATGTTGGCATCAATTGGAGTGAAACATTGGTGGAGAACTTTCGGGCGATCAATGCCTGACCAGTATAGGAAAGCCGGTCGACATTTTCAAAATCGTCAGACACATCGGAATTGTTTTTAGGAGAAAATTTATAAGCGCCTCCTGCGAGTAGTGTCACCGAGAACGGAAATGTTCTTGCTCCTGTACTTTGCCGCAGCGCTCGAAACTTGAAGTATCCATCCATCGTTTTATCAAAGGAATTACGGCCTATGCTTACGGACAATCGATCGGTTATTCCATAGTCCAATCCCAACCTAACGAGGGCTTCATCCAGCCCGTACATTTCATACCAACCGCCATTAATTGCACCAAACCGGTGTTGAAAAATAAACTCCAGGGATCCGGCATTTTTAGTCTCAATCGTATGGCCATTGGCCAGTCTCGTGCCTTTAAAGGTGGCGAACGTATAATGTGTTTCTTTGTCAGTATCTTTCTCTAATTCAGCGAGCAAATCATCCTGAGCATAAGCGAAGCATGGAAGAATTGCAAAAAGTATAAGTATTTTTTTCATGGCGGTTAGATTTTTTTCGTACTGGGATTGGTTCTTTGGAGTTCACTGGAAAAACATCTTGTTGCTAACGGTTATTTCCGAGATTCAAGATGTAACGCATGAGCTATTCATAATCAATTTGTTACAGGCCTGTAAAAAAAGTGAACGCTCACTTCAACTTCCTGTGCAATATTTTGCCAAACGATCTGAGGCACTTTAATATTATAGTCTATCAGTTTGACCATAAACTTTGCCCGCAAGGTCACTGTGTTGCCTTCGATCTGAAGCGTCCCAGGAATGTTAACATCCCGAGTAACGCCGTGAATACTTAATTGACCAACTGCCTTGACTTGCTGCAAGGTATGTACTAGACGCATTAAGGCCTTCAATTTTTCCTTTGAAAGTAGACCTTGGAAACTTTTCCGATTCCATGTACTTTTCATTGAAGTGAACTTGCATCAATTTTTTTTCGAACTGAAAATCTTTTGGACTTAACAAGTACGCAACCTCACCGCTCTGAAGATCCAAAATGCTTGTTACTTTCGTATTACTGGCTTTGATTTCTTCGATGACTCCTTCTGAGAAAAAAGTAATGTTTGACTTTTCAGAAAAGAACCGTTTTTGGGAGAACCCATTAAAGTGAAGAAGTAAAATAATGACACATGATAAAATTCTTATCATTCACGCATTGGGTTTAGATTATCGAAAATAAAAAAATTATTGCGGCTTGAAAGTAAAATCAACTGTTACTTCAACCTGCTCGGCGATGTTTTGCCACAATAGCTGAGGTATTGTAATTTTATAATCTTCCAATTTTACAATAAACTTTGATTTCATGAGCAATTTTTCACCTTGCTTTTCAATGGTACCTGGAATTTCAACTTCTTTTGTTTCACCGTGAATGGTAAGCTTTCCTTTTGAGGAAACAGTCTGGGGACCAGTAGCATTAGGATCATATCCTGAAACCTTTCCTTGAAAGGTTGACTTCGGATATTTTTCCGTCTCCATATACTTCTCATTAAAGTGTTCCTTCATGAGAGATTTTGCAAACTCATAATCTTTGATCGGTACAGAAAATGCGATATCGCCCGTGGCCGAATTAAAAGCACCGGCAGTTTTTTTATTTTCTGCCGTAATATCTTCGATAGCAGCATCAGAAAAAAAGGAAACGAAGGTTTGTTCTGTCGAATATTTTTGAGCGTTAGCTGAAAGCGTCAAACATCCGAATCCCAGGACAAGAACTAAAAATTTGTTGTACATCATATTCGTTGTTTAATACTAGTTATTCTGACCACCTTGATCTACCCAGCAGACGATCGTTTGAATTTGTTCGTCAGTGATCGATCCCGCCGCTGGCATATGTCCAGGGGTGCCGGGTGGTCTCGTGATTCTATCTTTGACATCATCTTTGTTTGATTGGAAATTGCTGAAAACAGTCCAATTTTTATCAGCACCATTGTCCCCATTATGACATCCCGGAATCGCGCATGAAGTGTTGATAATGGGGTTCACTTCATCGGCAAAACTTACAGTAACAGTACAGGCTTCAACTTCAGGCTCAGGTAAATAATGATCGACACAGGATTGAGATAAGAAAGTAACCAAGCACGCAGCAGATGCCCACAATTTAATATTCATAGAAAGCGGATCGTTTGAGTTTTGGAATTACATACGTAAAGATGGCATCGGAGTACAAGAAATTCTAGACGGACATATCGTCACAAATAAGGTAACAAACAACTGCTAAAAATTACCAGGAAGGATACAGGTTGGAGGCTAAAAATGAAAATCCCCAGAGGTCCTTGACTTCCGGGGATAATCATTGTCTATAGTTGGCTTTCGAGTACCAATATACGAGCGTAGTCGAAAATCGCGCCTTTAAATCGTTTACTGTAATATATAGGCAGATGAATTGCATTATAAGGAGTTGAATGACCAAAATCTTATTGCATTAGGGACGTTTTTATTGCGGTGATCATTGCGACGTCAGCTCGAAGTTCAAAAAACGAAAATTTCAATTCCCAAATCCTACAATGGCTAAAAATGAAAATCCCCCGAAGTTCTCGACTAAGGGGGATTGTCATGTCTATAGTTGGCTTTAATCTGTTCGAAAGATAAAAAGAAATCATTGTCAAAACAACCGATTGCGAAATAAAAATGAAGAAAAAGTTAATTTTTCTCATTTTCAATCAAAGAATCCCCAATAATGGAATCTGGTGAATTATACTTTTCTTTTAGTCTTTCCTTCAATTGAGATTTCGATCCGGGAAACGAAGTACGCCGGCTGATATCATAACTTAGATAGACCAGGGCCGCAAAAAAAATCCCCAGACCAATGAAGAAAATTTTTTTTGAACGCGACATGTCAAATGAATTCCAGTACTCGATCTGCTAGCTTAACATTGTCAGCCACTAATTCATAAAACTGGTCTTTGTTAAATTTCAGGACCACTACTTTAGACTTGGCGATCACCAAATTTGTGCTGACGAAATTCGGAACTGCAAGCATTTCTCCTATGAACTGGCCATCTTCAAAATTCGAAACGTGATTACCTTTTTGATAAAACTCCACAACGCCTGTTACGATGATGTAAAAGTTATTGTTTAGCTTTTCATCCAATGAAAGGGAGTCATTTTCCTTCAAGTGAATTTCTTCGCTGATGTCAGCCAAATAAGAAAGGGTAAGACCTGGAACATTTTCAAAAAAAGCCAGCTTTTGAAAAAACAGAACTCTTTCAAAACGCGTCATTCTCTTAGACTGAATAATCAACGCATCGAGTTGCCTTTTTACTTCCTCGCCCAGCCTCTTTGCGTTTTGCTCGTATGAATCAGGATGAATCTTATGAAGTGCCCATGCTGAAACTTCACGCAACAGCCAATCAGGATTAAAGAGTTGTGCGATGAGGTCTAATTTGAAATCTGTAATTCCAAGAATCCCGATTTGAAATAACACGCAAGCCTTTGTCCATCGGTTGGACTGAGCGAAATCGCGATTGATCATAAATTTGAGAACGAGCGCTTCATCCAGTTTTACGCGTGGATAAAACTCCTCGAGCCTGTTGGTTCGTTCGGCAATTGTCAAATCATCCAATATGGGAATGACACGTTTCTTCAATTGCTCGGACAAAAATACATCCAAGAGTTCAATAGCATACGTTATGCCTTCGGCCGTGCCGCTATCAATATTTTCCTTTACCAACTGTATGGAACGCGTGTCATAAAGCATGGTGAGCAACATGTAGATGTGCTCGATGTCGTTTTGAATTTCCCACTTCAACGACGATTTGATTTGCGCACCAAATCCTTCGTCTCCCACTTCCTGCATGGCGCTCAGGTTCCAGCTTATATCAGCAATATCAGACTCGATGGCATACTTGATCCGGGTGATCTGAGATATGCCCGCTTTGAATCCACATTCACCCAGCGACAAAAGAACCTGTGACACGACGATCTTGTTAGGATAGTCAATCTTACTCCAAAGAATTTCCCGAGCACGAACGCCACCAATTCTTCCAATCACCTGCACAATGCGCAGCATCATTTGTGTGCTTTGTCCACTTCTATAAAATGACGCATCCAATGCTGTAAGCGTATCGGCTCCGATGAGCACCAGCGCATTCATAGCCTGGTTGCTAAACACAGGGTTACCTAAATTTTCGATGATGGCATTAATAACTTCTGTGTTGTATTTCTTCACTGAAGTTTTCAGCGCCGTGTTACGAACTTTAGGTTCTGAATCGTTCAATAACTCCATTAAAAATGAAGTACCCTCATCCTTGGAGATGTGTTGCAGAAGTTCGGCTGCATAATGTCTGTCACTTGGATTCGTTGATCGCGTTAATTTTTGTACACGTGTTTTCGTGATGTCTCCATCGCTCTCAAGAATTGACTGTAAATCCAGTTTGCTGAGAATATTTTTACCGGATCCCTCCATCCTGCTGGTATCCATTCGAATAACAAATTGATCGGACACAGCAAGCCCCTTCAGTTCGTTGAGTTTATCCTGCGCATACCCACGGGCTGATTCGTCTTCGTTCTTCATCAAAACATTGATCCAACCTGGGGCCTGTGCGGCATTTATTTTTTCCAGGAGTTTGAATGAAAAAATAGCCTTGCCGGGAGATGGAAGATTCAGCATTGATTCCAATCTGCTGGTAACTTGAGCATATCCTCTTTCAAGTTTTTCAAGTTGTCCATCGCCGCTTTCAAGCTTCATCCTCAGTTTATTCCGATAACCATTGTAAAGCTTTGTAACAACTAAGAAGTACAAACCAGAAAGGACAACCAAAAAAATCGAGATATGGATGATCTTGAAAAAAGGTATAAAAGCCAAACCAAAAATTAAGAGCCCTGCGATAAACCGCGCACTTTCACTTACCAATCCTTCAACTTTGGATTGGATGTTGAATCGCAGCCGGTTATCGAGCGGAATGAAAAAAAGTTTGAAGACGGGATTTTCAAGTGAGTCTCTCAAAGTCCAGTTGAATAAACGACTTAAGGAGATAAATAAGAAGAAATAAATAAATCCGGCCGGTGCTATACTCTTTTCAAACCCTAAAAAACTACCGGTGGTGATGGATGCTATGGAGAAAATAATCATCACCAATGGCAAAATGAAAAGCGAAACCCGAAGACCATAGTTGCTTATGATCCGCGGATTTACAAACGTCTGAAGGATCAAGCTTATGCCGTAAACGGCACCAATAAAAAAAGAATTGAAGTTGGTAAGATCACGTTCGTCGGGATATTGTTCTTTGACCAAAATCTGAAACGAATACTGACTAAATACAAACATGATCGTCGAAACCAACAGGAAAACGGAAAGCAAAACTATGTAAGGATCACGAAAAAGTTTAATGAGTCTGGTCTCTTGCCGTACGGTTACCCCAAACTCCCGTGGATCGTTTTTCGACAAGGTAAAAGTGGACGCAATACTGAACAACAGTATACACACAACGGCCATACTAATCGCGCAAAGCAGAAGGTAATTTGATGTATCCTGAATTAATTCTGTGGTAAATGGAATAACGATAAGGGTGGCAAGTATGGCTGCAATCAGTTGTCCGGTGTCTATCCAACCAATGAGTCGCTTGGATTGTCTGAAATTAAAAAGTCTTCCAAATATTCCCCAGAAACTTAATAAAAGAACTGCTGTGATCGGGCCGGTCATACAATACAGCGCAAAGATGAACTCGTCCTGGTATTCGGCATTTCCATAATGGATCAACCAATAAGCACTCAGCGTAAATAAAAAGATAAGCGCAACAGAGCCGAGCGCCAGGCTGGTAAATTTCAGCCAATTTTGAAACATGGAAAAAATGGCCGTGGTTAACATTCCCATCGCGCCGGCTACGAGAAAGGCTTTGTCCAGCTGATCTCCCATTCTGTTCAAGAATAGAGAATCTGCGGTTACCTGGTACGTTGCCAGGAAGACCCCCATAAAAAATCCGGTGCAGAGCATTAAAACAATTTGTTTCTGCTCTTGAGTCTGATGTTGAAATGCCCCAAAAAATCTGTTTAACATAAGGCAAAACCAAATATAAAAATAAAAAACCGGCCTAAAGACCGGTTTTTTGAGGATAATGGTACACCATTACTTTTTTGTCGCGGTACTGTCTTTCTTCACAGCAGCCGGTACCGGTCTTCTCTACCTGATACTCGGCATTTAATCCGTCGATAACATCTTTCGATACATCCAAAGCGTCACCCGCAAACAATAAGTCGCTGGTAGGATCATACTTCAATACCACGTGAAGGTTTTTTTCCTTTGCATATGTTTTCAGGTATGCTGTAACGCGATCGTACAATTCCTTATTCAGTTTAGCCTCTTCTTGCATTAGTTGCTGGCTAAGACTTTGTTGATACATCTGCAGGTTTTGCTGTTTCTTGCCTAAATCCTCTTCTACCGCTTTTACCTGTCCCAACGTCATGTTCGATACATTTCGTTGGTAGGCAGTGATTTCATTCTGCAATCCTTGAGCCCTGTTGCGGTATTCTTGCTCCATTTTCTTAGTCTTTTCTTCCATTGTTACCCGATTAGCTTTCAAATACTCGTAATGGTGCAAAACAGAATCTGAATTAATGTAGGCAATTTTCAAATCGCCAGGGATTGCCGACGTGGCAGAATCGGAGCCGCTTGCCGCGGACTTATTACCCGAAAAATGTAGGAAAAATAAAACGCCAACAGCCACCAGCAGTACGGCATTTAAAATAAGGGACAAATTCTTCATTCCAATTTTAGTTATAGGGGGCAAATATGATGAGAATTTAAGAATTGACCGCCACCCCGTAAGATAAAAACTATGAAGCGAGTTTTTTAGGCCTCTTGGTCCTGGGTCTGAAAAGAATACAATGTATCGTCTAACCGAAGATTATCTTCATTGAAATCCTTGATAAATTTCTCAATTACTTTAGGCGTAATTTTTTCGACATGCAAGCCCACGTCGAGGCTTATTCCAAAATCTGTATTGCTATCTAAATCAACGTGCTCTTTTACTTTCACCGATTCTTCTTCCTCCAACGTCATGATCACCTCCGCCATGTACAGTCCAATCTCTTCTTCCAGCGGATCTAACGCAGCAAGATTTCCATTTTCATCCTCCTCATAGTTTATCTTTTTATATTCAGGAAAATGCTTGGCGGCACGGTGCTCAGCGATTTCATACAACTCACTCTCATGGTGAAGTCTGAGTGTGTAAATAGCCGTATCGTAGATCACGTCCTTCCCTTCAAACTTTCCAATGAAATAAAAATGCACATATTCATCGGTGCTCTCATCTTCTTCATCCAACACGTACTCCAAGCCAAGGGCCTTCATCCTAAGAGCGTAATCTCTTATCACATCGATGTCAAACCCTTTGTTCTCATCCAAGATCATACAACTGAGGTGTCTTTATTTTTAAGTTAACAAAAAAATATCAAAACGTTCTAATTTTTTTTCGTTGTTCGAAAGTTACTCCTCGCTAAACCACGAAGCATACATCGGATAATTTCTTAGCTGTACGCTGAATGACTTCCTTCATCTCGGGAGAAATATCTTTTACTTTCTTCGCAGGCATCCCGGCATAAATACTATTTGACTCGACGACAGTGCCTGGCAACACAACGGCACCGGCGGCGATTACAGAGTGTGAACCTACGACGGCTCCATCCATAATGATCGCTCCCATACCAATGAGAACATTGTCCTCGACTTTACAACCATGCACCACGGCGTTGTGGGCAATGGATACATTACGACCGATTACTGTATTGTTTTTTTGATACGTTCCGTGAATAATTGCGCCATCCTGAATGTTTGTATTGTCTCCAATTAAAATGGAATGTACATCACCCCTAACAACGGCATTGAACCACACGGTACAGTTTTCACCCATTTCCACTTCACCTATAACGGTCGCATTTTCTGCGAGAAAACAATTCTTCCCAAACTTCGGAGTACATCCGCGGACGGATTTTATAAGCGCCATTTCCCCAAATTTTAAATTTTTAATGAACTAATTTTTATTCAACTGACAAGATGTCATTTGAAAAGCTAAAGTTATTATTTTTGCGTCTTGGAAACGAAGTCATGGAGAATTTGATCAGTGAATTAGATATTTTAAAGGACAGTGAGGAAGCATGTGAGACCGTTCGTGTTTCCAAGTCCACGCATTCAGGCGCTGGCCGAAAGCTTTACATCGAAAGCTATGGCTGCCAAATGAATTTTTCCGATAGCGAGATCGTCGCATCCATTCTAAAGAAGGATGGTTTTGATACCACGTCGGATATCCAACAAGCAGACGTCATTTTCCTTAATACATGCTCCATCCGGGAGAAAGCAGAACAAACTGTGAGAAACAGGCTGACCTATATAAACAGCCTGAAGAAAAACAATCCCGCGTTATTAGTGGGAGTCCTTGGCTGCATGGCCGAGCGGTTAAAATCAAAACTCCTGGAAGAAGAAAAGATCGTCGACTTAGTCGCCGGACCTGACGCTTATCGGGATCTGCCCAACTTAATAAATCAAGTTGACGAAGGCGACAAGGCCGTAAACACCTTCCTTTCCCGCGAGGAAACTTATGCGGATATAAGTCCAGTGCGGCTTAATTCCAACGGCGTTACCGCTTTCATTTCCATCATGCGTGGATGTGATAATATGTGCACCTTTTGCGTGGTACCTTTTACACGAGGCCGTGAAAGAAGTAGAGACCCTCTTTCGATCGTGCAGGAAGCCCGCGATCTTTTTAACAACGGTTTTCGCGAGGTGACTTTGCTGGGCCAAAATGTGGATTCCTATAAATGGTCGGCGGAAGAAAATAACAAGGCCTGGATTGAAAAAAAGAGTGCGTCCAACATCGTAAGCTTTGCCCACTTGTTGGAAATGGTGGCCCAGGTGTCTCCCAAACTGCGGATACGTTTTTCAACCTCCCATCCTAAAGATATTACGGACGATGTGCTGCACGTGATGGCAAGGTATGACAACATTTGCAAGTCCATCCACCTGCCGGTTCAAAGTGGAAATACCCGCATTTTGGACCTTATGAACCGTGGATATTCACGTGAATGGTACCTAGCTAAAGCCAAGAGAATCAGGGAGATATTAGGTAATGATTGTAGTATTTCTTCGGACATGATTACGGGTTTTTGCACTGAATCAGATGAAGAACATCAGGATACACTGACCCTCATGGACGCGGTTCAGTTTGATTTTGCCTACATGTTTTTCTATTCCGAGCGTCCTGGAACCTTGGCAGCCAAGAAATGGCAAGACGACGTTTCACTGGAGATTAAAAAGGCACGGCTGGATCAGATTATCGACAAACAAAGGGAACACTCATTGCTGCGAAATAAGGCAGACGTTGGAAAAGTGCACGAGGTACTCATCGAAGGCGTTTCTAAACGCTCTGAAAACTTTCTGCAGGGCAGGAACACTCATAATAAGGTGATTGTTTTTCCAAAAGAGGATTTTCAAAAAGGTGAGTATGTAAATGTGCTTGTCGAAGAATGCACAGGCGGTACCTTGGTAGGTAAAGCGGTTGGGCGGCAAAATTTTTGAATACCTAAAGAATGACAATTTCAGATTTAGAAATACAAACCGTCAAACAGCGATTCGGCATAATAGGCAACTCACCCCTGCTTAACAATGCCGTAAGCGTTGCCATTCAGGTTGCACCGACCGATATGTCTGTTCTCATCACCGGGGAAAGTGGAAGCGGTAAAGAATCTTTTTCAAAAATCATTCACCACCTCAGTTCCCGTAAGCACGGCCAGTTTATCGCAATCAACTGTGGCTCAATACCCGAAGGCACCATTGACTCTGAATTATTTGGGCATGAAAAGGGCTCTTTCACGGGCGCTCATGAGGCTCGAAAAGGATATTTCGAGGTAACGAATGGAGGCACCATTTTCCTTGATGAGATCGGTGAGATGCCGCTGAGCACACAGGCCCGCCTGCTACGGGTTCTGGAGAATGGAGAATTCATTAAGGTAGGGTCTTCTAAGGTCCTAAAGACTGATGTGAGAGTGGTCGCTGCTACGAACGTGAACCTAATGAAGAACGTGGAGGAAGGAAAATTTCGCGAGGACTTGTACTATCGTTTAAGCACCGTTCCGATTTATGTTCCACCTTTACGTGAACGAGGCAAGGATATTGAACTCTTGTTCAGGAAATTTGCCGGTGATTTTGCCGACAAATACAAGGTCAAACCCATCGTGCTCACGGAAGAAGCGAAAGAAATTTTGCTGGCATACCGGTTCCCTGGAAATATCAGGCAATTAAAAAATCTGGTGGAGCAAATTTCGGTGCTGTCGTCCGACCATAAAGATATTGGTGCGGAGGAGCTTCAGCACTACCTCCCCAAGCAATCTACTTTGCCTGCTTTGTATAGAAATTCTGTGCTGGAAAAAGATGGACTGTCTGAGCGTGACATTTTATACAAGGTCCTCTTTGATATGAAAAAGGACTTTAACGAGTTAAAAAAGCTGGTTCTGGAAACAATACCCAACCAAGCTAAGGTAACGCAGCTGGTAAAGGAACATCCTGAGCTCTTTGATGGCATTGAAACGGAGCAAAACGGTACGGACAGTGAGCATGTAGTGTTAAATCTTCCAACGCAGTCGACCGAGCCACACGACGAGGAGATTCACGATATTTCGCATGTAACAGAGGACGAATCCTTATCCATCGAAAAGAAGGAGAAAGAACTTATTATCAGGGCGCTCCGGAAAAATAATAACAAACGTAAATATGCGGCACGCGATTTGGGAATTTCCGAACGCACTCTTTATCGAAAAATAAAACAATACGACCTTGAAGATTAGCATTTTCGCGCTGATGGCCCATTGTAAAAAACTTGCAGTCATCTTAGGACCATTCCTATTGCTAGGCACGATAATGTCCTGCGGCGTCGGAATCAACTATTCGATGACCGGCACTTCAACTGCCGCACAAACAATTTCAATTACTGAATTTTATAACAACACTGACCTGGGGCCGGCGAATTTGGGTCAAACCTTTACTAATCAACTCAAGAACTATATTATCCAAAACTCAAATCTCGCGGTGGTTGTCGAGGAAGGGGAAGTGCAAATGGAGGGCGAAATTGTAAGTTTCGCGCCACTACCAATCGCACCTACGGCCACAGGAAACCCGGATGATCCTAATTACGCTTCATCGACCCGGCTAACCATTACGGTCAAGGCAACCTATGTTAATACATTGGATGAATCAATGTCCTTCAAAGACAAGACTTTCTCATTTTACAAGGATTTTCCTAACGATCAGAACCTCGCTGATGTCCAAGAACAGTACACTCGGCAGATATTTGAGCGGATCGTCAACGACATCTTCAATGCCTCGATCGCCAATTGGTAAAATTTGCTATTTTTACTTTAGGCAAATATCCTCCTCGTGGAAAAAGAGTTACTAAAAAAAATCCTTCAGAATTATCCCTCCAGTTCAGTTTCGGAGGCTAAAGACCTGCATTCTTTACGTCAGGCTTATCCCTACAGCCAGCTTTTGCATGTCTTGGCGGCACGTACCAGCAAGGAGCATGGCTTTGTAGATCAACAAACGGAACTTCAACTAGCGGCAGTGTATTCTGCGGATCGTGCTATCTTGAAGAACCTGATGGGAACGGTCACCGAAGAGCCTCCGGCATCTAATGGAGGAACTGTCGCGCCCCCAAGCGATTCGCCAAACATTCCGGTAAGTCCTATTGTTGATACCGTAAATCCGGCGAATAAGGAAAAAAAATCCAGTTCTCCAGAACTGCCAACGCCTGCTTCTGAATCGGATGACCTGGCGGAAAAAGTAATCAAAGACGTAACGGCGCTTTATAATGCCCGGCATAACTTTGAGATGATGTTTGTTGACAATCCGGGGGCTGACCTTAAATCGACAGCCTCAACCACCGAACAGGGAAAATCGAAGCGCGAGCGGATAATTGAATTGAGTAAGGCCTTGAACGCACAGCAGATGGAAAGTGAGGAAATGAAGAACCCCGAAAAAGAAGTCAGAAAGCCGAAAGGACATTATTGATGAAATTGTCGATACAAAAAGCAAAATCGAACCAGCGAACGAAAAGCAAAAAGAACAACTGGACATTATCGATCATTTCATAAAGACTCAGCCTTCCATCTCAAATGCCAAAGACAAAGCCGGCAACACGCAGGAAGGTGATCTTTCCTCAATAAAAACCGGCGAATTTGGAGACAATATTGTTTCAGAAACATTGGTTGAATTACTGCTCAAACAGGGCAAAAAAGACAAAGCCATCGAAGTCCTGAAGAAGCTAATTTGGAAGTTTCCACAAAAAAAGGCTTACTTTGCGGCTCAAATTGAAGAACTGAAGAAGTAAGGACTATGTATACGCTTGTTATCGCTCTGATCATTTTATTCGCAATACTTTTAGTATTGGTTATTCTAGCTCAAAATTCCAAAGGCGGTGGACTAACCAGCCAATTTGGTGGATCTTCCGCCAGTAACATCATTGGTGTAAAGAAAACCGGCGATTTGCTGGAAAAATTGACCTGGAGCTTTATCATAGCAATCATGGTACTTTGCTTAACCACCAATTTTATTACCGCTAATCGAGGCGGTGGTAGCAATGATGTCTTGGAAAGAGCAGGCGAGCAAGCTCCTGCCACCGCACCACCCAATTTAAATCTGGCTCCTGATAGCGCGGCTCCCGCAGACTCAGCGAAATAAGAATTTTATCAATCTTAAGCGGCTTGTGAAATATGTTTCACAAAAAGCCTCTTTGCTACCGGCATTAAAGTCTCGGTAAAGGGAAATTTCATTTTTGCAAGAATGAGGTAGGCTGCCGGGTTCGGCAGGTCGCGGAATTTTCGAATTAGCGCGAGTTTGAGATTCTCGTACGTGTTCATCGTATTTTTCTCAATGCGATCAATAAATTCTGTGTTAAGGCTCCTTAGTTGTTCCTGGCTCCCCTCATAGATACTGACCTGGTACCGATAAATGTTCGTTTCCTTTTCCGGTGGTTGTGTCACAAACAAGTATCCCTCCTTTGCATACAAGGGCGTTACACCGACAGGTGATATTTCGCACTTGGACTCGACGTACTCATATATGACTGAACCTTCCTGAAGGGATCCCTTTATTTGGGGCAAAGCAAAATCAATAATGGACTCCAACTCGCTCATGACGCCGTCGTCTTCGATCATTTGCCGATAGCTGAGCTCCAGTTTTTTAAAGTCCTCCAACGAAAGTTCTTTTGGGAATGACTCGCGTATTAAAGTCTTATTCTCCTTGAGTGTTAAGAGGTTTCTGTAATGGAAGACAAGGTCCGCCATAAAAGGATAAAGCTCAATTCTATCAAAGGAGCTTTTGACGCGCTGCAAATACGCCATTAAAACATACTTCTTGTATTCGAAGTCAATTAACCCCTGAGTCAGCCAGTCGTTTGATAATTTGTCCATGTTCGCAAGTTTTCTACAGTAACTAATTTAACGTTTTATTGCGTTTTGAACAAAGTCGAATTCTGGCCCTTCAGGCATTAAAACGTAATATTTTAGGATCTTCTTTTAATTTTCGTGTGCAAAATGAAACTCTGCCATGTCTGACATAGTGGCTCCGCCAAACTGAAATCGATGCCAGTGAAAATATTAAATACGGCCAAAAATCTGACACTATGTAAAAAATTTCCCTTAATTCGCGTCTCTTTTCGCATTGGCATAAAAGCTGATGCGGGGACTGTGAAAATTGTTAACCTTTAAATCATTATAACATATGGCCAAAATCAACTTCAAACCAAATGAGGACCGGGTATTAGTTGAGCCCGCTGAAGCTGAAACAAAAACTGCATCTGGTATCATCATTCCAGACACTGCAAAAGAAAAACCTCAAAAAGGCAAAATCATTGCCGTAGGTGAAGGCGTAAAAGACAAGCCTGTAACTGTAAAAGTTGGTGATAATGTACTTTATGGAAAATATTCCGGTACTGAGATCCTCATCGACGGAAAAGAGTACCTCATCATGAGAAACTCTGATATTTTCGGAATCATTTAATCAACCACGTAACCTTAAAAAATCATGGCGAAAGAAATAACGTTTGAATCCAGCGCAAGAGATAAAATAAAGAAGGGTGTCGATAAACTTGCTGACGCAGTAAAAGTTACCCTCGGCCCAAAAGGTCGTAATGTTATCGTCGATAAGAAATTCGGTGCACCTACCGTCACAAAAGATGGTGTTTCTGTTGCGAAAGAAATCGAATTAAAAGATCCTATCGAAAACATGGGTGCACAACTCGTGAAGGAAGTGGCTTCTAAAACTGCCGACGCTGCTGGTGATGGTACCACCACTGCTACGGTATTAGCACAATCAATCTATGCTCACGGGATTAAAAACGTAGCGGCTGGTGCTAACCCTATGGATTTGAAACGCGGTATCGAAAAAGCTGTTGATGCTGTGGTTGAACACCTGAAAAAGCAATCCAGAAAAATTAAAGACGCTAGCGAAATAGCTCAAATCGCTACGATCTCTTCCAACAACGATGCAACCATTGGAAAGATGATTGCAGATGCTATGGATAAAGTAGGTAAAGATGGCGTTATCACTGTAGAAGAAGCTAAGGGAACCGAAACGGAAGTTAAGACCGTTGAGGGTATGCAATTCGACAGAGGTTATCTCTCACCTTATTTCGTGACGAACACGGAGAAAATGGAAGTGGATCTCGATCAGCCTTATGTTCTGATTTACGATAAGAAAATCAGCAGTATGAAGGAATTGCTTCCGGTACTGGAGGCATCTGCCCAAACCGGCAAACCCCTTCTAATTGTTGCCGAAGAAGTTGAAGGTGAAGCGCTGGCAACATTGGTAGTAAATAAAATCCGTGGTGCTTTACGGGTAGCCGCAGTTAAAGCTCCTGGCTTTGGTGACAGAAGAAAAGCTATGTTGGAAGATATCGCGGTTCTCACTGGAGGTAAAGTAATTTCTGAAGAGCAAGGCTTTAAACTCGAGAATGCAACTTTGGATATGCTTGGCCGTGCTGAAAAAATTAACATTGATAAGGATAATACTACGATCGTTAATGGCGCTGGAAAGAAAAACGAAATCCAGGGCCGCGTAGCACAAATCAAAGCTCAAATTGAGACAACAACCTCTGACTACGATAAAGAAAAACTACAAGAACGCCTCGCAAAACTTTCGGGCGGTGTGGCTATCCTCTACGTAGGTGCCGCTACTGAAGTTGAGATGAAAGAAAAGAAGGATCGTGTAGACGACGCATTGCATGCAACACGTGCCGCAGTTCAGGAAGGTATTGTTCCTGGTGGAGGCGTTGCCTATATCCGCGCAATCGACGCACTGAAAGATCTTGGGCTCACCAACGAAGATCAGGCTACGGGTGTCAATATCATTCGCCTTGCACTTGAGTCACCGTTGAGAATTATCGCTGAAAACGCAGGTCAGGAAGGTTCCGTCATCGTTAACAAAGTTCGCGATGGCAAAAAAGATTACGGATACAATGCAGCTGATAACAAGTTCGAAAACTTCTTTGATGCAGGTATCATCGATCCTACGAAAGTAACTCGTCTTGCACTTGAAAATGCAGCGTCTATAGCAGGTCTCTTATTAACTACTGAAGCAGTGGTTTCTGAAATTCCTGAAGAGCATCCAGCTCCAGCCATGCCACATGGCGGCGGTGGAATGGGCGGCATGATGTAATTGCCAAAAGACGAAATAATTTATTAAGAAAGGCTTCATCAAAAGATGAAGCCTTTTTTTGTTATTTTCGTTTTCATCAACAATTCGGAATCGTATGGTTATTCATTCTACGTTCAAGGATTTCATTCTGTTTCTTTATGTCCACATGTCCAGGGCGGATGAAAATTACGATCCGAATGAGATGGCAACCATCAAAAAGAAGATCGGAGGACTTTTCGAAAAAGACACGGACATCGAAAAAAAACTTTATGTAGCAATCCGGGAATATAATTCCTTTGACCGATCGAAATTATCGACTTTGTTTAGTGCCAGCTTCAAACACTTCGATCAGGATCACAGTGTTTTGAAAAATAACTTTTACAGTGATCTGAATGAAATCATCGCTGCTGATGGCAAAGTCGAGCTGGCGGAATCCAAGGCCCTGGAAGCATTGAAAGAAATCATCGAACTAAATTCCAGCAAAGGCGTGCAATGAGAATATTGTTTACAATTCCATTACTCGTAGTGTTGGCATTAGGCGCATGTAAAAAGCCAGTGCTTGAAATTCCCCTCGACTTTATTCCTCCTCTCGTTCTGTCAACATCGATTCAAGACTCACTTCCCCCCGCCGCTATTAAAGTTTTAAATCTCGATGGAGTTTCAGGTCTGAAAATCAAACATCACAACGGAATGTATGCTAGCTATTTTGAATACGAAGCAGACAAAAATTTACTCCTTAACACAATCTCGACCCTGCCATTTTCAATGGATGCCAACAAGGCCGATACACGGTGCCATCTTATCTCTCCTGAACAAATTGATGCAATGCGACAAGATCTTTTGCCCGGCGAATTTGAAAACACAACATTCTTTTGGAACGTCGATCGTTCACACTTGAAAGTATATGAATGTATTAAACCACCCTATAGGCATACGATCCAGATGTCAGAAAATTCGAATCGGATCCTTCACAGAATTGAATTGCTTGGTTAGGCTGTCTTAAAAATTCTTTAATTTTTCTTAACCGCCAGTCTGTAGAGAATGGTCATCATTGCGATAAAGAAGGCCGTTCCCAGCAGGTAATATCCTCCTGTTCCTAAACTTCCCGCGATATAATGTTCGAGATTGACGGACTCCATCATGCCGGGTAAAAAGACCGCCAGGATCGCCACGATGACGCCCGTAAGTGCACCCCCCGCGATAAGGCCGGTCGCGAACAGGCTTCCTCTTCCGAGTTCATCATCTTCGATCCTTTCATTTTTCCTTTCAGCTCTCCAGTCAATGTAACCTTTGATAGCGCCACCCGCAAAAATGGGTAGCGTAGTGGAAAGTGGTAAGTACAACCCGATGGCAAAGGCCAGCGCTTTAATGCCGCACAACTCCAGGGTTATCGCAATGAAGACACCAACAATTACAAACTGCCAATCAAGATTGAAAGAAAGAATTCCTTTTGCTAACGTAGCCATTAACGTGGCCTGAGGCGCAGGATAACGATCGCTGCCAATTGCATGTGTAAGTCCCTGCGAAATCATCGCAGGCGTCGGCGTGTCCAATATACTCACTACAACACCGATGGCGACGGAGGAGACGATGGCGCCAATAAAAAGTGAAAGCTGCTGGTATTTGGGAGTGGCTCCTACAATATAACCCGTCTTTAAATCCTGCGACGTTCCGCCCGCATTGGCTGCAGCAATACAGATCATCCCTCCTACTACTAGCGCCAGCGGTTCATAAAATTTACCAGACCAACCAATGCTGGTAAAAATCAAACATGTTCCCATCAAGGTGGCAATTGTCATTCCGGAGATCGGATTATTGCTGGTTCCAACCAATCCAACGATACGGCTGGACACTGTTACAAAGAAAAAGCCAAAAACGACTATCAGGATTCCAATCAGCAACTTTTGAAAAATGCTATCACCTGGAATAATGCTGCTGGGCAGAAATGCCACCAATAAAATCAGCGCGATACTTCCTATAATTACCACTTTGAAAGAAAGATCACGCTCCGTACGCAACACGCCTTCAACATTTTTTTCCTTCATCGATCCAATGCTTTCTTTGAAAGAAGATACGATGGTGGGAATAGTTTTTATCAAGGTGATAAATCCACCCGCCGCTACCGAGCCAGCACCAATCTGACGGATATAAGCCCGATAAATAGCATCGGCATAACTTCCAAAGCTATGCGTCTCAGCGTTCCATGCGCCAGGCCCTCCTGATTTACTGATATCTGCCAGATATCCTAATTTTACCAATTGCAAAGCAATGGTATCGGGGTCAACCAACGTCGTCAATAGCGGGATTAATGCCCACCAGGCCAGCACTGATCCTGCCACCAGTACGCCCGAAATTCGTGGACCGATGATGTACCCGACACCTAAATATTCCGGGGTTATTTCGCCGCGCGTTGCGCCGGCAGGCCAATATTTATTGACATGCGAAGTCGCTATCGCGGGAATTTCTGCAATGACATGGAATACCTTTTGGAGCACCGCATAAACCATCGCCACGCCCATACCCACAAAGGCAGTCTGGGCAAATACGCCACCCTTTTCACCCGCCTGGAGTACAGACGCACAAGCAGTTCCCTCGGGATATGGAAGCACGCCGTGTTCCTTTACTATTAGCGACCTTCTTAGCGGGATCATCATCAACGTTCCGAGCATTCCACCAAAGGCAGCAAGTATTAAAATCGTGAGGTAATCGAAATATGCTTCACCAATACTCACTCCGTTGGATCCCGGCGAGAGGAACAAAAACCCAGGAAGCGTGAACACCACACCAGCAGCAATAGATTCACCGGCCGATCCCGTGGTTTGGATGATATTATTTTCGAGGATCGTTGTCTTTAAAAATTTCCGTCCCAACGTGATGGCTATTACTGCAATTGGAATCGAAGCCGTAACAGTAAGCCCGGCCTTTAGGGCCAGGTAAACGGTGGAAGAACCAAAAAGAATTCCAAACAGCGAACCGAGCAGAATTGATTTTAATGTAAACTCCGCCATGTGCTGGTCCGGCGAAACGTAGGGTTTAAAGGATTTAGGTTCTTCCATAGATTTTACAAAGTTGAATGCAGTTATCGAACATCTCCCATTAGTTTCCGGATCGGCTTACTGAAGATGAATACAATGATACCTGCGATTATGGTTATTTTTGCTACCAAGCCAAAAAGGTCCACCAGCAAACCTGGGTTTGCAGCGATAGATTCATTATCAAACTCTCCGGCATACAATCCCGCGATTAAATTTCCCAACGCCAATGACATAAAAAAGACACCCATCATCTGCCCGACCAATCTCGTTGGCGAAAGCTTTGTCACCGCACTCAGGCCAATAGGATACAAACATATCTCACCAAAGGTAAGGAACATATAGGTGAAGATAAGCCAGGTCGGCAGCGGCTTCTGACCTTGAATAACAATCATAGACGCGCCCATCATCACCAAATATCCTAATCCTAAAAAAATCAATCCCATTGAGAGTTTAACAGGTGTTGATGGGTTCATATTTCGCTTGGCAAGCCAAACCCAAAGCCACGCAAAAATTGGAACAAAAATAACAACGAATATCGGCGGCGCCGACTGCATCCAACTGGCGGGCATTTCAAAGCTTCCGATAAACATATCGGTATAACGCTCTGCAAATAAATTTAATGATGATCCTTGTCCCTCGTAGCCGGCGTAAAAGGTCGTCGTAATTACGAACATAGCGCATATCGCTAAGATTTTTTTCTTCTCAGACGGATCTAATTTTTCAGCAGCGAAGACGTAGATAAAATAGATCAGCACACAGGTCAGAAGAACAACTCCTGAACCTCGTGCAAAAGATCTAGGATCAATGTTAATGACGCGCGTCAAAAGTAATACGACAAAAATGATGAGGATCAGAAGAACACACCATAAACCAATCCACAATTTTCGCTCTCGATTCTTTTCATCTTCATTTAAAATACGATTCGGTTTGAGTCCGGCTTCGCCCAGATTTTTCTCAGTAAGCTTGTAGTAAACAAGACCGATAACCATTCCGACCCCCGCTGCAGCAAAGCCATAATGCCAATTAACATTTTCTCCCAAATAGCCCGTGATAAACGGAGAAATAAAGGCGCCAATGTTAATGCCCATATAAAATATTGAAAAACCCGAGTCGCGTCGGGCGGGATCGTTGGCGGGATACAATTCGCCAATCAAGGCACTGATGTTTGGCTTAAGCAAACCAGTACCTGTTACAATAAGTAAGAGCCCAAGAAAAAATGTTTCGTTAAAGGGAAAAGCAAGGCAAAAATGCCCCAGGGCAATAATACATCCTCCGTAAAAAATTGATTTTCGCAAACCAAAAAGTTTATCGGCTAGCCAGCCTCCCGGCAACGCGAGCAAATAAACAAACATGGTGTAAAGACCATAGATAGCGCCACCTGTTTTATCGTCGAAACCCATTCCGCCTTCTTCGACCGAGGCGACCATAAATAGTAGCAGCAGCGCGCGCATGCCATAATAGCTAAACCGCTCCCACATTTCTGTAAAAAATAATGTAGCCAATCCACGCGGATGGCCAAAAAAAGTTCTTTCAGAATTCATTAACCGAAAGTGAGATACTAAAATTGACTAGGCCTAAGTTTGGTAAAACCTAGCCAAAGTATGCCGATAAATTCATTTTAGCAACTAGGGCGGATCTTAAAACTATTTTATAAATGATTGGTTATAGACTTTTAGATTACAAGTTGGTGTTCGGAAAACCCCGTGTAGCTGTAAAATTCTCATAACATTTTACAGGGTCGGTGGTTTATTTTAGTAAGAGGTTAGTATCAAAAAAACAAAAAAATTGAATCATGAAAAATTATCTTTTTGTATTTGCATTATTCTTTGGGGTACACGCGATGCAGGCGCAAAACGACAGTCCTCAAAAGGAAAGTGCGCCAAGCGAAAACGCGCAGACAGAAAGTGCCGAGATTACCGATGACCAGCTTGAGAAATACGCAGTAACGATGGATTCCGTTAATGATATGAAGGCAAGTTTGTTGAAGGATATCGAAGCGATGGTTAAAGACAATGAAAAAATGACGAATGCCCGCTACAACGAACTTTCAAAAATCGCGGACGATCCAGCAGCGCTTGCAAAAGCCAAGGCCACCCCTGAGGAAATTGCATTCATTAAGGAAGTAGCAGCCAAGAAGGAAGAAGGCACAGCAAAGATTCAGGAAACATTTCAATCGATGGCGAAAGAATATGTTGGTGCTAGTGATTACAATAAAATTAAAAAAGCATTGGCAACAGATCCGGAATTGCAAAAGCGATATCAGACTCACATGGACAAACTCGGGGGCAGTTAACTAATTCTTAAAGTAAGGGTCATCAAAAGTGACCCTTATTTTTTTGCATAAATAATACGTGTCTTATAAAATGTTTAAAAAAAATTCCTGTATCTCCTTTCTGTTAGCCGCTAATTCACTAAAAATCATATATTTGCCCTCTTATATTAATTCCAGAAATGCGTTTTTTTCTCAAGGTAGGTCTCTCGATATTGTTGTCGCTTCTTTTCATTCAAACACAGGCACAGTTTAATGTTAATTCGCTTTTTACACCTGTTGATATTCGCACAACGCCGGAAGTTTTCCGGGTCGTCTCAGAATCACAAAATTTTATGATCGATTCGGTTGATTTTGAAGACCCTACGCTCACATTCGGAGATTCACTGAGCGACTGGAAAACCTGGAGCTTCGTTGAAAATTATGCATTCGGGAAAGACCGCGGCGATTTACCGATGATCACCGACTTGAATTCACTCCATCCTTTTTTCAGAGACCAAATTCAAACGTTGATCGCAAAATGTAAAGCAAAGGGAATTGAGTTGGTTGTAGTTGAAACCTATCGAACACACGCCAAACAACACGAATATAAGACCATGGGGAAAAAATATACCAGCTCAGGTGCAGGTCGCTCCAAGCATCAATACGGACTTGCAGTTGATGTCGTTCCTGTCGTAGATTCCGTTGCTGTTTGGAATAATACTATGTTGTGGCGGAAGATCGGTGCTGTAGGTGAAAAGTTAGGACTTCGTTGGGGAGGTCGGTGGAGAAAACCATATGATCCTGGACATTTTGAATGGACTGGAGGATTGACTTCTTTCCACCTCGTGAATGGCAACCTCCCAATGCTCCCAAATTTCGCTGAACGCTATCCTTGTCTCGAAGAGGACATGAAAATTTTGAGAAGGTATTGGAAGGAATGGGAAACTTCCCAAAGTGCAATGACCCGTAAATAATGAAACTCACGTTCCCCGATAATTTTATCTTCGGAACAAGTACTGCAGCTGCTCAAATAGAAACTGCCTTTGAACACGACTGGCAAGGTGTAAAGGCCCGAAATGGGGTGCTCTTCGAGCGAACCACCGATCACGAAAAAAGATTTAAAGAAGACGCGGCGATTATCGCATCCGTTGCGCCTAACTATAGAATGGGGCTGATGTGGAGCAAGCTCCAACGCGCACCCTTTTCAACTTTTGACCTGCAAACTGCGCAGGAGTATCACCATTTTATTCAGGACCTTAAACAAAAAGGAATCGGCATCATGATGGTGCTACACCACTTTACAAATCCGCTTTGGTTCTCAAAACTTAGTGGCTGGGAAAAAACAGAAAACATTCCGATGTGGGTTGATTTTGCGAAAAAAGTTGTTGATGAATTCGGGCAATATGTTTCCTTCTGGAATACTTTTAACGAGCCTAATGTTTACGCCAGCTACGGATGGATTACTTCATTCTTCCCGCCTTTCAAAATCAATCCGTTGACGGCAGGAAAAGTGGTAAAAAATATGGGCATTGCCCACAACGAAGTGTACGACTACATAAAGTCAAAATTCCCTGATCAGCCAGTTGGAATTTCCCATAACGCAACCGTATTTTCTGCAGAGAATTTATTAGGGTGGTTTCCTGCCCGGTTGTCGGACTGGTGGTTTATGGAGTACGTTCCAAGTCATTTTGAAAAAGTGGATTTTTTCGGCATGAGTTATTACGGAAGAATTCCGCATGATCCGTTTCCAATTACCTTCTTAGAAACACCTGAAAAAATGAAAGCCTTGCGTAGGCGGCACGATGATATCTGGGAGTATCACCCGGAAGGGCTACGTACCTGCCTGGATCGTTATTGGGCTAAATACAAGAAGCCGATCATTATCACGGAAAATGGTGTATGTGACGAGAGTGATTTCCTTCGCCTTCAGGCCATCCAGGATTATGCTTATATTGTTCACAAGGCGATAAAAGATGGCATCGATATTCGTGGTTATTACTTCTGGAGTACATGGGACAATTTTGAATGGCACCTGGGTCCCGCCATGCGTTTTGGATTATACGAATGTGATTTTGAAACCATGAGGCGAATGAGGAGACCGAGCGGAGACCTATATGCTTCGTTGGCCTATTCGAAAAAAATAACCATCGCTAAACCTGAAAAGGAAGCGTTTGCGTAAACTAACTTTGCACGCAAAGGCCGCAAAGATAAGTCAGCAAAGCCGCGAACATTTTCCTTTCATACGAACTGAACGCAACATCCTTAAACTAACTCGATCGGTATGAAAAAGATTTTACTGTTATTCTCAATCATTCTTTTTTGGAGTTCTGTTGATGGGCAGTCAAAAAAAGAAATCCTATATGTGGGGACATATTCAGTTCGTGGAAGCCAGGGGATTTACGCGTACACCTTTAACAGAGCCAAGCAAACATTAACCCTTCTTCAGGCCGTTCCAAGTCTGGAAAGCCCGTCCTTTATTACCATACATCCCACTCAGAAATTTCTCTATTCAGTTAACCGTGGCAAGGCAGATGTCGCCGACCAAGGTGGTTCAGTCAGTGCCTATGGCATCGATCCAGCAACTGGCAGGCTGAGCGGTCTCAACAACAAATCCTCCTATGGCGACGGGCCATGCTATGTCGAAGTAGATAAAACGGGTAAATATATTTTTATATCACATTACGGCGAGGGAAATCTCACGGTGCTTTCATTGTTCAAAGATGGATTAATTGGAAGTGTATCGGACGCAAAAAAATACACGGGTAACAGCGTCCACCCGGAAAGGCAGCAGAGCCCACACATTCATTCCACGGTTGTCTCAGGGGATAATAAATTCGTCTATGTTATGGACCTCGGGACCGACAAAATTTATATCTATGAATTTAATTCCGAAGACGGAACACTTCACCCCGCGACAACTCCGGAAGTAAGTGTTGTTCCGGGCGCCGGCCCGCGTCACCTTGCGCTACATCCATCTGGAAATTTTGCCTATTTGGTGGAAGAGTTAACATCAACGGTAGGGGTATTCTCAGTTGATAAGGCAAGCGGCGCATTAACGGTTTTACAAGATTCGGTAAAATCATTGCCAGAAAATTTCACAGAAAAAAATACCAGCGCAGATATTCACACCGATATCGCAGGAAAATATCTATACATGTCTAACCGAGGTGCAAACGTTCTTAGTATATATGCAATTGGCAAAGATGGCAAGATTACATTAATAGGTCATCAAAGCACAGGCGGGACAGTACCAAGAAACTTTTTGGTCGATCCTAAGGGCCAATACTTGTTCGCTGCGAATCAGGATTCTGATACCATCAATATTTTCAAAATCAATTCAAAGACTGGTAAGCTCACTGCAATAGGAAAACCAGTTAAGGTACCTTCACCCGTTTGTCTTAAGTTGCTAACTTTGAATTAAGCCCGCTTCCAACCTGCGAACTCCGCGGGAAGTATGTGAGTTTTTTGACATCCTTTTCGTTCGCCGAATCGAAGCCGAATCGTCTATCGCGGGGGCAAGGTCAGCAAAACGCCGATTCTAAATTAAAATGGCAACATTTGTGAACTTGACATTCACCCATGAGGCTCATAATTTTATGGCTTAAATATCCAGGATGGAAATGACTCGGACAGATCATCGTCATCGGGCCGGAAAAAGTGTTACAGGATTTTTTATCTGACCAAATGTTTACGACCAAATTATCCACCCAAAACAAATTCATATTATTTATATGCTGCTCAATATTTCTCCTGTGCACGGCGGCCGGGGCACAGGAAAAAAATCTAAAATTCGAGCACCTTGGTATCCGTGAAGGCCTATCGCATAGTAACGTGCGGGGTATACTCCAGGATCAGGAGGGGTTTATGTGGTTCTCCACGCACGATGGCCTAAATAAATACGACGGCTATAAATTCACGGTCTACAAAAATTTACCCAATGATGCGAACAGCCTAAGCCATAATAATCTATGGCGAATTATCGAAGACAGGCGCGGTAATATCTGGATTGCCACGTGGGGTGGTGGTTTGAACATGTTCGATCGCGAGACAGAACGTTTTATACACTACAGGAATGATCCCAATAATCACAATTCAGTGTCAGATGATTTTATCTACACTTTGTTAGAAGATCATGCCGGAAATATCTGGATTGGAACAAATAATGGTGGCTTAAACGTGTTGGATGTCAACACCAAACAAATCGTACGTTTCACCTATGACAAAAACAATCCTCACGGAATTAGCGATAATGAAATCCGTGACATTTACGAAGATGAGCAAAACAACATTTGGATAGCGACAGGGAACGGAGGGTTAAATTTATTTAACAGAAATGATAAAACATTCAAATCGTTTAAACATAACGCCGCCGACCCTAGATCTATTTCCAGCAATAACGTACGCGCGATAACGCAAAGTAAGGAAGGTACATTTTGGATCGGTACCTACGGTGGCGGCGTCGATTTATTTTTACCCGAACGTGGAGAATTCAAACATTATAAACATGACCCAAAAAATCCCAACAGCTTGTCTCATAATTCCATTCAAGACATTCGTATGGGACCTAAAGGGAATTTATGGATAGCCACAGAAAACGGCGGTCTAAGTGTATACAATCCTAACACCAATGCATTTAGTAACTATCAGCATGATGATATTGATCGTGGAAGCATCAATGATAACTCACTCTATTTTCTATTTGATGATAAAGAAGGAAACATGTGGATCGGCACTTTTAATGACGGGGTCAACTTCGTTAAAACCGATAACAAGTTTACACATTATCGGCATAACTCCTCGCCTAACAGTCTTAGCAACAACCTTGTGCTTGCCATCTACGAAGATGTGGACGAGAATTTATGGATTGGTACTGATGGAGGCGGATTGAATAAGCTGGATAGAAAAGAGGGAAGGTTCACGCATTATCGCCATGATGCCAATCAACCCAATTCAATAGGAGGCAATTATGTCTTAACTGTGACGGAAGATCGCAGGGGCAATATTTGGATTGGAACCTGGGGCAATGGCTTGACTATTTTTAATCCTTTAAAAAATACCTATGAACATTTCAAAGCGACGCCAGGAAACATACCAGGACTAAGCAATAACAATGTGTGGAAAATTTTTGAAGACAGCGACGAGAAAATTTGGATCGGCACCTATGGTGGCGGCGTTAACGTCTATGATCCGCAGACGGGAAACTTCACACGATATTTATCACAATCAGATGATCCGCAAAGTCTTAGCTTAAATAATGTTTACTACATTACAGAAGACAGCAGAGGATATATCTGGATAGCCACTGACGGCGGCGGCATCAATCGGTTTGACAAGAAGACCAAGAAGTTCAAACGGTATGTATACGATCAAACCAAAAATAGTTTAAGCCACAACCGGGTGATCAGCATTCATGAAGATCAGGAACACAACCTATGGATCGGCACGAATCACGGACTAAATCATTTTGATGTCGACAAGGAATTGTTTACAAACTACGAAATAAAAGATGGCCTTCCTGCAGATGCTATTTTGGGTATTTTGCAAGACGACGAAGGATTCTTATGGATCAGTACTAACAAAGGAGTTTCAAAATTCGATCCCGCGACGAAACGGGTTGAAAATTTTACAACGGCTGATGGTCTACAGCCAGGCGACCTTAGTCAGGCATTTTGCAAAAGCAGAACCGGCGCCATGTATTTTGGTGGCAAGAGCGGTTTTAGTGAGTTTTTTCCTGACAGCATCGTATCCTTTCCTTACGAACCACCTTTGGTTTTCACAGGATTCGATATCTTTAACAAGCCGGTATTTACGTCATCAGATCCGAAGATAAAATCTATTCTTCCCAAGCCTATTTCGCAGACAAGAGAAGTAAATCTCTCGTATCGACATTCCGTGTTTTCCATCCAGTTTGCATCACTGAACTATGCTAATCCACAACGCAAGCACTATGCATACATGTTGCAAGGTTTTGACAAAGATTGGAACATAGGGGAATTGCATGCCGCCACTTACACCAACCTGGATGCTGGAGTGTATACCTTTAAGGTTAAGGGTCTGAACAATGAAGGCCAATGGTCTGATCAAATCGCAGAACTTAGGATATATATTGCACCCCCTTTTTGGAAGACATGGTGGTTTAGAATACTCGTGGTTTCCTGCATCGTTGGCGGAATAGGTTACGTTTATAAGGCCCGAGTTGATACAATGGAAAAACAAAAAGATGAATTGGAGGGACAGGTTAAGTTACGGACAGAAGAAGTAATTCGTCAAAAAGAAACGCTACAGAAACAATCGGAAGATGTCCAGTTATTAAATCAACAACTTCAGGCACAAACTGACTTTTTGCAAGGTATCAACATTGAGCTGGAGCGGCAGAAAGAGGAAGCCGAAAAAGCACGGCAGGAAGCTGAGCGGGCAAATCAGGCAAAAAGTATTTTCCTTGCCACCATGAGTCATGAAATTCGTACGCCTATGAATGGTGTTATCGGAATGGCTTCCCTCCTACGAGAAACAGACCTAAATCCCGAACAAGAAACTTATGCTGAAACCATCCGGAGTTCCGGCGAGAGTTTGCTTTCGATCATCAACGATATCCTGGACTTTTCGAAAATCGAATCCGGTAAAATGGAGCTCGATGTTCATGACGTTGATTTGCGCTTCGAGCATTGAAGAAGTTCTTGATCTTTTCGCTACAAGAGCGGCCGCAATCGGACTGGACCTTTTGTATCAAATCGATCACGACGTTCCTTCCATGATCCTTGGCGATGGATTACGAATAAAGCAGGTGCTTATTAACCTCGTCGGCAATGGCATAAAATTTACGAAAGAAGGAGAAGTCTTTGTTGGTGTGAGGGTAAAGGAACATCTTCAGGATCGATATGAACTTGAATTTCGAATTCGCGATACAGGCATAGGAATTCCCGCAGACAAAATTGACAGAATTTTTAAAGCCTTCTCACAAGTGGACTCATCCACCACCCGAAAGTACGGCGGTACGGGACTTGGATTGGTTATTTGTGAAAAACTCGTGACGCTTATGGGAGGATCAATCTCGGTTGAGAGCATTCCGGAATCAGGCACGACATTTACATTTACCATTCAAACAAAAGCAAGCAAAAATTCTGTCATCAACTACATCCATTTCAACGCTGATGGACTCCAGGGGAAAAAAGTTTTGGTCGTGGATGACAACCAGACGAATTGTAACATTCTGAAATCACAACTGGCGGACTGGAAGTTTTCTCCTACCCTCGCTCCCTCTGCTGGACAGGCATTAAAAATTTTAGCCTCCGATTCAGGTTTCGAACTGGTGATCACCGATATGCAAATGCCTGACATGGACGGTGTGGAATTAGCGCTAGCCATTCGAAAAGTAAATCCCGCGTTGCAAATAATACTCTTAAGTTCTATTGGACATGAGCAACGAAAACAATATGATCACTTATTTTCTCACATTCTGACGAAGCCGGTAAAGCAAAAAGTTTTATCGAATGCCATAACAACAGCCTTGCGAAAAGTGGGAAAACCCAGCACATCATTGGAAATACCTATGACAAAACTTTCCAATGAGTTTGCAGCGCTCTATCCGTTGCAAATCCTGATTGCAGAAGACAATCCTGTAAATCAAACGCTTGCTGTACGAATGTTAAAAAAACTCGGTTACGATCCGACGTTGTCTGAAAATGGAATTCTCGCGCTCGAAGAAACGCAACGCATACCCTACGACATTATATTGATGGATGTACAGATGCCTGAAATGGATGGACTAGAAGCCACACGACTTATCAGAAAGGGTAACATCAAGCAACCCATTATCATCGCCATGACGGCCAATGTTCTGCCGGAGGATAAAGAAGCATGCTTCAATGCCGGAATGGACGATTACATTAGTAAACCAATTCCTGTTACTGAGTTGGTTAAAAGGCTGGAGAAATGGGCAATGTTTCTGCAAAACAAGAAAAGGCAGTTGCCTTAAAAGAGTATAAACCTCAAGTCGCTGGACCAGTAACCATTCCAGGATGACCATAATGCGCACATTGCACATCTGAACCCGATACCTCGCTATCTTTAATTACTATTTTCTTTGAATAAAAAGGAAATCAGTTCCGTGCAATATCTCCTGCTTAAATGCAATTTATTTACCTGCAAAGGTTTGTTACTTTCCGAAAATTCACCCGAAATGTGAGTTTACTAACCTAATAACCTAAGCCATGAAATTCATCCGATTTATTCTGTTAGGTGTTATATTAAACATTACTACTGTCTCCTGGGCCCAAAAAATTGGGTTGCTCATGGATAGCTACGTCATCGATCGATGGTACATTGATCAAAAACTTTTTGTCGATAGAATAAAAGAGCTGGGAGGAGAATGCATTGTTGAGATGCCGTTCGGAGACGCTGACGAGCAGGTGAAGCTGGGCAAAAAATTAATTGCCAGCAAGGTTGATGTCCTGGTTATTGTTCCTGTGGATAGAATAAAAGCAGCGACAATTGTACAAGCCGCGAAGGAAGCCAACATTCCAGTGATTGCCTACGACAGAATGATTGACACAAACGATCTGACACTTTATGTCTCATACAACAATTTGAATGTCGGCAAATTGCAAGCGCAGTATGCGGTCAATAAAATGCCACAAGGAAATTACCTATTGATCAATGGACCTGAGTCCGATATGAATGCCATTTCTTTCAGAGAGGGACAGAAACTTGTCTTACAGCCCTTCATTAAAAATGGAAAGATAAAAATCATCGGTGATAATGTTTTGGACAGCTGGAGCGAGCTCGAATGCCTTAATGAAAACGGACGAATTTTTATCATCCCACCCCGAAAAACCAGATGTGATCCTGGCTGCAAATGATGCACTTGCCACGGGGGCAATTCAATCATTGCCAAAAGATCTGCTGGGCAAGGTGGTGGTAACTGGACAAGACGCGGAAAAAACCTGCAATGAAAAATATCATTGCTGGTACGCAGACAATGACAATTTATAAGCCGATAAAAACTTTAGCTTTTCAAGCCGCAGAATCAGCAATGAAAATCGCGAAAAAAGAAAAGGTATCTTCGATAAAAACAAAGATCGGAACGCACGAAGTGAACGCTATTTTGCTGGAACCGGTAGTTGTTGATAAAAATAACTATAAAGAAACCGTCGTAAAGGACGGCCACGTTAACCTGTCAGAAGTACTGGAAAAAAATTAATTTGAATCTTCTACTGATCATACCTCATTAAAACAAATGGCCGTTGCGCGAAAGTGCTGCGGCCATTTTGTTTGGTATAAAAGATCGATATATTTTAGAGATCAGTTACATTTGGTGTAATACTTAACATGAACAAAATACTCCTATTTGTCCTATTTCTTTTTGCTCTGCCAGGTTGTAAAAACGACCGTGAAATGAATCAAGAGGATCTAAAAATTCCACCCGGGGGGTACTCAACCCCAGAAAATTATAGTGGTATGAGTTTAGTTTGGCGCGATGAATTTGAAGGCCACAACCTTAATCCTTCAGATTGGAAGCACGAGACCGGAGGCAGTGGATGGGGCAATAATGAATTGGAATACTATCAGGAAAAAAATACCGCTGTCCATGACGGGTATCTCATCATCACGGCAGAAAAAGAAAATGTTGGTGGAAAGAATTATACTTCCTCTCGAATTATAACGCAGGGAAAAAAGGAATTTCAATACGGACGCGTTGACATCCGTGCTCTTTTACCCAAGGGGCAAGGAATTTGGCCAGCACTATGGATGTTGGGCGCTAATGTTACAACAGTCGGTTGGCCGGCCTGCGGAGAAATCGACATCATGGAAATGATAGGTGGTACTGGAAAAGATAATACCGTCCATGGCACTGCACATTGGGACAACGGGGGAAGCCACGCTTCTTATGGCGGAAAACTTTCGCTTGCCCATCCTAAAATCTTCGCAGATGAATTTCACGTTTTTTCAATTGTATGGACTCCCACAACGATCACATGGTATTTAGACGATGTCCAATATGAGGTAATCGACACGACCCCTTCCGGCCTTAGTGAATTACAAAATAAATTTTACTTTATTTTCAACGTAGCTGTCGGTGGTAACTGGCCCGGTAACCCCGACGCAACAACGACATTTCCCCAGCGAATGATCGTTGACTATATCCGGATATTTCAGAATAACTAATTGGAGTTATTTTGGCGTTGGGGCCAAACCTTTTGAAAATTTGTAAATCGGATAGCCAAACTCATGTGATTCTCCGTTGAGTACAAATCCATTTTGATTCATACGTTGCAAGAAAGGTTCATACTGCAGTACATAATGACCACACGTTTTCGATCCGCATTTCTTTAACTCGCCGTTGTAAACAAACTCATCTCGAATGTAAAGGCTTCCATCAGGCTTAAGATTCCGATGTAAGTCAGTAAGCATTGAATCGAGCTCATCTATCACATGCATGGTCGCGTTGCTGAAGATCACATCAAACGTATTTTCTGGCAAGTTTGTCTGGGTTGGCGTGCCAATGATGTAGCGAAAAGAATTTGTCGTTTGTATAGAACTTCCCCGAAGTTTGGAATAATAACGTAGGACCTTATTCAAGTTACGTTCGTTAAGGCAATGGTGATCGATGTCGTTCAGATAAAACGTTACGCTGTCAAGAAAGACAGCCATCGCAGCATCATAATATCCGCTGGAAGCCCCTATGTCTGCGAATACAACGCCAGGCTTTAGTCCTAAAAATTCATTTTGTCTTTTGAATATCTGTATCCCCTCCTTGTCCAGCACAGGGCCGCACGGATAAGGACGAAAAATGGAAGAGCAACTAAGAACGAGAAAAGCAACCAGAAGAGTAAAAACCGCTTTCATGCCTCATTAAACGAATAGACGCTCGATTTCGTATCCGACGACAATTTAATCGTGCGTGCTGGTTTGTTCGATCAATTAATTTGCTGACGGAACTGTAAAATAAAAGACTGAGCCTTTACCCTCTTCACTCTCCACCCAAAGTCTTCCGCCATTCTTTTCGACAAAGTCTTTACATAAGATAAGTCCGAGCCCGGTGCCTTTTTCTTCGGCCGTTCCTTTTGTAGTATGTTTCGCATCGATTCGGAAAAGCTTGTCAATTACGTCGCGGCTCATACCTACGCCCGTGTCGGCAATAGAAACGAGAATATGATCCTTCCTTTGCTTGGTCGCCAATTTTATTAAACCACCTTCGGGCGTAAATTTTATGGAATTGGAAATCAGGTTACGGACGACTGTACTGAGGGATTGTCTGTGCGCCTTAACCCTGACCGATGCATTCGAGTCATCGAGGATACTGATCTTTTTATTTTGTGCCTGGGTACGAAAGCAGTCCTTTATTCTCTTTTATCAATACGTTCAAATCAAATGCCTCTGGCGCAAATTCAATATTGCCTGTCTGCGATCGGGACCATTCCAGTAAATTATTAAGCAATGCCAGCAAGTTTTTTAAAGACTTGTCAAAGTCCTTGGCAAGCATTTGAATTTCTTCCTTGCTAAGGCTATCAGTGTGATTGATCAAGAGCCCGGAAAAGGAAGTGAGGGAGTTGAGGGGTCCCTTCAAGTCATGACCAATAATCGAAAAGAACTTATCCTTAGTTGCATTCAGCGCCTGAAGCTGCGCATTTTGATGATTTACTTTTTCATTTATCTCCTGCAATTTGTTGTTGCGCCCGTTGCTTTACTTTGTATAAGTTAAGGATGAGGGCTACGGTCACCAGACCAAATCCGAGCAGACTAATGAGTAAATTCCTAAGGTTTTTCTGCGCTGTCAGTTGCCGCTCACGTTTGGCTCGCTCCACTTCAAGAACTTCGATTTGAGATTCTTTTGTGTCAATCACATAGCGGCTTTGAGATTCCAACAGACGTTGATCATTTTTTTGATTTTGGATAAAGTCACTTACCACAACAAATCGTTCCCTGTTTTTTAGCGCTTCATCCAATTCATCAAGTGCCTTATGGCATAAGCTCAAATAGTCATAACTTTTTTGCTGCTGCTCCAGGTCTTGCGACTTCAGTGCCGATTGTAACCCGGAATTTAAATTAGCGATGGCTTCGTTAAATTTTCTCTCCTGATAGTACAGGAACCCGATATTGTTGAACGTTTCCGCCATCCCCTTTTCATCATTTAGACCCTGACGAATTTTCAATGCCAATCTATGATTGGCAAGTGCTCTGCCGTCATTTTTCATCCGACGGTATAACTCTCCAATTTCGTTAAGGGAAACTGCTTCCTTGGCTTTATCCTTTAGCGACCGGCGTATAGCGAGTGCGCGACGGTGGGTTTGCAGCGAACGATTGTAAATCCCTTGCGTACTGTAAATATGCGCGATGTTGAATAAGGCCTGGGCCTCCGCTTTTGGATTCTCAATCACATCTTTTTTCTGCAATACCTGCTCATAATCCTTGAATGCATCTAACATCTTTCCCTCGGAAGCTTTGATCTCCCCAAGTTCATTTAAGATGAGCACCTCAACAAACGGATTGTTTAGACTAGCATTAAACGCCAATGCCTGCTCTAACAATTGCTGGCTCTTGTTATAATTTCCAACTTCTTCGAATACTTCGGCCATCGCCAGGTAAGTAAAGACGCGTTGTTCCTGTAGGTCGAGGGAATCTTCAATCGCGAGGCACCGGATGAGAAAATCCATAGCCACCTCGTAGTCATTGGTCCGGGTCAGGTGAATAAGGGCCAGTTCTTTTAACGACTTTGCTTGTTTTTCTGCATCCTTGGACTTAATAGCCCGGTTCAGGCTGGAAGTTTTTTGTTTTAGCATTTCGTCGACAGACCTGCCTTTGTCTGTTCTCAAAGAATTCCTCGTACCAGGCAACGTTGGGGTCCTGCATCCCCACAACTGGAATGGTACCTACCAAAAGAATAACAGCTAAAAAAATCAACTTCGCAGCAAACGACATCAACAGGTTTTTTCCAAAAATCAGTAAATAACCCTTGTTTTAAATGGCCGTTTCTGTCTTTCCCCTATTGGCGCTGTGAGATTACATTAGGCAATTTTAACGGTAATTCGCCCGGAAAAATATTGGTCGAAAGCTTCTGAATCAGCCTGAAATTTCGCAGAAAACTATGCCCTTTTAACGAAATTTCAGTCGCTGCCCGAACTTTCAAGATCCTCTGAGTATTTTGTTAACGTCTTCTTCGGTTGTTGTTAATTTCAGTTTGCAGATCCGGATGAGCTGGGTCGCACGTTTAACCTTCTCCGATAACTCATCCACAGAAATTTCACCGTTTTCAATTTCAGAAACGATGCGCTGAAGTTCTTCATATGCCTCCGTATAATTAGTCGTATCATTCATATGTTATTTGATTTATCAGAAGTATTGACTTCACTCTCGACTTTACCATCCGCTAAAACGGTTGTGATCTTATCGGAGGGTTTAACCTCCGTATAACTTTTTAATGCTTTTCCATTGTACAATGTAATTGAAAATCCCCGCTTCAATATATTAATAGGATCGAGTATCCTGACATTTTTTTCGATTCCCTCGAGTTTCTCTTTTTCACTTTCCAGGAAGTGAGCAGGAAGGGATTTTGTTTCCCCGGCAAGGATTTCCAATTGCTTTTTGCTAGTCGATAACAGTGTGGCTATTGCTTCCAGAATTTCCTGCCTCAACCCATTTAACGATTGGCTCTTACCTTTAATCAGGAATTTAGATTGTCGCGAAACCGTTTCAGATTGACTCTTAATTTCCATCCGGCATCTTAATAATTTACCATTGGTAACGGAACGAAAATATTTCATGAAATTTTTGAATCTCAATTTTTCGTCCGATAGTATTCGCTTGGCACGGTCGACAATAATTTCTTCACCCTTTTTTATTGGCAAGAGCATAATCGTGAAACTTCTGAATTAAAAAATCGGCGAGCTCTGTTGGGGTGATTGCATTTTTATAAGAAACCATTTCAGCAACTGTTTCATTTGTTGAATGACCAATCCCTGTCAGAACCGGAATTGGGAAAAGTGCGATCTCTTTTGCCAGTTCATAATTGTTATAGGATGATAATCCAACATCCCCGCCACCGCCTCTTATGATCGCGACGACGTCAAAATGTTTTGTTACCTTTTTTATCCGCTTAAGTTGATTACAAATTGAAGCGATGGATTTTTCGCCCTGAAGCAAAGAAGGAAATAGAAATCTAAAAAATTTATAACCCCATTGATTGTTTTCAATGACGTTCAGGAAATCTGAATAGCCTTTACTCGTCTCCACTGATATAATAGCAATTCGTTGTGGGAGTACAGGCAGTTTCAAACCTTTATTGGCATTGAATATCCCTTCCCTTCGAAGTCTTTCCAATGTGTCCTGTTTTTCTCTTTCAAGTTCACCAAGGGAGAAACTGGGATCAATGTCGAGGATCCGAAGGCTCAAACCATGCGATGGATCAAAACTTATCGAGGCACAGAAGAGTATTTTTATTCCGTCCTTCAAAGGTTCTTTTAATACCTTCAAAAAATTATGATTAATTCGATCGAAATCGCTTTTCCATAAATTCGCCTTCATTTGGGCGATCACTTTTCCATTGGTTTTCTCCACCAACTCCGGATAACAATGACCTGAATGCGAATAATGATTTAACTTATTCATTTCAGCCTTAACCCAGAACGCACTTCTATAACGTTCTTCAATTGTCTTCTGAATGCTCGTCGTAACTTCGATCAGGGAAAATACTCTCCTTTCGTTGATGGTTTCTGGCATTGTTTAGAAATTGGATTTTTGAATGACCTACCCTTTCGTGAATCTACAAATTTAAGAATTGTCGATTGATCTCACGCCAATGTTCGTCAGTGTAATGATAACCAACAGAATCATAAATACGACGATCTTAGTTCCTAGAATAGATGGTCCGAAATAAATTGAGAAACCAAATTGAGGCTCTGATAATTTTTTTGCGGTGCTTTCGGGGACATGTTATTCACGAATGTTAATTACAATACAACAGGGAGAACGCAAAATAAAAAATTTTCTATACCTAAATCACAATCGCTTCCAAACATTCACCGAATGCATATGTTTTTTAAGAAGCTCGATTACTTAAATTTTTCAAACTATGGACCGTCCCGGTTTTATAGTAGTGATCGGAACCTCCGCAGGGGGAGTAGCGGCGCTTACTGAATTTGTAAGCCAGCTTGACACGAAAATGGACGCAGCATTTTTTATTGTAATGCATTTGTCCAATACGGCGCTGAGTGACTTCCTTGTCCAACGGCTGCAACCCGCTACCAATCTTAAATGCCTGGTCGCAAAAGATGCTACGCCCATTGAGAAGGGCCATATTTACATTGCGCCGCCGAATGAACATCTTGTTGTGATCAACAATCAAATCGTGGTCGGCTATGGACCAAGAGAAAATTCCTGGAGACCCTCCATTGATGTATTATTTCGCTCCGCTGCCGCCGCCTATAATTCCCGGGTTATCGGTATCATCCTGACTGGATTTCTAAACGATGGAACTTCCGGCATGATGGCCGTAAAGCGAAGTGGCGGCGTCGCGCATCGTTCAGGATCCCAATGAAGCGGAGGTGCCTGATATGCCGCTGAGCGTCCTGAACAATATGGAAGTCGACCATTGTATCGGGCTAAGCCGGATGGGCGAAACCTTGCGTCATGTCATGGCGCAAAAGCCAGAACCAGTTGAGCCGCCGGCTGAAATAATTGCCGAAGCACAGCTTGCTGCCCGCATGGCGGTGGGCATTGACAACGTAAGCCGGCTTGGAAATCGCAGCGTTTACAGTTGCCCTGATTGTGGCGGCGGTTTATGGAAAGTTGAGGACGAAGGGTTAACACGATATAGGTGCTATACGGGACACAGCTATAATGAAGCTGAATTATTGACGAAACAAGGAGAAGGCGTAGAGGCTACATTATGGGTGGCCGTGCGCATGATGGAAGAACGGAGTACCTTATACATGAAAATTGCGAAGGATCACCAAAAGCGTGGTATTCAGCGCATAGCAGCTTCATATCTAGCAGCAAGCTGGCGAACTAAAATATCATATTGACACGCTTAAAAAAATATTGATTCAAATTCAACAGAGTCGAAGCGCAAATTAGCGTCTATTTTTCCGTCTCCTTTTTTAAGGATTTAACGGGAAGGATAACATAAAATTCTGCACCTTCATTTTCTTTCGCAGTGGCATAAATTTCACCACCGTGATTCGCCACAATTTTACTGCAAAGCGCTAAACCAATTCCTGTTCCCGGATAAAGCTTCTTATCATTGAGTCGTTGAAAAATAATAAAAATCTGGTCCGCAAATTCCGGCGGAAATCCAATGCCATTGTCTTTTATCAGGATTTCAACATAGGTATTTTCTTTTGATAATGTTCTCCGTTTATTAACTTCTTCGGCGATCCAGATTTCGGCATGTAATCGTTATTTCAGGGACCGTATCTTCCTTTGTAAATTTAAAAGCATTGCTTATCAAATTGTGAAACAACTGTTCCATCTGCAACGGAATAGCCGACAGGATGGGTAATTTATCAATTTTGACTTTTGCTTTTTTCTGATGTCATCAACAACGTCAAAATCAAGCATTACCTCTTCTACAATTTTATTCAAATCCGTTTTAACAAATTTTCCTCCCGACCGTGAAATCCGGGAATAATCAAGAAGATCGTCGATAAGTTTTGTCATACGCTTAGACGATTCATTAATTTTGCCAAGGTATACTTGTCCTTGTTCGGGCAACGGCCCTTTGAATGGTTCCAGGCGATCTGAAAAGGTCATTATTTTTCTCAAGGGCTCCTGCAAATCGTGGCTTGCGACATAAGCAAATTGCTGAAGTTCACCGTTTGAACGCTGCAGTTCTTTATTCATATTCTCCAGTTCCTCGTTCGCTGCACCACCCTTTTCTCAAGTTCATCATGCAGCAATTTTTTATCATGCAATTCTGTGGAGGAACCGATGTAGCCTAAGAATACATTGAGTGGAGAATATGAAGGTTTTGCAATATCCAACATCCACCGATATTCGCCATCATGCCTCCTCAGCCTGTACTCAACCTGAAATGTTTCGCGCTGCATGAAACTTGAATCATAAATTGATTCATAGGTATGTAAATCTTCCGGATGAATGGCTTCTTTCCAGCTATCTTTTCTTCCGGTAAGTTGTTGCTGACCTGTAAATTCAAGCCAGGTTTTATTCACAAAATTTCTTTTTTTATCAAGGCCAGCCAGCCAGATCATAACGGGCGCGTTATCCGCCATATTTCTAAACCACAATTCCCGTTCTAATAACATTTTCTGCGCCTGCCGATGTTCGGTGATGTCTTCAATCGCCAGCAATATCAGTTGTTTGCGGTGAACTTTTTGCGTAATCACGACGCGCATTCAGGACTAAAACTTTCTCACCGATGTTGGGAAAGTCATGTTCCATTTCAAAGCCATTGAACGTTGTGTGATTGGGAATTACTTCGTATAAAAACTTTCTCAGATCCTTGAATATCCCATTGCCTGATTACCCAATTCAAAAACAATCATGCCTTCAGTCTCCTCTTCTTTGAGTTTGAATATTCGATAAAATGCCTTGTTTGCTGACCTCACCCTTAGATCATGATCCAGGACAAAACAGCTTCCCGGATAGTATCCAGAATTTCCTGAGAATATTCATATGACTCTGCCAATTGTTCATTCCGAACCTGAAGCTCATTGTTGATTGTCATGAGTTCTTCATTGGTCGATTCAACCTCCTCCTTTGAAGTTTCGAGTTCTTCATTGATACTTTGAAGTTCTTCGTTGCTTGAAACTACCTCTTCATTGGCTGACTGCAATTCCTCTACGCTCGCTTCCTGTTCTTCCAGGATGGAGCGCATATCATCCTTCAATGTATTTAATTCGAGTTGGAGTTGTTTGACAATTTTGTCTTTGGAAGCGGAAGTTTTACTTCATGGGGTGACTGAATTCTCACTGACGCTTGAAAAGAATTAAAAAAACTTTTTCTTCCCCGTCAAGCGGAAATCGGCATCGCTTCAATGGCAGGCATGAAATGAAGCGCCGTTGTTCTTTAACTTCAATCCCGTTTTTCGATTCTGTCTTGCCTGATTTTGTAGCCTTATGAATAATGTTTCTCAATTCAAATGACAGGCCAGGGCGCGCCATTTTCAACAAATTAAGACTTGCCTTTCCAGGCGAAGGTTCAAGAAATAAACCAATAGAACCTTTAAACTGAAGTATTTCAAGGTCCTGATTAACCACAACCGATGGTGGCACATATTTCTCTAAAAGAATATTATCGATAGTTTCTTCAAGATTGTCGCCGACGGTATCAGAAGTCTGTTGGTAAGCTTAACATTTTTTGCAGCGATCCGATTTATCGAGATCAGGAACACGATAAGCCATTTCAAACTTAGCGCGTTCTGTTCCATCGCTTTTCCGGGCATAAACCTTAAATTTTTTTTCCACTTGCGAAAAGAGGTGGCCGGAAGTTCGCGATGGTCTCTGACTTCCCAAGAAGCAGATAGCCATGTCTTGTTTAGCGCATAATGAAAGGTGGCAATGATTTTCTTTTGCAGAACCAAATCCAAATAGATAAGCAGATTGCAGCAACTGATTAAATCGATCCTTGAAAATGGCGGATCTTTAAAAATATTATGCGGAGCGAAGACACAAAGGTCTCTGATCGATTTCACGATTCGATAGCTTCCATCGATCTTCGTAAAGAAACGCTGAAGTCTTTTCGGGTGAACACCAGTCAAATCATTTTTGGAGTAAAGACCCAATCGCGCTTTCGCGATCGATATTTCGCTGAGGTCGGTGGCGAAAATCTGAACAGGTATGCTCAGTCCGAGATCAGCTCATAATTTCCACCAAGATGATCGCCATGGAATACGCTTCTTCGCCGGTTGAGCAGGCCGGTATCCAGACGCGGATAGGATCGTTGGGTAGTTTGCTTTTAATAATTTTTGGAATGATCCATTTCCTCAAATATTCCAATGAATCAGCATCTCTAAAGAAAGCTGTGACATTAATCAGAAGGTCTTGATACAACACATTGATCTCATGGGCATGCTGTTTGAGATAGGTTGTATATTCCTTTAAGCGTCTCCAGCTTGTACAGTAACATTCTGCGGATAACCCGCCTTTTGATCGTGTTTACCTTATAATGTTTGAAGTCTACGCCGGTAGATTTTTTTAACAATTGGATGATGGTCATCAGGTCCTCATCGTTAAGATCAGCCTCGGCGGGTTCCTTCATGACCTCTTCAATGACCTCTCTTTTGCTCCCGATGCGGGTAAGTTCGTCCGCAATTTCCTTTGGGAGACAAGTACCTTATCCACCAACCCTTCCGCAATAGCAGACTTCGGCATACTTTTGAATAATGCAGAATCATCCTGTGCAAAGGTTAATCCGCCAGCTGTTTTGATCGCTTTCAACCCCGCAGTCCCATCATGCGCAGTTCCCGATAATAAGACCCCGATCGATCCTTCGCGCTGATGTTCTGCCAGCGAAGAAAAAAAAGTATCAATCGGCATATGAGGCTGCTGCTTTGGATTTCGGGTACTTAGTTTCAAGAAGCCCTTCGCCAATAACATATCTTTGTTTGGGCGGAATGATATACAACTTGTTACGTTCGATCTGGATATTGTTTTTGACTTGTTCAACGCTAATGCTTGCCGATTTTGAAATAATCTCAGCAAGTTTGCTTTTGTAATCGCGGTCAAGGTGTTGAATATAGACGTAGGCCATCCCGGTATCCGATGGAATATGTTTGAACAGTTCGCTCGCAGCTTCAAGCCCACCTGCAGAAGCGCCGATAGCAACGATCGGAAATGGTTTACCGTTTAGATTTTTATTTTTTGAGATTGAGACTTTTTTTTTCATAAATTTATCTTCCCAAGCAAGGAACGGTCCCGCGGCGTAGCGCTATAAATATAACAATTGGATTTGTAAACGGTTAAACTATATCCTGACTATGGTTTACGTATTAATTGTCGATGATGATGAGGATGACAGAGACCTGTTTTGTGATGCTGTGAACATTGTAGACTCCTCGATTGAATGTATTATGGCCCGCAATGGAGAGGAAGCTTTGGAAGGATTAAAAAGCAGAATTCTCCCCACGCCAGATATAATTTTCCTGGACCTAAATATGCCGCGGCTTAATGGAATGCAATGTTTAAGAGCGCTAAAAAAAGATTCGTTGTTTGAACACATCCCCGTTGTGATCTATACAACTTCAAAACTGAAAGAAGACAAAAAAGCGGCCATGCAAGCAGGCGCTGTTGATTTTGTTACAAAGCCTACGAGTCTCAAAGAGTTGTGTGAAACTATCGCCGGAATTTTGGTCGATCAAGGTATCTTGGCTCATACTCCTCCGCACTGATTGTTAAATTTTATTTGGAGATCTCTGTTAATGCTCTTAAGCAGTGATTTTTTTCCCCGCGCATCGCCCAACACCTGCCAGATCATTACCCCGGAAGCTTTGTCCATGGCAAGTTCAGTTTTCCGCTCAATAGTAGGCATACCGTTATAATAGAGAATCATTCCATCCGGCATTGTCCATTGATCAACGGCTTCGGATCCCTTAAATGTTTCGACGATTTTTTTATAATTCATACTGATCGCCTTTGAAGTAAGTTCAGGGCCGTAGCCATATCCATAGAACGGAAGACCTAAGGTCATTTTATCTTTTGGTATTTTTCGAACGACCGCCAAAATACTCCAGGTCTTCAACGGCATGTTCATAGGCAGCATGAGGGCCAGGTTTTTCGGGCCGCCACGGCCCAGTCCGATCGTAGCTCATCACATTCACAAAATCGTATTGTGCCAGGGCAAGGTCTGTGAATTGATCTTTATAATAAATTGCTACCGCTGCTGTTATTAATTTATTGTGTTTACGAAGTGCTGCTGCCAACTCGACAACAAATTTTTCATAGTATAAATCGATGTCGCTTCCTTCCAGGTCAACATCAATCCCATCAAGATTGTATTTCAGAACTTCACCGACCAAGTTGTCAATCAGCTTTCCACGGTTATCGTCGTTGAGGAGATATTTGTATTGAGGTTGTTTGCTTCCACCGCCAATGGAAAACAGGACTTTTATATTTCTTTGATGTGCAGCCGCGACAAAACGCGAAAGGCCTGAAAGGTCACGCGTGAAATTTCCAAGGGAGTCGGGATTCAGAAACCATAAATTGACGTGGGTGAGTCGCTTCAAAGTCGATTTATCAACATCAGACATGGCGGCATTTAATGAGTAATAGCCAACCACCTTAAATGATGTTTTCTGAGCTTCTCCCCTGACGATCACTATTGCATAAATGCAAACGAGTAAAAATAATTTCGTGCGCATCGATGATGATTATAGTTTGAGGCGAATGCCCAATCGTATCAGACCACCCGTAATAACAGCGCAAAGAATGGCAAATAAAAATGACTTAATTAACCCTATACCTCCCGTTAACAGGACATCGGGAAGATGAAAGCCAATCAACCGTGTAAATGCATAGGCGAAGTACGGAATAAGATAACAAAGCAGGGTGTCTGTTCCTGCCGGCCGGATGATGTTAAACCAGTTTGCTTTTTTATAAACGTCAGCGATCCAGTAAACGACCAGAAAGGCAAGAATCGTGAAGGCACTGCAGAGAAACAACCATGCTGGTGTAGCACCTAGCTTTGCCAGTCCCCAATACGGTCTGGTCACAATGGATAAAACAATCAGAACAACGGAAAACGCAAAGAGCACCAGGGTGAGTCGTTTATTATCGTCCTTGTCCCTGTAATGTTGAAAGATCATCGAAGTCAATACGCCACCCATGGTAAGGCCGGCGAGCGTTCCTCCTAAAATCGCGTTCGGAATAAAATGCAGAAAGTCAGGAACCAGGCCAGCATGGTACAGCATGCTTAACAAGGCGAAGAAGATCCATCCTCTGAACACGATATAAAAATTGTTTCTTGCAAAAACAGTTATCAATCCACTCGCCAGATAAGCCCATCCAATCAAACCTAGAATACCCCACCATTGAGGTCCGAAGCCATAAACGGCATCATCTTCACCGCCACGATAAAGGATGGCCAAAATTATCAATGCAATCACGGCAGCCCCTTTCAATAAATAGACCACTGTCTTCTTCGAGGTTTTAGGATAGGTATTCCAAATCAGTATAAAACACAAGCAGCAGATCGAGTTCCACAATGGACGGGACATGCCGGTAGCCTCGGCGTTAATCGACTCCCCATTGACCAAAAATACGCCCATCACCAGCAGGGCGATGCTTCGAACCAAAACGTGTTTTACGAGTTGCCAGTCGGTATCACCCTTCTTTCTCCTGTTGTTGATCGCATAGGGCAAAGAAAGACCTACGATAAAAAGGAAGGCAGGAAACACAACGTCTGCAAATCCGATCCCATCTACACCTCGATCCACATGTCCGAGCCATGCAGGAATGTCTTTTAGCGACCAAAGGTCATTGACAAAGATCATGAGGACCATGTTCAATGCTCGTAAAATATCGATCGAGGCGACATGCAACTTCTTTGTATCCAGAGAAGTTGATGGAATCGCCGGATCGTTCGTAGTTTTTAGTGGTTGCTTGCGGGATCATTTCGGTTTTGCAGCGTTGGACGTCGTGCTCGGTGCATCCCATGCGGGTCGTGAAATTCCATTAAGGTCATAAACAACTTTGCCTTCCCGAATGGTAAGCTCACATTGTAGTTTCTGATCCCCTGCATGCTAAATCCACCCGAATCGATAAATCCGAATTTTCCCTTCAGCAACGAAAAAATTGCCACGTCAGCCACTGCTCCAGTCGAGATATGACCGAGGTCTTCCTGGTGAATTACCTTCGCGGGAAGCCAGGTCGAAGCAGCGATCACCTGCTGAAGATTCATCCCTATGTTCAAAAACTTTGACATAACGTTAAGCTGATCTTTCATTCCCGCATTCATGCTGCCGGTATGCAGATCTGTACTGATGGTGTTTGGAATGAACCCACTTTTTAATGCTGGAATTGCCTGAGAGAAACGAAAACTTCCACCTCCATGACCCACATCGAAAACAATTCCATTTTTTTGTGCTTCGACAACAAAGGGACGGATTTTTCCTTGTGAATCGACAATCGCTTCACGGCTCGTCAATTCGGCAAACGTGTGGGTAAAGATATCCCCGGGCCGAAGATGTTTTGTAAATAGTTCCTGAATCGACAATGGTGGATTGTTACCCCCAAAGTCAATCATTACTGGAACGTTGGCAATTTTTCCAGCTGCTACTGCGCGATCTACCGGATCCCATTCTCCCCCCACGTAATGGGCTACTTTAATCCCCACGATTATTTCCTTATGCTGCTTAACCACCATCGCCGTCATCTTTGAATCCATGTCGCTTAGATTCTGTTCATAAGCACCACCGCGCATTCCTTCACCCACAATGTTCAAAAAAGAAAGTACCCGCGTCTTTGCATGATCAATAGTTTGTGTCTTAAATGCATCAAATGTTTTCCACCCGGCTCCGCCTGCGTCGACTACCGTTGTAACGCCGGCCTTAAACGTAAAGCCATCGGGTGGAAGTGCTTCCAACCCGTTGCCCAAATAATGATCAGGCTCGGTTCCAAAAAAGTTATGAGAATGCATATCGATAAGTCCGGGCGTTACATACATTCCCTTTGCATCAATAACCTGGGCTGCTTTTTTTACATCGATATTTTTTGCAACTGCGACGACTTTAGCATCCAGAATCGCTACATCCATCACTTCATTGATGTTGTTCTTTGGATCGATCACGTGTCCTCCTTTTATAAGAATGGAATATTCCTGTGCGGTAGTTAATACTGAACAAATCAGGAGAAACGAGAGTAAGACCAGCTTTATCATGAGAAAAGATTTTAAAGTTTTGATGCCCACATACGCAGACGGGTTTAATATTGTCAACATCTACCGACCTGTAAACGAGTACTAGATGTACGCGATACAATCGATCTCTACCAATGAATCGCCCGGCACGCCACCGTATACTGCAACCGTTGTACGTACAGGAGGTTTACTTCCGAAGCGGCCTTTATAAGCTTCGTTCATTGCTTTGTAGTCATTGAGGTCATGGAGAAACACACTGCATTTTAATACCTTCTGCATGGACGATCCGGCTTTTACCAGTTCTTTTTCGAGTTCGTCCAACACGTGTTTGGTATGGGAGGTGATATCACCATCAAAGTGCGCTCCTTTACCTGCTATAAATACAAGGTTCCCAAGTCTTGTTGATCCTGAAAACAACGGGACATCCTGATCATCCTTTACTACATTGAAGACTTCCTTTTCAACTGCAGTATTGGCTTTTGCTTGAGTGCCACGCCTATTCCTGTAAAGGCTGCAATAGAGGCAAACATCTTTTTTAGCGTTGATCTTCTTTGTTCTTTCATGAGATGAGATTTTAGATTTTAGATTTTAGATTTATGGATTTTAGATTTTACGATCTTTTTTTTAAATTAGTATACAGTTGCCTTGCTCAACTCCTCTTTAAGTCGGTTAGCCACAATTTTTTCCTGACCAGGCTTTAACATAAAGACAGTAACATTCACGGTATTCTCCTTTCCTCCACCCAATTCGATGGAGGGATTTGCATTTCGCAGCGATTCCCGTAATTCTTTATCAGATATTTTTACTTTGCTGGCATCCCACGAAATGCGAAGTGTTGGGGTGTGATTACCCAGCGGTGGAACATGGATCTCAGTTGTAACACCGGGTATTTTTTTTATCGGCGTTTTCGATATGAGCAATGTTGGTCTCCCACGCTGCCCATTCCTTATCATGATCCTGGTTGATATATTTTTCAAGCGCCACATACATGCCAAAGATTTCCTCTTTGTTTATTTTCATGCCGCGACCAATGTTGAATCCTCGTGGGGGCATATGTAACCTCGCGGCAGCAATGATATCCTTTTTTCCCATCAGCAATCCGGCGCTCTGTGGACCCCGCATTGCTTTACCGCCTGATATCACAACAAAGTCAAATCCCATATCATTAAATCTCCAAAGATTAGAAACAGGAGGAACATCTGCGGCAATGTCAATGGATGTCGGTATGCCGTGCTTTTTTCCTAAGCGCAACCCATTCCTCGTGCTGGATTTTCCCTTTATCCGATTCGATGTGAAGAAAATGCATGAGGGCAGTTTTTTCATTCACGGCTTTATCAACGTCTTCCGCCGTTTCGACTATAACAACTTTACATCCGGTATTTGTTAACGCCTGATTGTAAACAATGTCGTGGCTCTTCTGACAGATAACCTCCGATTTCATTAATGTATATGCAAGGTGAGGCAGCGCCTTCACTTTTTTTTCATCCATACCGGTAAGGATACCCGCTAATCCCAATGTCATTGCGGAAAAAGCGCCAGAGGTTACGACGGCCGCCTCCGAATGCACAAGTTTGGCAATCCTCTCTCCCACTTTGTCTTGAACTTCATCCAGCAAACAAAAATCTTTTGCTGTTGAATTGATTGCTTCCAGTACTTCGTCGTGCATGAGTGAGCCGGTCATATAGGTTAGTGTACCTGCAGCATTGATGAATGTTCGTACACCAAGTTCTTTGAACAGATCGCGCTTCGGTGTTTTAGCAGATGCAAAGGCAGCTGTAAACGGAACCGTACTCACCAGACCTCCCAGCAAAGGAAATGTCGTTAAGCGTTGTATTAACTTTCTTCGGTTAAGCATATACGTGGTGATCAATGATGAATGAAATATGAACTGTTTAAGTTATTATTTTCATCGGACTTGTAAAGGAATAATTTCCTTTTTTAGATGAAAGGCTTGCACAGATGTCGCACACGGCACACGATCTCTCCATAAATTTTGGACGGCGTACCAAGGATGGCAATTTGGAAAAAAATGAAAATTTGATGAAATCACGTTTCCATCGAATTCAAGTTAACCACATGAAAAGAATTTTCACAGTTATCGTGTTAGCCGTTATGTGCCCCCTGGCACACGCTCAAAAAGTAAAAACGATTGATCACGCAGGCAACACAACAAACGAAGGCTTTATATGAAAACCTTGGCGAACTATCCAAACATCATACTCTTTTTGGACATCAGCATGCCACAGAATATGGACATGGCTGGGCTGGTGAAAAAGATCGGTCGGACGTAAAATCGGTGACCGGGTCACATCCGGCCGTCATCGGTGTAGATTTCAGCGGATTTTCCGGCAGACCCGATGAAGCAATCAGGAAGGCAAAAGAAGAACTCAGGAAAAATGTTATTGACACCTATAACCGTGGTGGAGTTACTACTGTCGCCTGGCATTTTTCCAATCCGGTTTCGAGAGGCGGATTCTATTGGGTAGACTCCCTTTCATTACCCGCCGTAAAATACATTATCCCTGGAGGCGAAGCACACGAAAAATATAAACAGATCCTCAAAGGCATTGGAGAATGGGCTAACAGTGTGAAAGGTGCTGACGGCAATCTCGTTCCCATGATCTTTCGTCCCTATCATGAATTTGACGGAGGCTGGTTCTGGTGGGGCAAACCACATTGCACCAAAGAGGAGTTTATTTCACTATGGCGCTTTACAGTATCCTATTTAAGAGACAGTCTGAATGTGCACAATTTTATTTATGCTTTTTCGCCGGACAATAAATTTATCACGCGAGGCGCAATTTTTAGAGCGCTACCCGGGAGATGAGTGGGTTGACATGGTCGGCATGGACAACTATGGAGATATGGGCAGGAATCGTTATAGCCTGGATACTGCCGCGTTAAAGCTTAAGATCGTTTCTGATTATGCCTTGAAAGCCGGAAAGCTTGCAGCCTTTACAGAGACAGGTTTGGAGTCGATTCCAAATCCAACGTGGTGGACTGAAACACTTTTAAAAGTGATGAAAGCAGATCCTGCCATTCGCCTCAGTTATGTTTTAGTCTGGCGTAACGATCAACGGAGCCCGACGCATTACTACGCACCTTATCCTGGTCATAGTAGCGTACCCGATTTCATGAAATTCTACGATGACCCGTATACATTGTTTGAAAAAGACTTAAAAGATATCTATAAGAAAAAGTGATTTAGAAATAATATCGCATAAGGAAATGACAGCCTGTCTGGATAATGGCACAACATCAACACTAAGAACTTCAACACTCCAACACATTCTACATGAAAATCAAGAACTATACCTCGTACCAAGTACCGCCCCGGTGGCTATTTCTAAAAATTGAGACCGATGAAGGTATTGTCGGCTGGGGAGAACCCGTAATCGAAGGTAAGGCTTCCACCGTCAAGGCCGCAGTAGATGAAATGATGGAATACCTCATTGGAAAAGATCCCATGAACATAGAAGATCATTGGAATGTGCTTTACCGAGGTGGATTTTATCGCGGAGGACCTATTTTGATGAGCGCCATCGCAGGAATAGATCAGGCGTTATGGGATATCAAAGGTAAATTTTACAATGCTCCTATCCATCAGCTTATTGGAGGAAAAGCGAGAGACACCATGAAAGTGTACTCCTGGATTGGCGGAGACCGACCGGCAGAAGTAGGCCTGGCAGCGAAACAAATTATTAGTCATGGTTTTAAAGCCGTCAAAATGAATGCGACTGAGGAATTACAATATGTAGATTCCTTATAAAAAAATTGACGACGCCATAAAAAGAATTGCTGCGGTTAGGGAGGCCGTTGGCCCTGATGTTGGCATCGGCATCGATTTCCATGGAAGAGTTCACAAGCCGATGGCAAAGGTGTTGGCAAAAGAACTGGAACCATTTCATCCGATGTTTATTGAGGAACCTGTGCTTCCGGAAAATAACGAAGCCCTTCGGGAAATCGCTAATCACGTTTCCATTCCCATCGCAACGGGTGAGAGAATGTTCTCCCGGTGGCAATTCAAAAGTCTTTTGACCGATGGATATGTGGATATTATTCAACCGGATTTATCGCATGCCGGTGGAATCACAGAATGCAAAAAAATAATTTCCATGGCTGAGGCTTTTGATGTCGCAGCAGCACCTCACTGTCCATTGGGGCCAATTGCATTGGCCGCCTGCCTGCAAGTCGATGCCACGTGTCATAATGCCTTTATTCAGGAACAAAGTTTAGGGATACACTATAATCAAGGCAGCGACCTATTGGATTACCTTTCTGACAAAACGGTTTTCAAATTTAATGATGGGTTTGTCAAAATACCAGAAGGCCCGGGACTTGGACTCAACATCGATGAAGAGCATGTCAAAAAAATGGCAGCAATCGGACATAACTGGAAAAATCCAGTCTGGAGACATACGGATAATAGCGTGGCAGAGTGGTAATACAATCCCTCCCGCCTAGCAATTGATCTGGTCGTTATTCGTATCTCAAAGATTGCGCAGGGTTTGTGCGTGCCGCCTTTAATGTGTGAATACTCACCGTTAGAAGCGCGATAGCAATTACCACGAGACTGGGAATGGCAAATATCCACCACGTTAATGAAATCCGATAAGCGAAGTCGGCAAGCCAGGCATCCATGATCCACCAGGCTGCCGGTACAGACAAAACGATGGCGATCAACATGAGTAGAATATAATCTTTGCTTACCAGGGTAAGAATGCCTGTTACGGAAGCTCCCAACACCTTGCGCACACCGATCTCCTTAGTGCGCTGTATGGCAGTCAGTGATGACAATCCAAAAAGGCCGAGACAAGCAATAAATATCGCGAGTGACGAGAATATGCCGAATACTTTCCCAAATTGTTGATCGGCCTGATACTGCTGATTATAACGATCGTCAAGAAAATAATGGATAAAGGGATTTCCAGGAAACACAGCTTTCCAGGTTTCTTCGAATTTGACCAAGGATTCTTTGACGTGATTTGGATCAAACTTGATCGAGTACAAGCCACCAGGGGCCTCGTTGTAACGGAAGATAAGGGGCTCGTAGGCTTTCTTCAGGGATTCCTGGTGATAATTTTTGACAACACCCACAATTCGGAAAGTATCGCCCCAGAAAAAAATCTGATCGTTTAATGCATCCTCCGGCTTCTTAAAGCCCATTAAGCGGTACGCAGATTCATTGATCAGCACATTGTCATATTCATTTGTGCTCTCGCCGGAGAAAGCTCGTCCGGCTATTGCTTTCAAACCGTATAAAGGCATAAAATCATGGTCCATCATTATTATGCGATACTGTTTAGCCTCACGCCTCTGATTGACTTAGCCGACGTATGCCGCCAGCATTCCAACCGGGTTGTCGCCCTGGGACTTCTGTTGATGCCGTCACGGCAACCACTTCCGGATGTTGTTGAATCTGTTGCTTAAAGACTTGAAACTTTTGTTGGTACGTGGAGTCAGTTACCGATGGTGATTGAATAACCAAAGTCTGATCTATATTAACGCCCAGCGCTTGATCCTGCATGAACCGTATTTGGCGATACACGGTAAACGTTCCAACTATTAAGTGTAATTGAGCAGATAAACTGGACAATCACCATGCCCTTCCGAAAGTTTACGCCCGCGCTGGTATTTTTGAATCTGCCTTTTAAAACATCCACAGGTCTGTACGATGACAACACAAATGCCGGATAAATTCCGGACAGCAATGCTCCACCAAAAATCAGCACCCCTATCCATATCCAAAACAAATTTTGTTTGAATAACAGGTAACCAAGTTGTCTACCCGTTAAGTCACTAAAAGAAGGCGTCAACATAATTACCAGGACTATAGAAATTAATACTGCTATGGTATTCAGCAACACCGACTCAAAGAGAAACTGCCTGATCAACTGTCCCCGAAAGCCACCCATCACTTTGCGTACGCCGACTTCGCGCGCACGTTCAATGGATTTTGCTGTTGATAGATTAATGTAATTGATCCAGGCAATGACTAAAATCAGGATAGCAACGATCGACAAAAAATAGGCAGACTGCCGATTGCCATTTGGCTTGAACTCGAACATAAAATTCGAGTCCAGGTGAATATCGGTGATGGGTTGCATTTGAAATTTGATGCCAGCATTGAAACGTTTCATTTCCTCCCCAGCTTGCTTTTCAGCAAGGGCCGGAATTTTAGCCTCGACATCTTTTACATTGGCATTCTCATTCAACAACACGTAGGTCATAAAACCATCCCAGGACCACGACAACATGGGATCGTTCTGCAATTTCGTCAGCGACTCAAAAGACATTAATGCATTGATCTGCATGTGTGTATTGGCTGGTAAATCTTCGAATACACCAGTGACTTGATATTCCTCCCTACCATTGTTCTTTAAAATTTTGCCAATAGGATCTTCGTTGCCAAAGTATTTTTTGGCCAGCGACTGCGACAGCACAATTTTGAATGGGTCCTTCAGAACAGTAGAATCCTCTCCTGCCAACAACTTGACGGAAAAAATTTTGAAGAAATCCTCGGAAGAGAAGTATACATCCTCTTCCTTAAAATACACGTCGCCATTTGATAACATTGCCCCTGTTCCACTGAGGCGTACATACCTTTCTACCTCCGGAAAATTTGCTTTCATGTCCGGACCGATGCCTGCACAACCCGCAGCCCACCGCGTAGCGAGTTCACCATTCTCATAACGATCCTGCTGCATCCGAAATATTCGCGCCTTTTTTTCATGAAAATCATCATAGCTAAATTCGTGCATTACATACTGTGTGATCAGCATGCATGCCATCATGCCTATAGCAAGCCCCAGTACGTTGATGAATGTGAATACTTTGTTACGGGAGACGTAACGCAACACGGAGGTTAGGTAGTTTTTCAGCATGGTATTATCTTAAGACAAATAAAATACTCTCACAAATCCAAAGGGTTACAAAAAGGATGCAGCGAAAACAAATTTAGTTGCATCGATCGCCAAATTATTCATAACGCAATGATTTCACTGGATTTGCTATTGCGGCAGAAATTGATTGATAACTCACCGTAATCAGGCAATTAAGGTCGTTATGACTGCAGCTATTATAAAAATCCAAAAGGTGATGTCAACATGAAATGCGAAAAGGCTGAGCCATTCATTCATTAATACCCACACGACAGGCACAGCGATCAGGTTCGCGATCACCACTAATTTTAGAAAATCCTTTGAGAGCAGTAAAAATATATTGGAAACGGAAGACCCGAGCACTTTTCGGATCCCAATTTCCTTTGTACGTTGTGCCGCTGTAAAGGAAGCTAAACCGAAGAGGCCCAACGAAGCCACAAAAATGGCAAGCATGGCAAAGAATCCAAATACCTGCCCAAATTGCTGATCCCCTTTGTATTGCCGATTGAAAAAAGTATCCAGAAAAAAATAATCGAACGGATTACCTGGAAACACCTGTGAATATTTTTCTTTAGCATAGGCCAAGGTTTGCGCCAGGTCTGAAGTCTCAACCTTTAAGCTATAATACGCATGAGCCCGCGGTGCCAATTGAAACGCGGTTTGACGGAAATCATTCTTTAAACCTTCCTGATGGTAATTTTCCACCACACCAACAACGGTCAGGGTATCACCGCCAATCCTTACAAAGCCACCAACCGCTTCTTCGGGGTTTTTAAATCCTAATACTTCCACTGACCGTCTGTTCAGGACTACGCTAGCGCTATCGGCTGTAAACTGAGGTGAAAATACCCTGCCAGCAATAAGAACATTTCCATAAGTATTAAAAAAATCATAGTCGACTCCCATCCGGTACATAATGATTGAGGGAATCTCCTGATCCCCGCCAATGCGTTTTGCTCCGTTTGTCCAGTAAATTAAATTACCTGGCACCTCAGACGATCCTGCCATTTTTTTAACAGAAGGGTGGCGGAGCAATTCATTTTTAAATGTCGTGAATTTATCAGCATAGGATGTTTGCATCATCGATCACGCCTGGAGAATGAATCACCAACATCTGATCAATATCAATTCCCAATGATCGGTTTTGCATGAAGCGCAATTGTTGATAGACAATCAATGTTCCAGCAATCAGCGCAACCGACGCAACAAACTGAAATACTACCAAACTTTTTCTCAACACTAACTCCCTCTTTCGAACCCTTCATCGCCCCTTTCAATACTTTTGCAGGCTGAAAGGAAGACAATACCAAAGCAGGATAAATTCCTGAAAGCATAGAACCAACAAAATACAAAATGGATAGCACAGACCAGAAATACGTGTCACTCAAAATACTATTCGTCAAAGATTTTCCTGACAGCTGCGTTAAAAAATGGGATGGCGATCACTAACAAACAAATCGAAACGAACACAGCTAAAAAATTTATGATAAACGCTTCACCGACGAATTGAAATGCCAGCTGCGCACGTGCTGCTCCGATGGACTTTCGTACACCGACTTCTTTAGCCCGTTCCACTGCACGCGCGGTGGCCAGATTGATATAATTAACCCAGGCAATCAGGAGAATTCCAAGGGCAATGATCATTAAAAAGTAAACCGACTGTCCATTGCCATTGACACCTGCTTCTTGAATTAAATCTGAATAAAGGTGGATATCGGGCAAGTGTTGAAGTGATAATTTAATTTTCGCTGAATCGCCTTCCGCACCGTGTTTCTTTACAAACTGCGGAAACTTACCTTCCAACTGTTTTGCATCAGTACCAGGTTTAAGCTGGATATAGTTAAAGAAGTCATACCATCCCCAATTTTCTTCCCAATCTTTGTTGGTCATTTCGGGCCAGAGTTTTGGATAGGTGGTATACGAAAACAGGAAGTTAATTTTGAGGTGAGAATTCTCCGGAGATCGAAGAACACCCGTGATTTCATATTCTTCGTTGTTACCAAATCTTATCCGCTTACCGATCGGGCTTTGGGATCCGAAATATTTCTGCGCAGTTTTCTCTTCGACGACTGCGGTATTCGGTTCTTTCAACGCCGTCCGCCTGTCTCCCGCGACCAATGGATAGGAGAACATTTCAAAAAAACTCTGATCGGCATTGAAAATATTATCTTCTTTGATGCTGATGTCTTCATACCTGATAACACCTCCGCCATACCTTGGATACAAACGGCAGAAATTTTCTACTTCCCCATAATCTGCCTTAAGCGCGGGACCTACTTTATTAAAAACCGATGCACATTGAAAGATAAGGTCGCGGTCGCGGTAACGATCATACTGTACGCGATAGATGTCTTGAGCATGCTCGTGAAAATCGTCATAGCTCAATTCATCCTTTACATATTGAAGAATGAGCAGGCTTGCTGCGAGCCCTATGGATAAACCAAGAATATTTAACAGCGTAAAGCCCTTGCGTTTTGAGATACTGCGCAAGGTGGTAAGCAGATAATTTTTTAACATAGGGTTTGGTGTCCGCCAAAATGAACAATCGGAATGCCATTGGAGGAAACAGCGCTTTTTTTAAAATTTTGAAGGAAAGACCCTTTCGGAATTATCTGGAATCGAACGCCACCGACCGCCAGCGGACAATACGTTTAGGCTGAGGTGTGATTTGTATGATTTGTCCTTTCAAGTTTTCGGCTGACTTCCCGAATGATATCGTCCAGCTCCCTTGCAGAGACTTGAAGCCGTGAAATGATTTCTTCGCGCTCGTGATTTAACTCTTTCACTTTTACTAAGTCTACCAATCCAAGAATTCTAGCTAACGGTCCCCTTACCTCATGCGCGGTAAAGAAGGCATACTCTACGAGTTTTTGATTCTGCATTCTAATTTCCTCTGTACGTTGTTGCACCTTTTCTTCCAAATTCTCATTGAGCTTGTTGATCTCAAGATTTAAGGCTTGCAAAGTTTTCCTGGCGCTCTTGTTATTTTCATTAAGCCCATAAAGCTTATAACCGAAAAGTGTGACCAAAATCAATACCGCTGAAACGCCAATGATGGCTACATACTGTCGTTGAATTTGATCTTCTTTAAAGGTGAGCATTTGCTCCTTCTTTTCAAATTCATACAACATTTGTGTGGTCGCGATTTGTTGGGATTTCTGGCTGTCAAAAATTTCGCGCTCCAGTACACTGGCTTCTTTGGTATAATAAAGGGAGGAGTCCAGGTTATCAACTTCTGAAAAATATTCCGCCAGATATCTACTGGCTTCCATTTCGTTTATTTTGTTATTCTTTCCCTGCTGCTAACACCAATGCCCTTCTTAAATAAAGGTAGGACGAATCAAGGCGGTTTGCTTCCAGGTAAAGTCTACCGAGATGTTTATTGGCTTCTATAATTTGAATATGATCATTTGCCTTCGCCGCCGTTCGGATGGTTTCGTAATAGTACCCTGAAGCATAGGGCCAGTTCTTTCAATTGATGATACATTTTTCCCAGTTGTAACATCGCGTGACTGATACCCCAATAGTCATTTAAAAGGCGATATCGATTCAGTGCATCTTTTCCAAACTCCAATCCCTTTTTTACAACCTTTTGTTTCATATAAATCTCGGCGAGGGCCAAAATAACTTTCGCAACGCCAAGGCTATCTCCGATTTCACGCTTTAGATTTAATGATTTGTTAGAAAGGGTATACGCTTTATCGATCTCTTCACGCGCCGTAAAAACGATCGCCATATTGTTCAGAACATCTGATTGTCCAATTTTGTCATCAGTGGCTTCGTATAGCCTCAACGCTTCATACAGGTACTCAATGGCCTTGTCATGTTCACCTTTGACATAGTAGGTCGACCCTAAGATTTTATAGCCTTCGGCAAGCCCGGAATGATAGTTTGCTTCACGTGAATGGCCAATAGCCTGGGTGGCATATTTTTCGGCTTCATCTATGGAAATTAATGTATAGGCTGACGCCAGGTTATTGAGCAAGTCAATACGTCGCGGACCTGTCTCAATTGACGGCAGGGCGTGCAAAAGGGAATCTAGCTCACGGTTAGCTTGAGCCTGAGACACAGAAAACCAAAAGACAATGGACCAAAAAAATATGGCAGTTCTTTCCATTCTAAAAAGTAAGCCAACATAGCCAAAATGCTAACGTTTGCCTAAAATAATTCTTTGGCTATACGGTAAATCGGGTCGGATTTCCCCATGCTATAAAAATGCAACGTCGGCACATTGTGCTTTATCAGCTCTTTTGACTGTTTTATGCACCATTCTATGCCTACTTCCTTTGCTGCCGCATTATCCTTGCATTTTTCAACCTCTTCCGACAGTTCCTCAGGAATATCTATATGAAACGTCTTGGGCAAAATGGTTAGCTGCCCCTTCCCCGTCAGCGGCTTTATTCCTGGAATAATTGGAACATTGATACCCGCTTTCCTGCATTCATCCACAAATTCAAAATATTTTTGATTATTAAAAAACATTTGTGTCACAATATATTCGGCACCAAGATCCACTTTCAGCTTAAGATATTTCAAATCAGCCTTTAAGTTCGGGGCAGAAAAATGTTTTTCAGGATACCCCGCAACTCCCACGCAAAAATCAGTCGGCGACGTATTCTGCAACTCGTCGTCTAGATAAAGCCCTTTATTCATTTTTACGACCTGTTCAAGCAACTCTGAAGCGAACTTATATCCATCTGGTTCAGCAATAAACCTGGATTCAGTTTTTATCGCATCGCCCTGAAGAACCAATATATTGTCGATTCCAAGAAAATGAAGGTCTATTAATGCATTTTCAGTTTCTTCCCGCGAAAATCCTCCACAGATAATGTGCGGCACGGTATCGATTTTATAGTTGTTTTGGATTGCCGCGCAAATCCCAACCGTACCGGGCCTTTTCCGTGTCGTTCTTTTTTCGAGGAGGCCACTTGGCATTTTTTTGTAAACATATTCCTCACGATGATAAGTAACATCAATAAAAGGAGGTTTGAATTCCATTAACGGATCGATATTGTCAAATAACGATCTGATATTCTCTCCTTTTAAAGGCGGAAGAATTTCAATGGTAAATAACGTTCTGCCGTTTGCTTTTTTGAGATGTTCGCAGACCTTCATGTGTTGCGTGTTTACGTGTTTGAGTGTTTAGGTGTTTAGTCGTTTCACGTTTAATCAGGTATCGAATCAACGCAAGTAGTTCAGTGCTCTTACTTCATCGGCCTTGTTTTGCAAGAGCTCATTAATCTTTTCAACCTCAAGATAGTTCATATCCAGCAGACATATAAGAATACTTTTTACTTCAGATGCTGAATTCTGCGCAGTGTCCAGATATCGAATAAATTCCTTGCTGCTATATTTTCCAAATCCTTCAGCTATATTGTTCATAGCTGATAGCGCCGCACGCTTCATCTGGCTCCTCGTATCATAGTCCTTGGCAAGCTTTCCATTTCAGCTATTAAGTAAATCTCTTTAACAAGCCTGCGCGCCTCTTGCCAGCAACGTAAATCCTCAAACCTTTCTACTTTACTCATAAACATTAAATTATATCAGCTAACGTAAACACTCTAAACACCTAAACACCTAAACACATCTCTAAACATCGTAAGACAAATTCGGGCCTAGCCATTTCTCTACTTCCTCTACGGTCATGCCTTTTCGCTGTGCGTATTCGTTGACCTGGTCTTTTTCAATTTTACCGAGGCCAAAATATTTTGAATTAGGATTTGCAAAATAAAAACCGCTGACGGACGAAGCGGGATACATCGCAAAGGATTCTGTCAATTTGATTCCCGCTTTCTCTGCATCGAGGATGTCAAACAAAATTCCTTTCTCCGTATGATCAGGACAAGCTGGATATCCTGGCGCTGGACGGATACCGATATATTTTTCCGCGATCAACTCGTCGTTATTCAATTTTTCATCTGGAACGTAACCCCACAGCTCCTGCCGTACCTTGGCATGCAAACATTCTGCGAAAGCTTCTGCTAATCGGTCAGCAAGAGCTTTCACCATGATATCGGAATAGTCGTCTTGTTTTTCTTTGTATTTGGCCAAAAGTTTTTCAATACCGACCCCGGCAGTGACAGCAAACATCCCCATATAATCCTGACGGCCAGAATTTGCGGGAGCAATGAAATCAGCAAGACAAAAGTTTGGCAAATTTTGAGCCTTTCTTATTTTGCTGTCGAAGGAAATGGAATGTTGCAAATGGTTCTTCACCTTCACGTCCTGGATAATTTTACATCGTCTGTCTCAGTTCTGGAAGCAGCGATAAAATCCAATGACGCCATTAGCCTGAAGGCTGCGAGCTTGAATGATCTGGTCCAACATTTTTTGAGCATCGTCAAACAATCGTTTGGCCTCGGTGCCGACAACCGCGATCGTTGAAGATTCCAGGATAACGACCCGCCAACATCCACGTTTGGAAGAAGGGAGTCCAGTCGATGAATTTTCTGATTTCTTCGAGCGGAAAATTGATGAACGATTTATTGCCCAAGAAATTTAGGTTTTGTAATTGGCGTTTCCTTCCAGTCGATTTTTACCTGGTTGGCGCGGGCTTCCGATAACGATATGTAATGCTTTTGTTCCTTACGTTTTTCATAGTCTTCCCTCAATTTTGCATACTCGTCCTTGAATCTTCCTTTAATATTTTTAAACGTATCTGGATTGATAAACTCACTTGCTACAGGCACACTTCGCGACGCATCCAGTACGTGTACAACGGGTCCACTCATAGACTGGATCAATTTTCACTGCCGTATGAATACGTGAAGTTGTGGCACCGCCAATCAACAATGGCATTTCCATTTTTTCACGTTGCATTTCTTTCGCCATGTGAACCATTTCGTCCAGCGAAGGCGTGATCAGCCCACTAAGTCCGATCATATCCACCTTTTCCCTTTTGGCTGCTTCAATAATTTTTTCAGAAGGAACCATCACGCCAAGGTCAACCACTTCATAATTATTGCAGGCCAGCACAACTCCAACAATATTTTTTCCAATATCATGGACATCGCCCTTCACAGTGGCCATTAAAATTTTAGCTGCCGGCTTGTCGACTCCACCATTTCTCCTTTTTTCTTCTTCTAAATAAGGCGTCAGATAGGCGACAGACTTTTTCATCACCCGCGCACTTTTTACAACCTGTGGCAGGAACATTTTACCTGCTCCAAACAAATCACCCACGACATTCATTCCCGCCATCAAAGGCCCTTCGATAACAGTCAACGGACTTCCATATTTCTGACGCGCTTCTTCCGTATCCTGATCGATAAAGTCGATCACCCCTTTTACCAACGCATGGGTAATACGTTCTTCCATTGTTCCTTTTCTCCACTCATCATCCAATTCTTTTTTCTTCGCCGATCCTTTTACGGTTTCTGCAAATTCAAGTAAACGCTCCGTCGCATCATCCCTTCTGTTCAGCAACACATCCTCAACACGTTCCAGCAAATTCTTATCGATCTCATCATATACTTCCAGCATGGTGGGGTTCACAATACCCATATCCATTCCTTCCTTGATGGCATGATATAAAAATGCCGTGTGCATCGCCTCACGCACTTTTTGATTTCCGCGGAAACTAAACGAAACATTGCTAACGCCTCCACTAACATGGGCATGTGGAAGATTTTCACGAATCCATCTGGTAGCACGGAAAAAATCAATCGCATAATTCCGATGTTCTTCAATGCCAGTTGCCACCGGAAAAATATTGGGATCGAAAATGATATCCTCAGGAGCAAACTTGACTTCGTTGACGAGAATATCATACGCGCGTTTGCAAATTGATATTCTTCGTTCATAAGTATCTGCCTGCCCGTCCTCGTCAAATGCCATTACCACAACGGCAGCCCCATACCGTTTTACCAATTTAGCCTGGCGGATAAATTCTTCAACACCAGCCTTCATGCTGATGGAGTTTACAATGCCTTTTCCCTGGAGACATTTAAGACCTGCTTCGATCACATGCCATTTGGAGGAATCCACCATGACGGGCACCCGGGCGATTTCCGGTTCAGAAGCCATTAGGTTCAAAAATCTCACCATAGCTGCCTCTGAATCGAGCATCCCTTCGTCCATGTTTACGTCGATGACCTGAGCGCCACCGCGCACCTGATCAAGTGCCACCTCTAATGCCTCATCAAACTTATCCTCTTTAATAAGCTTCAAGAATTTGGCAGAACCCGTAACGTTGGTTCGTTCTCCGATGTTGACAAAATTTGATTGCTTCGTTATTTCGACGGCTTCGAGGCCACTTAATTTAAATGTGTTTTGTTTCATATGTTATTTCCAAAGTCCATCGTCGATTTGTCCATCGACGATAGCTCATTAGTCACGGGTTAATTTTAATAGACGTTTCGAAGTGACTTGAATTCCTTTAACAAGATCGGTCAACATTAAATGCCATCGGTTTTACTGACTATCGACCATAGACAATTGACGATTGACTACTCTCGGTTGATACTTTGCCGCCAAGGATGCGATGACTTTAATGTGTTCAGGAGTAGTGCCACAGCATCCTCCGAGCATATTGACCAAACCCTCTTTCAAGAACTCTTCAACTTGTGCGCCCATTTGTTCCGGCGTTTCATCGTATTGACCAAATTCATTTGGCAGACCCGCATTTGGATAAGCGCTTACAAAAAATGGAGCCTTTTCACTTAAGCACCTGCAAGTATGGACGCAGCATTGATGCTCCTAACGCACAATTCAATCCAATGCTTAGCAATGGCACGTGTGAGACAGAAATTAAAAATGCTTCGGTGGTTTGGCCGGACAATGTTCTTCCGCTGGCATCGGTAATGGTGCCTGATACCATTACCGGTACCGGCTTTCCCGTTTCTTCAAACAATTCCTGGATTGCAAACAAAGCGCTTTAACATTTAACGTGTCAATAATGGTTTCAAGCAATAAGATGTCAACACCGCCGTCAAGCAACGCCTGGGCTTGTTGTTTAAATGCTTCTTTAAGCTGATCGAATGTTATCGCGCGATATCCTGGATTATTGACATCCGGAGAAAGAGAGGCTGTTTTATTGGTTGGGCCCATTGCGCCCGCCACAAACCGGGGTTTGTGGGGCTCCGTTTGATGTAAATTCGTCCGCCACTTCCTTGGCTATTTTAGCCGACAAGTAGTTCAAGTCGTACACAGCATCCTCCAGATGATAGTCAGCCTGCGCTATGGTTGTTCCACTGAAGGTGTTTGTCTCTACGATATCCGCTCCAGCCTCGAAAGTACTGACGGTGAATTTCTTTAATGATATCCGGACGGGTAATGGAAAGGATATCATTATTACCTTTTAACGGGTATCGATGATTCTTGAATCGTTCGCCGCGAAAATCTTCTTCTGTTAACGTGTGTCGCTGAATCATGGTACCCATGGCACCATCGATCACGAGAATTCTCTCTTTTAATAATGTCTTCGATTTTCATAGACTCTCTTGTTTCAGATGTGCTTCCAGAGAGCCCGGTGTATGGGGTTACTTATCTTTTCCGCCAACTGGCGAATGGGATTTAGCACAACACCCCTGTTCGAAACGGGATAGGATGCTAAGACGTCACGGGGCCCAAACCCTCGGTCTTTCTGGATAAGCACTACAAATAAAACTAATAGAACTGAAATATAAAAATGGTCACGCTCGATCGGAAGATTGCAAGATTTGAAGATTGAAAACTTAGAAGATTCAACCGTCGATGGCGGATCACCTCTATGCAAACGAATTAGAAAGCCACAAAAGTCGTTAACTACTTCACGTTACGAAAGTTTGAACAAACTTTGATAGTTTTGTACTATGCTGGAATCGTCCGAAACACCTTGCACCTTAAATTGTTAAGACGCTATTGAAACTCGCTGCAATAGACATCGGCTCAAACGCAATCCGCTTCCAGATCTCCACGGTGCTTGACAATGCTCCTCAAGTACTGTTTAAAAAATTAGAATACGTTCGCTTTCCACTTCGATTGGGGCATGATGTGTTCAGTACGGGACGTATCAGCACAAAGAGTGCTGAGAAGTTCAAAAAACTGATGAAAGCATTTCGCCTGCTTATTGAATTGTATGAAGTAGATGACTACATGTTTTGTGCTACGTCTGCCATGCGGGAGTCGGAAAATGGTTTGGATCTGGTCACAGAAGTTCAAGAGCAAATCGGTATATACATTCATGTCATTGACGGCAACAGGGAGGCTGAATTTATTAATCGCGCCATTAGCTCTTACTTGTCCACAAAAACGTATTTGCATATTGATGTCGGTGGAGGAAGCACGGAACTCAACTTATACGTCGGTGGAAAAAAAATAAGGACACGTTCTTTTAAGGTTGGATCTGTGCGGGTGCTTGAGCATAACGACTCCCCTATCATGTGGGAAGATATGGAACATTGGGTTCGAGAAAATGTTAAAAAGAGTTATGGAAAAGTAACTGCAGTGGGTACCGGCGGAAACATCAGTAAAATATTTGACCTCGCATTATCCAAACCTGGCAAAACAATTTCGATCAAGAAAGTCAAGCAAATTCGGGACATGATCGACAGCTATTCGATTGAGGAACGGATCTATAAGTTGCAAATGAATCCTGACCGGGCCGACGTTATTATTCCAGCAAGCAATATTTATCTTAAGGTAATGGAGTGGGCACACGCAGCCAGCATACTAGTACCGGAAGTGGGCTTAAAGGATGGAATTATTTTTCATCTGTACGAAAAAAATATACTTCAGAAAAAAATAGAATTCTAACGCTTGTTTAATTTTCTTTTGTCGATTGTGCTCTTACCTTTCTTTCTTTCTTCGGTCTTGAGATCTACAAGGTAGGCAAGTGAAATTCTAAAACCCTGGTTTCGGGACTTGAGAGGATCATAAAAATAAGTATCTGAAAAATTCCGTCCGATTTTGCCAAGTAAGTATGTCCTAGTTCATAACGAACCGAAAACATAAATCGCTGTTTGTGCCATGGCTCAAAAACCATTCCTGCGATTAGGTTCAAACCAAGCTGAAGTCTGTTCGGTCGCTCTACACGCATTTCATCGGAAGCTTGTTCCCCATCGTCCGATTTACTGAATTTTATTTTATAGGATATCTCACCGAGATTATTTTCTTCCAATTCAGAATTATAAAGTTTCCTTTTCCACCTAGCCAATAGCTTATGTTTGGTCCGATGCCTAAAAAATATTTAAACTCCTTACTCTTTCCAATTTTTCCTCTAAAGTCAACGGTATAGTTAATGGGCATGTCGATGTAATTATAACGCGAAGAATTTTTTAACAAGCCATCTAACTTGCCGTTCAACACCCTTCCCTTTGTAGAGTATAGCAATGAAGTATGAAGAAAAAAACGGTTACGAACTTTAAATGCAAGGTGCCCACCCACATGAAATCCGGGAACGGGACTCATTTTATAAACCTCCTTCAGGTCTTTGTTCACGAAACGATGTCCATGAGTAATTCACACCTACTTCAGGTCCAACAAGTAATTGAGAAAATGCAGGGACGTTAAGAATTAAAACGTAATCCCAGAGCGAAGTAAAGAGTTTTCACAAAAAATTGGTAAAGAGTCTAAAAAATTACATCACTATTAATTCACTATGATCAAGTTAGGTAAGCACCTGCAGCAATAAAAATAAAAAACGACGTATATTCGGCAGTTCCTGTAAAATGACTTTTTAAACGGGACAATTGTTTACTGGCAGACTGTTGCAATTTTTTAACGATAAGGTGTCGAAACACCTGTTGCTTTAAAGTGACTTTTAGCCTTGAGTCGTAATTAATGCGTGTGAATGCGCTATTTTTTTAACTTCATTATATCATCCATTCTATTTTTGTGCTGCATCGCATCTACTGCATCGCATGCTCAAAATTTTCCTGTTTACAATAGTTTCTACGTTAATCCATTTTTATACAATCCTGCGGAAGCGCTAACCGAATATGCCCAAATTTTTGCATTACATCGACAACAATGGATGAATATCGAAGGAGCTCCTACAGTCTCAGCACTAACATTTAACACGTTAATGAATGATTCACGTGCCGGCGTGGGTGGAAAATTTTCCAACTATAAGCGAGGTCTGTTGAATACATCGGATGTTAGCTTATCCTACGCCTATGGCATTCCAATGGGTCAAAAAAACTGGCTTTTTCTAGGGCTTTCCGGCGGAGTAATCACCAATTCGATTGATGTGACGAAGGTAACCGATCCCAACGACCCCGCCATCGCAAATTACTTATCTAACAATATACAACCTGCGGCAGGTTTCGGAGCACTTTACCGATCTGGCTCAGGTTTAAATATAGGACTCTCATTTCCGCAACTATTTCCGAACGTTTATAACGCCGAAGCCAGCTTTACCAACACAACAGTTTCACCAGCAGACAATGTATTTGTAACAATTTATTACAAGCGAAAAGTTGAAAGCAAAATTGTAAATCGTAAGCAAGGCGGCTTGAAAAGAAAGGTAAAAACGCAGGAAGCAATTGCACCGCTCGAATTTTATTTCAATTATAAGTATTCAAAATACGGAAACAGTCAATTTGAATTTCTCGGGAAACTTAATCTAACTCAAAATTTCTGGCTAGGCGGCTCATACCGGTTACCCTATGGGTTTACTGGAAATTTAGGAATCAATACACAGCGATTTATATTAGGGTATTCTTATGAACCTGGTAATCAACCCCAGGATGGATTTTCACAAGGGTCACATGAAGTTATTCTTGGGCTTAAGTTAGGAAGTCTGAAAAAATTCAAACGAGCTGCGCCAGTGCTACGATCTACGCTCACAAAATCCCCAACCGAAAAACATACAGCTCGTTTCCAGGACACTGTTGAAGATCCTGATCAAATTAATAAAGACCAAAACGCCGGAAAGAAAAAATATTTTGTGGTCATCAAGTATTCAATGATTTTACGGCAGCCGATATCTTCAAGAAGAAGTTAATCACCGAAAAATTCAATGCTGAGATATTCTACAATCCTCAGGATAAGAAATATTATGTCCATGTGCTTGAAGCAACCAAAGGCCTCAGAAGCGCATGAGGAGATTAGAAATCTTAAAACCTATACCAAACTGAAAGAAGCACGTCTATTGGTAGTTACAACCGACAAGTAACCTTAAAACATGGTTACATTGATACGGACTTAAGGGATTTAGTACTATGAACCGAATACAACTATCTACTATGCGTGCTGCGTGCATTTTTACTTTTGTGATAAGCACGGCGTTGGTTTCCCTGGCCCAAAAACCGGAAATTAATTCGGTTGACAAGCGGGCCGGCCACATGGAAGAAGTTGTAACAATCAAAGGCGCCTTTTTTGGAACAGACGCTACAAACTGGCTGTAACCTTCGGCGCATCAAAAGCACAAATCATTTCCCTTACCGATCAAATCATTGAAGTCAAAATACCGGCGGGAACAACCTATAACAATATCACTGTAACAAATCTTACAACCGGTCTTTCGGGATATTCTGAAAATCAATTCTTGTTGAACTACAACGGAACAGCTGGATTTGATCTCACCAACCTGCAAGGACAGTTCAATTTTCCCGCAGGCGCACCAGCATCAGAAGGGCTTTATGACCTTTGCATGTGCGATTTTGATGGTGATAAAAAAGTAGATGTCGCAACTGCAAACGACAACTATAAATACATCAATATTTATCCCAACGGGTCGACGGTGGGAACTATCGCGTTTCCAAGCAAGATTGCCGTTAACATAGCCTCTCTTTCACTACACATTAAATGCGGTGACTTAAATGGCGATGGTAAACCAGATCTTGTTGCCACTGAAAGCGGAGCCACAGATAAAGTATATATTCTAAAAAACGGAAGTACCGGCATCGGAAATTTTGCCTTTTCGCCGCCATCAACGGTTACACTAACAGGCAAGAGGCCGAAACGTATTGAAATTGCGGATCTCGATCTGGATGGCAAACCGGAAGTTTTAATCACTTCCCAAGGAAGCAACTCGGTTACAGCATTGGTGAACCAAAGCACACTGGCTTCCATATCGTTTTCACCAGCGCCCCCGATAGACATTTTTATACCGGGCGCCGTGAGCACAGAAGGACTTGCTGCCGAAGACCTTAATGGTGATGGTTTAGCCGAAATAGTCACCAGTCAATTTCAGACTAACTCAAACCTCTATGTGATCGAAAATAAAAGTTCACCAGGGTCAATTTTGACAGGTGATATTAAAACGCTGACAGTAGGCACTCCGATAAAAAATATTCGAATAGGTGATCTTGATGGCGATGGAAAGCCAGACATAGCTTTCACCCAACTTATTTCCTCCAGCATTGGTACCTTCTTGAATCAAAGCACGGCCACGCTTGCCTTTGGTAGTCTAAAATCTTTTGAAACAGATGTTACACCGTGGGGAATTGACTTTGGCGACCTTGATGGCGATGGGAAAATCGATATAGCTGCAGCATCGTTAACAAAAAAATCACTGACAATCTTAAACAATAAAAGCACCGCTGGAAACCTGGCCTTTAACAAACTGATTCAACCAACGACCTATATCAACCGACATATTGCTGTTGCTGATGTGGATACCGATGGCAAGCCAGATATTGTTTTTACCAGTATTGACGATAACAACCTGAACATTCCCGCATCTAAAGTGTCCGTGTTCAGAAACAAAAGTTGTATGGTCCCCAAGATCACACCAGAGGGTCCACTGCATGTTTGCGCGGGACTTCCACTCGTGCTTAAAGCTACCTTCGGAGGAGGCGCCACTTATGAATGGACCAATACTACTACCAGTATCACCGTAACAGGTACGGCTGAATACTCCCCTACCGTTTCTGGTGACTATGTGGTCAAAGCGATTTCAGAAAGCAACGCTTGCAGTGAAATTTCCAACACAGTAAAAGTTACGATATCACCTGGAACCGCTGGCGATCCGCTTCCTACTAACGATGGGCCTGTATGCGTAGGTCAGACTTTGAATCTCAAAATTTCAAATGACCTGGGTGCCGGGTTTACATACGAATGGTCTGGTCCCGATAACTATTCGGGTTCAGGCATAACGCCGCCTCCAGTTACCAATTTCAAATTGGTAAATGCAGGAAAATACTATGTCGACGTAAAAGCAGCCAGCGGCTGCGTTGCCAGGCGAGAATCGACACTGGTAGAAGCGATCGACATGCCAGAATTCAAAGTCGGGTTTACGGGTTCAGACGTTATCTGTTCGGGTAATCTTAAATCACTCAATGTTGTACCGAACGCTTCCGGGTTTACCTATCAATGGTACGAAAAAACTTCCGGCATTATTTCCGGAGCCACATCCCCGACGTATACTATTGGTGCTTCCGGAGAATATTACTATACAGCAACCTCTACGACGCCAAGCTGCTCAAGTGTGACTTCTGCGAGCGCGAAACTTAATGTAGTGACCTTACCGGTAGTGGCATTCAGTATGCCAACTTCTGCCTGTAAAGGCTCGGAAGTAAGCTTCACTAATCAGTCCACCTTTGATAGCCAGGCTACGCCAAATTATGCGTGGAATTTTGGTGATGGCGGTGTATCAAATGAGAAAGATCCTAAACATATTTACACCAGCACTGGGTCATTTTCAGTAAAACTTACAGTAAGCTATAGCGGGAATGCCTGTCCTACCACCATTACAAATCCTCCTTTAACTATTACAGATGCGCCTGCCGCGGTCATTACAACTGACCTGAACAAATCCGAAATATGTCCTGACGAAACGCTGGTCCTGCTCGTTAACGGAACCTTTACGTCATATCTATGGAGTACCGGTGCGACAACGCCTACGCTACCCATTCAAGAAGCAGGTAACTATAGCGTCACCGTCAAAGCGACAAATGGATGCGAATTGAAAGCGACCAAGGAGATTACAGATCTTCCCGCACCGGAGATCACAATCCAGGCAAAGCCGGAAGTTATCGATGAAGGACAAAGCGTTCAATTGGAAGCATCAGGCCTCGAAACCTATAGCTGGACGCCTGCAGAATCATTGACTGATCCTTCCCTTCCGAATCCAGTGGCCATGCCGTTGATGTCGGTTACTTACACGGTAACAGGAAAAGACAACAATAACTGCAAAGGCACGGCTAGTATAGATGTCAAAGTGCGAGGGGAAGCCATTGTCAAAAAATTAAAACCCGAGAACTTCTTTTCCCCGAATGAAGATCTATTTAGTCCTTACTGGAAAGTTGACAAAATTGATGAGTATCCGCAGTGCGAAGTAGCAGTTTATGATGATAAAGGAGTCAAAGTGTTTGACTGCCAAGCCGTATATGAATGACTGGGATGGATCCTTTAATGGAAAAAGATTACCGGATGGAGTTTACTACTACATCATACGTTGTGAGGGTGAAGAAAGTGCGCCCAGATCGGGAAGCATAACGTTGTTACGTTGAAATTAACTTCAAAAACGAATATTTTTTTAATTGGTATATGTTTTGTAACGCCCGGAGATTTTTTCGAACGTAAGTCAAAACTTACACGCAAGGTTACAAACGCTTATCACATAAAATAAACCCCTTGAATAGTATCAACTTGTCGGAAGTTGCTTTACTCTAACTTGACTTGATTTTATGAAAAGGTTTCTTTACGCTATCCTACTACTGTGCATAACCGCATGCGCAACGGTATCATCCTACGCACAGGCAACGGAGATTTGCGCCAACAGTATCGATGATGATGGCGATGGTTTTATTGACTGCTTTGACGGAGAATGTGCGAAAGAAGTAGTTTGTACCGGAGGGTATATTGGAAATGATCTTAATTGTGAAGCAAAACCTTCTGAGTTCCCCAAATTCTCATTGGCACTTGAATCCGCTTCAGAGAATGGAACAGCTAATCACTTAGGTACGCGCTGTTGTTGGTGACTTAGATCGAGATGGTATCCCTGAGATGGTCACCATAAACCGTTATTCAAAGAAAATCTTCATCCTAAACGGAGAGAATATTGCCGGGGTAAATACAATTCAAAAACAACTTACAGTAAGCTACTCCCCTGCATATGAGGATATTGCAATCGCAAACATTGATAATGATAATTGTGCCGAAATATTTGTCTTAAGTACAGCTTGGAAACTTTACTCTTATGACTGCAATCTGACCAAGAACTGGGAGGTTCAATTGAGCGGCGACCCAGGTACCATAGGACTTGCCGACTTTAATGGCGGATGGAAAAGTCGAAATATACGCACGCAATGCTATTTATAATGCGCATGACGGAACTGTAATAGTGGCCCCCACAGCCGACTTGGAAAAACTACAACGGCGGGCCTGTTGCTGTTGATATCCTTAATGATGCTACGAAAAATGCTCACTTGCCTTACGACGCTGTCAAGGATGATAATTTAGAATTAGTGGCGTGGCGGTACAATTTTTAGTGTAAACATTGGAGCTGGAACCATCAACGCCGAGAAAACAATTCCAAACTATGGTAAAAAAGTAGACAGTGACGCAACCAGCATCGCAGATTTTAATCTCGATGGCTCCCTGGATGTTATTGCTTCCGGAAAAAATAATAACAACGATAATACCACCATCTTCTTTTGGGATGTAAAAACTGACGTGGTTAAAACCTATTCCGATCCAATGCCAGGGGACTTTACCATCCAGGCGTGCCCGACAAAGACCGGGAAATATTATCAGAACGGCTGGCACCAGGGAACGGGTCGAGTCAACATTGCCGACCTGGATGGCGATGGAAAACTCAACCTTGCATATGTCTCAGGAAAATTTTTATATGCCCTAAAAGAAGACATGACGTTGCTCTGGAAGGTAACGGTGAACGAAGAAACTTCAGGTAATACAGGATGTACACTTTTCGATTTTAATGGCGATGGGCAATCCGAAATTGTTTACCGCGATGAGAAATTCATCTATATCATTAACGGTACCAATGGAACTATATTTACACAACAGCCATGCGTTTCTCGAACAAACCGCGAATATCCAATCGTGGCTGACGTCGATGCCGATGGTAATACCGAACTTTGTGTTACATGCCGTACAGTGGATTTCATACAAAATGGAACAATCACTGATCCGACAGATCCCAACTATTTGGTTGCTGACGAAGCAAACTTCTGCGACATCAACAATGCAGAATTCTCACAAGTCCGAGTATTCAGGTCAGGTGCTGAACCTTGGGTTCCAGCACGACGTGTTTGGAATCAACACGGTTACTTCAATGTCAACGTTAATGACAACTTAACCATTCCGAAAATCCAGCAAAAACACCATCTGGTGTTTTCTGAAAATGTATGTACGACCGGAAAAAATCGTCCACTGAATAGTTTCTTAAATCAATCGCCTTACCTGAATTCATTAGGATGTCCGAAATACGCCTCGCCCGACTTGGCCTACGTTCCAAACTCCCTTACTGTTCAACCACCAACGTGTCCCGGTAAAGACTTTACGATTTCATTTCAGATCACGAACCTGGGTGACGTTTCGCTCAGCGGAACAGTGCCGATTACATTTTACAACGGTGACCCTAGAATCGTAGGTGCCACAAAGCTCAACACGATAAATGTTGTCCTGAATACCTTCAAGGTCGGCAACGTACAGTCAATAACCAATGCTACCGTAAATGGTCCTGGTTCTCCATTTACATTATACATCGTATTGAATGATGGCGGTACAACGGTACCTACACCTATCAAGCTTCCGAACACGAACTTTATAGAATGTAACTATGCTAACAATATTCTATCAAGCCCGATAAATCCTCTGCCTGTTTCACTCACGGCGCTGAAAGTGCAGGATAATTATAAGTGTTCTCCAAGCGCCTCTCCTGATAATGGAGCAGTTCGTGCATTTATACCCAACGGGGCTGTTGAAAATGTAACTGATTATAATTTTTACTGGTCAATTGGAAGTACAGCAAAACCGGTGGGATCAACTGATCATACCGGCGCAACTTATACAGGTCGTCCTGCCGGCACTTATACTGTTTTTGCGATCCATAAAACAGCAAACTGTGCGTCTGACGTAAAATCGGTTGTGGTTAGTCAATGTCAATTCAACTGTCGACGTTGATATCGTTCTGGATAATCCATACGACAACTGTAAGACTCCGAATGCAAAACTACGCGCAGAAGTAAATGGAGATAAAGCCGGTAATAACGTAGGCCAATATACCTTCACGTGGTATAAGGGTAATGATATTTTCGGAGAACTTGTAGGGAATAGCCACATCAAGACCGGGTCTTGATCCATTACCTTATACAGTACTGGTAAAAGACAAAGTCACAGGTTGTCAAACGATCGAGTCTTTCACCATTCCTGATCAAACGGTAAAACCTGTTGCCACGGTTACAAAAACGGATGCTACCTGTTTGGCAACAGCGCTTGGAAGTGCATCAGCGAACGTTGGTGGAACAACAGCCGGATATACCTTTGAATGGTCTAATGGCAACAGTGTGAAGGCTGTTCCAAATTTTACGGGGGCAACTTATAGTAACCTTGCAGCCGGACAATATACGGTAGTCGCTACACGCAATTCTACTAAATGTAGCTCCGCTCCTGTTACCATCACGATTACGACCACAGCTCCCCCTGTTGTGACAACAACTATTGTATCACCTCAGACCTCATGTGATCCGAATCAATCCAATGGGTCGGCTTCAGCTGCAGTAGGCGGTGTGACTGCTGGTTATACGTTTGAATGGTTCAAGGGACAAAACACTTTGCTTGCTAATCGCATTTCAACGACTAGCCTGGCTACTGACTTAAAATCAGGAACTCCTTATACGGTTAAGGCAACGAGTGTTGCGACCGGATGTACTGACACGGAGGAAGTGACTATTCCTTTTGCGGTGGTTACTCCAACGATCGCACTTGCCTCATCATCGAATACCACACAATGCGTGCCTGCTAACGGATCCATTACGGTTTCTGTAAGTCCGGGAACTCCAGCAGACTATACATTCTCCTGGTATAATGGTAACGGGGTAAAAGTGACGCCTGACTTTTCGGATACAGATGAAACACTCAGCGGTTTACCTGCCGGAACCTATACTGTTAAAGGCGTCTTCAATTCCCGTCATTGTCAAACTGCTCCATTAACGATTACTATAAATGACAATTCACCTAAAATAACCTTTAATCCAACCAATATTATCCGACCAAGTGATTGTAATGACAATCACGGAGAAATAACGGTTGCAGTATCCGCTCCTGGCAACACAACAGGATTTGACTTCGAATGGCGACTGGGCCAGGAACCTTTTTCCGGACCTGCACTTGCAACGGTATCCCACACTTCAACTACAAGTACGGCAACATCATTGATGACCGGCATTTATACATTGATCGCCACAAATCGCCAAACGGGATGTTCAGCTTCAGAAATCTTCAGTCTTCCATTTGATGATGCGCAAGTATTGACTTTCCAAAGCAAACTGAATGTCGACAACTGCGTACCGGGCAACAATGGATTTATTGAAGTTAGACTTACACCGACCGCGGGCTATGTCGATAGTGACTACCGCATTGACGTTTATGAAGGCAAGAACGATCTCGGCGCGGCAGCCCCTGTATTTTCGTCGGCTAATGGTGTAGGTACTCAAGCACTTTATAATTGGTCAGGTTTAGAGCCGAAATTCTACACGTTCGTTGCTGTAACCACTAATCCTGCACGCGCAACATTTAATTGCCGTTCAGTACCCGTAACCGTAGAAGTACAACAGCAAACTGTGAACCCCGCATTTACCGCCAATCCATCCGTGAACAATGTGAACTGTATGGGTGCAATGGGCACGGGTCAGCTTTCAGTAAACATTACAAATCCGGCAGACTACTCGTTTGCATGGCATGTAGGCACTGATGTATCCACTCCTGTGTTTTCAACAACAGCCACAGCCACGAACCTTGTTGCGGGAAAATATACGGTCGAAGTCACAAAAAATTCAGGAACTTCAGCAGGGTGCTTTTCAACTGCTACCTATGAAATATTCGATGATCTTCCGGTTATTTCGATTGCCTCTACAGACATCACTGTCACCGACATCGATGCATGTAACGCAATGAATGCGGGTACAGCCACAGTGAACTTTGTCACTGAATCAGGAAGTCAGGCACCTGTCGCGAACTATGACTTCGAATGGTACTCTTCTAGCAGCTCCGGGCCACAACTTATCGGAGGTGCAACAACCAATGTGCTTTTAAATCAAGCTGCTGGAACTTACTATGTAAAAGCTATCAATAAGGTAAGCCAATGTAGTGCAGGCGAATTGATCGAGTTTAACATTCTCGATAAAACAATGAACACCGTGGGCGTGGATTTAATTTCCTTTGTCACCCCAACACAGTGTTTAAAACCTTCCAACATTACTGGTTCCCTTGAAGTTTTGGCAACCGGAAATGGCGCAAGCTACACGTATACCTGGTACGCAGGACAATCGGCAACAGGCCCCCCGTTAACCACAGGTGCACTCGCTCAGAACTCTTGCTGCTGGCTTTTACACGGTTAATGTATTGAATAATACAACACAGTGCGATGTAACAGACACCTATGAATTGCCGCTGGACATCATGCCGATTTCAATGACTGCCTCGGCCGAACCGCTTACTGTCTGTATCGATACCCAAAAAGACGGAAGTGTATTCGCTACTGTAACCAACGGCAGCAAAAATGATTATACCTACAACTGGTACGCTGGAAACTGTTAAGGCCACCGAAGACTTTACCAGCACGCCACTTGCTCCGGTCGTCCGGCCTTGGAGTTGGTAACTACATTGTGAAAATAACCGACCTGATGGACGCAGCTTGCATGACTTCAGATACTGTTCGGGTGAACGATAGAAGAATTCATCCAATTGCTACCGCCGAGCCCCTTGCGCCGGTTACTATTTGTGATCCTGCACGTCCGGATGGGGTGGCCGCTGCCAATGTCGGAGGTGACATCATCTACCATCAATTCGACTGGTTTAATAACGCACCTCCTACTGGAGCTCCTTTCTTCACCGGATCGCATGCCTCAAGCCTGCAAGCAGGTTTATACTCGATCATCGCAACCAACATCGTGAGTGGCTGTTCTGATACGACGCAAGTGAACATTGATATTAAGCAGGTACCGATTCCGATGCCTCAAATTGAAATTCTTTCAATGGTGACTAGTTGTATCTCGGACAATGGAGCGCTTTCAGCATGCCGTTGATGGCAACACCACTGACTATGTATTTGATTGGTATATTGGAACCGTCGAAAAAAGCACGCCGGATTTCGTCGGAGAAATCTATGATAGCCTGGCAGTTGGACCATACTCCGTTACCGCGACGAGCACGATCACGGGTTGTAAATCGCCGATTGCTACAGAAGAAATACTTCATGAGCCTAAATACCCTGACTTTAGTGTCACGACTGTGCCGACGGTGTGTCGTGAAGACTCAAGTGAACCGGCAACAGGTTTTGCCGCCCTCTTTATGACAAATAGCGTTGACACAGATTCGATCATCTGGAGAATGAGACGGCGCTGTTATCGCCACTGGTCCACTTGTCACAGGTCTGGATGCTGGATTTTACGATGTCACTGTCATTTCATCATTGGGTTGTGAGACCACGAAGACCTTCGAGGTAAAAACCGAAATCCATCCTTTCAACGGCGTGTCAAGAAACAATGACGGCCAAAATGATATTTTCCACATCAACTGTATTGAAAGCTTCCCTTCCAACATGGTGAAGATCTTTAATAGAGCTGGTACAATGGTCTACGAGGCGGAAGGCTATGATAACAACGGAACTTACTTTGATGGCCAATCGAACAGGGGGATAAGTGTAATGGGAACTGTGCTGCCTGGTGGAACATATTTTTATATCATCGACAAGCGTGATGGCTCTAAGCCGATCGCTGGCTATCTGGAAATTGTAAATTAAAAGTCATATGACTACGACTCGAAAGAGCATTTTTTTAACTGCATTTCTCACACTGGTGATTGTTGTGCACGGGCTTGCGCAGCAATACCCGGTGTTTACCCAGTACTACTTCAATGAACTTGTGATAAATCCCGCATATGCCGGTAGTCAGGTTCAATTGAGTCTTACGGCAATGTATCGCAATCAATGGGTAAACTTCCCTGGAGCACCCAAAACCTTTAGCATTAGTGGTCACACCGCGCTTGCAAAAAACAAAGTTGGCGTTGGCCTCTTGGTCAACCACGATGAAATCGGTAGTTACAAGAATGAACATATTTATGCGAACTATGCCTATAAAATTCATTTTCAAAATTCAACGCTGGCCATGGGCCTTCAGGCGGGAATTAATTTACTAGGCGCTGATTACAGTAAACTCGATTTGCAAACTCCAGGCGACGCAGCCTTTTACAACATCTTGAACGTTGTAAAACCGAATTTCGGAGCGGGTCTGTTTTATAGTAAAAAGAATTTCTTTGTCGGATTTTCCGTTCCTTTTATTCTCAATAACAAGATCGCTAATAATGTCGAGGGATTGTTGGGAGAGTTAAAGGAAGCGCGTTATTATTTCCTTCGTGCTGGTGCAGTGCTACCGTTGGACAGACTTAATAAAGTAAAAGTCAACCCATCTATTTTGGTACGTCAGCAGGAAGGTCAGCCGTTGAGCGTCGACATCAACACTGCAATTATTTTCTACGATGTATTCAGTGCCGGAGTTTCATATCGCACGGGAGATTCCTTTATATCCTTTATCGACTTAAAGATCAGTGAGAAATTTCACTTTGGATACTCTTACGACTGGACCCAATCGGATCTGAATCGCTTTTCAAATGGAACCCATGAGTTCATGCTAAATTACCGTACCCGCATCAGAGGGGTGCATAAGAATCCGGAGTGCCCGCATTATTATAGCTACAGGTAGTCTTAGAGGAGGTAATCGGTAATCAGTAATCGGTAATCGGTAATGGTAGGCGCTTCGTAGCTAGCGTAAATGGTAAGTGGTTGATGTTAGTCGTGGAGTAGGTAGATTAAGATGTAAGAATCGTGAGTCTGTAGGAGCATTTAGAATGCCACGGATACCAAGCCATGCAGTCGGCTATAGTCCTACAGCCTCTACAAATGCCACGAAGTCAAGGCACAACGTCTTAAATCAGTGATCGAACTAGTCACATCTAGTCACAACTTCTCTTGCACTACGAAGTGCCACCGATTACTGATTACCGATTACTGATTACCGATTACGAACTAAGCAACTTAGCCTCCATTACAATCTCCTTCGTCACATGATAAAACTCTTTGTGAATATTAAAGGGTGGTTGCCCGTCTTGTTTTTTGACGTAAGTCCCATCTTCCCTCAAGATGTAGGCATTCTGATTGTCCTTTAAATTGTAACGAAGGTTATTGATTGCCTGCTTCTTTAATATTTCTTCGTCGAGTAAAAAAAGGGATTCAATTCTACGGTCAAAGCTGCGAACCATGGCATCGGCACTTCCGATATAAACTTTGGGATTGCCAGCATTGTGAAAATAATAAATTCGCGAATGTTCAAGGTATTCGCCAACGATGGAAATTACTTCAATATTTTCGCTTAGTCCTTTTCTGCCCGGTCGAAGGCAACACATGCCGCGTACTACAAGTTTAATCTTTACGCCAGCCTTTGAAGCTTCGTAAAGCTCATCGATAAATTCTTTGTCCTGAAGCGAATTCAATTTGATCACGACACCCGCGGGAATTCCATTACGCGCGTTTTCCGCTTCACGTTTTACAAGATTACAAAGTTGTATTCTCATATCCCGTGGCGATGTGATCAGATTCCTATAGGTAGAGGGTTGGGAATGCCCCGTGATAACGTTAAAAAATTCCGAGACATCATTTGCATAAACCTCTTTCGTGGTCAGCAAGCCGATGTCGACATATAACCTTGACGTGGATTCATTGTAATTTCCGCTGGAAAGGTGAACATAACGGTATACCTTGTCTTCTTCCTCTTTTCGAACTATTAAAAGCAGTTTAGTATGTGTTTTTAAACTGCTAACACCGTAAATGACAAAACATCCTGCTTTCTGCAATCGTTGAGCTTCCCTTAAATTGTTTTCTTCATCGAAGCGCGCCTTCACTTCAAATAGCACAGAAACGTGCTTTCCGTTTTCCGCGGCTTTGAGCAACGCAGAGGTTATCCGCGATTCTCGGGCAACGCGATAGATGGTTATTTTAATAGACAACACATCAGGATCATCGGCTGCTTTTTCTACCAGCTCCAGTACCGGCTCCATGGAATTATAGGGATGATGCAATAAAATATCCCTTTCTTTCAGCACTTCAAAAAGGTCGCGCGTACCATGCTCTGGAAAATTCAATGGCTTGATCGGCTCAGGTAAATGTGCGCGTTTGGCTTTGAATTCCTTATGACCAATGATCTGGAGCAAGCCGGAAAAATCGATCAAACTCTCCGAAGGCGTATAAAATATATTGTGTTCGTCCAAATCCCATTGGATGCGTAAAAGTCGCATCATCCATGGGTCCGGATTCGCTTCCACCTCCATCCGCACCACCCTGCCCGTTCTTCTTGTTTTTAATTTAACACGTAAGTCTTCCAGAAAATTTGACTCGATATCTTCGCTCTCCTCCAACGTAAAATCTCCATTTCGATTGATCCGAAATAAATTTGTGCTAATGATTTCGACGTTCCTGAAAAGCGTATGCACATTGTTCCGGATAATCTCTTCTATTGGTACGAATTGAAGCGTTTCACCTTCCCACAATTCATAAAATCTCGGAAGATTTTGCGGAACCTGAATAAAAGAAACTTTTTGCTGATTTTGGTTTTCCGTTGGATTTCTGGACACCACACCCAGCAAAAGCCGGTTGTTCATTAAAATCGGAAATGTATGATAGCTATCAAAGACCATCGGCGTTAACATCGGAAAGATGGTCTTGGTAAAATAATCGTTTACCTTTTGCGTATTCTCGACAGACAACTCATCATAACAAACAATAGCAAAGCCGTTGTTAAGGAATAACGGGCGCAAGTGATTTTTGTAGTATTCATTTTGAACGCGGCAAAAGTTCCTGGTTTCGTTAAGCAACAGAATTCTAAACGGCTCTTCCCGTAATCCACTATAATCAAACCGCTCCTTGCCGTAGTCAAGGTAGTTATATAGACTCCCTAGCCGGATCGTACAAAATTCATCTAGATTTGAAGACGTTATGGAAAGGAATTTCAACCGGTCGAAAATACTTCGATCAGTATGCATAGCCTGATCGAGAACGCGATAATTAAACTTGATCCAGCTTAGATCACGGCTTATATAATTACTTTCCTCAATCAGGTGAGCAATTTTTTCTTCTGCTAATACATCCTCCATAGAACTCCGCTAAAAATGAAAACTAAATATCAACGCGGGCATACTTTGCGTTTTTCTCAATGAACTCTCTGCGAGGCGCAACCTCGTCGCCCATAAGCATGGAAAACAAGTGATCTGCCTCTGCTGCGGATTCTATACTGACTTGCTTTAATGAACGTTTAGCGGGATCCATCGTAGTCGTCCACAATTGCTCCGGATTCATTTCTCCAAGACCTTTGTAACGTTGCACGCCAACGGAATCCTCTTTTCCCCCTGCTAACGCTTTAACGATAACTTCACGTTCTTCCTCCGTCCAGCAATAGCGCTCCTCACGCCCCTTCTTAACCAAATAAAGCGGCGGAAGCGCAATGTATACGTAACCATTCTCAATCAGGTCTTTCATGTACCGAAAGAAAAACGTAAGGATCAACGTACGAATATGACTTCCATCCACGTCGGCATCGGTCATAATAATAATTTTATGATACCGAAGTTTGTTCATGTTGAGGGCTTTATCATCTTCCGGCGTTCCAAAACTCACGCCTAAAGCCGTGATCATGTTCTTGATTTCTTCGTTATCGTAAATCCGATGTTCCTGTGCTTTTTCAACATTTAAGATCTTACCGCGAAGTGGAAGTATGGCCTGAAAGTTCCTGTCCCTTCCCTGTTTTGCTGAGCCGCCAGCGGAATCACCTTCCACCAAATACAATTCGCAAATGCTAGGATCAGCGCTGGAGCAATCAGCAAGTTTTCCAGGAAGTCCTGTACCCGACAAAACATTTTTTCGCTGCACCATTTCACGTGCTTTGCGCGCCGCATGGCGCGCCTGTGCAGCTAATATTACCTTGTTGACAATAAGCTTGGCCTCGCGAGGATTTTCCTCAAGATAATTTTGCAACGCTTCACCTACCGCCTGGTCTACTGCACCCATAACATCGGAATTCCCAAGCTTGGTTTTGGTTTGACCCTCGAACTGAGGTTCTGCCACCTTAACTGAGATTACTGATGTGAGTCCTTCGCGGAAATCATCACCACTGATATCTATTTTTACTTTGTCGAGCAGGCCTGATTTATCGGCATAAGTTTTTAATGTGCGTGTCAATGCTCTGCGAAATCCAGCAACGTGCGTTCCACCTTCGTGCGTATTGATGTTGTTTACATACGAAACAAGATTTTCGGTAAATGACGTGTTGTAGCTCATTGCTACCTGAATAGGGATTTCCCCTTTATCATTTTCAATGTAGATCGGCGTCTGGATAAGTTTCTCACGGGTAGCATCGATGTATTCCACAAATTCCCGCAGACCTCCCTCGGAGAAAAATTCATCGCGCCGCGGGTCACCCTTTTCATCCTTCTCGCGAAGGTCCGTAAGGGAAATTCGGATCCTTGGGTTTAGGAACGCCAGCTCACGAAGGCGGGTCGCGATTGTCTCGTAATTGTATACCGTGACCGGGAAAATCTGTTTGTCAGGCAAAAAGTGCACGGTGGTGCCCTGCTTGTCTGATGGCCCGATCACTCGAACGGAATATTTTGGAACGCCACGTTCATATTCCTGTTCAGATGTTTTACCGTCTCGGAAAACGGTAACATGGAGCATTTCGGATAATGCATTCACACACGAAACACCAACGCCGTGCAGACCTCCGGAAACTTTGTAGGTATTTTTATCAAATTTACCACCTGCGTGCAATACGGTCATTACCACTTCCAGGGCTGATCGTTTTTCTTTCTCGTGCATGTCGGTAGGAATACCCCGGCCGTTATCTACTACGCGTATGGAATCATCCTCCAGAATAGTTACTTTAATATCATCACAATAACCGCCTAAAGCTTCATCAATTGAATTATCAACGACCTCCCAAACAAGGTGATGCAAACCCCTTACACTAACGTCTCCGATATACATCGCAGGCCTTTTCCGCACTGCTTCCAACCCTTCTAGAACCTGGATATTATTGGCTGAATAATCAGCCGGAACTTTACCTGTATTTTCACTCATGTTAACTTGTTAGAACCGTCAAAAATAATGCTTTTGGGGTTATAAAAAGAGAATATTTTGGACAAATATTGAGGGGATTTTGAAGGCGTTCCTGCCCGTGCGAAGGAATGGTTTACGTCTTGTAAAATTGTCTCACGGAGGTTCTCAAGAACTCCGATTTAAGCCCGAAGCTTTCTTTTTTAATGGAGCTAAAAGTTATTCCTTCATAAGCAGTTCTCTTCCTTTGATCAAATCTGCCCGGAGTTCTTCACTGACGCCCGGATAGTCAATTTTCAAGACTTTTAGTTGCCTATAGATGATGCCAGCGATCGCGAGGCGCGTGTACCATTTATCGTCGGCGGGAATGACATACCAGGGAGCGTAAGAGGCAGAAGTCGCGCTAATGGCTTCTTCGTAAGCCCGGTGGTAGTCATCCCAGCGCGCACGTTCACGCAGATCGTCGATTGAAAACTTCCAGTGCTTGTCAGGTTCGTCAATGCGTTCCAAAAAACGTTTCTTTTGTTCGGCTTTCGATAGATGGAGAAAAAATTTAAGAATGATAGTCCCATTCTGCGCAGATATTTTTTTCAAAGCGATTGATTTGCTTGAATCGTTGCGTCCAGAATTTTTTATCAATCTTTTCGACCGAGTCTATGCCAGGCAACTGCTCTTTAAGAATGAGTTCCGGATGTACGCGAGTCACCAGTACATTTTCGTAATGCGATCGGTTATGAATGGCGATTTCACCCCGCCCTGGCAATGCTATGTTGTGGCGCCACAAATAATGATGGTCAAGCTCCTGGGGCGTAGGCGCTTTAAAACTGAAAACCTTTACTCCCAATGGATTAAACCCGGACATGATATGTTTTACCGCACTATCTTTTCCGGCTGCGTCCATCGCCTGCAGGATAATCAAAACACTATATTGATTTTGCGCATATAGCTTTTCTTGAATCTCGGCCAGGTGTTGACGACCCGTTTCAAGCAATTCCCTTGCTTCCGATTTATTCAACCTCTTTCCTTCGTAATCGGTTGGATAATTTTCAAGATTGACCTCGGCACCGGGCTCTACCTTAAGTTTATTGATCTCAATAAAATCTTCCTCTGCAAGCATAATCGTGGATATACATTCTAAAATATGAAATCGCAGGTAATAATTCGGCCATCATATTCCTTTTACAAATTAAAAATTGAAAAAAAACCACGCGACAATTTTTATTCCTGCCACGCAATTTTAAATTAAAATAAAGCATTAGAAATCGATTGAATAGCAAGAATTTTCAAGTAAATTGTTATATCCAACAAAACCCAAATGCCATGAAAACAATCGCCCGAATTTTCTGTGTATGCATCCTGGTTTGCATTGTGGTTTCGACGTCTGCTCAAAAAAATGAAATTGATGCAATAAAGAGTTTAATCGAAAGAGAAACCCAAGCCTTTAACGAAATCGATTATAAAACATGGGCCTCGACCTGGTCACAAACTCCCTATGCTTTTTGGTCGTTTGCGGATACCACCGACGTTAATTCCTTTTCCGGATGGCAAACTATCAATGCTGCATTCACTGAATATTTTCAGACCGCTAAACCCGCGAAGGTCACGATTGATCGGAAGTGGTTGGAAGTAAAAGTCTGGGGTAACGCTGCCTATGCTCGCTATACGCAAATTGTTCATGATAACACTGCCCGCCCACCTCAAGCTCAGGTTCGCGTCCTGGAAAAAGTAAAAGGTGACTGGAAGATTGTTGTCGTAACTGTTATAGCCATTGAAAAAGATAACGAGCCTAAACTTTAAAACAAGGATCTAGTATTGTCTGGATCGTAGCATGACCAGCGTGCATGCGTGAAGAACTTCTACGCCGTGTTGCCGGGCAAGATCTTCAAACTCCTCATTTTCCGTTCCCGGATTAAAAATGATGCGTTTAGGTTTTAGGCTGAGCAGGTAATCATACCATTCGGGCTGGCGATGAGGACCTATATAAAGTGTAATGGTGTCGATATCTGTTAGCGTGGGCTTCTCTCGAATATTTAGAATTTTATTACCCTCGATCTCTCCTTTCTGGATACCTAACAATACGGTATCATGCTTATATTCAGCTAACATCGTTGCCGCTAGATGCGCATATCGCGATTGATTAGGTGTTGCCCCTACCACTACTGTTTTTTTCAACGTTGCTGTTTTATTTTTTTTAAAAATCTATAAATAACGTTCTGTTATTGAACCAATAGCCTAATAAAACATCCCAATTCAAATAAAGTGCATACTTTTAGGGTTTTATTTCAGTTTATGAAAAAGTATCAGGCTATTTTATTCCTTCTCATTACCGGTCTTGCGCTACCTGCATCAGGACAATCCAAAAAAACAGACAACTATCAGTATACTGTTGACTTGACCCACGTCGTAGACGACAAAGTAAAAGTTGAGCTTTTAGCCCCTCGCATTTCATCAAGTGAAATAACGTTTTACCTACCTAAAATTGTCCCCGGTACGTATGCCATTGCAGACTACGGAAGGTATGTAGCCGATTTTAATGCCCTCGACAAAAAAGGAAGGGCCCTTCCTGTTGAAAAGTTAAATGACAACGCGTGGAAAATCAAGAATGCCACACGCCTTCATAAAATCAGCTATTGGGTAAATGACTCCTATGATACTGAAGTAAGTGGTCCAAAAATCTTTGAACCCGCAGGTACCAATATTGAAGAAAACAAAAACTATCTCATCAACAGTGCGGGGTACTTCGGGTACTTCGAAAATATGAAAGAATCGCCTATTGTTTTAAATGTGATACGTTCGAAGGATTTTTACGGATCTACCGGACTCATTCCGCAAAAAGCAGGTGAACCGTTAACTTCAGTCAAGCTTGAAAAAGGATCTGCTGCCTCGGACCAACGTGTCGACACTTACGTAGCAGTCGATTATAGTGAGCTTATTGACTCTCCGTTGATGTATAGCAAGCCTGATACCGCTATTATTAAAGTTGGAAACACAGAGGTATTAATTGGCTCATACTCTCCCACGCAAATGATAAAGGCAAAAGATATTGCCAACAGCGTTCGTGAAGTATTGCTGGCACAAAAGGAATATCTTGGTGGCAACTTGCCCGTTAACAAGTATGCGTTCATATTTTATTTTACAGACAAGCCTGTCTATTCTTATGGCGCATTGGAGCATTCCGGCTCTTCTTTTTATTTTATGCCTGAACGGCCGATCGAAGAGATGAATCAGCAACTCCGCGATTTCGCGGCGCATGAATTTTTCCACATCGTTACACCACTGACCATTCACTCGGAAGAGATCGATAATTTCGACTACAACGACCCGAAAATGTCTCAGCATTTGTGGTTGTATGAAGGTGTTACCGAATATTTTGCTGGCAATATGCAGGTAAAGTATGGGTTGATTACGCCTGATCAATACCTGGATGTGGTGCGCGAAAAAATTCTCACTGCTGAAACCTTTTACGATACGGTCCCTTTCACAGACATCAGCAAGTTTACGCTTACGGAGTACAAGGAGCAATATTATAATGTGTATCAAAAAGGAGCCCTGATCGGAATGTGCCTCGATATCAAGCTCAGGCAACTTTCCGAAGGCAAATATGGTCTTCAAAATCTCGTTGCCGATCTCTCTAAAAAGTACGGCAAGGCAAAACCCTTTGAAGACGCTAAGCTTTTTGATGAGATTACTGCGCTAACCAAACCGGAAATAGGAGAATTTTTAAACAAGTACGTCGGCGGTCCCGAAAGGCTTCCTTTAAAGGAAATATTTGGATTAGTCGGTGTAAAATATATCGAAAAATTCATCAGCCCCGAGCTGACATTGGGATTGGAAAGCAACGCTGTGACTATCACCGAGGAAGGGGGCACACCCAAACTTGCCATTGCTAACGCTCAGCTTCTCAATGCGCAAGGCAAGGCGCTGGGATTCAAGGACGGAGATGTCCTTATCAAAATCAACGGCGAACTCATACCATACAACGATCAATTCAAAGCCTTTTTTGAACGCCAGCAGCAAGGTCTGCAGCGGGGAAAAAAACTTTCTTATACGGTCCTTAGGAAAAACGAAGGGGGTACATCCCAGGAAGTTGAACTCTCGGCAGATACCATGATGGTTGACCGCGAGGTGAAGCATTTACTAGGCTTTGACGACCAGGCCACTCCGGCCCAACTGGCGCTAAGACAATCCTGGATCAGCAAATAGGTTCAGGCGGGCTTCACTTTTATCGCAACGGCTTCGGCACATCGTTCTCCGTCAATTGCAGCTGACACAATTCCTCCTGCATAACCAGCTCCTTCGCCACAGGGAAATAACCTGCTAATCTGAGGATGCTCCAATGTCACTGCATCTCGTGGTATTTTTACCGGAGATGACGTCCGGCTTTCAACGCCTACGACCTGTGCATCGTTGGTCAGATAACCTTTCATTTTTGTTCCGAAATTTTTGAAGCCTTGCTGAAGTGCAATAATGATGTTTCGAGGTAAAACTTCTTTCAGGTCAACGGAACTCAAGCCAGGCTGGTACGAAGTTTCAAGCAACGTAGAGGATATCCTGTTTTCGACAAAATCCACCAAACGCTGGGCTGGCGCAGCTTGTGTTCCGCCGGCGACCTGGCAGGCTTTCTGTTCAATGGCAGCCTGAAAATAACAATCCTGACAGTGGCCCATGTTCCTTAAAATCCTTAAAGTCATTGTGATCCACCGACACGACAATTCCCGAGTTTGCAAATTTTGAATCTCTGCGTGAAGGGCTCATCCCGTTGACAACGATCTCACCAGGCGCCGTTGCCGCAGGCACGATGAATCCTCCCGGACACATACAAAAAGAAAATACGCCTCGCTCCTGCCCGCTTACAGAAGCCTGGTGCACCAGCGCATAGGATGACGCCGGCAAGTATTCTCCCCTATCGGGAAAACAATGATACTGCACCTGATCGATTAAATTTTGCTGATGTTCAACCCGAACACCCAGCGCAAACGGCTTTGCCTCAAGCAAAATGTGTTTACGATGTAATAGGTGAAATATGTCGCGGGCAGAATGGCCGGTTGCAAGAATGACGGCCTCACCAGGAATACTACTACCATCCTGTGTTACGACACCTTTGATAACATCACCTTGTAAAATCAGGTCACTTACCCTGGTATTAAAATGAATTTCACCGCCTGCATCCAAAATACTTTGCCGGAGCGTCGCCACCACCCGTGGTAATTTATTTGTTCCGATATGGGGATGAGCATCGAACAAAATCTCATCCATTGCTCCATGCGCAACAAGAATTTCAAGGATGCGCCTAACGTCGCCCCTTTTTTTTGAGCGCGTATACAATTTACCATCCGAATAGGTGCCAGCGCCTCCTTCACCAAAACAATAATTTGACTCGGGGTTAACAAGGTGATCTTTATTTATAGCGGCAAGGTCCCTTCTTCGAGTCTGCACATCATTACCCCGCTCTAATACGATCGGCTTAAATCCCAGTTCAATCAGTCGCAAGGCCGCGAAAAGCCCCGCGGGACCGCTGCCGACGACCACAACGGGTTTGCTATTGCTTACGTCTTTGAATATTTTTTCGTAGGATAATTCTGGAGTGACCTCTTCAGGTCTCACAATTTCACATTGAATACGAACAACAACGTTTTTTGATCGGGCATCGATAGATCGTTTAACGGGACGCACGAAGACACTTCCATCTTGCTTGAATCCAAGTTTGCTGTAAAGAAGTGCATTAAATTTTCCTTCATCGAAAGCCTCTTCTGGCTTTAAGACGAGTTCTACGATTTTCATTCTTAGTTTCGAGTTTCGAGTTTGTAGTTTATAGTTTCCGAAGTTCCAAACGCGCAACACTTTCAAGTCGCACAACTTCGAAACTTCAAACTCGAAACTTGAAACTAAAATTACCTGAAGGAAAAAACATTTCCTAAGTTCAGACCGAAGTGAAATGTCTTTGAAAATTTATCCTGGTTAACGTCTTCAAAATGGGAAGCAAAGTTGGGGTCGACATCAAATCCACGATATCCGATATCTCCTGAAACGAATACATCAATTGTGAATCCCGTTGAATTGTTTCGTCGCATGATCCGGTAACCTAACAAAAGGCCCCACTCAATCCGTTGTTCGATAGCATTGAACGTATATATATCATCTGGATATTGGCCACCCATCTGCTTTTCATTTTCGAAGTGGCCCACATTGGTGAATCTCACCTCGTGACCGAAATACCACATTCCCGTTTTCAGCGGATTGTAAAATTTCTGTTTGATGGCGATGCTGTAACCCCTTTCGTAATTTTTGCCGGGCGCAACGTTTGCGTCCGCAGTGAAAAAAGGATCGCGTATTCCAATAAATTCAAACTCATGGCCGATCCTTTCTTCCAGGTAAAATTCAATGCCAATGGGTAGTTGCCCGGCAGCGAGCCACACGGGATTTGTGCCGAAAATAACCCCCTGGAATTCATTCACACGCGCATCAAAATAACCGAAGTGCTTTCCCTTGGTAATCTTCTTATCGATACTGCTCTTACCCGCAAGGTCTGTGATTTCCTGGCTTAATTTCTTGTCGTCATAGAAGGGTTTATAATAGCCTGATAATTTCCCGTCATTTTCGTATATCTCCCAAGTGCCCGTTTTTAAATCATCCTCCAACGTTCCTTTCGTCTGAAGATTTCCATTGGGAAAATATCCGAAGTATGTGCCTTTGCCTTTTTCAAATTGACAAGTACCTTCAAGTTTTCCATCCTCATAATAATACTCCCATTTTCCCTGGCGTTTTTCGTCGACGATGTTCCCTTTCCGTTTAAGTTTTCCTCCGGCATAATACTCCCGATACTCGCCTGAGCCTTTGTCGTATGTGATTTCGCTGTGAAGTGACCCGCCGGCACTTAAAGTCTTCCAATGGCCGTTCCGCTTTCCATCTTTAAATTCGCCGGAAGAGCTAAGCTTTCCATCTTCGAAGTAATATTCCCATTGGCCAGTAGGCTCATCGTTGACATAACTTCCCCGCGAAGCTATTTTGCCTGAGGAATAATAATTCGTCCATGCACCATTTTTCTTCCCGTCAGCAAACTCGCCTTCATCCTTTAGGGTGCCATCCTCGGCAAAATATCGCCAGTATCCCACATTACGTACTCCCGATTTAGGTCCCTCTCCCAATACCTTGCCCGAGTGGAAGTATTCCGTATATCTTCCAAAGTCATCCGCATAGTCAATCTCACCTTTCAAGACACCATCCTCGAAATATGCTTTCCAATGACCGATTCGTTTGTTGCTTTTATATTCCCCTATTTCTTTCACCTGCCCATTCTCATAGAAAGTCTTCCATTCTCCCTCACGGTTTCGGCCATAAATGATACCCTCCATGCTTTTTTGGCCGCTTTCAAAAAAGTATTCCCACAGCCCGTAGTTTGCACTTTTAAAAAGAATACCTCTCATTTTAAGTTTGCCCGTCTCGTAGAAGAATTCCCAGATACCAGAGGTTTCGTTGTCAGTAAATTGACCCTGTGATTCGATGTTTCCGTTGAGGTAATAGGATATATAGCGACCGTGAAGGATATTTTTAATCGTATCCTTTACCTGATAGACCTCCTTGATGTTTTTCTTCTCAGGGTCGTGGTAGGTCTGGCGCATTAAGCCTTGTGCAAAAATCTGCGAGGCGGCAGCACTAAAAAATAAAAAAATGAGTAAAAAACTTCTCACTACCAGTGTCTTAGCCTAGGGTAAAGGTAGCGAATTTTGGCGAGTATTAGGGGTAATCGGTAATCGGTAACCGGTAATCGGTGCGCGGTAAGCGGCATTCGGCGACTGGTTGAGACAACTGGTCGACAAACAGCAATTGGAATCGATCGGTGAAGCACTCAAGAGCGTTACCGATTACTGACTACCGATTACCGATTACCGATCACTCAATGAACAGCGGCCAACACACCCTTCCCCCAGTCGGCGATCTCCTGTTCGCTCCATAATTCAGGGAAGAATATCACCTTTTGAATGCGGGAAGGCAGGTATTTTTGCCAGTTTGTGCCGCCCGTCGCCTTGATTTCCTTTTGATTCTTCTGGAGGTAATGACCTGCGGATTTCAAGTGTGCAAAGCGCCATTCAATATTGGCCAGCGTGTCGTAAAGCCTCAGCCGTTCAACGATCTCGTCTCGTTGCGGGGAATTGCTAAAATGTTGCTGAAAAATTTGCAGCAGGTTTTTGTCTTTGTATTTCACCCCGGCGTCATGGAAGGTCGCGTTGTACTTGGCTTCAAACTGCTGAAGGGTAAGCGTTTTTTTCCCGGAAGCCAGTTCTGTCGCGCCACTGCGCCAATACAGTTTATCCAAGCAGCCGATCAAGTTCAGCATGGTGCAAGCCTTCGCGGTCATGGATATTAACCAGGTTAATCATGTCAGTGGATGCAATTTCGATAAGCCTGTATTGAGCAGACTGAAAACCACTTGCTGGAAGCAAGTGCCATCCGGAATTTCAGGAATTGCTCCTTCTCCATTCCGACAACCATGATTTCAAAGGAATTTACCAGATTCTGAAAATAACGAATGATGCGGTTGATCCTTTCAATAAAAAATGTGGCGTCGATATTAGGTCTGCTCGAGATCTGTTCTAATTCCAACATCACCATTCGAAAATACAATTCCGTAATCTGATGATAGAGGATGAATACCTTTTCATCAGGAAAACTCGTTTCTGGCGATTGAAGGCTTAGCAATGTATCCAGGTGAATGTAATCCCAATAGGTCAAATAATCGGAATACAATAAGCCATCCAGGTAGGAAGACAGATCCTGACCCATCACATTATATTTTGCCTGCAGCTTTTTTAATTGTTCCAGCAGGTTCGCATCAACATTTTCGCCCATCTTTGATTGGAATTTAGCAATCTGCTTTTGAATTGGGTCACACAAAGTCTCGCACGGGGATGAACTACGAAATGACGCAGCATCGCGTAATCTCCGTGGAACTAGCCCTTGGGCACTTTGCGTGAAATTTTTTAACATATCAACTTAAAAGGCAGAACAGTATTTTAGTTGTGTAAATTTGGTGCCATAGTTACGAATATTCCAAATCATTATGTCAGCCAATACTTCATCCTCATCCACAAAATCAAAAAAATCGTTGAAACAAGATTTATTTGAGCACCCCGACTTTTATGCAATCGATGACTTGCTCACCGAGGAACAAAAACTGATACGAAGCTCCATTCGAGATTTTGTGAAACGGGAAATATCGCCCTACATCGAAGACTGGGCTCAAACTGCTCATTTTCCAAAAGAGATCGTTAAAAAGTTTGGAGACATTGGTGCGTTTGGGCCAACAATTCCCACAGAATACGGCGGTGGTGGACTCGATTATATTTCATATGGGATCTTGATGCAAGAAATTGAACGTGGCGATTCTGGTATGCGGTCGACAGCCTCGGTGCAAGGATCTTTGGTAATGTACCCGATTTACAAATTCGGCTCTGAAGAACAACGGAAGAAATACCTGCCGAAGTTAGGCTCGGGAGAGTGGCTAGGGTGCTTCGGACTTACGGAACCCGATCATGGTTCTAACCCTGCCGGTATGGTAACCAATTTTAAAGACGCAGGTGATCATTACGTTCTTAATGGTGCGAAGATGTGGATCTCCAACGCGCCGTTCGCTGATGTTGCAGTCGTATGGGCAAAAAGTGAACAAGGTAGAATTCACGGCCTGATCGTGGAAAAAGGAATGGCGGGCTTCACTGCTCCTGAGACGCATCACAAATGGTCGCTTCGCGCGAGCGCTACGGGTGAATTGGTATTTGATAATGTAAAAGTTCCAAAAGAAAATTTATTACCTGGCAAGAGTGGTCTAGGCGCACCACTGATGTGCCTGGACTCCGCCCGATATGGAATTGCCTGGGGTGCCATAGGGGCCGCGATGGATTGTTACGAATCTGCGCGAAAATATGCGGCGGAAAGAATTCAGTTTGGAAAACCTATAGCCTCGTTTCAGCTCGTTCAAAAAAAGTTAGCTGAAATGCTGACAGAAATTACCAAGGCACAACTCATCAACTGGCGATTGGGAAAATTAATGGATGAAGGAAAAGCCACAACAGCACAAATTTCCATGGCCAAACGAAATAATGTGCATGTAGCCCTGGAGATAGCCCGCGAAGCCCGGCATATGCACGGCGCTATGGGCATCACAGGAGAGTATCCAATCATGCGCCACATGATGAATCTTGAATCCGTAATCACCTACGAAGGAACGAATGATATTCACTTGTTGATTTTGGGGAATGAGATTACGGGAATACCTGCTTTTAGCTGAAAGCTTAAAGTAGAAGCTTAAGCTTATCAGTAGCTGTGCAAGCTGTCATGCTTACGAGCTTCAGCCAAAAGCTTAAAGCTGATCCGGACGTAACTTGTGCTAATTGGCTGTCAGCTTACAGCAATCAGCGCACAGCTTATTTCTGCAGAAATTAGTAGAAAAAATTTTACACCGTAAAAGCTGTCAGCTGTATGCTGAAGCTCTGCACATGCTCACATCCAAGCGATTCTGCCCAAGCTTTAAGCTTTAAGCTTTCTGCTTTAAGCTTACTCCACGTACCCCGAAAAAGTTATCCGTTGCACAGGGTTTTGCGGATCGTTAGAATAGATTGTCAGTGATTTTTGGAGCGCTCCTTTGCGATCCTGAGGATCAAGAGAAATTTTTATCAAACTGCTTTCACCAGGCTTGATCGAAGTCTTTTCAGCCGAAGCCGTAACACAAGTACAATTACCTTGCAGTGACTTAATATCAAGTTCTTTTTTGCCTGTGTTGTAAAATTGAATCTCACGAACGCTGGCGGTGTTGGGTCTGAGTTTTCCGAAGTCGATGGTTGAATATTGCACTCTCAACCGGGGTGCTTTTGCAAGCTCTTCAGCAGTAAGCTGAGGAAATTCATCTTCCAACGTAGCGTATACTGCAAACGACTTGGTCGGAATCAATTCATCATCGGTAAAGATTTCAACGTTATCGGACTGAAATCCATACTTGCCCTTCATTTTTCCATTGTAACTAACTTTGATATTTCCTTTTTCGCCTGGTGCTATTGTTTTGGGCTGAACGTCGATTTTCATGTAAGCCGGGCCGACGTATTTTCCTGAAAACGTGATGGGCTTCTGTCCTCCATTTAAAACCTGAAAATCACGCACAGTATATTCGTCTTTGGTAAAAACCTTACCCATATTGAATGACCCCGACTTCAATTTCCAGTTCCCATTTGCTGCCTGAAATTGAACACCTTCGGTCTCCCCTTCAACCGCCACCTGCCCCTTGATTTGGAGGATAATTGGGTTAGAATCAAAATCTGTGGTGACAGTCAGTGATTTATTAAAATATCCCGGCCTTCCCACAGGATTAAAACTCGCCTGAATAAAACCCGATTTTCCAGGTGCAATGGGATCCTTTGACCAATCGGGTGTTGTACACCCGCAGGAGGCTTGCACTGTAAGAATTTTTATTGGCCTGCTGCTATTATTAATAAAGGTAAATTCATGGGTAGCTGGCCCCCCATGCTCTTTTATCGACCCGAAATCAAAGATCTCTTCTCCAAATTGCAAGGGTTTGGATACTTGACCAAAAGCGCAAGTATTGACCACGAAACAAAAGACTAACAATTTCAACCGCATCCTTCTAATTTTTAAATCCTGCAAATTTAAAACTAATTCTGTTCTACTTTATTTTATTTTCTTTGCACTATGGCAAGAATTCTTACAGGAATACAAAGCAGTGGCAGACCACACCTCGGAAATTTACTAGGCGCTATTATGCCTGCTATTGAGCTTTCTCAAAGACCCGGAAACGAGTCCTTCTTTTTTATTGCAGACCTTCATTCATTGACCACTATTAAAGATGCTGAAGTGCGAGCCGCCAATGTTCGTGCCGTCGCCGCGGCGTGGTTGGCATTTGGTTTTGATATCGAAAGAAATTTCTTATACCGCCAATCAAGAATTCCTGAAGTGTGTGAGCTGACATGGTACTTAAACTGCTTCACACCGTTTCCCATGCTGGCGAATGCACATTCGTTTAAAGACAAATCATCGCGGCTCTCGGACGTGAATGCAGGATTGTTTACCTATCCGGTCTTAATGACAGCGGATATAATTTTATATGACGCAGAATTTGTTCCCGTAGGAAAAGACCAGCGTCAACACGTGGAAATGGCGCGTGATATTGCTGCCTCCTTCAACACTGCTTATGGCGATACCTTTGTTGTTCCTGAAGCAAAAATCGAGGAGCAGGTGATGACCATACCTGGAACCGACGGACAAAAAATGAGCAAGTCGTATGGGAATATCATCGACATTTTTCTGCCGGACAAAGAACTGTTAAAGCAACTTAAATCCATCAAGACAGACAGCACACCTATGGAGGTGCCAAAGAACCCTGAAGGTGATACTGTATTCGCCATCTATAGTTTATTAAGTACCCCCGAACAAAAGGAAACCCTCCGCAAAAAATACCTGGGGGGAAATTATGGCTATGGCCACGCGAAGCAAGAGCTATTCGAACTCATCGTTCAAAGGTTCCGTCAGGAACGCGAAGCTTTTACCTATTACATGAGTAACCCGGAAGAGATCGATAAAAAATTGGAAATCGGTGAAGATAAAGCGCGGGTCATCGCCCTGGAGGTGCTCAATCGCGTGAGAAAAAAATTAGGCTTCCGATAAGCAGTCGGCGTTACTATCAAGCTTTCTCTGAACTCCAGACAACCTGCTGTTTATCCTTATTAACACTGAGAATAATACGGGTTGGATTTGGTGCCAGTATCAGTCTGGTATCCTTACCAGGCAATTTATCCACTTCAACCGGTATTCCCTGACCCAAATACCCTATCGGCATCAACACGTCATTATCCGGACAATATTCGTCATGCACTTGCTGCAGCGCATTTTCGAGGTATTCTCCATATTCATCCTGAAAATCGTCCTCGAGGTCGTGCAATTGCTCTTCCAGATTGTCGTAAGAAGGATCGTTATAATTTACTTTGCTCAGGTCTTCACGCTGCTTTACGATTTCCAAAAGTGCTTTATTCAGGGCTTTAACATCCATATTGATATTTTTCGTAAAGATTAAAGAAATAGGTGAATTACAAAAGACTTAAATGATCGCTAACGAAAGAATAATTCTAAAAAATTATTGCCCAAAAGTTAAATATGATTTTGCCTTCTTTATTTTTGGCAACTATTAAATATACCGATGGACAACCTTTTACAACTCGTTCAGTCAAAAGCAGAAGCCTGGATCAACAGCCCCGTTATCGATGATGCTACAAAAGCGGAAGTAAAATCACTTTTAGCCAAAAAAGACTCCAAAGAACTTATTGACAATTTTTATAAAGACCTTGAATTTGGAACAGGAGGACTAAGGGGTGTCATGGGTGCCGGATCCAACTGCATGAACCAGTACATGGTCGGCATTGCTACACAAGGCCTCGCCAACTATTTGAATAAGACCTTTCCTGGAAAAAAAATCAAGGCCGCCATTGCCTACGACAGCCGGAATAACAGTGCATTTTTCGCACAAGTGACAGCCAATATTTTTTCCGCGAATGGAATTGAAGTTCATATGTTTTCCGAACTGCGTCCCACACCGCTTTTATCTTTTGCTATCCGATATTTAAAATGTGATTCTGGAATTGTCATTACGGCTTCCCATAATCCCAAAGAATATAATGGATACAAAGCATATTGGAATGATGGCGCGCAAGTCGTTCCGCCACACGATAAAAATGTCATCAACGAAGTCAAGAAAATTACTTCATTTGAACAGGTGAAGTTTAATCCTGTTAAGTCAAACATTCACACCATCGGGCCTGAAGTTGAAAAGGCTTACTATGAAGAAGTAAAAAAATTAATTCCGAATAAAGACGTCATTGCAAAACATCATAACATACCCTTGGTCTATACGAGCATTCATGGCGCCGGTATTACCATGGTTCCGGAATGTTTAAAGCAGATCGGGTTTTCGAATATTCAGGTGGTGGAAGAACAACGCAAGCCGGATGGAAATTTCCCGACCGTACAATCTCCAAACCCTGAAGAAAAATCAGCGATGGAATTGGTAATACAGAAAGGCAAACAAGTGGGTGCCACGATGGTTATGGCAACTGATCCTGATACTGACCGTGTAGGCATAGGGGTAAGAAAATCCGATGGAGATTTTATTTTGTTAAATGGAAACCAGGCATTCTGTTTAATGATGTACTTCATTCTTAAAAATCTGAAAGATAAACGAGACGCCTATATTGCCAAGACCATTGTAACATCAGAACTGGTCGATACGATGGCAGCCAGATTAGGCGTAGAGTGCTACAATACGTTGACTGGATTTAAATATATTGCTGAACTGATGGGTAAACTGGAGGGCACCAAACGTTTCGTCGCTGCCGGCGAAGAAAGTTATGGCTATATGGTGGGTGATTTCGTTCGTGATAAAGATGCTGTTTCGGCCTGTGCATTTTTCGCCGCCATGGCTGCCAACGCTACGGATGAAGGCAAATCGATGTACGATTGGCTGATCGACATGTATGTTGAGTTTGGATATTATAAGGAAACACTGCTGAACATCACTAAGAAAGGTCAACAGGGCGAGCAGGAGATTAAATCCATGATGGAAAAATTCCGCAGCAATCCGCCTGCAGAAATCATTGGACAGTAAAGTGAGCCGCCTCCTGGATTACAAAGCGCTTCAAGAAAAAAATTTACTAACGGGAGAAACACGTTCTTTAAATTTTCCTGCTTCCGATGTGCTGCAATTTTACCTTGAAGACGGAAGCAAAGTTTCGGTCCGTCCTTCTGGTACTGAACCAAAAATTAAATTCTATATGGCAGTTCAATCACCTTTGAAATCCAAAGATGATTTTGCGGCTGTAACCCAACAACTGGACAAGAAAATCAAAGGCCTTGAAGAATACTTACTTTCTGTGTAAATGCGATTAGACATGATGATCATCATCGAAACTTTATTAAAATTATTTGATCGCGATTTACAGCGGTTAGAAGAAGAGATAAATTTATATCAAACCGAAGAAGCCATTTGGAAATTAGGCGGTGAGATAAAAAATACCGCTGGTAATTTATGTCTTCACCTTTGTGGGAACCTTCAGCATTACATTGGCGCGAAGCTGGGTCATACTTCTTATGTACGCAATCGCGATAATGAATTCGCTGCGAAAGGAATCTCAAAAGCCGACCTGATTGCTGAAGTTCAAAAGACAAGACAAACGGTTCGGGACACTTTGGAAAATCTTAAGCCTTCGGTTTTAGAAGCGGAGTATCCCGAAAAGGTTTACGATTATCCAATGACTACTGCCTATTTCCTCATTCACCTGACCGCGCATTTAAATTATCACCTGGGACAGATTAATTATCATAGGAGGATTTTGCAATAGATTCGGTGTTATTTAACCGCAGAGGTTAAAGGCAGAGATTAATACCTGAGTCGCAGAGCGTATACTTTTCTGATAACTTTGGGAACTTCTATCGTTCGCGGCCTTGGCGAATCAACCTTGCGTCCTGCGGCCTTTGCGAGAAATCGATTTTGATCATTCATCCCTTGATTTCTCCAATCCCATAATCCTGATTAAATTTGCCCCCTGTCATGAAAAAAGTCGCTTTTTATACGCTGGGATGCAAGCTTAACTACTCGGAGACGTCAACCATTTCACGGCTTTTCGAAGAAAAAGGGTATCGCAAGGTCGACTTTACCGACAGCCCCGATATTTTCATTATTAATACTTGTTCGGTAACTGAAAATGCCGACAAGAAATGCCATAAAATTGTTCGGGAGGCCCGTAGCATTTCGCCAGAGGGTTACGTAGCAATTATTGGATGTTATGCACAATTAAAGCCAGCGGAAATTGCTTCTATCCCCGGCGTAGATGCAGTATTAGGCGCTGCCGAAAAATTCAGATTAGTCGAGTTGCTGGACGGTTTTGTAAGACCCGCTCGGGCACAAGTATTCGCTTCTGATATTGAAAAAGCAAATCGGTTCAACACATCATACTCGCTCCATGACAGGACCCGGACCTTTCTGAAAGTTCAGGACGGATGTGATTATTCCTGTTCTTTTTGTACGATACCATTGGCGCGCGGAGCCAGCCGAAGCGACAGTATTGCAAACATTGTAGAGACGGCCCGGGAAATCGCGCAAACCGAAGTCAGGGAAATCGTACTGACCGGGGTGAATACCGGCGACTTTGGAATTCAGGAAGGGAAACGTGTTGAACGATTTATTGATTTGGCTCAGGCGTTAGACAACGTAGAGGGTATTGATCGGTTTCGAATTTCTTCCATTGAACCCAACCTCCTAACCAATGAAATCATTCGGTTCGTAGCGGGGTCCAATAAATTTGTGCCGCATTTTCATGTTCCCCTCCAGTCGGGTTCAAATAAGATCCTGAAGTTGATGAAGCGGAGATACCTTCGCGAATTGTATGAAGACCGTGTTAACGAAATAAAATCCACCATGCCACATGCCTGCATTGGCGTCGATGTGATCGTTGGTTTTCCTGGTGAAACGCATGATGATTTTTTAGAGACGTATCAGTTTTTAAATGAGTTGAATATTTCCTATCTCCATGTGTTCACCTATTCAGAACGTGAAAATACTTTGGCCTCAACCATGGAGGGCGTGGTACCAAAACACCAACGCGCCGAGCGGTCCAAGATGCTTCATATTCTTTCCGATAAAAAAAGGAGAAAATTTTATGAGGAAAACCTGGGAAGAGAAGCCGTTGTACTTTTTGAAAATGACATTGAAGGAGGCATGATGCACGGATTCACCGAAAACTATATCCGTGTGATGGCAAAATATGATCCTGTATTAGTGAATGATCTCAAAAAAATTCGGCTCAAAAGCATTCACGAAAGTGGATTGGCGGAAATAGAAGAAGTTTCGACTGACGTTTTCGTCCATTAGTCCGTAATTTCCAACGCAATCTTTGGATAGACTGAAATCATTACATAGAAATTCAGCAACAGCACACACACATCTAAAACGCAAAACACCAGGATCCAGAACCATACTACGCTGAAGATCAACTACCTATGGTAACTCCCAAATATTACTAAGAAAGTAATTAGCCACCGACACCCCTTGAAAGCGGGGGTTCATTACCCAAATCTCAAGATAACAACAGCTCAAAATCGCAGGGAAGCCATCCATCCTTACATGATTACCTTAACGCCAGACTAAGCGGCCTGTAGCAATTCTCCGCAGCCTATCTTTGTATCATTAATTTTAACCCCAGAAAAGATGATAACTGTTTTTTGTGTAGGTGTAATACTGGCGATTTTCAATCGAATTCAAAAACAAAACGTTCGCCCTGTAATCGTGAAGGTGAAGGCCGCCAATGGCAGAAAGAAATAATCTCCCGTTATAACTTAACGTGCGTTAACTTTCTGTTATTTCTTTATTATTCCATCCTTCAGTTCAATTCTCCGATCCGCCAACTCTGAAAGGTGTTCGTTGTGTGTAACAACTATAAATGTTTGCCCCGTCTCCTTTCGTAATTGAAGAAACAAGGCGTGGAGATCTTCAGCATTCTTAGAGTCAAGATTCCCACTGGGTTCATCCGCAAGGATTAAGTCAGGCGCATTGATCATGGCGCGGGCGACAGCAGTTCGCTGTTGTTCGCCACCTGAAAGCTCTGATGGCTTATGGTTGACCCGATCGGCAAGACCCAGCATCGTGAGCAATTCCTGTCCGCGTTTTTTTATCTTTCGTTCGTCTTTGTTGCCAATTAAGCCGGGGATCATCACATTTTCCAGGGCAGAGAATTCGGGCAAGAGGTTGTGAAATTGAAAGACAAACCCCAGTGATTTATTTCTGAAAGCCGCCAATCCTTTTGAGGACTGACCGAATACATCTTTATCGTGAATGAAAACTTTTCCTTTATCGGGATGGTCCAACGTTCCCAAGATATGCAGCAGTGTGCTTTTGCCAGCGCCTGACGCGCCGACGATGGCTACGATTTCACCCTTGTGAATTTCCAGATCAATTCCCTTGAGTACAGCCAGGCTCCCATAGGATTTCTCAATCTTAGTAGCGCGTAACATTGTTTGAGTTTACGTGTTTCTTGAAATAAAGCCGTAAATAAACTAGTTTCGCCCCAAACAAAAAATTTCATGAATATCCACGAATACCAAGGCAAAGAAATTCTGAAGAAATATGGCGTAACCATTCAACGCGGCATTGTAGCAGATACCCCCGATAATGCCATCCAGGCAGCAAAGGAACTTCAGGCAGAAACGGGAACGAAATGGTTTGTCATTAAGTCTCAGATTCATGCAGGTGGACGTGGTAAGGGTAAGGTCAAAGAGACTGGTTCAAACGGTGTTGTTCTCGCAAAGAGCATTTCAGAAGTCCCGGATAAAGTCAAAGCTATTCTCGGTGGCACACTGGTAACGCACCAGACTGGCGCCGAAGGAAAAAAAGTAAATAAAGTGTTGATTGCCGAGGACGTTTATTATCCAGGTGAAGGACAGCCTAAAGAATACTATCTCAGTATCCTGTTGGATCGATCCAAGGCATGCCCCGTGATCATGGCCTCTACCGAAGGCGGCATGAACATCGAAGAAGTTGCTGAAGAACATCCCGAAAAAATTATTAAAGAATGGATTGATCCTGTTGTAGGGCTGCAACCTTTCCAGGCGCGCAAGATTGCCTTCGCACTTGGATGGGAAGGCAACGCTTTCAAGGAAGGTGTGAAGTTCATTAACTCACTTTATAACGCTTACCTGGGCCTTGACGCATCGATGTTTGAAATCAATCCTTTATTAAGAACATCCGATAATAAAATTTTGGCTGTGGATGCGAAAGTAAATCTGGATGATAACGCTTTATACAGACACAAAGATCTGGCGGAACTGAGAGATATTACAGAAGAAGATCCTTTGGAAGTTGAAGCCGGAAAAGCGGGGCTAAATTATGTCAAGCTTGATGGCAACGTAGGATGTATGGTAAATGGAGCTGGCCTGGCCATGGCTACCATGGACATCATCAAACTTTCGGGTGGCGAACCTGCTAACTTCCTGGACGTTGGTGGTGGAGCGAATGCCGAAACAGTGGAAGCTGGTTTTAGGATTATTCTCAAAGATCCCAATGTGAAAGCAATACTCATCAACATTTTTGGCGGTATTGTACGGTGCGACCGTGTAGCCAATGGCGTTGTAGAGGCCTATAAAAAAATTGGTGATATAAAAGTGCCGATCATCGTGCGTCTGCAGGGAACAAACGCTGAAGAGGGTGCAAAAATTATCGAACAGTCGGGATTAAAAGTATTCTCTGCAATTCTATTGAAAGATGCAGCGCAACGCGTAAAAGAAGTTTTAAAATAAACGACTTTTCAGTACCTTAAATTAACTATATTCACAAAAAAACTATCGGCTCGTACAAGGATGAAGAAGCTTGCAATATTCGTTCTGATCGCGATTCATGACGATCCCATTTGTAGGTTATTCTCAAAGCTTTTTTGCCATGCGCAGAGACCGTAATTTTCTTGTTAGTGTAGGAACGGGCACGGCGGCATATAAAGGAGAAATGGTAAATCCAGGTGACTTCGGTAGGCCGCGACCAAACGTGGCCTTTGGCGCGGAGTACTACATGAACAGCCGCGTAAGTATGCAGAGGGGAATTAACATACTTTCAACTAAGGGGTAGCGACAAGGATGCCGATGACGATCGCTGGGAAAGAAACCTTTCGTTTAAATCGGGAAATATCGAGTTGAGCGTTATGGGCGCAATAAACCTGAGCCCGATGGGTATAAGGTTTTATCAGCGATCCGCCTTAAATTTCCATGCGTTTGCGGGCATCGGTGTTTTGTATTTCAACCCCAAGGCAGAACTGAATGGTAAGACGTATGCATTGCAACCCCTGCAAACCGAAGGTAAAAACTACAGTCGGTTTCAGCCTGTTATTCCCGTTGGACTTAGGGGCCAGAATAAAATTAGATCCATTCTTTAATATACTGGTTGAAGGTGGCTATCGGTTTACGTTTACTGATTATTTGGACGATGTCAGTCGAACGCAGGTATCTCGCGACCAGCTCTTTCACAGACCGATATAGCAGCACAATTATCTGACCGAAGACCCGAAATCGGATACGCAACCTGATAATCCAACCCAAGTTGGTGACGTGGAAATCCAGAGGAAAAAGATGGGTATGTTATCATGAACATCACGCTTCAATACTATTTACCGAAGATGGTATTTCAGAATTATAACAAACTGTATAACGCAAAGCGCAAAGGGTACTACAGAAAACCCAGGAGGAGCTAATCAAGTTTTGTTGCTGAAGGAAAATCAATTAGGCTATGAAGTCATAACATGGCCAGGAGCTCACACCTTCTACTCCATTAAAATACTTTGGAATTTTTTTGACTCTCCTAGCGTCGTCGCCATTCCTCTTGAGACAGACAATAAAGGTTGAGAGTCGATATGGACAGGAAGTCTTAATTTTGCTTCGAATCTTTCGCGTAAGCCTCTGAGCATCGAGCTGCCTCCAGTAATATGAATTCCATTTTCGTAAATATCAGCCGCAAGTTCTGGCGGACAGGTTTCTAACGTCTGCACTACGCTATGCTCAATCGCGGAAATGGATTTCTCAAGAACAAAAGCAACCTCACTATGGTTGATTTTGCGCACTACTGGTATACCCTCCACCATGTCTTTACCTTTTACGATTAATGGCTCGGGCGTGTCCGGAAGCTTGTCCATCACTGCACCCACTTTAATTTTTATCTGCTCAGCCGTTTTCAAGCCGATGGCTATATTGTAACTCCGGCGAAAGTGGTCCTGAATTTCTTCATCAAATGAATCGCCAGCAACCTTGAGCGACTGGAAGGCAGCAATTCCTGAAAGGGAGATCACGACAATTTCAGTTATACCGCCGCCAATATCGATGATCATCTTTCCATCTGGTTCCCGGATGTTTAAACCGATTCCCAATGCAGCAGCAACGGGCTCATAAATCATGTACGTCCGCCTCGCGCTGAATTGATCAATCACATCGCGAAGCGCCCTTCGTTCTACTTCTGTGGTATTAAAAGGAATTCCTGAAATGATACAATCATATCCACTCATAAACGACTGTGTGCCACACGCCTGCCCCACCATTTCGTGAATCATCACCTTGGCTGAATCGTAATCCGCGATAACCCCTCCCTTCAACGGCTTAACTGGCCTTAACTCCTGATGGTTTTTCTCAAACATGTTATAGGCCTTGTCACCAATAGCCTTTACTTTCTGGTTACCCATATCAAAGACGATGTATGATGCCTGCGAAAAAAGTACACTTTCACGACTACTTAAAACGGTGTTATTGTTTCCTAGATCAAGTGCTACGCTTTTGTTTTTGAAAAAATTAAAATTCATGCTTAGAGTATTGAGTGTTGAAGCCTGCCTACTGCAAGCCGGTTCCAGGTGTCGAAGTTTAGATCATTAAAAACTCCTCCACCGAAACCTATTCATTTCTTATTTATAGTCAGGCTTTTGCCTAGCCGCCCGGATCAATCTTTGTTTGCGATTTATGTAAAAGTCGTAACTTCCCAAACTATAAGCAATCCTTAATATTTTATGTCTGACAGTTCCCAAAAATCGCGAAGAAATTTTATTAAAAAGGCACTAGGTAGCGCTATTATTACCGGTGTACCTTCTGGCATCATTGCACAGCCTGAACACTACGTTGAAACGCTTGCAGCTCCAAAAAATTTCATGGCGAACGACCAAGTGAATATAGCGGTGGTCGGAATGGGTATAATGGGGTTTAACAACGCAAGGACCTCAATACAAATCCCTGGGGTAAAGTTGGTTGCCGCGTGTGATTTGTATAGTGGAAGACTGGACCGCTCCAAAGAAGTTTTCGGGAAGGATCTTTTTGTTACAAAGGATTATCGGGAAATACTTGAGCGGAAGGACATCGATGCTGTTATTGTCGCTACCTCGGATCATTGGCACGATCGTATTTCCATTGATGCCATGAACAAGGGAAAGCATGTGTATTGCGAGAAGCCTATGGTTCATAAATTGGATGAAGGTGCCGCGGTGATAGAGACGCAAAAAAAGACGGGCAAGGTAATGCAAATCGGAAGTCAGGGCGTAAGTTCTATCGTGACTGAAAAGGCCAGGGAAATTTATGAATCAGGGGTCATTGGCGAACTCGTGCTGGTCGAGACCTGGAACGACCGGCAAGGCGCGAAGCGGAGCCTGGCAATATTCAATCCCTACCGATGCCAATGCTGGAACCGTAGATTGGGACAAATTTTTAGGTGATGCGCCTAAAGTAGCCTATGATCCTGTGCGTTTTTTCCGATGGAGAAATTACCAGGATTACGGAACCGGTATCGCGGGCGATCTTATTTGTGCATTTGTTTTCAAGATTACACACGGTGCTAAGCTCAAAAGGTCCCAACAGAGTTTATGCAACTGGCGGATTAAGGTATTGGAAAGATGGGCGGGATGTTCCTGATATTATCACTGGATTGTACGATTACCCCGCAACCGATAAACATCCAGCCTTTACGTTGCAGATGCGGGTGAATTTTGTCGATGGAGGCGGTGGTGGCGAAAGATTACGTCTGGTGGGAAGTGATGGAGTGATAACCATCAGCTGGACCGATGTAAAGGTGACCGTCAATAAAACGTCCAAAGTGCCCGGATATGGCGGCTGGGATTCTTTCGATACTTTTACAGCAGCACAACAAAAAGAATACGAAAAATGGTATAAGGCTCATTATCCTGCCGTAGCGCAGCGAAGGCCCTAAACCCGGCCCGGAATTCCGCGCTCCTGAAAATTATAATACTGACCTGGACCATCACACCAATTTTTATAAAGGTATTCGCGAAAAAGCCCCCATTAAAGAAGATGCCTTATTCGGCATGCGTGCTGCAGGCCCTGCGTTAGCCAGCAACAAAAGTCTATTTGAGAAGAAAATTGTGGATTGGGATCCGGAAACCGCGACGGTTAAAGTTTAGAGTTTCGAGTTTGAGGTTCGAAGTTTGAGGTTCGAGGTTATCGCAGGATAAAGCTGTAAGCTGTACGCTGTAAACTGAACTGTCATCCTCGATACAGTCACGTTGAAGTTCGATGACGACCTATCTTCTGACTTTTGCAGTCATGTTGAAGTTCATGAGTCCCGAGCTTTCGCCGCTTTTTGCTTTCAGCTACACACATAATATCCTGTAAATAAAAATAAGAAAATTGGCACGCAATCCCATAGCGCCGGATCAAATTCTGACATGACAAAAGCCCCGGAAATCACTCAAAGTTTAACGTTTGGGGTTTAATGTTTAACCTTACGGTAGACTGTGAGACCTATCATTGCATACCTATGGCCGGAATTCTTGAAACCATCAGAGTTGGGTTGAGTTTGGAAAAGCAACGTGACTATCGCAATATAGTCATCGTGCAAGTTGTCATCATAGTATTTGGCCTGACCTTCACTGAGTTCCTGCAAGGTGGTTCACGAACAGACATTGCAAAAACCATAATAACAGTTTTCTCGCTATTTGGTGTCACTTATGCCTTTCTTCTTTGGGATCTTCTGAAGAATTTCACAAGAAGTAAGTTGCTGATTCAATTTTATTTTATTGTTCTGGTAGGCATTACGTTGACGGGCGCTTTGATCGAATTTCCCTACTACGCGTTACTGGAAGTTCAGAATCGTCAGCTGTACCTATTGACAATTCATGGTCTATTATTTCCAATAGAGGTGACGGTCATTGCTTTTGCAATCCGCGATATTTTCTCAGGGGAGTTTCTTACACCCGACAAATTGTGGGGCTCAGCCTGCATTTTTCTCATGACGGGCATCTCATTTGGAAGCTTGTATGACCTTATCTGCATTGTCAGACCAGGAAGTTTGGGAAAAGAAATTGAGTCCGGTCTGCCAAACTATGCTGAATGTGTTACCTACAGTTTGAGTATCTTAGGCGGGACAGATGGCGGATATCCCAATGTGACCAGACTCATTCGGAACATCAGTGTTCTCGAAGCTGTGTGGGGCAATTTATTCGTAGTTTTGATTATCGGTAAACTAATGGGATTACCGCGGCCTCGTAAGTCTGAATAGCGACAAGCAACAAACTTTTAAAGTTGAGTTGTTTACTTGTTCGGGGCCTCATCGCTATGGAAATTAGTCACAACACAAACTCCAATAACCAACAACTTTATGAACAACAGAAGATTTCTACCTTTCATTATTGTGGGCGTTATCGCTCTTTTTATTGTCATGGGAATTTCATCCAGTATTTTCTACACCGTTGACGCTACGGAACGCGCTGTTATCTTTTATAAGTTCGGCAGCGGACTAGACAAAGAAAACATCTTTCAACCCGGCTTTCACATGAAAGCGCCGTGGAATGACGTCATTATTTTCGAAGTTTCAGAAATAACCTCCGAAGAGAACATGGATATCAATGACAAGAATGGTTTGCCCATACACGTTGATGTTACCGTCAGATATTCCCCCTATAACGATAAGATCGGGCATCTCTATGAAAAATTCAGAACCGACTACGCTAGTCGTCTTGTTATACCAGAAGTAAGATCCATGACCCGGCAGGTATTGGCCCGGTACACTGCAGAGGAAATCTATTCAACAAAAAGAGCTGAAGTAGAAAACACGGTGAAATCAGAAACTGAAAAAGTGTTGAACCAAAACTACGTCGATGCCAAAGCGGTGCTGATCCGTTCTATCAAACTGCCAGACCAGATCCGCACGGCTATTGAGAGCAAACTGCAACAACAACAAGAAGCACTCGCTTATCAATACCGGTTGGATAGAGAGAAAAGCGAAGCGGAAAGAAAAAGAATTGCTGCCGAAGGGGAATCTCGGGCCAATAACATTATCAACAATAGCTTAACAAATAACTTGTTGAAAATGAGAGGCATTGAAGCGACCCTGGAACTGTCAAAATCGCCTAACTCAAAGGTTATTGTCATCGGATCGGGAGCAGATGGAATGCCACTGATCCTGGGGAACAATTAAAAGTTCTTTTTTTAGTGTAATTTTTCGCCGTCAAAGATCTAGCCTGTATATTTAAAGCCCCTGAAAAACGCTTAAACATGTCTAAAACTGCAAAAACTGCTGAACTGATTATTGATGGCAAGTCATATACATTACCACTCGTTGAGGGAACTGAGAACGAAGTGGCTATTGATATTAGTGAGCTGATGGAAAAGACCGGGGCCATTACCCTGGATCTTGGCTATAAGAATACCGGAGCAACCAAAAGTGCTATTACCTTTCTGGATGGCGACAAAGGAATCTTACGCTACCGGGGATACTCCATCGAAGAGCTTGCTGAAAAATCGAACTTTCTTGAAGTGGCCCATCTTCTTATTTTTGGTGACCTGCCTAATAAAAAGCAACTCGATCAGTTCAGTCACGATATCAAAACCCACACCCTGGTTCACGAAGACATCAAAAAAATTCTAGATGGCTTCCCCTCCACCGCCCATCCGATGGGCGTACTGGCTTCACTGTTTTGTTCTCAGACAGCATTTTACCCGGAATCATTAGATCCAGGTCGTCCTAGTGACGGAATATACCTAAGCATTGTTCGGTCGATGGCAAAGATGCCAACCTTCGCTGCCTGGGCCTATAAAAATGCCATGGGACACCCGGTTAACTATCCGGACAACAGGCTTGAGTATTGTGCACGCTTCTTGAAGATGGTATTTGCATTGCCTGCAGAAGAATATGACGTGGATCCTGTCATTGTTGATGCGTTGGACAAGTTGTTGATCCTCCATGCCGACCATGAACAAAACTGTTCAACCTCTACGGTAAGAATTGTCGGATCGTCGAAAGCGAGTATCTATTCTTCCATTTCCGCAGGTATCAATGCTCTTTGGGGTCCGCTCCATGGTGGTGCCAACCAGGAAGTGATCGTGATGCTGGAAAATATCAAGAAAGATGGTGGTGACACCGAAAAATGGATTAATAAAGCAAAAGACAAAAACAGCGGCTTCCGATTGATGGGATTTGGTCACCGCGTTTATAAAAATTTTGATCCTCGGGCAAAAATAATAAAGAAGGCTGCGGATGATGTGCTCAAAAAACTTGGTGTAAATGATCCTGTATTGGAGATCGCGCAAAAGCTTGAAGAAGCTGCGTTAAAGGATCCATACTTCGTTGAACGTAAGCTTTATCCTAATGTTGATTTTTATTCCGGGATCATCTATCGTGCCCTAGGCATACCGGTAGAAATGTTTACTGTTATGTTCGCTATGGGACGATTGCCAGGATGGATTGCACAGTGGAAAGAAATGCGCGAGAACAAAGAACCTATCGGCCGGCCACGGCAAGTTTACACGGGCGCAACCGTAAGGCCGTACGTTGAAATGTCTAAAAGGAGTTAGTTCGAGTTTCGAAGTTTGAGGTTCGAGGTTGCCGATGATTGCACCTCGTACCCTGAAACACGAAACTTCAAACGTCTAACAACTTCGAACTTCAAACCTCGAACTTCAAACCATGAAAGAAGCATTCGAAAGTGCTGTAGCCCGCTCCAAGGAATTTACAAAACGTCCTTCTAATGAAGAGTTGTTACAACTTTATGCGCTTTATAAACAAGCGACTGAGGGCGACGTCAGCGGCGAACGCCCCGGAGGTTTTGACTTTAAAGCCATCGCCAAATTCGACGCATGGGAGGAATTGAAAGGTAAATCCACAGAGCAGGCTATGCAGGAATATATCCAACTGGTTGATACCCTGCAGCAACAATACCGATAAGTTCGTGAATCTTTTTTATCAGCCACAACTTGCTCAAGGTATTTTACATCTTGATGCAGATGAGTCCCGACATGTGGTTAAGGTGCTCCGGAAAAAACAAGGAGATCTATCACGACTGACCGATGGGAAGGGTTTTTTCTATGAAGCAATTATCACCGATCCGGATCCCCGTCAATGCACCTTTGCCATCAGCAAAAAAATTCAAGAACCCCCAAAAATTTTGCAATTCATATCGCCATCTCGCCAACGAAAAATGCTGACCGCATAGAATGGTTTGTAGAGAAAGCTGTGGAGTTTGGAATCGATGAAATCACACTCCTGGAATGCGACCATACTGAGCGGCAGCATATTAAAATTGACCGGTTGGAAAAGATGGCCATCAGTGCCATGAAACAATCGTTAAAAGCGAAGCTCCCGACCATTCATCCATTGACCAGTTTCCGAAATCTAACGCAGGATGCCGAGGCCGTCGAAAAATATATTGCACATGTCGATAGCGAGAATCCAAACCAACTGAAAAATCTGGTTGCCCGCGGATCCTCCTATCTGGTCTTGATTGGTCCTGAAGGTGACTTTTCACGGGAAGAGCTAACGTTGGCAGAGAGTCTGGGATTCAAAAAAATAAGTCTTGGACCTTCACGTCTCCGAACTGAAACTGCCGGACTAGCAGCTTGTCATATTCTGAATTTGGCAAACACACCTTGATGCTTTACATTGTACTCGTAACACGAGCAGCATGGTTTTAAATTACATCTGGGTTTCTTTTTTTATCATTGCCTTCGCAGTAGCCCTTGCCAAATTAATACTCTTCAACGACACCACGGTTTTTCCAGCCATGCTTCAATCGACATTTGACATGGCGAAGACCGGATTTGAAATTTCCATCGGACTTGCAGGTGTCATGTCATTGTGGTTAGGACTTATGAAAATCGGAGAAAAAGGTGGCATGGTCCCGTTGTTATCGCGCGTTGTCGGACCATTTTTTTCAAGACTGTTTCCTGAGATACCTAAAAATCATCCTGCGACTGGCTCGATCATCATGAACTTTAGTGCGAATATTTTAGGACTGGATAACGCGGCAACTCCCCTTGGCCTGAAAGCCATGAATGAATTACAAGAAATCAATCCTGACAAAGATACAGCATCGAACGCGCAGATCATGTTCCTGGTGTTAAATGCTTCAGGACTTACTATCATTCCGATTTCTATTATGGCAGACCGGGCGATGCTTGGGTCGGCCAATCCTACCAGTATTTTTATTCCAACGTTGATCGCTACTTTTTGCTCTACGTTTGTGGGCTTGCTCTACGTTTGTATCCGGCAAAAAATTAATTTGTTTGATCCCGTCATACTTGCTTATATCATCGGCATGCTGATCTTCATCGTCGGCATTGTATTTTATTTTTCCGGTTTGACACCAGAACAAGTACAGAAACAATCATCGCTCTTTACAGGAATTATTATTTTTTCAATTATCGTTTCATTTATTGCATTGGGATTGAGACGAAAGATTCCTGTTTTTGAAACTTTTATTGAAGGAGCCAAAGAAGGTTTCGCGACTTCCATTAAAATCATTCCGTTCCTGGTAGGAATCCTCGTTGGCATTGGAGTGTTCAGAGCGTCGGGTGTGTTGACGGATATTGAGGAAGGAATTGCATGGTGCCTTGCCGCTATGGGAGTGAATACTGATTTTGTTCCTGCGCTTCCAGTTGCGTTGTTAAAACCGCTTAGCGGACAAGGAGCCCGATCCATGATGATTGAGGTTTCAAAGGTCTATGGCCCTGACTCATTTGTAGCCAACGTTGCCAGCATTTTCAGAGGCTGCGCAGAAACAACGTTGTATTTACTCGCGCTATATTTTGGATCCGTTGGAGTTCGCAAGACAAGGTATGCTGTCACCGGAGGACTCATTGCAGACCTTGCTGGTGTGATCGGAGGAATTTTCGTGGGTTATCTTTTTTTTCATTGAGACACGCAAGGGTTTGCTCGACTGTATGTCCGCTGCAAGGAAGCATAATCACCAGCGTTTAGGACGCAGTCCTACAGCGCTTAAAGAGCGATAATATGATATAGCCCTGAAAGGGCGAGATCAAAAAGTAAATTCTCGATTCCTATGCACCGTCAAATCAATATCTATCCGGAAAATTTTGCTCGTAACGACTGAAGTTTGTTGCCAATGTTGTTTTAAAAAACATATTCATCTGCTAGCTTGTAGGTATAGGACGTTTTGCAGAAAGGAAACAATTTATTTCGCAGTCTTTGATTATTTCGCAGCCCTGAAAGGGCGTCATCACTAGCGTAAGACGCTAGTCCATACGCTATAACATTGTACGTGAACCTATAGCCTTGAAGGGGCGGGATCAAACTTTGTAGCACCTGTCAAATGCAAAATCCATCCGGAAAATTTTGACGCGCTAATGATGCGGTTAGTTGCAAATGTATTTTAAAAATCATGTTCATCAGTTAACCTTGATAGGTACCCGAGATCTTGAAAGAACATTTTATTCCCGACATCAACCCGTTGTCAAAATTTATTTCCGTTATGGGACAATCATTGTATAAAAACTACGTGCATATCGTCTTTAGCACAAAACATCGCCAACCATTAATTACCCCACCTTTCGACATAGAGCTTTACAATTATGTGGGAGGAATTTGCCGGAACCTTGAGTGTAATCCTGTCATCGTTGGTGGTCACCTCGATCATATTCACATCCTTTGCCTTCTCTCCAAAAAAATACCATTTGTGACTCTCATTGGAGAATTAAAAGCACATTCTTCGAAGTGGATGAAAACAAAAGGTAAAGGATTTGAAAATTTCTATTGGCAAAATGGCTACGGTGCATTCTCTGTTAATCCTCACGAAGTTGATATTGTGAAATCCTATATCAGCAATCAAAACGAGCATCATCGAACGAAGATCTTCCAGGATGAGTACAGAGGATTTCTAAAGAAATATCAGATTGAATATGACGAGAGATATGTGTGGGATTAATCTTAACGTCTCTCTGTTTGATCTCGCCCTTTCAGGGCTTAAATTTTCTACCATCTAATCGCGCCGGACTTCGTCCGGCGCTAAATGATTGCGCCCTTTCAGGGCTGAGATACATATCGTTTTCCAAAAGGTCTTGTATTTCACCACTAGCTATCGAATGGATATTTTTTCGCAAAAAATATTGGAACGACGTTAAAGGTGATTGGGATTCCGCGGCCCAAATTTTGCAGACAACCATTGCAGAAATTGGTCTGAAAGGGACGCGACCATCAGCACAAAGCTTTGCCATGCGTTGCTTTGGGGAAGATTCGTCGAACTATGACATGCAAAATCGCGCTAGCGCGAATAGATATTTGGCGCCCGCATACATCGGGAAAGGTGCGCTAAAATTGAATTAAAAGACATCGGTATTGCGCATCCAACGCAGGTGGTACATTCAACGTAAAAATCCTTTCCTCGTCAGGAGAAATCTACATCCAGAGGTAACCGCCTTGCGTCACAATTTTTTTTAATTATTCTTCCGTTCAGGACCTAATTATTTCTTTCATTCTGGCAAAAAAAGCACATTCGTTTGCGTAACTTATACATCAGAACTACATTGTTACCATGGAAAAGAAAGCCGATATTCAAAAGACTATTTACGATAATGCCAAGAGCCACTTTCTTGGAAACTTCCCTGACTCGCTCCCTATTGAACAAGCCTACGTCCATATTGGCATTTACCTTGGATGGATCATTGACTCAGGCCTTTATTCAGAATACTTTGAAGAAGAAGCTTCTAATCAGATCTTTCGTTTTAAACGTCGCGAAATCTCCTGTACAATTCTAAGTGAAATCTGGGACGGCTACCTGGGATTTGAGTTGTTTAGCAAACAAGGAAATATGTTCACCTATTACTATTATGGTGGTGGACTTTACCGAAATGACTACGATGAAATCCTGGTAAAAGCTCTCCCTTCCATTTACCATGTTACTGACAGTTGGGAAAATTACGAGAAGATGAAAATCCGGATCGATATGCGCTACTCCGACTGGAGAAAACTGGTTGGGGCCTGATCTATTTCAGCTTTCCATTTTTATCAACAATATTTTGTTTAGAATCTCCGCGTAAGGTAAGCTCACCGGTTTCCGGTTTGAATGAAATCTCGGCAGGAATAAATTCCAGAGAATAATTTGCGCTCCAGGCAAGCCCGTCAGAGCGATAAATTTTTGCCAGGGTTGCCACGACCTTTTCATCTTTGTCTTTCGCTTGTTTATAAAGCAAAACAAAATAAAGCTGTCCACCTGCATCCGAGATAACACTACCTTTAAAGGAGGCCGAATCAACCAATTGGAAATGTGTTTTGTCGACAGGGAAAGAGACTTTAACATCAGCTGCCCGCGTAGGAATTATCGTAGCAAAATATCCTGACACATCAACGGAGTCCTTATAATGCAAGCCCGCTGTGTATTTTTCTTCCTCCAAAACAACAGGTCTATATTTCGAGGATTTTGCGTCCGACGTCGCAGGAATTGAATCGTTGCTGCTGGCAATCCATCGGAGTGCATTTTGAGCTTGTTCCGCCTCTGTATTTTTTTTTCTTTTTTCGCGATCTGAATATTCCTTTAAAGCTTTCACGTAGCTTTTCAACACAACTGTATTACTGTACGCATTAGTTATAAAGTGCAAATAGTCTTCGGCTTCGTGATCAATATTTTCACCTGTAAGCTTAGCGGCTATGCTGTCCAATTTACCCAGGTATTTAAACTCATTGTCCAATAACTCCAAACGATAATGAAGATTCGCAGAATCCCTGTAAGGTTTGTGCTCCAGTAACGTTGAACGATATTCCAGATCTGCAATCTTTAAAGTAAATACATCCATAGGCAGCGGATCGGGATCATATTTTTTTAGCTTTTCCATTAATAGTTTATCGATGAGCTTCGTCAGATCGCTTTTCACCGATACCGAATCCTTGTTCAGTTTTTCCCTTAACTTATTAATTTCAACGTCGTATGATACCAATAAGTCGCGCATAGGGATAATATCTTTTTCAATCGCAACCTTTACTTTAGCTGCAAACTTTTTGTAGTCCCAGACTTCTACATCATCCAGAAAAAAATTGGCACCCGAAGTTCCGTCCGTCGTGTAGTTGTTGATATCCTTCAATACAAGCGCCTGATCATAACCCGTTCGTCCAATGGTGGTAGAACTTGACCGGTAATTCTCGAAAACTTTGACGCAGGAGTCAAACCGGACCGACAACGCCGTCAATTCTTTTATCACATTGTCATCAGCCCTCAGATAAAGCGATTTTTCTTCGGGATATTTATTCTTGATAGCGGTAAAAAGTTTCGTCGAACGCTTGTACAACGTATCGGCTAAAACAAAATAATGCTTGACCATTTTTACGCGTTCGACCCGCTCCCGCAGTCCTTCCATCTTCTTTTCCAGATCGAATTGAATGTCGGAAAGCTTTACACCAAATTCCCCGGTGCGGAGGTCCCTCCTGTTATATGCCTGGTAGAATTCTTCATTCCTTTTTAGCTCTTTTTCATTGATGGACTTATACGCCTTGTCGTAAAAAAATATGGCGGAATCCATATTGGCAATTGCCCGCGCCGTTTGTTTTAACACATCATCCTTCGCTGATTTTTCCTGATAAATAATCCCCATGTATAAAAAGGCGTTGGGATTATCGTTTGTTTCTTTCAGATATCGTTTCAGAAATGGTTCGGCTTCTTCGTATCTTTTGGTGCTGAGCAAGCCGAAGATATCCTTGTACTTTACCTTCTGCCCAAAAGACGTAGAAACGATGAATGACAGGAAAAGGAACTGGATCAGCGTAATTTTTGTCATTATAGGGTCAGATTATCTTTCGAAATTAATTAAAATTAAGAGATTAGCGTAACCAAATCCGATAGACTTCATCAACTGAAAATTGGTATTTATGAATCAAAAATTAATTACCGTCTGGAAAACCATAAGACCGTGGATCATTATGATAGCTTTGTTCCTGATGTTGCGCTACACGGGCATTCTATCGGGGATCTCCTACTTCACGGGAAGCTTATTGTTAAAAACAGGAGCGATGAATGCTGGCATGGAAGCTCCCCTCGTTGCTAAATCCTTCGACTACAATTTTAAGATCAAGGATTTAAATGGAGCGGTAATCGACTTTAAGACTTTTAAAGGGAAAACTTTATTTGTAAATGTGTGGGCTACCTGGTGCGGACCTTGTCGTGTTGAGATGCCTTCCATTCAAAAACTTTATGACAAAATCAACAACGACGAAATCGTTTTTATCATGTTGGCCGTGGACGACCGGAAGAGTTTTGATAAAGTAGTAACTTATGTGAAAGAAAAGGAATTTACATTTCCTGTCTATGTGCCTCATGAATTTCTGCCCGATCAATTAATGGTGAAGACTATTCCCACGACCTTTGTGGTCGATTCCCAAGGAAAAATTGCAACGAAAGAGACCGGCACCGCTAATTATGATACCGAGGAATTTAAAACTTTCTTGGAAGGTTTGGCCGCGCAAAGTAAGGATAAGGCCTCGCCTAATGATACACGAGTAACCCGTTCATGTTGTGCGCTATTCCTATATTTGTACTTAGTAGTTGAATAAGGCGGAACTTATTTTGTCATTTATTTCTTGCGAGTTACCGCTTGACACAATAAAGCTCTATAAAACATACGAATTTTAGCGCCGTGTAGGATCCGACTATTGACGAATTTTCCATGCTGACTCCAACTACTTTTGGACTCAAGACCGACGAATTGACTCCGGCTTTGAGAAGCCAAAATTAAGATGCCTTACCAAACGATTAAAATCGGGTCCTCGTAACAATTTCCGGCACAAAACAAAGACGTTATATCAACCGGTTTCTGAGATCACAAAAAAATTCGAGGAGAATTTACAAGCCTAATCTTGCGAGTTACAGACAAACAATGGGACCAGTCGGCAAGGGGTCTAATCGGATAAATAAACTACACACGCTAAATCTTATGCAAACGTTATCCGAGAACGTTAGCATGAAATATTAAGCGAAATGTATTTGATGTGAACTTTATAAGAAAAGGGCAGCCGACAGGCTGCCCGAGTAATTAAGATCTTGTGACCATTCAGAAATGGTAACGTAGCGCGCTATTTTTCATATTTGAACTTTTGACCAGCCACAGCCGCTTCATACATGAGCCCTCCCTTTTGCATCGTAAATACCATCACCCCATCAACAAACTTTGCAGTGGCGGAAGCGCCTGTTTTAACAGCAACGGCTGATACTTGGGCTGAAAGTTCAACCTTGTTTTCTTTAAACTTGTCCATGTCCTCCTTTTTCTCAAAAAAAATGACTTCGCGATAGGCCTGGCCTCCCCATTGAAATCCAATGCTTACCTGAGTCATTTTGGCCGTGCCAACCTGGGCATCTTTTTCATAAGCAACGCCATTGCCAGAAGCACCTCCAACCCCGACCGCGCCTTTACCGACGTTCGGGAAAATCACATAACCATAAGCCTTGGAAAACAGGTTAGCCATTTTGGGGTCAGCCTTGATGAATTCAGCTTTGGCCACTTTGGCGTCAGCGACGATTTCTTCTTTTTTCGCATCCGATTGGCCAAAGCCATTTACAGCAAGCATGAATACTGCGGCAAATAGAACTGTGGCTTGTAACAGGTTGATTGAATTTCTAGACATAAGAGGATTAATTTTAGTTGGGTGACCTAATTTAAGGACAAAAGTCCGATATACAAAGAGCTACTGTTAGACTCTCAGAAAATAAATACAAAGATTTTTGACGGCACAATAACCCGAAAAGTCATGAATATTTTTTAATGATCTGCAGGATCACAACCCCAGGGCTAATACCTGTCTTAATAGGTTCCAAATTTAGATAAAAGTCATAATCGTTTGCGCATATCAATGCCGTTGTTATGA
>CAWJXE010000007.1:0-109708 GCA_963846745.1 uncultured Bacteroidota bacterium | reverse complement strand
CACGATTTTTATCAGGATGGTATAACACTGCAAGACGCCGATAAGCACGCTTTATCTCGTCATGACTGGCAGTATACGTTACACCTAAGGTTTGATAATAATCCATTACGAAAAATAAAAATAAAAAGCCCAGCTTGTACTGGGCTCTTGATATTTATAAAAGTGTTGAAGTGCGGCACTTGAATGTGTCGAGGCCAATTCAACATCCAAAATTCAAAATTATTTTTGATTTGATTGCTACTTCTTCTGCTGTGTTACGAAGGTCAAAACGGGCCGCTTTGAATGGCTTACAACATCTTCCGCAATGCTTCCCGCCAAAACGTGCGCAAAGCCGGTCCTGCCATGGGTAGCCATCGCCACTAGATCGGCATCGATGCTATCAGCGAAGTAAATAATACCTTCTTCCTCGCTTACATCGTTAAACACATTCAGTGTAAAATTTTTCAGCTGCAGTTTCTTTGCAAAATCCTGCATGTATTTTTTCACCACAACATCGCGTTGAAAATTACCTGGGGTATTGATGCGAACCAGGTGTATTGTGGCATCATAGAGCTTCTGCGTTGCTCTCACAATCCGTGAAAACACTTCTTCATCTTTATCCATGGATGTCGCGTAAACAATATTTTTAAATTCCTTACTGGCTGGTTTTGCATGCATCGTTAATACGGGACAATGCGACCTCCTAACTATTTTTTCAGTATTGGAGCCAATGATCATCTGTTCAAGTTCAGAATGTCCAGCCGTACCCATCACCACCAGATCAACTTTTCTTTCTATGATAATAGTATTCATACCGTGATAAGGAGAGCCAATACGGAGCTCTTGTTTTACTCTTACACCTTCAAATTTCGGGTCCTCGACCAGTTTGGTTAATTGTTTTTTTGCTTTTTCAATCAACTTCATGGTAAAAAGCCTTTCTTCCCAACGGCCATCGGAAGTGACCTGACCCTCAACATTCAGGGAATTTCCAACCGCTTCCTCCACCACATGCAACAGTGTAAGTTCAGCATTTGCTTTTTTTGCAATATCAGCAGCCACTTCTGCGGCAATCATAGCTGGCTTGGAGAAATCTGTAGGAACAAGAATTTTTTTCATCGGTTTAAAATTTTATATGGGATTATGATCATCGTGAATAAAATTAAAACAAATCCCTTACAATCAAATGGTGGAAATGTCATTTTGAAACATGAGAAACGTCAGGAATAGCCAGATGTGTCATTATCTTATTTGAACTGGCAGCAGAAGCTTCCAGTTACCGAATTTATAATTATAATTGACCGTTTAAAACCAGCCTACTGACAATTGGCCTTGAATACCACACGCCCGGAAATTGAGTCCTTCACTTCTTATGATTTGGATGCTGTCGCAGGGTTACAGCCCGACGGTTGGCCGGATATTTTTCCATCCATTGAATATTATTGCAAGTCAGATTTTTGCTTTCCATTGAAGGCCACCCTTGCAGGCAAAGTGGTCGGCATCGGTACCGCTATTATTCACGGATACACGGCGTGGCTTGCGCATATTATTGTAAGTCCGAACCATCGAAATGCTGGCATTGGTAGCGCCATAACAAAAGCACTCATCGACCTGTGTCAGAGAAATTCTTGTCGTTCGCTTCTGTTAATTGCCACGACGCTGGGTGAACCAGTCTATAAAAAATTTGGATTCGAAGTGGAAACAAAGTATCTATTTTTCGACCATGGAATATCGCTGCCACCAGAAGCGTCACCCGAAATCTCCGCGTTTCAAAAGCCACATGAAGAGGCTCTTTTTGAACTAGACCGTGTTGTCTCAGGCGAGGATCGAAAAAAATTATTATGTGAACATCTGAACAATACACTTGTGTTTGTTGAAAATAATCTGCTCAAAGGTTTTTATATGCCGACACTCGGGGAAGGATTGATCATCGCAGATTCCCCAGCAGCAGGGTTGGCGTTGATGAAACTGCGAACGGCTTCGACCAAAAAATTTTGTATTCCCATGCTAAATGAAAATGCCCTAAATTTTTTAAGTCAGCACGGCTTTACTGAATATAGACGAGCTTCCAGGATGATTTTGGGTGAAAAAGTGATATGGGATGGCAGTAAGATCTACAGTCGTATCGGCGGAAACCTTGGTTGATTTGGTTCGGCCGGATGAACCGTTTAACAAGTTTTAGCTACATGTAAACCTGTTGCACTTAATTCCGGCGTACCTTTGTATTCAACCATTGCTGATCTCTATGCACGATCATAGTCACGATCATCACCACGCCCATAGCATCAACATCACACAGGTGAACAAGTCGTTGATTGTAGGGATTTTGCTCAACCTTACCTTTGTCGTTGTAGAATTTGTCGCGGGATTTTTTTCGCATTCTCTCGCGCTGATCTCCGATGCAGGTCATAATTTAAGTGATGTTGGTAGTCTGGCCTTGGCGTTGCTTGCTTTTAGACTTCTCAAATCCAAAGCTACTGAGAAATTTACCTATGGTTATCGAAAGGCCTCGATTCTGATTTCTTTATTGAATGCCGTCATTTTATTAATAGCAGTTGGAAGTATAGGGTATGAATCCATTCATCGTTTCATCGCTCCACGTCCTGTAGCGACAAATATTATCATTTATGTCGCGGCCATTGGAATCGTCATAAATTTTATCTCAGCGCTGTTGTTCTTCAGAGACAGGGAAAAAGATTTAAATCTTAAAGGAGCTTACTTGCATTTGATGGTTGATGCGCTGGTTTCCGTCGGCGTGGTGGTATCGGGCATTATCATGATGTATACGCAATGGTTTTGGATCGATCCTTTCATCAGTCTCATTATCATGGTTGTCATCCTGACCAGTACGTGGAACCTGCTTCGAGACAGTTTATCGTTATCAATGGATGCTGTACCAACCAGTATTAAAATTGAAAGTATACGAGAGGCTGCCCTTAAACTATCGGGTGTGAAAGACATTCATCATATTCACGTGTGGGCGATTAGTACTGCCGAAAATGCTATGACAGCGCACCTTGTTATTTCGGATACGATCTCCCATGAAGAAACATCCCTGTTAAAAAATCAATTCAAACACACCCTGGAACATTTAGGTATTCAACATGTCACGTTAGAAACGGAAGTTGAGGAGTGTCGTGAGGCGCCGTGTTTGTGAGTATGGTAATCGGTAATCGGGTAATCGGTAATCGGTGGCGCTTCGTAGGAAGATGTAGTTGGTATGTGCTAGTTGGTGCGTAGTATAGCTCCACTTTGGAATCTCAGTGCTTTAAGGTATCGACATTTTGCTGCTCTAGAAATATGCAGCGCAAATGCTACGAGACTCCTAAAGTTAAATAGTCTCACAAAGACAGCTAAGTCACAAAGTGACTCAACCGACTAGTCTCTATCGCATACCGACTGATACCAACTACTTACTAACTCCTCTACCTACGAAGCGCCACCGACCACCGATTACCGATTACCGATTACCACTTACCATTTACATTCACACACTACCCCTCCTCTACCTTCTCTAAAAAACGTTTCATCTTTCCTCGCAGCTCAAAGCGGTACACATAATTTACCCTGAAGTTACCGGTATTAAGAATTGTCTGGCGATCAAAACTTTCTGTGGATAAGCGTACACTATTGGTGACATAAATAATGCTGATGGCCATTTTGCTGGAGTTATACCCGCCGAAAACACGAAAAAAACTATTGGGGCTCATACCGCTTGACTTCACGGTTCCACTTTGATCGAAAACAGTATTTTGTCCGAAATCCAAACTTATGGAAGCGGATGCCGTGAGAAAAAAATGTTTTTTTATCACAAGCGTGTATGCGTATCCTGCATTGGGTCCGAATTCAAAAAAACGTAGTTCTGTAATACTACGCTTAGCCTCTTCGGTATTCACAAGCGTGGGAATTATGGTGCTATCTGCTTCGATTTTTCCTCCATATGCCTCGAGTCCAAAAATAAAAGTCCCAGCTGATTTCTTTTGCCATTCGCTCTGGAGAAAAGATGCCCGGTACGAAAACTTTCTATGATTCAAGATATACTGAACGGAAGCACCGATTTGATTGACGGAAAGATCGGGTCTTAGATAATATTCGGTATTGGGACTATTTGTACTATTATGCGTTAAAAAAAAACCGCGGTAAAACTGACCAAACATATCAATAACAAACCTTCTTGTGTACGTGTGAAATTGCAGATCCAGGTACTTTGTGTCACCCTTTCCCCGTTCAGGATTCAAAAAACCAAAACCATACGCCAGGTTTAAGGTAAACGATTTATACGTGGCACCTACACCCATGTTCAATGTTGTGTTTGGTCTGTATGTGAGGTTATAATTTTCACCGAAATCTCTGAATTTTAGCGACGTATATTTTTTTGAGAAATAAAACCGGCTGGTGAGCATCGTTTCGTAGGAAACGTAGTAGGTAGAATCATATTTCTGGATCTGGGCGTATGCCATTTTCCGGACCTGGGCATATCCCGTTCCTATGCAAAACGTCATCAAGAGTAGCAGACATAAAAGCACCTTCATATGATGGGTCAAGGTTGCAGGTAAAAAATAAAACATTCTCAGTCCTTTAAAATAACAGTGGTCAAAAATGTTGCCGGAATTTCTTGCCATTCAAAGCTAATAAAAATATACGCCCTGCACCTTATTTCTATTCTCACAACAGGCGACAGCGAACCTTTGCCACGCCAAGGAGGAATAAAAATACCCACTGCTTTCTTCCCCAAACGGTCGTTGTTCTAATTGAGTGGGACCAACAAACATGGCATTCTTAATCTCAGATACTTTATTAAATTTGCCCAACATTGATGCACGGATTGGTGTTTGAATTGAATCACCCTTGATTCCCTGATTTGTAACCTTAACACATACGAAATGGAAATAACTAAAAACAAAGTCGCAGGTATTCATTACACTTTGCGCGATAATACCGGAACCATCATTGATACCAGCGATGGCCGCGAGCCATTATATTATTTACATGGTGCCGGCAATCTGATTATCGGAATGGAGGAAGGACTAGAAGGCAAAACCATTGGCGATAAATTTCAGCTGAAGATTTCTCCTGCGAAAGGGTATGGGGAGAAAGATCCTTCCATGACACAAAAGGTTCCCCGTTCAGCTTTCGGAAATCAAGAAGTAAAAAAAGGAATGAAATTTCAGACCGATCGTGGCGCCGTAGTAACGGTAACAGACGTTGGACTTGATTCAGTAACGGTAGACGCCAATCATCCACTCGCAGGTGTTGAACTAAACTTTGCTGTGGAAGTAATGGAAGTCAGAAATGCAACACAAGAAGAGCTCGATCATGGCCACGTTCACGGGCCTGGTGGACACCATCATTAAAAGCTTAAAGCTTAAAGTAGAAAGCTTAAAGCTTTACTCCGGAAGAAAGCTTTCCGCTTTGAGCTTTAAGCTTTCAGCTTAATTTAAAAGTCCGGGCAGGGTATAACCAACTTATCTTTCGGGGGTTTTCTTGGATTGCGCATAGGCCAGGTGTATACCAAACTAAATTCATGTGCGCCACCACTTCCGGTTCCAAGTTTGGAAATTGTGTAATCAAAACTATAGCCAATATTAATGGCATCTTTTGCGCCCTAGTTTGGTAAAACCGAGTAGCAAAACAATTGATTCGTTGTTAACAAAATCCCCGAGATTCTTAAAAGGAACGCCTCGATACCATGCGCCTATTACCAAGGGTTCTGCCGTAAAATAAAGGCCGAGATCCATTTGATCAAATTTTCCCTGATGACGGTATTGAAATGCAGGAGCAATACTACGCTCGCCCTTCCGCGCATAAATTCCGCTACCCACGTGTCCGGGGGTCAGGTAAAATTTGAATCCACCATGTACGGAGAATTTTACGGGTAATGGACTACTTTCATCGATGATACTTTGATTCGGTGTTGTCAAGTGCCACGCTGATACGCCTAGCCAGGCCGTGCGGGTAAAAAACACGCCACCAAATGAAATATCAACAAATGTTTTGCTAAAGTCCGTCCTAAAAGTTTCCGCTGTTGGCTGATCGAGAAAGTTTCCCGTTGCGGGATCAAATTGGTCGCCGAAGGTTAGTTTATCAAAATTGATATCGCGATTAAAAAGCGCTATTTGTACCCCAGGTCGAAATCCTAGATTCTCATTGATTTGTAATTCGTAAGCATATTGTAATCCTAGGCTAAGGGAACGCAACCCTGCAAGTCCTTCTGTATCACGGTTTAAAATAACACCGACCGCACTATTATAGTCTTCAATAAAATAATCAAAATAAGCCGACATCGTAGTGAAATTCGCATCGATCGCCGGCCATTGGTTTCGATAGTTAATCCCTGCGCGCGCCTGGCCTGTAGACCCTGCCATAGCAGGATTTAAATACAAAGGAGCGGCATAGAATTGCGAAAATTGAGGGTCTTGTGCAGTTACCGAACTATCCAGCGCCAGCATCAACACACAAAAGAGCAGGAGTATCCTGTACATTAACATTCCTGTAATTTATATTACGCAAATAAAGCAAATATAGTGTAATCCGTTAATCGTTATCGTCTGTTATCCGTTAATAGTTGAAGTATTCCGTTTAATTTGGGACGCATCATTTAAAACTGGAACAAGTTATTTAGCGCTCACGATTTTACGGATAACGGATCACGCAATACATAACGGAAATTTTAGACAAATTGTATACTTTAGATGAACTTGAGCGTTTTAGATTTGTCCCTAATAATCTTTGAGAGTATGTTGACCCGTGTTTCGAGTTTGAAAATGCTGAAAGCTAAATTATTATGGTCTTTTCTTCCTTTTCTGCTCATCCTGCCATCCATTTCATTTGCCCAAAGTTATACCGGACATAACTGGTACTTCGGAAACGGCCCATACGGAATTCGCTTTAGCCGTTCCGATGGTTCTGCAACGCTTGTCTCCAATCATGCTACATTAGGAACAGGCGGTGGTGCAGTAGCAAGCGATGCCACTAATGGTGACCTTCTGTTCTACACTGATGGCGTTAACATTTATGATCGTACAAATACGGTAATGCCAAATGGATCCGGACTCGTAGGAAATGCTGCCGGCAATCAAGCGGTTGCCATCGCGAAGGTGCCCGGCCAGGATAATCAATATTATGTCTTTACAAACTCAGCTAACGGTGCAACACCAGGCTCGATTTCCTATCGAATTGTAGATATGTCGCTGGGTGGAAATGCGGTTTTCCCAGCCCCTCCCGCGGGAGAAGGAACAACGGCAGGTAATACAGCCGTTACGGGACTCGCTTCTACTTCCGAAGCTATGCTCATTGTTCCCCAGACAAACAGCGATAATTTCTGGCTGATCACACACGTCAATGGATCGGCAACTTACAACGTCACGTTGTTTACGCCTACAGGGCCAACGACCACTACAACTTTCACGGGCTTGGGATTAATTGAACAAGCAGCAAACTTTTCCTATCATCCTGGCAACTGGACGAATTGCTGTGTCACCACAAGAGGCCACGCGCGATGTTGAAATATTTGATTTTAATGCTGCAACGGGCCAGCTAACATTTCAACAACAGGTTTTAAATTCTGCGGTACCAACGGCTACCAATCAAGCCATCTACGATACCGAATGGAGTGCAAATGGTCAATATCTTTATGTATCCAGGGCTGGCGAGCCAGGCGTACCAGCAGATGTGCTTCAATATGATCTGAATAATCCATCGTCAACGGCATTCTCCATTCTTCCTCCGACGCCTGCGATCGCCAATAGTTATGGATTGCAAATGGGACCTGATAGCACCATCTATCATATTTATCAGGCTACAGCGGGTGGACCTTTTCTGGTAGGACAAATCAGCGACACTGATTCTCTCGGCAACTTAGTGCAGTATAATCCACTGGCTTTTCCGGGGCCTCCTCCTCCGAATTTCAATGGTACACAGTTTCCATCTTTTGCGCCCCGCGATACGGTTGATATTAATATCTCGTTTACCTCAGAAGGCACGTGCGCGAACGTACCGACTTCTTTTTTCCCAACGGTTACGCCACCTGCGGACAGCCTGGTTTGGAATTTCGGTGATGGTTCAGGATCAAGTGAATGGAGTCCCGTGTATGCCTATGAAGCCGGCGGGAACCTACGATGTAACCGTTACGGCGTATTTAAACGGACAAGTAGATAGCACATCCCTTCCGATTACAATTATAGATTTTGACACGCAAATAAGTTTAGTTCAAGATACCACAGGGTGTAGCGAAGATTTTCCATTTCCAAAAAAAGATGGTGTTCCTGGATGTACCTCGGGTTGCTTTTCAGTAACCGCCCAAGTTAACGGAAGCGGGACCGCACAACTCCAATGGTACGGGCCCTCAGGATTGTTAGCAGGAGAAACGACAGCAACCCTTTCACCGGATTCGGCTGGCTATTATTACCTCACAGCAACCGTAGGTAGCTGCGTTGCATATGCCGGGGTCAACATCAAAGAATATCTCATACAAGATCAGCGTGCCAACATTTGGTATTTTGGAAATGGTGCGGGCTTGGATTTTAATCCATTGCCCGAAGATCCTGTTAAAGCAATTTCAAATAATGTGATGAATGCCCCTGAAGGGACCGCGACCATTAGTGACCGAAATGGTCAGGTGATTATTTATACCGATGGAAACACCGTTTGGAACAGGGCTAACGCCGTTGTTGCCACCGGCATTGGAGGCGATCCTGACAGTCCACGCAATCGTCAATCATCATTCCTGTGCCCGGAGATGAGACGCTCTATTATATTTTCACAACAACAGCGATTGAATCCAGGCTTATACGAAGTACGCTATTCTCTTTTCGATCTTAAGTCCGGTACGTTACGCGAGCAGAACGTATTGTTGTTTACCAGAAGCACCGAACGACTAACGGCAAGTGCTAACTGGTTAATCGCACATGAAGCTGGCAATAATTCATTTCGCGCTTATGAAATAACGCCAAATGGTATCGGCAATCCCGTGATCTCCAGTATTGGCTCTGATCACCCTTATGCACCTGCAGAGGGTTCGAAGGGATACATGAAGCTGGGAACCAATAACGTCATAGCCGTCGCGTTGTCAACTCCTGGTGTTTCCAACGTAGTAGAGCTTTTTGATTTTGTTGATTCTACTGGCGTGATCTCAAATTTCAGAACAGCAGACCTGAACAGCCCAACGGGGCAGGTATATGGCGTTGAGTTTTCGCCTGGAGGTAATAAACTTTACGCAACATTGCAAGGGGCTGGTGCTTCACAAATAGTTGAATTTGCATTAGATAGCTTAGGTGTACCGACATTACTTGGGCCGATTGCCCCTCCTCCGACGGGAACCCTCGGCGCCATTCAAATGGGACCGGATGGCCAACTTTATGTGGCAGTGGATGGCTCGGGAACACTGGGCCAGATTCAGGTCGATGAAGATGAAGATGATCCTTCGACTTATATTCCTAATGCGTCGCCGCCATTGCTTGGCGGAACAACCAGCTCCATTGGATTGCCGAACTTTATTCAAACCATTATCGATCCTATACAAGGTCCGGGTTTAAATGTTTCCGGGGTTTGTATTGGTGATTCAACACAGTTTTCCGCGTCGGGAAAGGACTCTGCCATCGATAAGTTTGACTGGACTTTTGGCGATGGCCAGGTACTGGTAGATGGCGGACCGCAGTTAGCGCACTTGTATGCTGCGCCCGGAACCTATACGGTAAGAGTACGTGTATACAATCAATGCGAATCGTATTTTCTTCCTGATGAGATAGTAACGATTAGCGATGTACCGCTGGATCCAACCGGCGTAGTAACCATTTGTGATGGCACAGAACTACTGGATGCTAATCCCAGCAATGCGCCAAACCTGACTTATCTCTGGTCCACGGGAGATACTACGCGAACAATACTACCACCACGCCAGGCAATTTATCGGGTAACAGTAACGAATGCAGCCGGATGTTCAACCGATGGTGCCATCCGCGCTGTGGATAACAGACCCATCGTCGATTTGGGTACCAATCTCACCATTTGTCAAAATACACCAGTCGCACCTTTGGATGCACAAAACCCTAGCACAGGAAACACATATGCCTGGACCATTAACGGTGCAGCGGCGGGAAGCGGCCAAAGACAAAGTGTTGATACTTCTGCCCCTGGAGTATTTGAATATGAAGTGACCGTATCAGATGGCACCTGTTCCGCGAAGATTCGATTATTTATACGATCAATCCTACACCTGTTTTCGCAGCCGTGGCTGACGCCAACCTCTTGTGCGGTGCTGACGATGGACGTATTGATGTGAACATAACAGGTCCCGCTGGCGCCATGTTCTCCTATTTTATTACTGGCCCCACAGCTGTGCCGTCGGGAACTGATCAGAGGTGTAGGTCCAATCCCCACAGCCGCGCCACTTGCTGCCGGTACCTATGGAATAACCATTGCCGACCAAGTTACCGGATGTGCTTCAATAAACACAGCAACAGTAAATGACAATGCCTTTACGATAACTGCAGTAACACGAGCCACTAATTGTGATCCCTTAATTCTTACAGTGACGCATACAGCGGTGACACCTACCGATGACCTACGAGTGATAAACTCTGCTACTGGCTTGCAAGTGGCTAGCGGAAATGCTGCCGTCGGCTACTATTTCAATACCGCAGGAGTTCCTTGCGGAAGTTATAATGTTGAACTCACAGCCAATGGATGTGTCTTCTCGTCTCCTGCGCAGACTTTTGCACAAGACCCGCCTGTGGACATACCAATTTAACACGGCGAATATCTGTAATGGTACTATAACGGCAGTCACCACACCGGTTGCGTCTACCTATAATTGGTCAGCCTCACAATCTGGAAGTCTCACGAATCCAGGCAATGGTGCGACCGTTACTGTCAATCCTGGCACCTGGATGCTTCGGGTGACGACTGATGCGCCCGCTGGAAGTTGCCCAGGTCGCGATTCCACAACGGTAACCATAGACAACTACACACCAGCTTTCACGCAGAGCGATGCCTGTCAAGATCAGGTAACGCTCACTGCCACACCAGCTGGCTCCTATACCTATCGATGGTTTAGAAATAATGTTCAAATTCCAGGCGGTCAAGTCTATCACGGCCTCAGCAACCGATGATAATGTAGCATATTTTGTTAGAGTTGTAAGCACACTCAACGGTTGTGTCAAACAATCTCCAACTGCTAATGTGCAGGTTGATGGCGCGCTGACGGTTTCGCTTACGACAACAACACCCTGTGAAGGCTCACCTTTTACACTCACGGCAACGCCGAACCGATCGGCTTCATTCCGGTGGTCACTTGACGGAGCTGTGATCTCAAGCGAAATCGGTCCTACACTGCAAGGAGATCGTGCAGGTACTTACTCCGTTACCGTTTCAAGCGCCACCTGTAGTGCTACAGCAGAACTTGAAATAGATCTGGCTCCTACTACAGCCGGTCTTTTAAGAGACGAAGCCTTCATTTGCCCTCACCCTGAGAATCCTGATCCTGACAACGCGCTCCGTGGTACTGGATCCCGGTGATTTCGCCAGCTATGATTGGTTCAAAGATGGTGTATCACTAGGCAATACTGATCCCACATTCACGGCGGCGGAACCTGGAATATTTTCGGTGAACCTGATTAATGGTTTTGGCTGCTCGAGCACGGATAAAACGGAAGTCATCGAGGAATGTGATCCGGTTATCGTCGGACCCAATGCTTTCCGTCCGACCAGTACTGTAACTGGTGTTGGTGGCGACAAGGTCAATCAGAGTTTTAAACTTTTCACTTTCTTCATCGATGATGAGGACTTCCAGGTATTTATTTTCAACCGTTGGGGTGAAATGATTTTCCAATCCCCCGAACGCGATTTCAAATGGAATGGCGGGTACAACAACAACCTGAATCAGCAGGCACCGGCAGGAACCTACTCCTATGTAGTTCGATACAAAAGTGAATATCGCCCCGAAGAAGGAATCCAGGAAAAACGTGGTGGGGTGGTGTTGCTTAGATAACTTCGAGTATTTTTTGCCGCTTCTATTAAATTGCAAAGACGCAGAGGCGCAAAGACTTGCAAAAGACTTGCTTAACGAATTGGCCTAAGGAGTCATATTGCCTGAAAGTTCAGAAAATCGATGAGGCACACCTTATTCAGACAATCTTTTTCGAATTTTGCATTTTCTTTAGTTTTACACCTCACAATTAACCCCAGTTACCGATATGAAGTCAATACTCAACACTATGAATCGCTATTACTGCACTGAGTCGTTGTAGTTGTTAATTATCACGTAGTTTTCAAATCATCAAAACCACGCTGAATCTAACAGTGCGCGATGAGGTAGGAAATACGGTGGAGGGCGCCACTGTACAACTCTTTGAAAAAGAAGAAGATTATATCGCGGAAAAAAATGTGGCCGTTGAAGGTACAACGGATGCAAAAGGAATTTTAAAACTCAAAGATCTTAAGGCCATGTCTTATTTTGTAATCGTTCGAAAGGATGATAAAGATAATTCCGGCGGTGGTGAACGGACTGGCAAATTGGAAGAGAAGCGAATCAATAAAGTTACTATCGTTATTCAATAGCCCGACGTCGATGCTTTAAATTTGACCAGCCACCACAAGGCTATATTTTCCCGCACAAAGTAAATCGTGTTGGGTGCATTTCAAATTGTCGCAGTTAGGCCGCGGCTTTAAATGCGTTTAGTCCCCAGCTTTTATTTAGTACAGGTCACAATGTCCACCACGAACCACAAAGCGCACGACGCATTTTTACCGCTTCACTTAGTGATCTCCCGATAGCTATCGGGAGTGCCTCCTTTGTGATCGTAGTGACCCTGCATTATAAAGCTCTTGGCTAACCAAGTGTTATGTTTACCTAAATTTAATATCCTATCGCGACAATTTGAAATGCACCCATCGTGTTTCGATTTGCCAAATCCACTAGAAATTTCTGAACTTTAGACTCATTGGTCGTCCGCTTGACCAAAGTAGTCTTTCATACTTCGCATTTTTAGGCTTTTAATATCCATGGCATGTTAATTCTATATGCTTTAATCGTCTATCTGCTTGGCGGGATTTTGTTCGCACTTTTGTTTATCACGCGATTGATTCACAAAGTCGATGAAGGAAGTATTGGAGCGCCCTGGTCATTCCGACTTATCATCTTTCCAGGTTGTGTGATTCTTTGGCCCCTGTTATTAAGAAAATATTTAGCCACGATAAAAACCAAAACATGATTAGACCCCTTCGAAGCTATCATTTTTTCATTTGGCGCGGTATTGGCCGTCGTGCTTCCCGGTTGTGTTTTGTCTGGCTATTGTTCTTCGGCCGGAACCTCGTCCGGGATATGACAAGGTGAAGAAAGACGATTTTTCTTTCACAATAACAAAGTTGTCAAATGATACCGGGCGGCTAACGGTTGAGCTAAAGAATTCATTGAAAGTTCCGTCATGCGTGGTCTACCTATCTTCGTCCTCTCAAAATCAGCTGCTGGGAAAAATAGATCAACGTGGGTTCATATCACTTTGACATCCCACTGAAAGACGCAACCTGTTAGCATCCAGCTTTATGACCCTATTCATAAAAGAGAAATAACACGGCGAGAAGTATCCTATAACAACGAATAGCATGGGCGCATCCTATCAAGCCGTCTTATGGAATCGACAAAAAAGAATCTATGATTTGATTCTATCCGGTTTTGTAATTTCCTTTCTCTCCTTGTTTACGATGGTAACATTAATTGTGAACCCTGAAGTGACACAAGAAACACTGATTATTCGATCCACCTCGACCCTCGCATTCTTTCTGCTGCATGTTATTCTCTGTATTGGACCACTGGCACGTTTGAATCCAGTATTCCTTCCGTTGCTATATAACCGTCGTCATTTGGGGGTATGCATGTTTTTCATAGCAGCTGTTCATGGAATTTTTTCCATCATTCAATTCCATGCATTGGGCAATCTCAATCCCATACTTTCAGTTTTCCTTTCCAATACACACTATGAATCTTTCGTCAAATTTCCTTTTGAGATTTTTGGTATTGTTGGTTTGATCATTTTCTTTTTGATGGCCATCACCAGCCATGACTTTTGGCTTCACAACCTAACGCCACGAGTCTGGAAAACGCTTCACATGTGTGTGTATGTGGCATATGCGAGCATCATTCTTCATGTTTTATTGGGATTTCTTCAGGATGAGATTTCGCCCGCTGCTGGTAGCATTACTTGCTATTGGATGTAGCACTGTTATTACACTTCATCTCCTGGCGGGAAAACGCGAACGAAAAAAGGACCATGAATCGATCCAGACGGATCAAAAGTTTGTGAAAGTGTGTTCCGTGCATGACATTCAGGACAATCGTGCAAAAGTTGTTGCCCTTAATGGCGAACGGATCGCCGTCTTCAAATACGACAAAAAACTTTCTGCCATTTCCAATGTATGCAAGCATCAAAACGGTCCGCTTGGAGAGGGAAAAATCATCGATGGTTGCGTGACCTGTCCCTGGCATGGATATCAGTACCTTCCACATAACGGTTCATCGCCCCCGCCATTTCGGGAGAAAGTATCGACCTATGATGTCAAAGTTGTGGATGAGGAGGTGTGGATCAATCCATCTCCCTATCCCGAAGGAACGGAGCGTCCCGCAGCGCACCTAAACTTATCATGAAATGAAAAACTGGATTACTCCTGACGATAATGAATTTTATGTGGGCTATTTTCCCAAGGCTCCCCGCCAAATTGCGTCGGCGACAAAACGAGTAATTGTTATTTTGTTCATCGTCATGATTGGCGTCGCTGCGATAACTGCATTGGAACAAAAGGAATTTTCTCAGAGCCAATTTCGAATATGGATTAGTTACAGCAGTGGATGGATACCTTTTCACTAAACCGGTTCCTCATCTGCAGGTGCCCTTGGGAAAAGACATGTCGGAACAAAGAACTTTATCAGACGATATTGCTGGTTGGCTTTGGCAAGGCAGGCGCAAACAATTTTATTTTTTCTCAGCGCTCCCGGATAAGAAAGAAGAAGGTGCAAAAGTTCGCCTGACAGGGTCACTGATTTATGGCGATGGGAAAACATTGCTTCAGGTTGAAGAAGCAAGCAACCTGGAATACCTGGAGGGTAAACTTGCGGCCTCCGCTATACGAGCTGACCAAGAAAAAATATCGGTTTCAGGAGAAATAGTGGATCCAAAATGCTTCTTCGGTGTGATGAAACCTGGAGAAGGGAAAACACATCGGTCCTGTGCCATCCGTTGTATTGCCGGTGGAATTCCGCCCGTTTTTAAAACAGATTCTTCGGGATATTTTCTTTTGGTGAACGAAAATAATGAAGCGGTTTCAAGTGAAATCGTGAACATTGTTGGTGATCACATTGTCACTTGAAGGCATGGCGATGTATCTCAATGATTGGAGGCTTCTACAAATTGATTCAGAAATAATTCGTAAACTTTCTGCGAAAAAAAATGGAAGGAAAAAGTAATTGCTTTTGAAACGGGAATAACGCAGTGTAACTAATGCATTAACCACAGAGACACAGAGGACACGAAGATTCACAAAGGTCATAATCGCGATCACTCTGTGCTCTTCGTGTCTCCGTGGTAAAAACAATCACTAATACGTCAATAAATAAATATCTCATGAAAAAAAATGTCCTCATCACAGGCGCTTCCGGAAATTTAGGGAAAGCCACTGTTGATAAATTTTTAAAAGAAGGCTATAACGTACTTGCTACTGTGACCCCGGGAAAAACATTAGGATTTCCAGGCACCGGGAGTACAATTGTATGAAGCCGACCTCACTGATGAAAATTCGGTGAATGTTGTAGTCAAGCAAATTATCGCAGATCACTCAGCCTTGCATGCGGCATTATTATTAGTTGGTGGATTTGCCCCAGGGACAATTCAAAACACCGACGGCTTGTTATTAAAAAAAATGTTGTCCCTCAATTTTGATACAGCATATTTTGTTGCCAGACCTGTATTTCAGCAAATGCTTACCCAACCTGACGGCGGCAAGATTGTTTTAGTTGGCTCCCGGCCGGCGCTGCAGCCAAAAGAGGGAAAAAATACACTGGCCTATGCATTATCCAAATCCCTCATTTTTAAGCTCGCCGATTTTTTGAACGCAGAAGGATCATCTAAAAATGTAACTACTTCCGTGATTGTCCCGAGCACCATTGACACTGAGGCCAATAGAAATGCTATGCCGGATAAGGATTTTACAGCTTGGGTAAAACCTGAAGAGATTGCTGAATCTATTGCTTTTCTGTGCTCAGAACATGGAAAACCGTTACGGGAGACAGTGCTTAAGATTTATAACCGTGCATAAATGTAAATCCACCAATGGAATATTTAGACTTAAAAAATAAGCGCAAACAGATACCACGCCATCACTAGGCACACCACCAACTTTAGCAGCGTACCGAACAGGAATCCAACGAATGATCCCCAGGCAGCCTTCAATGCATGTTCAGAATTATTGCTAGCGATGAGCTCCCCGACAAACGCGCCCACAAAAGGACCTATTATTATACCGAATGGACCCAGCCAGAACCCCGCAATCAATCCTATCGTCGATCCCCACACACCGTATTTACTGCCCCCATATTTTCGCGTACCATACAAAGGCACAATGTAATCCAATGCTGTTACCACTACCGTTATCCCCGCCCATATCCACAGAAATTTAGCCGTGAAGGGAGCATCGGATCGAAGCTGTTGCAACAGCAAAGCAACGTAACACAGCGGCGGTCCGGGCAATAAGGGCAATATGCTGCCCAGAATCCCAACCAGCATCAGTATAATCCCAAGGACAAGCCAGAAAGTATCCATGATGGATGATATCAACGAAAATACATAATTTAGTAGATGATTAAACTAAATTCCGTTCATCACATAGCCATCATTTGTTCGGATTATCAGATTTCAAAAAAATTTTACACGGAAATTTTAGGCTTTAGTATACACGCCGAATATTATCGTGAAAAAAGAAATTCCTTTAAACTCGACTTGAACCTTGGTGATCGATATTGTATTGAATTATTTTCCTTTCCAAATCCGCCCGCGCGTACCTCCAGGCCTGAAGCATGCGGCTTGAGACATCTTGCTTTTGAAGTTGACGACATTGATGAGGCGGTAAAATGGCTGGAAGAAAATGGCGTGAGCGTTGAGCCAATTAGAATAGACGAGTATACTGGAAAACGTTTTACGTTTTTTGCCGACCCCGACGATCTTCCTTTAGAATTTTACGAACGATAATTATGATTCAGTATTCCGCTTATTTGAAAAATTTTTTAACAAATTTCCCAGAACTGGAAAAGGATTTACCCTGGAACATCGTTGCCGCCGTTCAGAATACGATTCAGCAAAAAATAAAATCATTATCGTCGGACTTCAAAATCAAACAGGACGTTGCAATTCATAAGAAAGCTCAAATTGAAGAGAATGTTACCCTCAAGGGTCCTATCATCGTTTCTAACGGTTGCTTTATTGGCGCACATGCCTACATGCGTGGTGGTGTATACCTGGGCGAAAAGTCCATCGTCGGTCCAGGCTGTGAAGTAAAATCAAGTTTGATTATGTCGGGAAGTGCATTAGCACATTTTAATTTTGTTGGCGATTCATTGATCGGCTCCTATGTTAACATGGAGGCTGGAAGTATCATTGCAAATCACTATAACGAACGGCTGGACAAGACGATTTATGTGATGCTTAATAAAAAGAAAATGAAGATCGAAGTCACAAAATTTGGTGCTCTTGTCGGCGATCATTCAAAAATTGGCGCCAATGCTGTATTATCACCTGGGACCATCCTACTGCCCGAGAGCGTCGTTAAACGACTGGAATTAGTTGAACAGTGTTAGTTAAAAAAATCAAATTCGGAAGATTTCGTTATTTCAATCCTTTGCCCGCAATATCATTCCTAAAGCGTTCCATGCCCTTTCGGTCTTGCAGGGTTACAAAGACCAGCTTACCATTTAATCCTCCGAACACGAGATTACTGCAATTTTTTCCTTTTAGCTGCACCTCACGAATTAACTTCCCATCCGGAGAAAGAACGGCAATGGTGCCTTTGCCATATCGAGTAACATACACATTTCCTTCAGCATCACACTTCATCCCGTCAAAACCGAAATCGGGGAATTCCGCGAACAATGTTTTGTTAGCGATATTTCCTTTTTCGTCGACGTTAAATTTCCAGATTTTGCGTTGAACACTTTCATTGACGTATAATACCTTTTCATCCGGACTGAGGGCAATTCCATTTGTCGTTCCCATTTGATCGGTAAGCAACACAACCTTACCTCCTTTATCAATGCGCCAAAGCTTTCCCTTACTTTCCTTCCAGTTTGGATCCGAAGCAAAAATTTGATCCTTCTTATTAATGCAGATATCATTAGGCTGATTGAAGGCGTCGTGATGCGCATAAACGCTTATCTTCTTTGACTTCATATCCACTTTAAGAACGTTATGCCCCGTAAAATCCGCAAGGTACATCTTGCCTTTACTGTCAAACTGAATGCTATTGGCCGTGCTTCCCTCTGGCAACGTGATAAAAAGCTCAGCGTCTCCATTAGGTTTTACCAGTCCTACGGTCCCGTCACGTTCGAAATTAACCACGTACAGATTGCCGTTTTTGTCAAAAGCCGGACCTTCAATATTATTGGTGAAAATATTTTCTTTTGTAAAATCCTGAACGATAAAAAGACCGGCAACATCTTGTGCTTGAGCTTGAACACAGATCAGGGCTAGGACGATGAGGAGAATGCGGTGCATAGAATTCAATTTTGACGATTGAATATAGCCCTATACACCAAATAAAAAAACACTTAGCAGGATGGGCCGCTATGAAAAGAAAAACACCTCCGGAAATTCCGGAGGTGTTTTTAGATGGTTTAAGATAAGTTAAAATTGAACGGTCTTCACACGTCCTGCATCATCCGATACTTCGAATGTACATGCTCCAGTCAAGTTCTTGACAGTTGTAGACTTGTGCGAAGTCACCACTCACACTCTTAACTTCATTATGTAACAGGTTATTATAGCTATCAAATATTTTAACGGTAACCTTTTCGTTTTTAGCGCTCATTACCGACACCATAAATTTACCTTCGGCTGTCGTTAATCGTGCTACACGAATGTTATCAACGGCTTTGGCGTTTTGGTAAGCAATTCTTTCGATATGTTTACCATTCGCATCCGTCAATTCCAGGCGATACTCACCGAAGCTAAGTTTGGCAAGATTCAACGGAAGGATAAATCCCTTCGTATTGTTAATTGATGCCGAATGGATGATCTCGTCATTAGCATTGTATAGCTTCACCTTTACGTCATTGGCGGTTTCAGTTTTATAAACAACTCTAAATACATCCTTTCCTTTTGCAGATAACACCGCCACACCTGAAGTAGGATCATCATTTCCAAACGTTGCAACCGCGCCCATTAATAAAAATGCCACGAGGTAAATTGATTTAGTTCTCATATTAGTTTTCATAATTATTTTCATGTTTTAATTATGTTCAAATATACGGTAGGGATACCGTTCGAGGCTGAAAGTTGTAAGGAAACAATATTTTTAGGTTGAAACAACGTTTGCACTACTCATTCGTAAAATTTGCCATGAAAGAACGTGTGAAAATTTCACTCGAAATCGATATTCATCACAAATATTTTTATACAACGTTTGCGCTAGAACACAGTTAAAAACAATGAAACTATGGATGGTCAATCGACGAATCGTCAGCTTATTTCGACGACTGACATGAATCAAAATAGGGGCTAAAAAGTCCTTAATTCTTTCCATTTTTTGAAAATATTTCCTGCTTTAGCTGGTTACCTTTTGACTAACGGCCCTGCGATCTTCAAATAAAAAAGGCAACATGATAACATGTTGCCTTAGAACATTTCAAAGCAATACCAATTACTTTGTAACTGACTTAGTCAGTCCCTTTCCGTCGGTCACGACAAACCTGAATTTACTAGTTTGATCGCCGAGATTGTAGATCCGGGCAAAATCGCCGTTGATTTTTTCATCGCTCTCATACAGAACCTCATTCATATCATTGAAAATCGTGATAGAAAGATCTTGTTTTCCCTGGCTGGGAACGGAAAGCACATATTTACCGGTGCCGTCAAGACGCAAAAGGTGCATCGTCTTTTCTTCTCTTTCGGCTTGATGATTCACCGTCTCTGTGCGAACACCAGCGTTATCCTTTACTTGGATACTGTAATGTCCCTCAGGCAAATTTGAGAAGTTATAAGGTCTTGCAAAACCATCTGTGTTATTGATTTTTTCAGAATACACAATCTGATTTTCGTCGTTAAGAATCAGAACTTTTACATCTGATTGCTGCGCACCTTTATAGAAAAGTTTAAAGGTTGATCCGTTCTTCATTACAGCCATAGTTATCCTTGGGTTGTCAAACGCGTTCGCAAAAGTGATACCGCTGATAAGCAGTATTGCTAGAAGAGAGAGTGGCTTATTCATAAAATATTTTTGTTATATCGTTAAGACGAGATGGTTTCTCCAAAAGTTTCGAACGAAATCTTAACGTTTTGTTAAATAATGCATGCTGCTAGCCTTAACGTTAGCCTTATGAAAAAGTCGTGTTAAACGGAAATCTACTTCGAGGGTTAATAAAAATTCAAAAAAAATGAAACAACGATGTAGCCAATAAAAAGTTACAGCTATTTTGTTAATTCAAGTGAAAATTATCCTTGCTTTTCTCTTCGCGTTCCAGCAAGTCGATTTGAAACTTAATCCGGTTAAAAAGAAAAGCTTCCCGTTTGTCATCTTGAAGGGTTAAAAATCGGTATCGATCAACAATATCAAGGTTCAACTCGTTGGCTATTTGAAACAAATTAAATATCGTAAGGTTGTGAACGATGTTACGAAGCTTTAAATACTGCATAAAGAGATCATACAAGGCTGAGTTTGGAAATGTATCCAGGGGAATTTTCCACAACCGGACATTGCCGCCTGGATAAAGTTTAGATTTATAGGTCCGAAGCAGGAGGTCCATACTGAATATATCCTTGCACTTTACAATGATATCCGTCTCACCCCCTGGATAGCGTTTGATAATACTTTCCAACTGCATCAATGAACCTATTTTCCGTTCATTTACGTCATGACTGAAGTAAACCCCAAATTGAATGTCATGGATCTCGGCATCCTGTAACAATTGACGATAACGTGGCTCAAATATGTGCAACGGAACCAGTTCTTCCGGTAACGGTAAAATAGCAAGCGGAAACATTGGTATATGAAGGACTTCAGACATATTGTGAAATAAACACTATATGTTTTATAAGGTTAATAGTTCACTAAATAATGTGGCTTAACTCCAAAACGTTTTTCCAAATGTTCAGCCCCAGGTAAAAAACTGAGGTTGATGATAAATGAAAATCCAGCAATTACCCCATCGGAATGTTGGATCAAATCGGCTGTTGCACCGGCCGTTCCGCCCGTAGCCAGTAAGTCATCGTGGACGAGGACACGCCATCCTGGTTTTACCGAGTCGATATGCATTTCGACTTTGGCAGTGCCGTATTCTAAATTATATTCAGCGGACCTGGTTTGATATGGGAGTTTCCCGGCCTTTCTTACCAGGATGAACGGACAGCCCAATTCATACGCCAAAATGGAACCGAAAATAAACCCTCTGGCTTCTGTCGACGCGATGGCATCAATCTTTTGGGATCTAAATTCCTGAACCAACGCGTCAACAATTTCTTTTCTCAATGCCGGATCAGCTAAGATTGGTGTAATGTCTTTAAAGACGATACCAGGCTTCGGATAGTCCTTCACATCGCGGATAGCGCGTTTGATTTTTTCAGAAAGCTGCATCATTTCAAGTTGTAATTACACTAAAACAGGGACGACATATAGTAATCAAATATAGGGTAAGTTTTTACTTTCTAAACCGACTATGCCAATGCTGAGGGTCATAAATTTCTCAAAAAGTTTTTCCGGCGAATTAATTATTTCTGTTCCCTCCCTGGAACTTCATTCAGGTACTTACTGGATTAAAGGAGAAAATGGTGCGGGTAAAACTACATTTTTTAGATCACTTGCCGGATTGATACCCTGCGAAGGAAATGTTGAGTTTAAAGATGGAATTTCTCTGACGCAATTTCCTATTCGATATCGTGAACGCGTTAGTTATGGAGAAGCCGAACCGCTTTACCCTGGTTTTTTAACGGCGAAAGATTTGATTCGATTTGTCGGCAACGCAAGAAATTCCGCGCCGCTCCAACAAGACCGACTTATAAAAAAATTTGGCATCGATCATTACTTTGAAAAACCATGTGCGACTTACTCTAGTGGAATGTTGAAAAAACTTTCATTAGCGATCGCGTTTCTTGGATCACCGAAATTAATCATCCTCGATGAGCCCTTAATTACCTTGGATGAATATGCGCAAAAGACACTCGTAGGTCTCATCGACGAATACATCCGCGAATATGAGGCCACCGTTTTACTCTCTTCTCACCAATTTCTTGAGAACGCCAATGTTCATATCAATCAGTCTTTTTGTATTAAGAACAAAATGCTCACTGCGCTCAATCCGATATGAGAGTCCTCGTTCCTGTTTTCGTTCGTGAATTCTATTTGGCCAATACGGGTTTCTTTTTGCTGGTCATTGCCTTTGCCGGAGGTTTTATGCGAAGTCACGACCACATTGCACTTGCTGAATTTTTTATCAGCTCGCCTCTCGTATTGATAATACCCATAGGGTTTTGGTTTCTTTATAATTTGAAAGTGATAAATTTCAATTGGGAAAGAATAAAGCAAAACGAAAACGAATTCATTTTTTGCTTCATGCTTTTTCCGCCATCAAAACAATGGTGGATGGCTATACGCGTCGTTTTGATCCAATTTCTTCCAGCTTTTATTTACGGATTGTTCCTCTGCTTATTGGCGTGGAAGTATGGACTTGATCAATTCGATCGTTGTAATTCGTAATAGCCCTGACGCTTTTGGTCCTGATGAGTGCTTATCATCTCCTGTGGTCGTTACATCACCCGAATCACGAAAAGAAAGTTTCTTTTATCGCACGCTTTTTCAACCTCCAGTTCACGAAGCCGTTTCCGCTATTTTTCATTGAATGGATCACACGAAATGAATTGGTGACGTTGCTGGGAACAAAACTTTTTAGTGCATTGATGATAATAGGCATAACAGCCCTCTACAAAACAGACATTTATGACCTGAGGTTACTGAGCATAGGAATAATAATTGCTTCAGGAGCAAACGTCGGCCTTATGCACACGTTGCATCACTTTGAGAATTTTCACTTAAGCTGGGTGAAAAGCTTACCGATCCCTTTTCTAAAAAGAATATATTTTAGTCTTATCACTATCGGTATTATTCTCCTCCCGGAAATCATCCTGCTAATTAAAAATTTTCCTGCCGAACAGCACTGGCATGACTATGTCATTTGCTCATTCTTTTTATTCAGCATTCCTTTTTTATTTTATGGTCTGCTATATGCTAAAGACCGAAATCAACAGGAGGTTATGACGCTTGTATTTTATTGCGGGATCGTGTGGTTTGTACTTGTCCTATTTAAGGTACCGATCTTACTGCTGGGAATTTTGAATGGACTAACAGGTTTCGTCCTTTGGAAAAGGTTCTATTATTCCTTCGAATACGTTTCCAGGAAAAAGGAGCGCCTAAAAAATACAATGAGATTATTTTCCGAACGACTCAACTTTGTAGTCAAGATTGGTTCCGAAGACCGGAAAGCTGATCTTAAATATAGCATAAAAGGAACGGCCTTCAAAGCTAGGACGATATCCAACTTCCGCGCCATAGGCCCAACCAAACATTCTGTTAAATCTTCCATCCATCCCTACGCGGAAGCCCAACATTTTCGTCTTTAAAGGGCTTATGTTATAGGTTTGCGTGCCGAAATTAGGACTCGATGGATCTGTGCCTGTATACACGATATTATCGGCTTCAAGCCAGGGAGATACAAGAATATCAGCATAAGCTGTAAATATTAAATCGTCGATCCCTTCCTCAAATTTGTCAAAATTTACCGCCACATTTTTTATCCAGGTCATCGAGCCACCAACATACAATCCCTTTGATGTCATGTTGCTGAAGACATCCAACGACTCGGTGCGGCCCTCTACAATGATGGTTTCAGGCAATGAAAGGCCCTCAGCAGTTTTTAAATCCGCATTGGTCAGATCTTGTTTTTCTAACGCGCGCCCTACATCTGTTGAGCTATCCCAGAGTATTCCACCTAAGCGCACGCCGTAAATCTTTCGAACTTTACAGGGTACTTCGGCGCTGAGCGGAACACGGGCGGCCCATCGATTTCCTTTATAACTATTTTTATAAAGAAACATTTTGGTTTTTGAGCTCTCTTCAAAATCCTTGATGTGATAGGTTCCACCTATTTCGAAATAATTAAAAACTTCTGCGCGATTTTCAACATCGCTTTTCTTTATCGCAAGATCCCTCGCCATGTCAAAGAATTGCTGGCTGTAGGTCTTTCTAAAATGCGCACGAAAATCCATTTTGTCTTTGTGATAATACACGACTTCCGCTCCGAAGCCTGCATTGATATTTGTAGAAAACAACTCACCGTATAGCGGTTGAATCCCCACGAAAAGTTTGTTTACGGACGACGGCTCATCGTACAATTCCTCATACGTCACTGCCGTTTTGTCTTTTCTTTCGCCCTGCGCAAAAAGGTCGGCTGAGAACACCGTACACGCAGCTATCAACAGTAAAAAACGATGGTTCATAACCAGATTTAAATTGGGTATAATGAGTTAAAAATAAGTAATTCCTTAGACTAAAAATGATTTACCCTACATACGGGTCGCCATGCCGATGTAATAAAGCCTTCAAAAAAATATTCAATTACTCCTCTTTTCCATCATGCTTTTAAGGTGCTCTAACTCCTTTAATTTGGACGTTATGTCAGCTTCCTTAACTTTTCTTTCGGTAATGTCCTCAAACATGCCCAATACCGCCACTACTTCACCATGCTTGTTCATTACAGGTACTTTGCTCGTCAACACCCAGGATACCTTACCCTCATTATTTACATTCTTTTCTTCCAAATCGAGACGTGCTTTTCTGCTGTTCATTACAGCAAGATCATCGGCCCGATACGCGTCACCATGCTCTTTCCAGGGCATTTCGTAGTCAGTTCTACCGACCAACTCCAGGTAGGATTTCAAGCCTGCGACCTGCGCAAAAATCTTATTGCAGCCCTGGAACCGAAGGTCTTTACCTTTCCAGAATACAGCCCTGGGGATATTGTCAATAATGGTTTGCATGGTCTCCTGGTCGTCGCTGAGTTTGTCCAGTGTGGTATTGATCCTCCTATTATTATAGGTCAATGTAACCAGATCTGAACATGCTTTTAGAAACTCCACATCCTCATCTGTCCATTCCTTTTGTTCCAGGTTTTCGCACACCAGGATACCCGTTATTTTACCCTCATTGAAAAATGGAACCGTCAGCATGGATTGTATCCCACGCTGAATCAAATAGGACTCAGCCAGTTCGCGTGTAGCCGTGTGGGCATGGGCATCTTTGGCCATGATAATTTCTTCGCTGGTAATGGCTTCAAAATATCCAGGATAGTTTTTACCAACCCACTCCGCTTCTGTTCCAAATTTTTTAGCCACGTTGTCGAAAAGTTTCTCGCATTTGAGTTTCTTTTCTGCAGGACTATAAGACCACACACTGCTGCGCGAAACAACAAGTTGTTTCGCAATCGAAGTCGTCAGCTTTTCCAAAGCTCCCTCCCACTTTCCTTCCTGAATATCGGCTTTCTTCGAGAGCTCTATATGCGCCTGACGGTTTTTATTGCTGATCTCATTTCGTTTCTTTTCGCTGTCAAGCATCGTTTGTATATGCTTTTCTTTCCTGCGCATTTCCTCTTGCGTAGCCTCGAGCTCTTCCATGTTCTGACGCATCTCTTCCTCCTGCGCCCTCATCTCTTCCGTTTGCTGCTGCGTCTTTTCCAGCAGTATCCGCGTACTTTCATTAATCTCGCACCGTTGAAATAGTTGACGCAATACTTTCCGCAAGCTTTTCAACCAATTCTATTTCATGTGGTTCATATTTGCCAAAAGTTGCCAACTCCAGAATCCCGAAGACCTTGCCATTAACTTTCAGCGGCATAACTAAAAGTGCATTTGGTTTTGCACTCCCGAGGGACGAAGTAATTGCCACATAGTCTTCAGGAACTTCCACCAAATAAATGGATTGAGCTTCCAGGAAACTTTGACCAACTAAACCTTCGCCGATGTCAATCGATTTATTCAGAAATTTTTTACGTTCGTATGCGTAGCACGCCACCAACTCTAAATGCTTTTGACTTGCATTTTCTTCATTCAAGAGAAAAAGTCCGCCTTGATTACTTTTTGTGTACTTGACAACAAACTTGATGATGCTGTCGAAAAGGTCTTGTGTAGTCGTAAATGAAGTTCGTAACAACTCTCCAATTTGTGCCAGGCCCGACGTCGACCAATTTCGTTTACGATCTTCTTCCGCATTTGCCTTAAGCTTGTCACGCATGGTGATAAGCGTATTTCCCATAGTCCCGCTCACCAGTTCATCATCGAGGTTGGCGGAATAGTTTCCGGCAGAAATAGCTTCCATAAAATTCGACAACGAAGTAGCACTCCGCTCCTGACGTTCTGCGATGGAAGCTTTGTCACGTTCCATTTTTTCGGATTTATCGAACAACGTGTATAAGAAAATTCCTATCGAAACAAGTGCACCAAGCAAGACAACTATCGAAACCCATGAGAGCACGTTTAACGTTGTCGTACCGCTCAGGATCTGCTGATCAATATAGGTTATCAAACGATCGGATGTGCGTTGAAAGTCTTTCAGCGAAGCATCAACCTGAAGATTCAAAACATTGAATGATTGTGTATCAACGACCTCGGCCGTGCTGTCAGTCGCAGCTGCTATGACCTGAGGTTTTGCTTGCCATCGCGCCTGCGTTGATTCCAAAAGGTTTTGAATATTATAAATGGATTCCTTTAGAATGGCTTGTAAGTCTTCATCCTCGGCTTTTTCAAAGGTGCCCAAATCTGTCTCCTTTCCTTCGTACATGGCCTCCAGCTGCACCTTGCTTCTCGACAGCGGATCACGTACGTCGCGTTCAAAATTCAACTTTGAGTCGACTCGTTTTACGTGCTCCACCCAAAGGTTTGACTGTGCCACCTGACTCTTTAACTGGTCGCTAAGTCTGACGTAGGGAAGATTGTTGTGGTAAGCGTTTATGGCTCCTCGCTGAACCACGGTAATCAAGATCATAACAACAAGACCTACGATACCAAATCCCAGCGTGAACTTCAAAGCACGGTTCCTCATGATCAAAAAATGGAAGTTTAAAAAATTTGCTAATCGTGAAAAGTTATGAATATTAACCTTAAAATTAAAAGTTTGCCATAGGTCCGAGGACTAGTCAGGTGTGAGACGGACGTAATAAAATCCGGTAATTGATATTTTTTCAACAGGATCAGGAAGCGTTTGACTTCCTGGTTTCATTCGGGAGGGTAGAAATATGGCCCTAACGGCGTTTAAACTGACACTGCGACATTTTTTAAGGCCTTCTTACTTGCTTGTAAAATCTGATCTATTATCGGATCATTTATGGCTGTTGAAATGAACATTGCCTCGAACTGCGATGGAGCAAGGTAAACACCCTGATGAAGCATGGATTGAAAATAGCTCGCGAAACGCTTGGTGTCTGATGTTTTAGCGGAATCAAAATCCACCACAGATTTATCGGTAAAAAACAATGTAAACATGGAACCCACCTGGTTTATTGTATACTGTAGTCCTTCTGCCTCGTATTGTTTTTTTATTTCCTCAGCAAGTTTTGTCGTTTGCTGATTGAGTTGTTGATAGACGCTGGGATTTTTTTTAAGATAGCTCAGCATGGCGAGCCCAGCAGCCATAGCCAGGGGGTTGCCTGATAAAGTACCGGCCTGATATACCGGGCCCACCGGGGAAATCGAATCCATAATTTCTTTTCTCCCTCCATAAGCACCCACCGGCAATCCACCTCCGATAATTTTTCCCAGTGTTGTCATATCAGGTTTTACATTATATAACTCCTGAGCACCGCCAAGAGATAACCTGAATCCCGTCATCACTTCGTCAAAAATCAAAATGATTTTATGCTGATCGCAAATTTTACGAAGACCTTTTAAATACCCAGGCTGAGGAATAACACATCCCATATTTCCCACCACTGGTTCAAGAATAATCGCGGCAATTTCATTTTCATTTTTCGAAATGATTTCTTCAATCGCGGACAGATTATTGAACGGCGCAATAAGTGTGTCTTTCGCCGTCCCTTTTGTCACGCCTGGACTATCGGGAGAACCAAACGTCAACGCGCCGCTTCCTGCTGCAATCAAAAATGAGTCGCCATGTCCATGGTAACACCCTTCTATCTTTATAAACTTGTCCCTTCCTGTAAAACCCCTCGCTACGCGAATAGCCGACATCGTAGCCTCGGTCCCGGAATTTACCATCCTGACTTTTTCAATGGAAGGCATGATAGAACAAATCAACTCTGCCATTTCCACCTCGCGATGCGTAGGCGCTCCAAACGACGGAGAATTTACCAGAGCTTCCTTAATTGCTTCCTCGATAATGGGATGGGCATGACCTAAAATCATTGGCCCCCAGGAATTAATCAAATCGATAAATTGATTTCCATCTTCGTCATAGAGGTAAGGTCCCTTTGCCCTTTTGATAAAAACAGGATTCCCACCCACAGCGCGAAAAGCCCTCACTGGAGAATTGACGCCACCTGGAATAAGTGTCTTCGCTTTGTCAAATAAGAATTTGCTTTTTGAAAAATCCATTACGGTGTTTACGTCTTTATGCGTATAGGCATCCGGAAACTACTACCGTTTTTCAATGACCACAATGTTACCATCTGTAAATTTAATGAACGGTATTAGAGCATTACTTCTGCTTTGCTGATAGTTCACACCTTCGGTAAGAAATCCATTAACCGGTGCCTTTGCCATCGCTTCTTGAAAGTAGACGCCGTTCTTCTTCAGTTGATTTCCCAAAATCAGCATGAGTTCATATCCCATCGCTGCGTAGTCAGACGGAGGTTTGCCATGTATTCTAATATATTTTTTTTCAAAAGCTGCCGTTGCCGGCTTAAGCGGATTTGTAAAATTAGGCGCTGTTAAAACGATGGGAAGCGTTTGAAATTTCTCAAGGTCGATGGAGGTTTGATTGATCCATCGTTCTGAACCCAATACAATAATCTGGTCGCGACGTGTTTCAATGCTGCTCACAACTTTAGCATAGATCAACGCATCGTCAGAAGCCACAAAAATACTTCCCAGACTATCTTTGGCAAGGGTGAATTGCTATCGGATTTCTGAATTCATCAAATTCAGTAGGCGTCGTCAGGATGTCAAATATCAATTTTGAACCATCCTTCGGAACCTTGTGGGCAGCCATGATTTTTAACCCATTTTTATGCGCTGCCTGAATAAAATTTGTTGCTAACAAGGAATCCCTTTTCGAAGTTCCATAAAACACCATACAGTTCTTTTTCTTGGCGTATGATGCTAGAAACTCGCCTGATTTTTTCCCCAGCGTTTCAACAGAAGGCTGATACAAAAACGCATACGGATTGGTGCCGATCAGCTCACTGTTATTGTGAACCGGATTAAATGTATTTATGCGATTTGCCAATGAAAATTCCTGAATAGGTTTAGCTTCATCCTGGAAAAAAGGGCCGATTACCAAGTCTGTATTTTTCAACTCCTCAGTATTTAAAATCGTCTTAATCTTCTCCACTTTCCATTCTGTATCGTAGGCCCTTAAGCTCAGTTTTACACCCTGTTTTCCCAATGTATCGACAGCCTGCTTCATTCCTTCATAAAGGTCAAGCACACTTTGATTTCTCTTGGGCGCCGGAGATGGGTCCAACGTATTTACCATAAATGGCAGCAATACGGAAACCGAATAAACTTCCTTGAAGTAGGAGGCGGGAGCTTCAGTAATAAAATCCGATTTCTTGAAATTAAATTTAGCGATCAGATTTTCAAGAAAAACTTTGTCCTCCGGATTAGTTTGATCCTTTGCTAAAAGTGTCGCCAATGCTCGGGCTATTGTTGCATCCTTCGGATACTCTTCCAGCATCATCTTCAATGTCTCGCTATCCGTAATCGGCGCCAGTGCAGTGCTTTTTGCCACGTCGATGTCCTGCTGAATTTTTTTATCCTGAACGGTTGCAAAAATTTTCAATGCCTGAAAATAGTCGCGATCATCAAGAAGTATTTTCCCCATCCAAAAATTTACCTCATCCATTTTATTCCAGGTTGGATGCGTTGCTTTGAGTTGGTTTAACGAAGTCTTGGCAACCGACTTTGAACCCTTGATTATAGGCAGCCAAGGCATAGTAAAATGAAGCATACTCCGAAAAGTTATTTTTTGGATCGTACGGAATCAAAGGTTTAAAACTTTCCATGGCAAGGTTATACTTGCCTTCCCGGAATAACGCCTTAGCATTAAAATACTGTTTGTTATAATCAACCTGAGCAAAAGTTGATTGCGACACGAAAACCAAAAGACTACAAATGAAAATTAAGTTTCTAACCATACTTGAAGTCAAGTTAGGGATTTAAATTTAGTGATTCAAAAACACGTTACTCCAGGCAAAAATTATTCCCATTCTATAGTAGCGGGTGGTTTGCTGCTGATATCATATACGACCCGGTTGACACCCTTTACTTTATTAATGATGTCACTCGAAACGGAAGCCAGAAATTCATAGGGCAAATGTGCCCAGTCCGCCGTCATGCCGTCCGTGCTGGTAACTGCTCTAAGACTCACTACTCGTTCGTACGTTCTTTCATCGCCCATTACACCAACGGATTGAATAGGTAATAACATCGCTCCCGCCTGCCAGACTTTGTCATAAAGGCCATGTTCTTTCAGCCCATTAATAAAAATGCTGTCTACCTCCTGGAGAATTCGAACTTTATCGGCCGTGATATCTCCTAAGATCCGGATTCCTAAGCCCGGGCCCGGAAACGGATGACGTCCCAATATTGAAGGGTCGATACCCAATGTTTTTCCGATGACCCTGACTTCATCTTTAAAGAGCGTATTAAGCGGTTCGACTACTTTCAGCTTCATCGTGGCAGGAAGTCCTCCAACGTTATGATGTGATTTTATAGTTTGCGAAGGGCCATTGACAGAAACCGATTCAATAACATCGGGATAGATGGTACCCTGACCAAGCCATTTTACATCCTGAATATTGTGCGCTTCTTCATCAAACACATCGATAAAAGTTTTCCCGATCGCCTTGCGTTTTGCTTCAGGTTCTGTCAGATCCTTTAGGGCCGTGTAAAATTTGGATTTGGAATCAACGCCTTTAATATTTAGGCCCATGTGCTTGTAAGAATCCAGCACCTGGTGAAATTCATTTTTCCGGAGCAGTCCATTATCAACAAAAATACAATGCAGGTTTTTCCCAATAGCCTTGTGAATAAGCGTTGCGGCTACCGTTGAATCGACGCCGCCTGACAACGCCATGACTACCTGGTCTTCGCCCAGTTTTCGTTGCAATTCTGTAATCGTGGTATCCACAAACTGATCCGGCGTCCAATCCTGCGCGCATCCACAAATATGAACTACAAAATTTCGAAGCAGGTTTTTACCTTCAAGGGTGTGTGTTACCTCTGGATGAAACTGAATTCCATAGACTGGCTTGTACTTTAATTTATAGGCAGCGATCGGCACCGACGGCGTGCTGGCGATTACTTCAAAGTCATCCGGAATTTTGGCAATCGTATCGGCATGCGACATCCATACCTGCGTATCGAGTGAAATTTCTTTTAACAATTCGTTGTGATGATCTACTGTCGTTAACCGTGCCCGACCATACTCCCTCGAATGTGAGGGCAACACGTTCCCGCCGTGTTGATGGGCAATCAGCTGGGCGCCGTAACAAACCCCAAGCACGGGGACTTTTTCGAAAGGCTTAATGTCGACAGTGGGCGCGCCGTTGTCCCTCACGGAACAAGGACTTCCCGAAAGTATTACGCCTTTTATATTCGGCGTGATGGCGGGTACTTTATTATATGGATGTATTTCACAATATACATTTAACTCCCTGACGCGACGGGCAATCAATTGAGTGTACTGGGAACCGAAATCTAAGATCAGAATTTGCTGTAACATCCCGCAAAGATAACAGAAGCACGCGCCCTAGGATACGTGCGGAATAAAAAATTCTATGAGCTTACAATCAGGGGGTTAGCTCACCATTGCAGCACCATTATTCCCAGTTGGAATCCCACCGTCGAAAAATTTGAGTAGTCAACGGCGTCGCTTTTATTGGTTGAGAAATCATAGTGGACTGCGCCCATAAGACCCAGCTTACGCCGTGATCCGAGTCGGACTAAAATACCGGCTTCCGGGCGGGCCAGAAATCCCACGGCCTTATCCGAATCCGTGTATATGTTATAGTAAACTCGGTATTCGTTATGATTAGCGCCCAGCCCCAGACCGACATAGGGAAAAAAGCGATCTTTTTCTCCCAGCGGAAAATAATATTGGCTGCTGACGGTCAACCCGTATTGATAGATGTAATTGAAGTAATCGGTTGTGATGGCGCCATTTTCATTTTCAAACGTTTCCTTTGGCTTGTATTCGTCGTATTGTGCCCAATTGAAATCGATACCCGCAGAGAACCTTCGGTTTCTGCCAAAAAACATCCGGTAACCAATCTTAGCTCCCCGTCCGCTGGTATTGTCAATATACTCCTTGCTTGACAATGGAATGTTCACATCCCAATTGAAGTAGAAATAATTTTCCTGCGCCTCGGCCATCAGCACCGTGCACACAAAGCATCGCCGTTAAAATATATTTAGTTTTCATTGACGAGGTAATTTGATTGAACAAATGCCTGGTCAATAGCATCAAGAGATTGTTGCGTATAGATCTAGAGCGCTGTACACATCTCCCATATATGCGTTCCAGATAACCTTGACTTTATTGTCAGGGGTAACATTTTTTAAGTCGACGATTTCCACAACAAGCGCGCCGGTATTATAGGCATAAGTATTGATATATGGGTATGAGTAATAAGACCCATATCCATAGTAGTAGGGATAATAATAACCGGGATCTACAATTTGCTGAAAGACATTAAGGTCTTTCACGATGTAAACATTCACCCCCAGGTCTGGATTTTCGTTTCGGTCCACGCGGTTATACAAACGATCATCCATGTTTTCCATTACCTGTTCCAAAACTTTTCGCGGATAAAACTTATTATCTGGCTCGCGCAACCAGAATGGTATCGTTCGGATTTGTATCCGAAACAAATCCGATAGTATCGGTGGGAATTGCGTAGGTGGTATAAGCGCTAAAGGTTGCTTCCGGATCAAAATTTGTTGACACCACCAATTCATCAAACAATTTCAAATTATCAGGCTCAGTCTGGCAACCCCACAAAACCATCACTACTGAAATAATTACCAATAATTTCTGCATAGTTTATTATTATGATAAAACGAAAAGTCTGTTCCGGAAAATTGTAACGTACCGGAACATACCTTAGACACATTTCCCCTATGATAAGTTTAAAATTTTGCAGACAAAATTAAGCCGGCGCCAAAAAGCAACACGAATGCAAGGGTGGAAAGCGCCATTTGCTTCAGATAAGGATCGAGTTGCTCGGGTGGCTTCCGGCTTACCGCAACCACATTTTTAATAAAGAGCGGAGTACTTAACAAAAACAGCCACTGCCAGATGGAATGAAGGGTCAAGGCGTTGTACAGGATTGCCGAAAATAAACCGGCGAAAATTAAAAAGCGGTGATACAAAATAGCATTAGCCCGGCCTATACGAACCGGAATTGAAAATTTTCCTGCCTTTTGATCCGATTCAATGTCCCGGATATTATTTATGTTCAAAACAGCCAATGGAAAAAAATCCACAACTGAGTGCCGGGAGCATTTGGTACCAGGAAAGTTGTTTCGTAAAAAGGTAATACGATCCCATAACGCCTACCAATCCAAAAAAAATCAAAACAGAGAAGTCACCTAGGCCAATATATCCATATGGTTTTTTTCCAACGGTATAGGCGATGGCCGCAATGATACTGAGCAACCCTAACCCAAAAAAGAAGGCAATGGCTTTCCAATTCCATCCAAACGAAACAATTAATAACGTGATGCCGCTAGCCAGGCAAAGCAATACAAAAATGATGACCGCTGCTTTCATTTGGCTTGACGAAATGGCACCACTTTGAACGGCACGCGCCGGACCTTTGCGATCCGTACTATCTGCGCCATGAACGGAGTCGCCATAATCATTGGCCAGATTCGAAAGTATCTGTAAAAAAATTGTTGTGAGGATACAGAGCAAAAAAATATCCCATCTAAAAGCATCTGCAGATGCTGCCAGAAAACCTCCCATCGCAATGCATGAAAGCGCCAACGGTAAAGTCCGAAGCCGGAACGCGCGCAGCCAGATTTTTATTTCCATACATTAAAATCTATGCGAATATAATTTCAAAAACTTTGAAACTCCGAATTTTAACCGATTTGCAAAATTGTAAGCCGCTCTTTATTAAACATAGTTTCATCATTCACTTTCAAACCCATCAACTGCTTTCCCAAAGGCGATGCCGGAGCGACAACTAAAAATTCTTCGCCATCAAGGATCAATTTTCCGATTCCGATGCTGATAAAAATTTTTTTTGAATTGGTGATGACTAAACTTCCGAGTATAATTTTTCCACTGCCCGCTTCTATTGAAATCTGATCGATGATGTTCTTAAGTTTAAGCGCTTCATCCAATTGTTGAGCAGCCTTATCACGTTCGATCTGCATCATCGCACGCCCGGTTTCATATTTGTCGCCCACGCTGCTTTTGCCTTCCTCGTTGGCAGCTTCTTGCGCGTTGACCATTGATTGATTAGCTGTGGCAATCCGGGATGCAACGTATCGTTTACATTCTGCTAATAACTGCTGTTTCAGGAAAATTAAATTCAAATGAAAAGGAATTTATTTCAAAATCTCGTTAACAATTTGGGGATCTAATGGACGTGACTGTGGAAGGATAAAACTTAACCTCATTTCCATTTTTACTTACCAGGAATTTACAAAAATTCCAGGTAGGAACTTTACCAGTCTTCCATTGCAACCATTGATAAAGTTGATGCTGATGCTGTCCCCTCACGGAGATCTTACTGAACATCGTAAAAGTCACACCATAATTTTTCTGGCAGAATGAAGCAATCTCCTGCTCCGAGCCGGGTTCCTGCCACAAAAAATTATTTGCGGGAAATCCAAGGACTGTTACTTTATTTCCGTAAGTCTGATGAAGTTTTTCTAATTGCAGAATATTGCGGCGTAAATCCACATTTGGATGCCGTATTGACGATCAAAAGATTTTTTCCTTTGTACGAGCTGAAATCAATTTCGCGCCCTTCAATATCCTTAATCTTAAAATCGTAAATCGTTCCCCCTACACGTTTTGCATTGGTGCGGCCTTGATAACTTGGCATATAAAAATGCTATCAGGCCCATGTTTTATACTCCTATCTCATCCAAAATTTCTTTGTCTAATGGTTTTACTTTAGAAGGATAGAATTTTATAGTACCGTCTGGTTTTACCAGGTACTTGCAAAAATTCCAACTTGGTTCCTGACCAGTCTTTTCTTTTAGGAATTGGTATAAAGGATGCTGATCACTTCCTTTGACAGAAATTTTCTCAAACATCTGGAAGGTGACACCATAATTCTTTTCGCAAAATTGAGCTATTTCAATACTTGTTCCCGGTTCCTGACCTCCAAAATTATTTGCAGGAAATCCCAGGATTACACTTTACTTCCATACTGATCTTGCATTTGCTGGAGGTCGGTATATTGAGGTGTATAACCACATTTCGAAGCAACATTAACAATTAACAAAGTTTTTCCTTTGTACGCGGAGAAGTCAATCATTTCGCCATCAAGCGAATTCATTTTAAAATCATAAATGGTTGTCATGGGACTGACGAAGATTAATAGGAGGATAAGGTATTTCATTTGGAGTGTGTTTACGTGTTTTGGTGTTTAAGTGTTTACGTGCCGTAGCCACTCGCTACCGATTACTGATTACCGATTACCGATTACCGATTACCTGTTTACCGGCACTGATCACATCTTTTCCGGTACAAAGATACCTAAAAGCCGCATAGCTTTCTTCAAAATGAATGCCACTGATTCGGAGACAGCAATCCGGAATTTTAGTTTTGCGGGATCCTCTTCATTAAAGATTGGAATACTTTGATAAAACTGGTTGTACTGTTTAGCCAAATCAAACGCATAATTTGCAATAATGGCAGGGGAATAGTCCTTCGCTGCCTCCCTGATTTTATTTTCAAACAGGCTTACTACCTGAAGGACGTCGCGTTCGGCGGGTTCCAGGGAAGACAGCAATTTCAAATCACTCTCTTTTACTACAATATTTAAGCTTTCGGCTTTTCTGATGATGGCTCGAATCCGGGCGTGGGTGTATTGGATAAATGGCCCTGTAAAGCCCTGCAGTTGTATGGATTCATTGGGATCAAAAAGCATCCTCTTTTTGGGATCGACTTTTAAAAGGAAAAATTTTAATGCACCCAGCCCGATCATCTCAAATAATTTTCGAGCGTCCTCTTCCGTGACACCTTCCAACTTGCCGAGTTCACGCGTTTGCTTTTCTGCCTCCTCTACCATTTCGTCCATTAAATCATCGGCATCTACGACCGTTCCTTCACGGGATTTCATTTTGCCCGTGGGGAGATCAACCATGCCGTATGATAAGTGGTAGCATTTTTTTGCCCAATCATATCCCAAGTTTGTCAAGAATCAAGAACAAAACTTTAAAGTGATATTCCTGCTCATTGCCCACCGTGTACACCTGTCCGCTAATTTTTGGAAAATCCCTGAAATCGAAGTATAGCCGTACCGATATCCTGGGTCATGTAAACCGAAGTTCCATCAGCCCGCAACAAAACCTTTTGGTCAAGTCCATCGGAAGTAAGGTCAACCCAAACAGATCCATCCTCTTTTTTGAAAAAGACCCCGCGCTCCACTCCTTTCATCACTTCTTCCTTTCCCAGGAGGTACGTGTCGGATTCGTAATACAGTTTTTCAAAATCAACGCCCATGCGGGCATACGTTGAATTGAACCCCTGATACACCCATCCATTCATCGTTTTCCAAAGTTCATAGGTCTCGTGGTCCCTTTGCTCCCATTTTCGTAACAACTCCACGGCTAACTGCATGATGGGTGCTTGCTTCTCGGCATCTTCCTGACTTACACCTTTGTTCAATAAATCCTGAATTTGTTCCTTGTATGCTTTGTCAAAAGCAACATAATATTTACCCACCAAATGATCGCCCTTCACGCCGCTGCTTTCCGGAGTTTCTCCCTTTCCGAAAAGTTTCCAGGCAGCCATAGATTTACAAATGTGAATACCGCGATCGTTGATGATCTGAACCTTATGAACGGTGTACCCATTCGCTTTAAAAATCTCTGCAACGCTGTATCCTAAAAAATTATTTCGAAGATGTCCAAGGTGCAATGGCTTATTGGTATTGGGAGAGGAATACTCTACCATAATTTCCAACCCATTATCGGGAAGCGTGCCGAAATTCTTGTTGACTGTTAATAGATTGAAACACCTCTATCCAGATACGGTCGTGAATGACAAGGTTCAGAAATCCTTTCACCACATTGTATCTGGCAACAATACCTGACTGATGCAAAAGGTATTCACCCACCAGGCGTGCCGTTTCTTCCGGACCCTTCCGCGATACCTTTGTCAGTGGAAAGCAAACTACGGTATGGGAGCCTTCAAACTCCTGGTTTGTAGGTTGAAGTTGAATGTTTGTTGCTGACTGATTGAATAAAGATGATACAGCTTCTTCTATTTTAGAACGGAGTACTAGATCAAGGTTCATGTAAAACTCGTAAATCAATTTCTGTTAGGTGAGCCAATTCACACCGTGCTGGATCACATCACAACTTTAAGGTTCTATTTTTATAAAATCACCACTCTAACACGTAAGCAAAAACAAGTGGCGCTACAATCGTAGCATCACTTTCAATAATATATTTTGGTGTGTCAATATTGAGTTTTCCCCAGGTAATTTTTTCGTTTGGTACGGCGCCCGAGTAGGATCCATAACTGGTTGTCGAATCACTGATCTGGCAGAAATAACTCCAGAACGGAACGTCATCTTTTTCCAGATCCTGGTGAAGCATGGGCACGACACAAATCGGAAAGTCACCGGCAATACCGCCGCCAATCTGGAAAAATCCAATACCATCCTTGCCTGCATTTTTGATGTACCAGTCTGCAAGCCAGGTCATGTATTCGATACCGCTCTTCATCGTAGATGCTTTCAGTTCGCCTGTGAATACATACGATGCGAAAATATTTCCCATCGTTGAGTCTTCCCAACCCGGCACAACCATCGGCATATTCTTTTCCGCGGCAGCGATCATCCAGGAATTTTTTGGATCGATCTCGTAATATTGTTTCAACACACCGCTGTTCAAAAGTCTAAACATAAACTCATGTGGAAAGAGACGTTCACCTTTATCTTCAGCACCTTTCCATACTTCGAAGAGGTGCTTCTGCAATTTTCGAAATGCTTCTTCTTCAGGAATACAGGTATCTGTCACGCGATTCAGGTGATTTTGGAGAAGATCCCATTCCTGTTCCGGTGTAAGGTCTCGGTAGTTTGGAATACGTTTATAGTGTGAATGTGCCACCAGGTTCATAATATCTTCTTCCAGGTTAGCGCCCGTGCACGATATAATATGCACTTTGTTCTGGCGGATCATTTCCGCGAAACTAATTCCTAATTCGCCGGTACTCATTGCGCCAGCCAGTGTAACCATCATTTTCTTTCCATCCGCAACATGTTTTTTATAACCTTTTGCCGCATCGACGAGGGCGGCAGCATTGAAATGTAAATAGTGCTTTTCAATAAAGCTGGAAATTGGTCCGTTTTGACTCATGATCCTGTTTAATTGTAGTGAATGTTGTATTTCGGGCGAAATTAACTAAAAAGGCCGATGTTTATGTCTTAATTTTCGGAGCTAAAGAACCCGAGGGCTAGACTGCATGATTGCCATTAAACTAAGCTTTACTTCCGTTATCTATCTGCTGAGCATAGGCCTATCTGCATGGCCAGGATAAAGAAGGTTTCGTGGTCGTAAAAAAAGCGGGTACAACAACCATCTACGAACGGTGGATCACCTTTCCAAATTCTGATCCGCCCATCGAAGCAAGGGAAGTAAAAGGAGAATTCTTCTTTCGTAACACGATGTTCGCGGGATTTAACTTACTTCAAGACGAAAAAAAAATTCAAGCAATGGCAAAGTCATGTGAGTGAGTTTAAAGTTTACCTCGAACGAGATACCATGAACTGGATGGAATATTCGTATCATGATATTCCCTGGCCTGTAAGCGATCAAGACCATCTGCTTAAAATACACCATCGATGAATTCATCCCTGAGAAATCTTTATTCATAACTTTTGAATCTCGTCAAAATGAAACACTTGCTCCCGTCCGAAAAGGTGTCACACGCATGGTGCTTTCCGGCAGCTGGAAGTGGGAGCAAATAAGCGCGTGTGAAACAAAAGTGACCTACCGGATTTTATCGAGGCCAATCGGTATTCCTAAATGGCTGACAGATCCGATTATCCGGAACAACATCATGACCACCATCGAAGAATATATTGCGCTATTGGAGCCTGCTCCTGTGAAGCGTAAATAAGTTTTATTTAATAATGCTTAACGGCCCCTTCAGCGGTTGTAAATTCATTTCGATTCAGCGATAATATGTAGTAATATACGCCGCTACTCACCGCGTTGCCATCCCAGTCATTTTGATATCCATCCGCTTCAAAAATGGTCATGCCCCATCGATCAAAAACTATAAGCCTTGAATTTTTGTAAAGTCCAATGTTTGTGATTTCAAAATATTGGTTGTAAGAATCATCATTGGGCGTAAACACATTGGGAACAAAAACCGGATGTTCAAATTCAAGCTCGATATTGTTCGACCAACTTTCACTGTCTCCTGACGATTCTATTGCACGAATGATATATCGATGATGAAATGCATCAGTAGCAACAGCAGCTGAAAGGCTTTTAGCATCTGCATTCATTTCCTGTAAAAAATGAATACGTTGATTCGTCCTCCAATTTCCGCCAGACTTCATAACGTTTCACTCCCTTATTCCAATCATGGTAATAATTCCAGTTTAAATTTATAGTATTCGCCGGTTCATCTCCAATGCCCGCGAGTCGGATGGTATTATGGTAATTGCTGTATCGTTGCTCCTGACCACAGGGATCTGCAAGGCTCACAAAATATTCGTAGACAATGTCATCGGTTGTATTTTCAGATACGTCCTGAAAGGTATCTACATTGGCCGGCAACCGCGCGATCAATTCCCACTTCGGCCCCGCTAAAGGTCTTTTATAAATAAACACGCTGTTGGCTTCGTTCCTTTCTTTTTCAGAAACCGACCATGCCAGATTGATACTCTGTTCGTTGGCTGTGTCGACGCTCACGAACTTTAATTCTATTCCAATATCGATGATCGAAATTGTAGGTCAGCCGACCGACAACGATGGTGTCAGACGCCTGACATCCGATATTATCGGAAACTGAAACCCAATATGTTCCAAGCTCTTTGGTTTCCAAAATCTGTTTTGTGCTTCCATCGGACCACTGCCATTTAAAATTTTCCTTGCCGTCAATTTGCGTAGCCTCGTCTATGCATATGGACACGTCGGGGCCGAGGTCCACTTTACCTGCTCTTTCATTGATGTGAACGGTGTCATACAACACACATTCCTCCCTTGTTACTCTAACCCAGTAATCGCCTGTCTGATCAACTTGGATGGATTGCGTTGTCGCTCCTGTGCTCCATAAATAAGACTCTTTCCCGGGCCGGCGTCTATGACGGCCGTTGACCCGTCACAAATATCAAAATCATCGCCAATAAATAACGTACTGAAAGATGAAAAATATCCATACCGGGCAGAAGTCGTCGCATTGCCATTGATAATACCTGCCTGAAAAGAATAGTGCTCATTTCCAATTAAACTTGATTGATTAACAGGTACGTCGGTAGGTCGCTAAAGCTAACTGTGCGCTATACCATTTATCATTCGTTCCCGTCACCGGCCTGAAACACATGCGGTGGTATCAAAGTTTGGAGATCCATTCAATGTGAAATGAGAAATTCCTTCCTTTCTTACCAGTATATTCATTCCAAAAAATTCAGCACTGCTTCTGGTGAATCCGATTTGTCGCGAGCCGGTACAATTGATCGGCGGCAACACCGCCATCGCCATTTCACATCCGAAACCTGTCACATGAACACATAAATTTTTTGTCTGACAGATATGTAAATAGCTGGCGTGTGATCTCAAATCGCCGGAATTCTCCTGCATTCAAACGTTGCTATCGGGCGTTAGTTCCTTGCATAAAAACCTGTGTATTATCTTCTGTTGCTGTGATGAAAAAAAATTCGGCTATTTAGAAAACCCTTTAAGACAATATACTCCTTACCTGCGACCTCAACCGGTATCGAGTTGGTCGCCCAACAAGTCCCTGCAAGTTCCGTTAACGACAGAATCGTCTTTTATCGTAATGGCTATGGGCTTGCTGCTTTCGATTACAGTACCCATCGGGTTGTCGAACGCTGACGAGCCCTTCTTTTTGAAGGAATAGGTTTCGCCCTCGATTCAATCGTACAGTAATGACACTTTGATCTTCATGACCCTAGAAGCGGTTTGGTAGGCCACACTTTTATAATGGTATTGTCTTTCGTTGCAACGATGTCAAACGAAAAATAGGGCACGGGAGAATAGTCTGTCGCTATTATCAAAAAGATCTTGCGCAGGCAGTATGAATTTTTTTCCCAGCGCATTTTTTCCCTTTAAGACAAAAATTTCTGCGTTAAAAAACGAAGCCTCTTCATAATAGGCGGTTATAGGTGCGGAGGAAATGATATGAAGGCCGGTTGAATTACCGTATTGGGTATGAATGTCTCCAGATAAGATCTGACTCAATTGGAAAGATCGATAACCTGCGTGGTGTTTGCAGGAATGGTGAAATTCGCCAGTTCAAGATTTTCTCTTGGCTGGTATGAAACACTTGTACCGTGGCTGCTTCCGATTGCGCGGAAATTCGCAGAATAATAGGACCATCTCCATGCCCGGATGTGATTTCCGGAGGAGCAAACCAAAACTCAGTATCCACCTGAGCGGCAGCAATGAAAAGAAATAATAAGGAAGAGAAAAAGGTATTGTAGAATCTTGTCACATATAACACAGTTACTTAATCAAGTTAATCATTTATTCACAATTAACTTCTAAGTCTCAGGCGCGCTTTCAGCGATTTTGTTAAGATAGCAAGAATCTATTCAGCCAAGACCGGTCGGTTCACAATGGATTTCGCAGTGGCCTCCAAAATTTCAAATGCGCTTTCCGCCATTCTGTTTTCGGTATCCAGGGTAGGATTCACTTCTACAATTTCCCAGGCACATACCTTTGAACCTTTTAGCCAACTCCGAATTCAAAATCTTTGACTCATCAACGGTCAGTCCATTGGGAACAGGTGTTCCGGTACCTGTTGAAATTCTGGAATCAAGTGTATCCACGTCGAACGAAACATAAATCAGATCACAATGATCCAACATCTGCAGCGCCCTTTCAGCAATTTTTGCAGGCCCAAGTTTTTTAATGTCTTCCGTCTCAATAAAATTAATATTGTATTTATTGATCAGGTAATTTTCGGGTTTTTCAAGATCCCGAACACCGATGTAAACAATATCCTCAGGGTAAACTTTTGGACCTGGGATACCCACATTTTTTATTTGCTCCCAATATTCCAGCGTTTCGCCGCGGGGATCATTTACTTTGCATTCCAGGTTATCAATGCCACAAGCCATGGAAAGCGCCATGCCGTGCATGTTCCCGGATGGTGTGGTAAAAGGCGTATGGATATCCGCATGTGCGTCAATCCAAATAACGCCGAGCCGAACTTTCGGGTCAGCTTTTTTAATTCCCGCGATGGTGCCATAAGCAGTGCAGTGATCGCCGGCAATGATCAAGGGAAAATTTTCTTCCCAGATTGTTTCGTAAACTTCCAGGCAAACACGCTCCTCCATTATCATGACGCCATCAATGAATTTCGCATATGAATGTTTTGCCCCATCAAAAAGCAATTCATTCACATTTTCGACTTCTACTGACTCATATTGTTTAAAGAAATCGGAATTCAAATCAAGACTGGCGATTTTTATTGCTTCAACTCCCAGACTAGCGCCACGCGTGCCTGCTCCAATCTCGGACTTCACTTCTATAATCTTCAGCTCTTTCACAAGGAATACATTAAAATTTTGAATAAATGGTTAATACGAAAACACAAGCTTTCCCAGCTGCCTTAGAGATCGGGCAATGCCTTAGTACCGATAAATTTCGGGACAAATGTTAAGGTGGAAAAACGATTAACCATGCGTTCTAAATGTGTATTGCAAAGATGGCAAATTTATCACAATATTGCACCTCTTTCACCCGGAGGTTAATTGTTTAATCGACCGTTAATCGGACTGAAAGAAGTACGCAAATAACCTTATTTACCCGTAAAAAGTTATTCCACGGTTAACAATAACGATTAACGTCCAAACGATTCAATGAAGAGTTACCGCGAGCTGATTGAACAAACCTTTGAGTTTCCACAGCGGGAATTTAAGGTTCGTGAACATGAATTGCTGTTTAACGATGTTCCCTTGATGGACATCATCAAACAATACGGCACCCCCCTCAAACTTACCTACCTCCCCCGCATCAGTGAAAACATACGCTTTGTACAAGCTACGTTTAACAATGCTATAGAGCGGTTTAAGTATAACGGAAAATATACGTACTGTTATTGCACCAAATCTTCCCATTTCGCTTTCGTGATGGAGGAAGCCCTGAAAAACCAGGATGTGCACATGGAAACCTCCTCCTCGTTTGACATTCCTATCGTGCGGGCGCTGTATGAGAAAGGCAAAATCACGAAGGATATTTACGTTATCTGCAATGGGTTTAAAATGCCATTGTACAGAAAGTATATCAGCGAGATGCTGAACGACGGTTTCCACAACTGTATACCTATTCTCGACAACCTTGGGGAAATAGATTATTATGAAGAAAATGTTAATGTTCCCTACCGTGTAGGAATACGGGTAGCGGCGGATGAAGAGCCTAAGTTTGAATTTTATACTTCAAGGCTAGGAATCCGGTATAATGACATCAATTCGTTTTACAAAGAAAAAATTGCCACCAGCCAAAAAGCATCGCTCAAGATGCTGCATTTCTTCATCAACACGGGCATCAAAGATACAGCTTACTACTGGAGCGAACTCAGCCGATTTATTTTCAAGTATTGCGACTTGAAAAAGATTTGCCCTACCCTGGACTCAATTGACATTGGTGGTGGGTTCCCGATAAAAACATCGCTTACGTTCCACTATGATTATAAGTACATGATCGAACAGATCGTGGAGAATATCAAATGGATCTGCGATAAAAACAATGTGCCTGTTCCTAATATCTTCACCGAATTTGGAAGCTATACGGTTGGCGAAAGTGGCGCGGTTCTATATTCGCTGGTGGATCAGAAGCTGCAAAATGACAAAGAGTTGTGGTATATGATCGATGGCTCATTTATAACGCACTTGCCAGACGCATGGGGGCTAAATCAAAAATACATTTTATTGGCGCTTAACAAATGGGATGATCCCTATCACAAAGTAAACATCGGCGGATTGACCTGCGATAGCATGGATTATTATAACTCGGAGGCACATACGGGTGAAGTGTTTCTTCCGATGATCACCGATGAAGAAAAATTATACATCGGATTCTTCCATACAGGTGCTTATCAGGAATCACTCGGGGGTTATGGTGGAATTCAGCATTGCCTCATTCCAGCGCCGAAGCATGTACTTGATCGATCGCAACGAAGATGGCGAAATAACAACCAAGCTGTTTGCTGACGAGCAAACCAGTGAGAGTATGTTAAAAGTGTTGGGCTACGAAAAATAATTATGTCGGGTGAAGCGTCGCATTTGACATCAGCCAGCCGCGTACTGGAACCTTCTTATTACTCCGCCTTGTAGTCTTTTGGAACCACAAAATCCGAAGCCGGAAGAGATTGCTTTTTTATTTCCACAACTTCCATCGTCATTCCGAATTTTGGGTCCTTCATTTCAATTTTCAAAGGCACGCCATCGATCTTTTCATAAAACATCCTTTGCTGATTATTGCCCATACTATGACGTGCCAGGCTTTTCATATCAAGACCTTTGATCTCTGTGGTGGCCCAGAAGATTTGGTGTATTGTATGTCCTTGCGCTGTGGACTCAGCAATGTATTTGGTACAGGTATAGTTCAAAATTTTTGCCGTCTCGGACGTCTTCGTAATTTTTACATCCTTCACTTTCATGGTGTCTGAGCCTGACATTGCAGAATACGTCTTTGCTTCACGGTTGATTTTATAGGTGGTATTCTTACTTGTTAAGTACAGCATATCGATATTACCCATTATTCCACCTTCCATGTGTGTCAGCACGTTTTGATCTTTAATTTTTATCACGAACGCCTTCGGCATGTAAGAGCTCATGTCTCCGCCGCCCTCCGACATTTTCATCATTTGCTCCATCTGCGCCTTTAGCTGCGGATTTGCTTCCATCATCTTCTTGAATTCGGGATCATTCATCTTTTCTTTCATCTCCTTCATTTGCGCTTGTGTCTCAGGGTCATTCATTTTTTGTTGGGCTGCATCCATTTTTGCTTTGGTCGCAGGGTCCATTTCAGCAGAAATTTTCCACGTCATGATGCCCTCAAAGGTTTGTGCCTGGAGAATTGTCCAGACAAGAGGAATAGAATTAAAAGAATATTTTTCATGGGTGAAAATTTAGTGAGCTATGACTAAGAAAGCTAGCTCCCCAGAAAATAAAAACAAGGAGAGCTCAGCGATGAACGTCAAAGATGTAAGCTTGAAAATTTCAACAAGCGCTGAGGGAAATACGCGAGGGAATTACGCGAGGAATCGCATGAGATCGCTGAGCGTTCGAGTTTCCGACTCATGTATTCCTCGATCAGCGCGAAAATTACATCACGCGCTCTGAGCCTGAGCTACCGCTATGGCATGATCAATACATTGCGAGCTAGCCGCATTGAAGTGCCATCCTGTCAACGGAATTGAGCAGGATTGAGCAATTCAAGCCCTACAAGATCGGAATTTGGTCCTGAGCGTTCATTGTAAAGTCACATTCATGATTTTCTGAAATCAGGTGATTTTTGCCCTTCCAATACGGCTAAGCTACTCAAAGATTTGGGGAGGGTAAAAACTAATTTTCGACCGCCTATCGATTCATTCACCTTGTCCATTTTAGGCCCAAATCCTTCGCCCAGTATCCCTAGATCGTAAAGATTAAGGTTTTCTTTATTCTTATTTTTTTCTACATTCATTACACATTCCTTCCTGTACATTTCTAATCTACCCGCCTATGAAGTGTCATGTGATGAGCCGGCAACAAAATTTATTGCACATGGTTCTTACCATAGGTTGGCTAACCACTAAACAATCACGCCTATGAAAATCTATGATGAAAAACACATTAAGAACATTGTTCTGTTGGGGGCGCCTAAGGCCGGCAAGACTTTGCTGGCCGAAGACATGATTTTTGAAGCAGGTATCACGCACCGCAGAGGTACCATCGATGGAAAAAATACAGTTTCCGATTTCCATGAGATTGAACAAGAAAGAGGCAATTCAGTTTTTGCTTCCTCCATGCATACGGAATGGCGCGATTACAAAATTAACATTATCGACACACCAGGATTTGATGATTTTATCGGAGAGATGATCGCATCTGTCAGGGTTGCGGACACCTGTGTGATGGTTGTCAATGCGCAATATGGCGTGGAGGTGGGCACTGAATTGATCTGGAATTACATCGACCGGTTTCAAAAGCCGGTGATTTTTGCCGTCAACCAGGTTGACCATCCAAAGTCAGATTTTGATTCTTGCCTTGCCGCCCTGAAAGATCGTTTTGGAAACGCCGTAGTTCAAATGCAGTATCCGGTAAATCAGGGAGAAAATTTTAATGAGATTATCGATTTGTTGAAAATGGTGATGTACCGGTTTCCGTGCCGAAGGTGGCAAACCGGAAAAACTTCCTATCCCGGCTTCCGAAAAAGAAAGGGCCGAAAAACTTCACAATGAGCTTGGTGGAAAAGGCAGCAGAGAATGATGAAAAATTAATGGAGAAATATTTTGAAAAAGGCACACTGGATGAAGATGAAATGCGAGAAGGTTTACGGTTGGGAATGATTCATCACGATGTTTTTCCAGTCTTTGTCATGTCTGCTAAAAAAAATATGGGAAGCGGAAGGATGATGGGCTTTATTGATAATGTTGCACCTTCACCAAATGAAGCCAAGCCAGAAATTTCGACCGATGGAAAGGAGATCCCGATCGACGCCACTCAGCCAACAGTATTATTTGTTTTCAAAACACACCTGGAAGCCAATCTTGGTAAACTTTCATTTTTCAAAGTCATTTCAGGTGAAGTAACCACAACATCAGAATTAATTAACAGTCAGACTGGAGCTGTCGAAAAGTTTCATCATCTATTCATTATGGATGGAAAAATACGCAACCCTGTTGACAAACTTATCGCCGGAGATATTGGTGCAACACTCAAATTAAAGGATACTTATACGAATCAAACGCTTCATGCGAAAGGGTATGATGTGACCATCAAAGAAATTGAATTCCCTGAACCCAGAATCCGAACCGCTGTCATAGCATTGAGTAAGAACGATGATGAAAAAATTGGAGAAGTTTTGCAAAAAATTCATCAGGAAGACCCGACCGCTGCAGGTTGCATTTTCAAAAGAGATAAAACAATTGATAATATCCGGCGCAAGGTGAATTACATCTTGCAGTTTGCAAATGGTTTTTGGAAAATCATTATAAACTTCATGTCTCATTTGAAACACCACGGATCTCCTACCGGGAAACCATTCGCAAATCTGCGAGTGCGTCGTACCGTCATAAAAAACAATCGGGAGGTGCAGGTCAGTTTGGAGAAGTTCACTTGAAGATTGAACCTTATTATGATGGCATGCCCGAGCCCACTGAATTTTCTGTTCGGGGCAAAGAAGTGATCGATTTGGAATGGGGTGGAAAACTTGTCTTTTACAATTGTATTGTGGGTGGTGTTATCGATACGCGTTTTATTCCATCCATTTTAAAAGGCGTGATGGAGAAAATGGAAGAAGGACCGATTACAGGATCGTATGTTCGCGATGTTCGCGTGATGGTGTACGATGGCAAGATGCATCCGGTAGACTCTAACGATATTTCATTTAAGATTGCAGGCATGATGGCGTTCAAAGATGCCTTCATGAAATCAGAGCCGCAATTGCTCGAACCTATTTATGATTTGGAAATTATGGTTCCTGAAGATGTGATGGGAGAAGTGATGGGTGATTTGCAGACCCGCAGATCGTTGATCATGGGAATGGACAACAAAGATAACTTTCAGGTGATAAGAGCCAGGACTCCCCTTGCTGAACTTGACCGGTACTCTACCACGCTTCGATCGTTGTCGCAAGGTCGGGCTAGTTTCACACAACATTTTGCCGAATTCGCGACCGTTCCATTCGATCTTCAGAGCAAACTGGAAAAACAGGCGCACGAGGTAGCAGCTTGTTTAGTTCAAGTTCGAAGTTCGAGGTTTGAAGTTCGAGGTTCTGAGGCTGCGAAGTTAAGCTATCCGTCCTAGCTGAACTTTTTTATCGCTGAAAGTTTGCGTGGAAGGTTGTTTCCGATGTATTTTTGGGCTCTGAAGTGCATTATTCCTGCATAAAAGAAGTAGCATTCAGAATTTAAGAAGGTGTGCGTGTGTGCTTTATTTTTAAGAAACGACTTGACCGCCTAAAAAAGAGATTGGCAAAAATTCAAATATTCAAATCCCAGAAATCGATTGTTTAGAATGTGAGTTTTTATAGATTTGTTGCAACCACTGCATTTTCTTTGAGCAACGCGATCGTCATTATTCCGACTTACAAGGAGCGCGAAAACATTCGTGCTATTATCGACACTGTCTTTGGATTGGCGAAAGATTTTCACATTCTTATCGTCGATGACAGTTCACCTGATGGTACTCCGGAGATCGTCGAAAAAATGCAGGAAGAATATAATCACACGGAAGTAAAACTCCATTTGGTAAAAAGGCCTGGTAAACTTGGACTAGGAACGGCTTACATCACGGGTTTCAAATATGCGATGGAAAAGGGATATGATTTTGTGCTGGAGATGGACGCTGATTTCTCACATGATCCCAAAGATCTTGTCAATTTATATTTAGCGTGCTCAGAACGCGGAAGCGATGTTGCCATCGGCTCGCGTTATGCGACGGGTGTTAATGTCGTGAACTGGCCCATTGGGCGTGTACTGCTCTCCTATTTCGCCAGTAGTTATGTTCGCTTGATTACCAGCATGCCGATTCGCGACACGACAGCAGGATTTGTATGTTATCGCCGGAAAGTATTAGAATCCATTCCGCTTGACAATATAAAATTTGTCGGCTATGCCTTTCAGATCGAAATGAAATTTTTAGCCTGGAAATTTGGCTTTATTTTAAAAGAGGTGCCGATCATTTTTACAGATCGCACGCTAGGTGAATCAAAGATGTCCGCAGGAATCTTTAAGGAGGCTTTCTTTGGTGTTCTTCAAATGACCATTCAAAGCTGGTTTAAGAAGTATATCCCGTTGGGACAATCTTCTTAAACCAATCTTAGAATTGCTTACTCTTGAAATCCAATAAAAGTTACGGGACCTACGTGCGACTTAACCAATTCCAGATCGGGCTCAGTTATTTCAGCATCGTATCCATCCTCTTTTAACATGTTCAGGATGTCTTCCGCAGCTTCACGTTGTTTGTAGATGTGATAATCTTCTCGTGCAAAAACGGGATATCTTCCCAATTTCTGTTCACGATCGACAAAATTGAAACCACACAAAAACAACTTGCTTGAACTGTGTTGAATACGGAACAGCGGCATTTGAGGATATTGTTGTATCCAATCAACAACTTCCTCACGCGTTCCCTGAATGATTTCTGTGAGCTTATAAATCTTCATAACCTCTCCTTGGTTGGGTTTATCCAACAACCGAAGATCAAAGTTGTGAACATAAGCCGACAGACCCACACATCCACACAACACCATGAGTGGATTCTGGGCATCACCGTGCAATCTTACGTCCAGATTTTTAGCACTAAAGAACGCTTGAAGTCTTCTGTTTCGCTTCTGAATTGTGTTGGTTAGATCTGGCCTAACCGGATTTTTAAATTTTAACTGCATAACATTGTAACATTTCGAATAAGGTGGGCTCCTTATAGAACAAAAATATAAAATTATTTGAAGTATTAACTGAATATTACCATCAATCAAAACGAATTGCCTTGATCGGATTTATTCGCGAAATTATCATCGTTGGTAATAATAACACGAGTGAAACGACGAGGAATGTAAAAATGTTTAACACCCCAACAATTCCCCATTCCCAGCTAATGGGAACAAAGCTCATGTAGTAGTCATGAGGATTCAGTTTCACAATTTTGAATTGATATTGAATGTAGCACAACCCCAAGCCAATCAAATTTCCCAGCAACAGGCCTTTTGCAATTAGGCTCATCGCCGTTGTAAATAAAAATTGATCGGATAAATTTATTGCCACCTCCCAGGGCTTTTAACATCCCGATCATCTGCGTTCGTTCCATCACCAGGATCAAAATGATTGAAATAATATTCACAGAAACGACAACGAGTATAACACCTAACAAAATATTGACTTGCCTGCTGAGTAAATTGAGCCATTCAAATACTTGAATGTATTTATCATTTGCACTCTCAATACTGAGGTCAAAATCCATTTTTTCACCAATTGCATATCCAACGTCATCAATATTTGATGCATTTTTGATGTAAACCTCAAGCCCTCCCGCAATACTATCTGACCAGTCATTCAAACGCTGGATCATTCGCAAGTCAGCCAGAATAACATTGCTGTCAAAGTATTCGGAAAGATTGGTTTCATAAATTCCCGACAATTGAAAGCTTTCTTTGCCGTGGTGGATTTTGAATAAAATGAAGGATAATATCATCGCCAATCTTTGCCTGTAATTTATCAGAAATTATTCTGCTAATTACCACCTGGTTCGAATACCCGGAATCGGGGAAATCGATGAATTTACCCTCGACAATGTTTTCCTGAAAAGCCTTTACATCATAGCTCCTGCCCACGCCTTTGACAAGAATTCCCAGTACTTCACCGCTGTCGGTTTTTATCAAACCCGCCTTATGAGCATATTCCTGAATGTGCCTGATCTCTGGGAATTGTTGTGGATTTTTATAGAGATCGATGTAGTAATTTATGGGCTGCTCTTCGGGCGAATAATTCATCGTGTACTTCGTAACCAGCAAATGGCCATTGAAACTGTAAATTTTATTCTTCACTGTTTCCTGGAAACCGCGCATGATCAAAAAAGAAATTATTACAGCGGCCAATCCTATCCCAACGATCACGATCGCGATGTTGTGAATGGACGAAGCAAATCCCTTCTTTTGATCACGACTGATTCTTTTGGATATGAAATACGAAAGGTTCAAGGGCTTATGCTAACTTTCAGCGATATTGATTCTGTGCAAAATAGGATAACGAACGTCCACAACCAACATTACGCAGATTCAAAATTTGTTTTATCGAAGAAGGCAAATGCAGAGATTGGTTTTAAGTTTCCTCATTTTAATAAATAGCAACGCTGCAGCAATAGTAAAAATACCGGGTTCTGCGCTGCCATCAGAAACGATGTCACGATGTTAACGGAGTGGAATTGGTAGTGAATGGCCAGGCATTCTGTTCGATGGATCAACCATAAGCGTACTGCGAACAGTTTCCTGCCATGTGCAAGCTTGCATCTACGACTTCGTAGATGTTGGAGTACGTTTTTTTACGTATGTTCGGAACTTTGGACTACGTAATTTAGTTCGAGGTTCGAGGTTTGAAGCCTGCTTACGCAAGCGGTTCGAAGTTGTGCAAACCTCGAACCTCGAACTTCAAACCTCGAACTCATTATGACAAAGGCAGAAAAAGTCAATGATATTCTGAACATTCTGGACAAACATTTCCCTAATCCGGAAGTACCGCTTGCGTCATAAGGACGCCTATACTTTATTAATATCGGTATTGCTATCCGCACAGTGTACCGATGTGATGGTAAACAAGACTACACCATTTCTTTTCAAACAAGCAGACAATCCTTATGACATGGTAAAAATGAGTGTGGAGGAAATCCGGGAAATCATCAGGCCGTGCGGGTTATCCCCCATGAAGTCAAAAGGAATTCATGGACTCTCAAAAATTTTAATTGAAAAATACAAAGGCGAAGTACCCAATACCTTTGAAGAACTCGAGGAACTTCCAGCGGTGGGCCATAAAACAGCTTCAGTGGTCATGACACAATGGTTCGGGTTGCCTGCATTTCCCGTAGATACGCACATCCACCGGTTGGCATACCGTTGGGGATTAACCAACGGCAAAAGTGTCGAGCAAACCGAAAAAGATTTAAAGCGATTAATTCCAAAAGAGCAGTGGAACAAAGCCCATCTGCAAATCATTTACTTTGGCAGGAAATATTGCCCTGCACGAAATCACCATTGGCAGGAGTGTCCCATTTGTTCAAAATATATGCGGAAGGATTTAAGAGATTAGATCAGATTCGCGGACTTTGGGTATTCTGTGGCTTCGTAAGAATGATTTAGATTAAGAGTGATTCGACGCGTTTATCAGAGACCTGGTTTGTGAACAATTTGCCGATTCAATCCTCAGTCAGTATTCTAAAAAGCATCAAATAGAAATTTAGGCTCATTACCTCTGATAATTTCTCTTGTGTTTGGAAGTGTTAACTGGTACTTTATCAAAGTTATAGGCATATTTATTGGTTTCTGTTTACTTTTTTCGCAGTCTCATCTCCTTGAAGTCTTTTCTTCTTATCTTTTTCCCTCTTTTTTTTTTTCTTTTTTTTTTTTTTTTTTTTTTTCTCTTCCTTTTCTTTTACATTTACTTTGTAGTATTTTTATATTATTTCTTTTTTTCAAAGTATTATCTGATGGTCTTCTTGGATCTCACCGGTATGTATTCTCAGCCATTGTTCGATTATTTGTCCAGTATGGAAATTACAGTTTGCGTAGAATCGGCTTTGCCTATTAAACTCTCGCAAGACGTGAAGCGTGCTATAAGCGATCGAAGTCGATGCTCGACGGATCGCTCATATGCCTATATTAATTATCGTGAGCTAAGCTTTTAGAATCCGAAACTTTTTTTACTACTCACGTTGTAAAGCACAGTTAGTTCCACGTGAACGACTTGTCCAAACTACGATGCAGTTAGCCACTACCCTTAATGACTGCCAGGTTTACATTCTAGCGTTCATTAGTAACAGAATTGTTTCTCATTGTAAAAGCTCTCTTCTAGCACTAGTCAGGGATATCACAAATTTTGCTCTAGAAATAGATCAACTTTTACATTTTATGACTATTTCATATTACTATTTTATTTTTCTATTTCTTTACCTGGAGCAGGAATTATCAGGCTTTATGTGTCTGTGGCGACCTATTTTTTGTTTTTTTTTCGGTGTAAAACTTGGCTTATTAGCGTGAGTTCCCCTTTTGAGCATACGATCGGTAACTTCAATTAGCGGAAAGACCAGAGTATCCAAGACCTCAAATATGACATTTCAATAACTATTCGCACTTTAGGTGCCACGTCAGCCATCAGCTGGTATGAGGAAAACGTACTTCTACCAAACACTTACTACCGATTACTGATTACTGATTACCGATTACCAGCATGCACAGTGTTATCCTCAATGGGTACATTGAGAAACTTCGCTACTTTTTCCAATCCCTTAATCAAATCTGATTTCTTTCGCTTTCGCAACAATTGAATTTTTTCGCCATCATGGAATTTTAGAAACCCATTGAACTCAAGGTGTTCGTAGGTTGATGAATGATTGGTATGGGCCGTATAAAGTTGCTGCTTCGTTTTTGAAGTACTGACAAATATTTTTTCTATTCCAGAATACTTCTTCTTGTCTCCACTCTTCATGAAGAAAAAAGATTTGTAGTCCTTGTAGCTCTTTTCTGCTCTATTAATTTCAGTGCCCTCAGAGCCTGAAAGAATAAATCCACCGATCAACATCAAACCAATGGAAAGAAAAGTCTTTTCCAAAATAAGCGATAGGCCAACAAGCAAAACAACTACAGCAATAAATCGAAATGGCCAGGGAAATAAGCTCCCAAATTTGACGTCAATTTTATCACTCATATTTTACCTTGCCGGGATTGACCGCTGTCTTATACAGGTTGAAAAAAAATATCGGAAGAAATCCAAAAGTGAACATCAGCATACCTACAATAAGTACGATATCCGCCCCTTGCAAATGCAGCAACTTGAAGACTAACGAAAGGCCAACGATGAAGCCACTGGCAGCGCCTAGCATAATTCTTATTTTTTCTGATACAGCTTTTCGCATGACTCACGCGGTAACGATCGACCGCCAGCATTGGAACAAACACCCATAGAAATGCGAGAAATCCGATATTAAATAATTCGCGACCTCCTGGCCAGCGAAGGGTTACAAATAGCCATCCCAGACTTACCGTCGAAGCACAGACCAACCCAGTTAAATACATTACTTTTTTCATGAATAGTATTTTTGGAGAGTTTAATAAATAAAAAGTTTTGCGCTGAATTTCATCCAGTCCATTTGGCGCCAATTCATGAAACGCTTCTTGCAATGCGATCTCAAAAGGTTTTCCTTCTTTAATTTTTTGCTCTACAACACAACATACGTGGTCCAACACATCATCCTTTAATGTGTGCATGGTAATATCACTCTGATCGATTCGATAACGAATGATATCAATGTAGTCCTTGGATAACTTCATATTTTACTGAGTTCGGGAAAAACAATTTTATTGAGGGTGTTTATAAAATCTTTGACCTCGTCCACATACGCTACTTTTTCTTTCTGGCCTTTTTTAGTGAGATAATAATACTTCCGGATTCGTCCGCCTACACTTTCCTCCTTAAAGGAAAGCAACCCATCACTGGTCATTTTTTGAAGTGCCGGATATAGCGATCCATCTTTCAATAAAATTTTACCATCAGACAATTCCTTTACCTGCTGGTACATTTCATAGCCGTACATCCTTTCACGCTCTGATAATAATTTAAGAATTATTACTGACAGTGTTCCTTTTAACAATTCCTTCGAGTGCATAGATCAAATATACATAGAATCTTGATATATCATATATCTATGTATTAATATTTTTCAGCAATTGCTTTATTTCGCAAGATGACGGAACTCCGAATTATTTTTATGGGCACCCCAGAATTTGCCGTGCCCAGTCTGGAAATATTAGTTGAACACAAATACAATATCGTAGCCGTTATAACGGCTCCAGATAAACCCCAAGGGCGCGGACAAAAACTGAGCTATTCGCCGGTCAAAGAATGCGCAATAAAGCACAACATACCAGTATTGCAGCCACCCAACCTAAAAGCTCCTGAATTTTTAGAGGAGTTAAAAAGCTTCAACAGCAATCTTCAAATCGTTGTCGCCTTTCGCATGCTGCCAGAAGTAGTCTGGTCCATGCCATCCCTTGGAACATTTAATTTACATGCATCGCTTTTACCACAATACAGGGGCGCAGCGCCGATTAACTGGGCAATCATTAACGGCGAAAAGGAAACAGGAGCAACAACTTTTTTTTTGAAACATGAAATTGATACGGGCAGCATTATCTTTCAGGTGAAGGAACCGATTGGTCCAGACGACGATGCCGGAACTGTTTATGAACGTTTAATGAAGAAAGGTGCTGAGTTGGTGCTAAAGACCGTGAGGGCTATTGAACAAAATAATTATCCCTCAATTCCACAATCAGAAGCTAACGAGATAAAACACGCTCCTAAAATTTTTAAGGAGACGTGCGAGATCAAATGGGACCAAAGCAGTGATCAGGTAAGAAACTTTGTTCGCGGTCTCAGCCCATATCCTGCCGCCTGGACAACGGTGGCGGGCAAAGTATTCAAAGTTTTTAAGGTTTCAGTTGTAAAGTCGTCGGACCAAGCACAGTCGTCGGACCACTTCAAGTGGTCTGACGACTCTTAGCGACGGATAACAAAAATTACATTCACATAAAAACAGCTGATGGATGGGTCGCACTGGATGAGATTCAACCGGAAGGAAAAAAAAGAATGACTGTTCCGGAATTTTTCAGGGGTAATAAATTATAGTCGTCTGACCACTTAAAGTGGTCTGACGACTTGTCTGACGATTTCTACTTGGAGTGGTCTGACGACTTCTGTACTTTCGAATTTTAACGCGCGTACCTGTATGATTATCTCCATGATTGCTGCTGTGAGTAAAAATCGTGTCATCGGAAAAAACAATGACCTTCCCTGGAAATTGCCGGACGATATGAAATTCTTTATGGAGAAAACGAAAGGCCACCATGCGATCATGGGCAGAAAGAATTATGAAAGTATTCCACACAAATTTAAGCCACTTCCGAACCGTACAAACATCGTGGTAACACATCAAAAAAATTTTAATGCACCAGGTTGCATTGTCGTTGATTCACTTGAAAAAGGACTTGCAATTGCCAGGGACAATCAGGAAGTAGAAGCTTTTATTATTGGAGGCGCTGAGATTTATAAATTGGGATTGTCCTACGCCAACCGGCTCTATCTTACGGAAATTAATGCTGAAATACAGGGCGACACATTTTTCCCTCAATATGACAAAACACAGTGGCATGAAATTTCGCGTGAACATCATGACAAGGATGAACGCCATGCCTATGAATTTGATTTTGTGATCTATAACAAAAAATAAGAATACATGCGCCAGAAACTAAACCTCATAACCCTAGGGGTAAACGATTTTGAACGCTCGGTAGCGTTCTTTGAAAAAGGACTTGGGTGGAAAAAATCGTCAGCAAGTGTGGAAGCGCTGGCACTGTTTCCCCTTGGCGGGATTGTGTTGGCGCTTCATCCCAGAAAAGATCTTGCTGCTGATGCTACTGTCAGCCCCGAAGGATCTGGATTTTCCGGAATAACGTTATCCTATAATGCAAAATCGGAACAGGAGGTAGATGAAGTTCTTGAAAAGGTTAGAAGACTGGGAGCTTCAGTGATAAAACCCGCGCAAAAAGTCTACTGGGGAGGATACAGTGGCTATTTTAAAGATTTGGATGGACATCTTTTTGAAGTCGCCCACAATCCCTTTTGGGATTTAGACGAACAGGACAATCTCAAATTATCGTAGCCATGCTTCGATAAGATCAATGTAATTCCATGAAAAGCATTTTCAACAAGGTAATTTGGATTACGGGAGCATCCTCCGGCATTGGCGAAGCTTTAACTTATGAATTGTCAAAACGAAACGCCAGGCTTATTATTTCTGCCCGGAGAAAAGAAGAATTAGAAAGGGTAAAAGGAAATTGTGCGTCAGCTTTACAAGCCAATATCCAAATTCTTCCGTTGGATCTTTCGCAAGCCGACATCGCTTCAATCCGATCACCGAAGATGCTGTTCAATTATTTGGACATATCGATATCCTGGTGAACAATGGCGGCCTGGGACAGCGAAGCTTAATTCAACGAAACCTCCCTGGAAGTTGATCGCCAACTGATGGAAGTAAACTATTTTGGGACCATCGCCCTGACGAAATACTTGCTTCCACACTTTATAAATCGCCAAGCAGGGTCACGTAGTAACAATAACCAGTCTGACAGGAAAATTCGGAACTCCTTACCGTTCAGCATATGCAGCGTCGAAACATGCGCTGCATGGTTTTTTTGACGCATTGCGGGCTGAACATTGGAAAGACAAGATCCATGTTACCATGATTTGTCCGGGCTTTATAAAGACAAATCTTTCTGTGGCTGCGTTAACCGGCAGGGGTGTACCTCAGAATAGGCTAGACAAAACAAGCTACACAAAAAAGACTCCCGAATGGTGTGCGCAAAGAATCGTGCGGGCTATTGAAAAACGTCGGGAAGAAGTATACATCGGAGGAAGAGAAGTTTTCGGCGTGTACATTAAAAGATTCTTCCCCTCAATTTTCTCAAAATTAATCCGCAAGGTTCCCGTTCGATGATCATCACATCATGACAAACAATGTTCGTCGAACGGTTATCTTTAAAGTGTTTATGAAGCAGCGCGTTGTTTTCTTGTTTTATCATGGATTAAGTCATGTCATTGCCATTTTAAACCTTGCCCGTATTTTAGAACGTAGCGGCTACGAAGTTTACTTTGCTGGCGCAGAATTTTTTCACCAATATGTTTCATCCCAGGGATTTAAATTCAAGGGATTGAAATCCGTTCCATTTGGGCTGGGCTTTGAAACATGGGTTCGGACCATTGAAAAAGAAAAATATATCTACTGGTCCGCTTTACGCGATCGGATCACCGACAGGCTATACACAGAGCGAGAAGTTGAACTCTACTGGATGTTGGAAGAGGTACGGCCTAGTTTTGTTTTCATAGATTCGAGGCAGGCCACAGATTTTATCATATTGCATCGCCACCTAAAGGATATGAAGATTAAAATTGCTATAATCCATTCGATGCTTCCAGCGACGGTTGGCCAAGGACGCCCACCATTAAATAGCGATGTATTTCCAAACGACGAAGATGCCGTAAAAAAAGCTATACAGCGCATGAAGTGGGTGCAATTCAAAACGCGCTGTCAAAAAAAAATTATTCATTGGGGATTCGATGATCAATTCTTGATCAAAAGGAGGCTTAAAAAAAACACAATACCCCAACATTATATTGACAAATCTCCGGGCTTGCTGAATTTCTTCCTTAAAAATGTGGATGAATTTGTAATTGCACCGCGGGAGTTCGATTTTCCAAATCCCACAATCGCGTCACGTCAACATTATATCGGGTTCATGACCAATGAAACTTTCAACGATAAACCCGAGACAGATTATAACAATGCTTTGCCTATCATTTCGGATTTAAGGCAAAACAAAAACAGGAAACTCATTCTTTGTTCGTTTGGAACCATTGAGCCCAACGACAGTACCGTAATCTTTTCATTTATCAGAAAATTAATTCAGGTATCGGCTGAGGAAAAATTATATTTTGGTCATTGCCCTAAAAGCAAAACACGAGGATATTGTGAAACTGGCGGTAACGGGCGATGTATACATTTTTAATTTTGTTCCACAGCTTCAAGTTTTGAAGAACGCCGACTTGTTCATCACGCATGGCGGGCTCAATTCCATCAGGGAAGCAATTAACGCTGAAGTTCCGATGCTACTGTATCCCGTTCATCCGGAATTCGATCCTATCGGAAACGCCGCGCGAATTGCATATCACCGATTAGGACTTCGGGGAAATGCAGCTACCGATACCGATGATGAAATCGATGCAAAAATCAAAGAGCTTTTTTCAAATCCATTGTATAAAAAGAATATTCAAGAATTAAAGCAGCGGGATTCACAACAATACACGCCCGGGCATTTCATGCAAAAATTAAATTCAATAAGCCCACTTTCAATTTGAGAAATTGAAAAAATATGCAAAGCATCCCGTACCCATAGTGCAATGCATATAAATCGAAATGAATTCCTTAACTTCATACAAACCATAAACAATCCAATATGAAAATCCAGCTCCTCTCCATTTCATTGATGATCCTTCTGCTTGCAAATTGTTCTGAAAAGAAAACTGCCACAGACGTTCCATCCGCTAGTACAGATAGTACAGCCGTTCCATCCGTTAGTACAGCCGTTCCATCCATTAGTGAAGAGTCCACCGTCGAAAGTACTTGACCACCATTGGGAAGCTTTTGGAGCTAACGATCTTGAAGCCACGATGGCGGACTACACGGAAGAGTCTATCCTGATCACACCCGAAAAAACGTTCAAGGGTCTTAAAGAAATACGCGAAAATTTCGTTTTTGCCTTCACCATCTTCCCTAAAGGCAAAAGCACATTGAAGCTGAGAAAGTCAATAGTACAACAAGAGGTAGGTTACATCACCTGGGAAGCGACTACACCAAAAATGAAAAAATCATTCAACACTGATACTTTCATTGTTCACGATGGGAAGATCGTTCGCCAAACGTACGCTGGACTAGTGGCTCCCTAACGAAGTCCATGCTGAATGAGGTAATCGTAAAATCAGTTCTTAATAAGACCAAGCGTCGGGATCCTTGGTTCCTTGACGACTACACGATTAATCCATACAGTGCCTGTTCATTCAATTGCTTGTATTGCTATATCCGCGGAAGTAAATATGGTGAGCACATGGAAGAAAAGCTCAGCATAAAAATCAACGCGCTGGAGATTCTTGAAAAACAATTATAAAACAGGGCAAAAAAAAACCAACATGGGATTATTGTCTTGTCATCGGCAACCGATCCCTATCTCCAGGTCGAAAAAAAATATGAGCTCACACGGAGGATGTTGGAATTAATTCACCAGCTATAAATTTCCGGTTCACATTATTACGAAATCGGATCTTGTCGTGAGGGATTTCGATTTGTTAGAGAAAATTAACCGGGATGCCATCTTGCCACTGGATTTACAATCCTCGGTAGAACATAAAGTATTTATAACCTTTTCGTTTTCTACTATCGATGATGGCGTGGGAAAAATTTTCGAGCCCGGTGCAACGCCGCCAAGTAAACGACTGATTACCTTGAAGGAAACACTGGCAGCAAAATTTCATAGCGGCGTGAGTCTGATGCCACTCCTCCCCTACATTACAGATTCAGAGGAACAATTGGAGCTTATGTTTCAGAATTTTCAACAATTGGGAGTGCGTTATATTTTCCCTGCCTCCTTAACCTTGTTTGGCGACGGAATGTATGACAGCAAAACGCTTGATGCTAACGGCGATTCAAAAACATTATCCGACCCTTACGGAAAAGTATAAAAAACTATTTTCATATGGTTACAGTCCACCTTCGTGGTACAGAAATGCTTTGCAAAAAAAAATTGAGCGAATGATGCAAAAGTATCAACTCAAAAATACCTTGGCTCACCGCCCGATAGCATAAGCAAATCCAATACACTGTAGAAAATAATCTGCATTCGCACCCATATTGTGCAACATCACCTCGGATAAAACTGTTTGTCTTTTGGCATGTTTATTCGGGCCGCGATTTTCCGATCGATTTGTCAATGTCTTGCCAGAACTAATCTCTCTGGCACGTGATTGATGGCAACAGAAAAGAAGAACTAAGCATACAACTAAATTCTGACGTCTATGAAACCTGTAAAATTAATTCTGGCAACCACGATGGCAATCGCTGCATTTGCAGTAAATGCTCAAGATACAACGAAACTGACCATCCCTCCTCCAGTTCAGCAGGATCAGACCGCACCTCAAAATCAAGTACTGAAAGACCAAGCCAATTTCAAAAAAGACATGATTGTTATTCCTTCTGCGGAAGTCCCAGCATCTTTGCGTAGTACGCTTCAAGGTGCACAGTATAAAGGTTGGGAAAATGGAACCATTTACCGCAATCAGAGCAGTGATATGTTCATGGTTGAAATGCGTGATGGAAATCAAACAAGAATTTATCGGTTCGATCAAAATGGGAAAGCCATAAAAGACTTTTAATTCAAGAAAAACAAAAAGAGCCAGAGTAACGTCTGGCTTTTTTATTGGCTTATTTATGTCTTTCCTTAACTTGTCAGCAATAATTCAATAAGATTACACTAAAACGTTATTGGAATCATGGCTCCTATCGCAGCAGGTTTGCTTATGTGTCGTAAAGAAAACAATGAATTGCAATTTTTTCTGGTTCATCCTGGCGGACCTTTTTATGTAAAAAAAAATGAAGGCGTATGGAGTATCCCGAAAGGCCTTCCGGAAAATGACGAGGAAATTTTACAAACGGCACAGCGTGAATTTTTTGAAGAGACGGGCATAAAAGCAAAAGCCCCATTTCACCCACTAGGTTCTGTAAAACAAAAAAGCGGCAAAATTGTCCATGCCTGGGCTTTTAAAGGAGAATGGAATTCAGATCAAGGAATCACTTCCAATATTTTTAAAATAGAATGGCCACCTCGATCAAAAAAATTCATCGATATTCCGGAAGTAGATAGGGCGGCATGGATGACCTACGATGAAGCTGTCAAAATGATTCACCCGCATCAACTTCCATTTTTAAGCAAGGCTAAGGAAATTTACGAATCTGCATCGTGAGAAAAGAGCTAGGAAAACAAGTTGGCGAACGCAAAAAATTCCAGGCAACCTTTGTGAGGTTTGGAAAAAAAACAAACTATCACGGGTTTGCTGAAGAGACTGTCTTGCTCAAAAACATCGTAGACCTCGAAAGCAATAAAATAGTAACGGAACATGTGTGGTTTGCCTACACTAAAAACTTTCAGCAAATTCCACTTAACAGACAGGAATGCACATTGAATTCGAAGCCCGGATTAAGAAATACACCAAGGGATACAAAAATTCAAGATATAAAATAGACCAGCGGACGGAGGATTATAAGTTAAGCCATCCGACAAAAATCTCTCTCAAACAATGATAGTTACCAATGTAAGATTGAGATTCAATAGTGAAGGATTCTGCATGATGCGATTCGAGTTGCATGACTCACTAAAAATTTCCCTTATCGATTTAAGTAAATTTACGGAGGAAAATGCGCTTTTCAAGCACGCACACAATCGTCAGCGGACCTTCGATAAGACCAATGAACATCCAATATCAAACAAACGTTTGATTTCCTTGCATCCAGTTGGGGCTCAGTCCTAAAATAGTTTCCTTTAATGTCTTTAAAGCCCAAGCGAGATGCAATTTTTTATCAAGAGAGGCGTAATCATTTTTACATGTTTGTTCGCCGGATTATTGATTACTCAGACCATATTAATTTTCTCTCATTATTCGTCGGTCAACAACCACCTGGCCACTGGCGGACAGCCGTGAGTTCGGCGCAAAAGGAACAACCGGAAGTTTCAGCATCGGCAGGACCGTCATTATCCGTCGCTCAGCACGTTACGAACAGCGCGTCCACCACGACCGTACTTCAAATTCTATTGGTTATATCGGGACTTCCGCTACTGTTTTTCCTAGCTAGAAATGTCACACAAGGCCGTGAAAGGCTAAGCAACATCATGCACGAACTCGAGGAAAGCAATAAAACCTACATCTTCAATTCGCTTGAAAAAGTAGACAGCCAAAATGAAGAAGAGGTGAAAGCAAGGCTCATCACGAATTTGAAAAAAGTACGTGAATTCATCAAGGCCATTTCAAGCGGCAACTATGGGATAACGTGGGAAGGAATGAACGACGAAAACAAAGACGTTAACCATGAAAGTATTGCCGGAGAGTTGCTGAACATGCGCAATCAAATGCAACTTGTAAAAGAACAAGATCAAATCCGCATATGGACAACGGAAGGTCTATCTAAGTTTGGCGAGATTATTCGAAATTACCAGGATAATTTTGACAAACTTTCCGAAAACCTAATCTCAAATGTTGTGAATTATGTCGGTGCCAAAGTGGGTGGACTTTTTATTTTAGAGGAAGAAGAAAATAAAAAATTTCTCCAGCTTCGGGCGGCCTACGCCTACGATCGCAAAAAATTTCTTTCCAAAACGGTAGAAATCGGCGAAGGCATCATTGGACAATGCTACCTCGAGGCGCAAACTATTTACATGGCCAAAGTGCCGAATAATTACCTTTCGATTACGTCTGGTTTGGGTGGGGCCAATCCAAGCAGCCTACTAGTCATTCCGTTGCGGACAAATGAAAAAATTGAGGGCGTTCTTGAACTGGCTTCCTTAAAACCATTCAAGCCTCACGAAATCGAATTCCTGGAGAAATTAGGCGAGTTGCTGGCCTCGTCAATCGTTACCGTAAGAACAGGTGAAAAGACCACCAAATTATTGCAGGTGTCACAGGAGCAGGCCGAAGAAATGAGAGCACAGGAAGAGGAAATGAGGCAGAACATGGAGGAGCTTGAGGCGACGCAGGAACAAATGCACCGGACGGTGACCGAGCTTGGAACACTGAAAGATACGCTCGAAAAAGAAAAATACCTGCTCGATTCGCTTATGGATAACATTCCGGATTCTATCTACTTCAAGGATCGCAACAGTAAATTCATCCGCGTTAGCAAGTACCTCGCCAGCCACTTTGGTGGAAACGTAGAAGCACTCATCGGAAAATCAGATTTTGATTTTCAGGATAAATCAGAGCACAACAGGCATACGATGATGAATTGAACATCATGACGACGCGGAAACCGAAGATCGACTACATCGAAAAAGAAGTATTGACGGATGGATCAGAGCATTGGGTATCTACAACGAAAATGCCACTGGTCAACAGCAAAGGTGAAGTAGTTGGAACATTTGGAATTTCCAGGGACGTAACGCGACTAAAAAAATTAGAGAACGACGTTTTGAATAAGGACCGAAGCCTCGCTGAAGAAAAGAAGCAATACGAAGAAAAGATAAAGGCGCTGGAAAACCAACTCAAGAAAAAAGCAACTTCGGAAGATGAATTGACATAATTTCACAAGCGTGTAGAAATAATCCCCAAACGAAATTAGCTCACCAAATGCAGGGATTCTACTATCGCGTTATAACACCGAATTTCAAAAACAATATTTCTGGCACAAATTTGTTACTGGATGTTTCAAAAAACATTCGCCATGAAAAAAATATTTGCTTTTGGTTTTTTATGCATGCTATTCTCGGCTGCATATTCACAAGAATCAGGTCTGGATACGGCTCAAAATCCCGTCCGGCAAGGAGATCCGGCAGTCACACAATCGCCAGAGCAGATCCAGGACAATAGCCTGCGTGACATGGTTAAAATTTCTGAAGATGAAATTCCTGCAAGTATGGTCAATGCATTAAAGGGTTCTGATTACAAAGGACAATCCAAAACTTTTTACAGAAGTAAAAAAGGCGATGAATATGCTGTCGAAATAAAGGATGGAAACATCACCCATACCTATCGCTTCGATAAACAGGGAAAACCTATTAACGACCGACAATAAATAGTTATTGAACTTAAATTATAGGATCACCAACAACCACTAGAAAAAAAAGCTTCTCAGAATTCTGAGAAGCTTTTTTTTTGCTTTGATCCTTCCGCAAAAGCGGAAGGAACCGCTTATTAATTACTTACCAGGTCTTTTTCATAGACGGATGGTGGTCGATGCAGGTTAAATGCCTCGTTCAATGCATCCACTATTTGAGAGATGTATTCCTTTTTTTCGCTTACCACAGCATTTTTTTCACCTTCCGCAGTGGCTATGCGCACAGCATAACGTTCCCTTACGATAACGAGCACGAGGATCCCGATCAATGCGATCGCTCCTCCTGCCCACATTGCAACTGTATTCGCTGTCACGTGTTCTCCATTGATGTCCATAGCAGGAATCAACGAAGCTGGTATAAGGCTAAGGATGCCAATAACGAGCACAATAAAACCAACGACCAACAACAACATACCCGGTAATCGTTCCGGACGTATGATGAGCAAGCCATGCTTTATGATACCATTCAATTGGTATGAAGTTTTATTCACTTGAAACGTAGAGTCGGTAACGGTAATTCCACGTCCATCGGTATAAAGTACTTTATCCAGCAGCATATGTATTTTATTTAAGATTTAATTCCTTTTCTGCCTGCGACAAGGATAATTGCACCAGCAATAATGAGTATGCCTCCCGTCACCGGCGACCAGTAAACAGGAGTTTTTTCTTCCTTGTTAATCTCCAGTGGTCCAATATCGACTACCTTCTCTCTTGGTGACTATATTAAACCCAGTGAAGATCGTCATGATGATTCCGAGTGCTAGAACGACTATGCCTAAAGTCTTCATGATTATTTATTATTTTTTTAAAGGTTTCTAAAACGTATGGCAATAATTTCGCCATTGATTTTTTGAGGAATAACAAAGTATTTGCGGGTAGTTGTGATTTCTATTGTGTATTTATTTCCACACAAAATTTCAAATGTGTGAATCTGAGAGGATTAAAAAAATGCATCTTGCTGAGGAGGTTAACGACAAATTTTATTGACGCATAGATGATCGAGTCCATTCATTCGGTGCTTAAAAGACCAATACTTTATCTAAAAGAAAAACTACCCTCCGCCCAGTTCTTTGTGCTCGCCAGTGTTTTGGTCGGACTCTCTTCCGGATTTGCCGCCGTCATGTTGAAATACTTTGTTCATTCCATTGAACGACTGGTAAATTACTACTCAAACAGTATTCGAAGAGTTTCTTGTGTTTGCCTTGTTTCCGCTGCTTGGGATTTTACTTACCGTCATTTACATCAAGTATTTTCTTAAAACAGAACTTCAGAAGGGAACGGCCGAAATTGTTCATTCGATCGTAAAAAAATCAAGTTCCATACCACCGCAAACGATGTACTCGCATCTCATTACCAGTGGACTAACAGTTGGATTTGGCGGGTCCATGGGATTGGAGTCTCCCATGGTGAGCACCGGCTCAGCCATAGGTTCAAACTTTGGTAAGTCCTATAATCTGTCCTATAAGGATCGTACGATTCTTTTGGCTTGTGGAGCGGCGGCAGGTATTGGGGCCGCTTTTAACTCGCCCATTGCCGGCGTACTTTTCGCGGTAGAAGTTTTGCTAACTGATATCAGCGCTTCAGCGCTGATACCACTGATCATCTCTGCAGCCTGCGGAGCACTGCTTTCAAAAATTATTTTGCAGGAAGATGCGCTCCTTTCGTTCACGCTTCAACAGCCGTTCAACTATTACAATGTGCCATACTATGTTATCCTGGGTCTTCTTGCAGGATTTCTTTCGCTTTATTATGCGCGGATGTTTACCTGGGTAGACGTGAAAATGAAGGCCGTTGGTAATCTATGGATGCGGGTTTTGCTGGGAGGAACGTTATTATTCATACTGCTGATTTTCTTTCCGCCATTATTCGGCGAGGGTTACGAATCCATAAAATCGCTTTCACTCCTTCAACCAGGTCAGCTTACAAAAGTCAGCATCATGAACTCCCTGATTCGAAACGACATGCACTTGTTGATTTTCCTGGGTGCGTTGATGTTTCTCAAAACCATTGCCGCAGCCATAACGACTGGAAGTGGCGGAAACGGCGGAAGTTTTGCACCGTCACTGTTTGTGGGAGCATATTTGGGATTTGTTTACTCAAGATTTATCAACCTTACGGGAATTGCCAAAATACCAGAAACAAACTTTACGCTCGTAGCGATGGCGGGGATACTCAGCGGAGTTTTCTACGCACCACTTACGGCAATATTCCTCATCGCCGAAGTTACAGGTGGGTATGAACTCATGATTCCGCTTATGATCGTATCAGCGCTTAGTATTACCGTGGTAAAATATTTCGAACCTTTGTCAATGGAAGGAAAGAAACTTTCGCATATGCTTAATTTAAGCATGGAAGACAAAGATCGTTTTTTGTTGAGCAAACTGGACCTGACCGCATTAATTGAAACCAATTTTTCTGTTATTAAGCCAGAGGATACGCTTCAATCTATGATTCAGGTTATTTCCACTTCGAGCAGAAATACATTTCCGGTTGTTAACGAGAAGAATGAACTTCTGGGACTTGTTCATATGGATAAAATCCGAAACATCATTTTTAATCCGGAAAAACATGAAAAGACAACCGTTAAGGAGTTGATGACAAAACCGGCAGCCATCATCAAGCTAAATGAAAATCTACATACCGTTTTGAAAAAATTCGACGATACCAATCAATGGAACCTACCGGTGGTGGAAGACAAACAATATCTTGGGTTTGTCTCGAAGTCGAGTATCCTCACGAAATACAGATCAGAGCTTTTGAAATCTGTGTAAGCAGAATTTTTTTTAAATGCATTTTACACAGAGACGCAGACGCAAGTTTCGCTAAGGTCCTCAGCGGAAGCTTTGCGTCTTCCATGTGAAACATACTCGGAAATCGCTTATTGAATCGTTCCCTTCTTTACCTCAAATTTGCCCAGGGCTGCAGTCTTGTTGATTTTATTGGAATTAAAATCTTTTAATACCGAACTTTTTATTGTGTACTCCAGGGTTGAAGGTATCCCGCAACCAACACATCGCGTCAATTTTACCTGGAAGACCAATACCTCTTCATCCTTAAGACTTTTTAATGTACGTCCATACTCCAGGATATTGTCTTTTAGATCTTGTTCGAATTTGGGATAGAGTTCTTTTATCGTTTTATCACGTGTAGCCTGATCAACATCGTCCAAACCCACCGTAGGCATCACATAACGTTTGGTGTATCCTAACTCCTGGCTGCTTAAAGCCTGCATGTAATACACTACGCCATAATCTTTCAATCGCTCGAAATACACATTATCCTGTACGAAGAAAGTCTTTGAGAGATCAGGGCGATACAAGCGGCTGAAAATACTGGACAATAACTCCAAGTCGGGTTCCACCTCATCGACCGATTCCGTGTTTATCACTTTAATCTTCGACAACGCTTGCTCGCGCGTAATCTTATTTTGTTTGTATTGCGTCAAATCACCTTTTAGAACTTCAACAGAAAGATGGGTGCGGTTGGGCGCGTTAAAATATTTGTTTACCCACACCCTGTCTCTCTCCTTGATTGGAAACAATAATCCTTTCTGTCGGTGAAAGTTGCGTTATCATATCACCATAGTCTAACAAAAATGTTTTCGCTGCATCGATCACTTTTGTGTTGTATGAATCCTGAATGCTGTCCATGTCAAGCTTCGCCTTTTCTTTCTTTTTATCCTGAAGACTCAGCGTACCTTTTTTCTCCGGTGCCCTGGGCTCGACGACGTCATTGTTGGGGTTCTCATTGTTACCTTGATTAATATACACCCTTTGGCCTGGGGGGCCGTCCCAGATGAAATTATCATCGCCGGGTAAAGCGAACACTATCGGCGTGGTGTAATCTGTGGGAATGTAAAATGTTACGCCGTATCCAGGCTGATAGTTGCTTTTTATTTCAAGGGGAAAAAACATCTTTTGTTTTTCAAACTGCTGCTTTATCAATGTCCCCAATACATTCTCAGCAACGGCAATATCGCGCTGCATTCTCTCCTCGTCTATTTTCTGTGCAATGGCAGGCATAGTGGTAAAAACAACCACGCTGCATAGCAAAGTTTGAATCATTTTCTTCATAGTCTTACGCATTTAATAATTGGTTGCAAGCATTTGCCTGCATCCTTAGTTAGTGGTCCCTATAGAATTTTTTGTTCCTACTGTTGTAATAATACTAGACAGAATTTGCTCTGTCTCCTGCTTGAACACATCCGTATTTTTCTCAATGCTGTTCAACCGGGTTTGAACAAGCTGGAGATCGTCATTACGTTGCTGTTGAAGATATTTTGAAAAATCGACCAACAGACTTTCGATATACTGCTTCTGTTCGTCGGCAGAAAGTTTGAAATAATTTTTAACCAATTGCAGATTCTCGGTTTGCATTCCCGAAACAAATTGGCGAATCTGATCCTGTGACGCGGCTGACGCATCTTTTACCAGCTTATCGATCTTATTCGAATTCTGCGCAAGGTTTTTAGTAATGGATGCATCTAATTGTTGTTGCGTTTCTTTCCAGCTAGACTGCATCGCCAGGTTGTTTTTGTCTAATGATGAATTGATCATCGCCTGAACCTCTTCAGTGGACAACGAAGCAAGGAGGCTGAGCGTTGGTGTAGCATTATCGTTAGCAACCTGACTACCCCCAAAGCTAATTCGTAATTCACTTTCCTGATATTGAATTCTCATGCCTGAAAGCTTTCCCACAAGGATGATCAGCAGCAGCGATGCAGCGATGCTGACAATCGTTTTGAGATAAGGAGCATTCCAAATAAATCGTTGCTTGCTTTCGCCAACAAAAATGGGAGGGGCAATCACTTCTTTGTCCTTCACATGGCCCAGCATGCTCCGCATTTGCTGAAGACGTTCAAGCTCGAGGCGCGCCTCAGGATGTTCAAAAAGATATTTATCCATGGCTTCCTTTTCGGAACCTTCCAATTCACCATAGAGGTAAGCCATCAAATCGTTTTCATTGGGTTTATAGCTCATAGCCTATTGTATCTTTATTTATATTTTTTCGATCCAAAATTTTTCGGAGTCCTTCAAGTCCATAGTACATTCTTGATTTTACTGTGTTCTCCGAGATGTTTAATACCTCTGCGATCTCTCTGAATTTCAATCCCTCATATTCTTTCATGATGACCACTTCACGCTGTTCCGCATTTAGTTCGCTCAAGGCTTGTTGTAAAATGTCGGCCAGTTCCGTTCGGTGTAATTGAGATTCAGGATTATCAAACCGTTGCCCTGCGGATTCCCATTTCGGTGATTCTTCGGCATCACGATTCCAAACGACGTCAAACGAAAGGGAGCGATCCCCTTTCTTTTTCCGAATCTCTTCCCTGCAATAGTTGACGGCAATTTTATAGAGCCAGGATTTAAACCGGGCATTGTCCTGAAGGCCCGGAAGGTTTTTACACATGGAAATAAAAGTCTTTTGGGAAACTTCCATCGCCAGGTCATGATCCATAAAAAATTTATAGCCGAAGTTGTAGATACGTTTGTACCACAGCTGCACCAATTTCCCTTGGGCACTCTGATCCCCCTCTTTAGCCCGGGTAACAAGGGTATCAGATTGCATCATGGCAATGTTCAGTAAAGTATCCACCACAGATTTCGTTCGGTTTTTTTAAGTTCTCCTGCTTCTTGCCTTCTACGCCTTAAAGATGACGAGGCCGTAGAAATAGTTTTACAGGTTTTATTTTTTTGACAAATAAACCCGTTTTTCAAGAGAATATAGACCTTTTAGGTTTAAGCTTTTAACCGTAAGCTTGTAGCCGCAAATTGGCATCATGAAAAAAATCATTTCCTGGCTGATCCGGTATGTGCCACGAAAATACCTTCAGCGGGTAAGTGGTGCAGGTTTAAAGGTCCTGGGGCTGTTTTACCGCGGCAAAGATGTTACCTGCCCTGTATGCAGCAAAAGTTTTCGGAAATTCCTGCCCTACGGGAGAATTAATCCTCGCGAAAATGCCTTGTGCCCGAATTGCCTTTCCCTGGAACGCCACCGGCTGATGTGGCTTTATTTAAAGGAAAGAACAGGTTTTTTCAAAAATGGTCTCCATGTCCTGCACATTGCCCCGGAAGCTTGCTTTATCAAACGGTTTGAAAAAATTCACGGCGACGAATATATAACGGCTGACATCGAATCCCCTCTGGCAAAGGTAAAAATGGACATTCATCAAATTCCCTTTGACGCAAAATACGTTTGATGTCGTGCTCTGCAATCACGTATTGGAGCATGTCAAAGATGATATCAAGGCGATGAACGAAATTCACAGGGTACTTAAACCGAAGGGATTTGCCATTCTTCAGGTTCCTTTTTTCAATCCAGTGCCTGATACAACATTTGAAGATTCAACGATCACCGATCGACAAGAAAGAGAAAAAATATTTGGGCAAGATGATCACGTTCGAAAATACGGGAGGGATTATACTCAAAGAATAAAACGAGCAGGATTGACTCCGTTGGAGGATCCCTATGTAAACAACCTCGAAGAAAGCGTCCGTAAGAAATTTGGATTAGTAAAAGGAGAAATAATTTATGGCGGCCGAAAAGATGTTTAATGTTTACGAGGACTAAAGTCCTTTGGTCGGAGAAGTTCAGTTGCCACGGCCTTAAGGCCGTGGCAACTTCAAATAAAAAAGCCGGCTTGAGGCCGGCTTCATGCTTTAAACTGTAAACTGTTAGCTGTTAGCTGTTAGCTGTCAGCTTACCCAAGCTTTTCAAGCACATCCATTACTTCCCTCACCGCTTTTCGGCTTGATTCCATTAATGCTTTTTCGTCCTTGTTCAGATCGAGCTCGATGATCCTTTCAATTCCATTTTTGCCGAGAATAACAGGCACGCCGAGGTAACAATCTTTGATGCCATATTCGCCTTCTAATTTGATGCAAACCGGGAAAATGCGACGCTGATCTTTCACAATAGCCTCTACCATTTGCGCTGCCGCAGAACCAGGTGCGTACCATGCTGACGTTCCCATCAGTTTCACCAGTTCACCACCACCCACTTTCGTTCTTTCAAGAATAGCATTGAGTTTGTCTTTGTCTATCAACTCCGTTACTGGTATACCGGCAACCGTGGTATATCGAGGAAGCGGCACCATGGTATCGCCATGACCGCCAAGCAACATCGCTTGAATATCCTTAGGAGAAACATTCAAAGCTTCTGCCAGGAACGCACGATAGCGGGCAGTATCCAAGATACCTGCCATACCCATAATTCTTGTACGCGGCAGCTTTGAAGTAAGGTGTGCCTGATACGTCATAACATCAAGTGGATTGGATACCACGATGATGATAGCGTCTGGAGAATGTTTAATAATATTTTCAGTAACCGATTTTACAATTCCTGCATTTGTTCCGATAAGGTCATCGCGGCTCATCCCCGGCTTGCGTGGAAGTCCTGAAGTAATAACAACCACATCCGAGCCTGCCGACTTAGTATAGTCGTTTGTTGCTCCGATGGTTCGGCTGTCATACAAATCAATGGGAGCTTTTTGCCAAATATCCAGTGATTTACCTTCAGCCAAGCCTTCTTTAATGTCTAACAAAACAATTTCGTTAGCTACCTCGCGATAGGCCAAAACATCTGCACACGTGGCGCCAACATTACCAGCGCCAACAACAGTTACTTTCATATTGATATAAATTAAGTTTTAGAATTCGGTCTATTCTTGAGTCGTCAGTCAAGGGGTTGACGTGCATGTTTGTAAACGGTATTGGTCTAGAAATCAACACATTGTGGGATGAGGAGAAATACCCCCCTAAAACCGGGCGGCAAGTTATCAATTCGAAGGGATTTTGAAAATAATTTTTGAGAAAGGAAACCTGTTAAACTTTCTCCACGCGAATGTTCAATACCCGTTTGGTTTTCGGGGTGATTTTAAATCGGTCATCAATCCGCCAGCCCACTACATAAGCAATTCGTCCATCCGATTCCAAAACGGTGATCGCATTTTTATCCGCGAGCGACAGTTTATTGTCCACCAGGAAATCGCTGATCTTCTTTTTATGGTTCATACCCAGTGGATGAAAGGAATCTCCATTCTTCCACTTCCTCCAGACCAAAGGAAAAATCAACTCATCGGCGTCCAATGCAGCTTCCATTTTTCCCGAGCCGGGCGTCCTTGCATGATCATTTGACAAGTGTAATTTCCAAGGTCCCAGATTGACTTCCTGATGATCCTGACCAATGGTAACGACATTCAACTCTTGAGGATGAGGTGTGATGATGATGGCGTCCCGATCGACCACCAGCGTATGCGTCGTAGATAAAAATCGTTTACCCGGCTGACCGTTCAAAGCATGAATGATTTCACGCGCTTGTTCAAAATTGAAAGCGTAAGTCTTTATATATCTCCACAACACAGCCGCAGGGGCTGAAATTTCCTCAAAAGCTATTTTGTGAATGACGGTGCGATCAGCATTTTCTATAACATGGTAATTTTTCCAAGCATCAAAGGCGTGGTGCAATAGGTCCAGATCCCCCTGTATTTTTTCTAACCCAATTTGCCAGGTTGATTCAAGGGAAGGATTTAATTCCTTTAGCTTAGGAATGATCTGATGGCGAATGAAATTTCGCTGATAATCATCCGTGAGATTGCTTTGATCTTCGCGCCACGCAATGCCATTTTCTCTCGCGAATTTTTCCACTTGAGCACGCGTGGCAAACAGAAGCGGCCTGATGATATTTCCATTCCTTACAGGAATTCCTCCCAAACCATCAATCGAAGATCCTTTAGTCAAATTCAGCAAAACGGTTTCCATGGTATCATCAAAATGATGCCCCGTTGCCAGCCAGTTGAATGAATGAATTTTTAACAATTCTTCAAACCATGCATAACGTAAATCGCGTGCGGCCATTTGAATGGATAAGCCCTGCTCCCATGCAAAGGATTCCGTCTCAAAACGCTGCACAAAAAAAGGAACTCCTAAATTTTTGCACACCTCATTCACAAAGGCCTCGTCATCATCAGACTCCTTGCCGCGAAGCTGAAAATTGCAATGCGCGACGGCAATGTTGAAACCCGCCGCTCTGAAGAGGTAAAGCATCGTCATCGAATCCACGCCACCACTCACCGCCAATAAAATTGAATCCGACGGGGTGCAAAGTTTAAACCGGTCAATATGGTTCAGAAATTGCTCAAGCACAGGGCAAAAGTACGAATTACCAGGGACGAAGTACGATTTTTTAGTTTAAGGATGTAGCTTGCAACAGCATGAATTTACGATTTACGATTTACGATTTACGATTGGTGCGGCGTAGCTGCCGCTTTTGTGCATGGTATTGGGTGCCCATATGCCGCTGTTGCGCAAAAGAAGGTAAAATTAGAGCAAGCGGACAAACTGAAGGGCGGAAGAACAGGGAGATGAAAGATTTGACCGACTGTTGGGAAATGTAATACTCAAACAAAATAAAACCACCATCTATTGCGATTCAGCTTACCTCTTTAAGAAACGAAATTTTGTGGAAGCCTTTGGACGCGTGCGCATTACGGAAGGTGATTCCGTAACGATTACCGGCAATAAACTGGAGTATGATGGCAATACAAAAAAAGCCAAGCTTCGAAATGATGTCGTCTTCACCAAGCTCGCAACGTCAACGTTATACACAGATCATCTTGATTTCGATCGGCCTAAAAATCTCGCTTACTATTACAATGGCGGTCGTTTGGTGGATAGTATCAACGTACTTACGAGCAACAAGGGATATTATGATGTAAACTCCAACATGGCGTCCTTCAAAAAAAATGTCCATGTTAAAAATTCGGATGGCTATACGATGACCTCCGATAGTATTCAATATAATTCCCGAACCAAAATCATTTACTTCAGAACCCCCACGAATGTTGTCGACAGAGACAGCAGCACGTTTGTGTACAACGATGGAGAATACGACACAAAAACAAGGCGATCCGATCTGAAACTTGGTACCGCAGAATCAACTGAATATGTTTTAGAGAGTGAAGATTTTAAACTCGACGACATCAGAAAAATTTACAAGCTTCGAAAATCCGTCAGACTTATTTCCAAAAAAGAAAACCTGATCATCTACGGACAGGCTGCTGATTATTACAAAACGAAGGGACTGATTAAAATATTATGACCGCGCTTATCTGGCAAAAATTACGGAAGACAACGACACGCTTTTTATGGCTGCGGATACACTAGTGTCCATCGACAATGTGGATGAGAGCAAGAAGCGGTTACTTGCCTACAACAAAGTCAAAATTTTTAAGCCAGATCTGCAGGGTGTAGCCGATTCAGTAGAATATCGCATGGCTGATTCCACTATTTATTTTTATCAGGATCCTGTTTTGTGGTCAGAAGGAAATCAAATGACGGCGGATTCGATTCGTATGTTACTTAAAAACAACACCATCGATCGGATCTTTATGAATGTAAATGCTTTTGTCATTTCCAAAGATTCGCTCTTCAACTATAATCAGATCAAAGGGCGCAAGATGACCGCTGAGTTTAAAGGAAAAAAATTGCATCGCGTTGTGGTGGAAGGAAATGGCGAGAGCATTTACTATGCACTGAGTGAAGAAGAGGAAGGCGGCCATGGGCGTGAATCGAATCATTTGCAGCAATATCACCATCCGGTTTAAAGAAGGTAAGGTAAACAACCTGAGTTTTTACAAACAACCTGATGCCCGCTTCATCCCGCCGCATGAAATCAAGGAGGAAGATATCAAACTAAAGGGCTTTTCGTGGAAAGAAACTGAGAAGCCCATCAAATCTCAAGTAAAAAAAGACCAAAGCACTGCCCGAAAATTCCCGACTCCTTCGAAGGCATTGAAATGAAATTAATTTAAATCCATCTCTGAGATTTCAAATTTTTTTTAGCCGATTTAACCTTTTAAAGGGTCGAATTGAATTCCAAACGGTAGGGCTAAATAATTTAAGTCAACGCTAACGAAATATTTCAATTTCTATTATGAGAATAGCGCAAAAAGTTTAACTTTTGTGAAACTCTCGCGCATACCATGATGAAGGCCCTGTTGTCGGCAATAATGATACTGATGAGTTCCTGGGTACTCGGTCAGGGGTTCGAAATTGCGCCGTTGCAGGAATCCTATAAAGGCGTGATTGGCGAGACCATAAAAGTACCCCTCCGCTTTAAAAATACTTCAGAAAAACCTGTTACACTGGTCATTAGAAAAGTAGACGAGCAATTGGGAAGCACTCAAAAAAAATATTTCTGCATCGATAATAATTGCCTGGACTCAAAAGTGGAAGACTATATCGTCAAAGTGGAGCCCGGACAAACTACCACAAACCTGTATGTGGCATTGGAAGCGGGTTTGAATCAGAATGAAAGCTCCTTGCAGTACATCGCATTCAACAAGTCTAATCCGGGCCAATCCTTGGAAGTTAACCTGAATTTTAGCGTAGAGGAAAAATTAGGAAAGGCCAATATTTACAACTCTCGCCACATCACCCTCTACGACGTCTATCCTAATCCTGCGGTTGAGCACGCCAATGCGGCTTACAAATTGACCGAGTGATCAGGTAAAAGCTAAAATACTGGTTCACAACATCATAGGAAATGTTGTTGGGGAATACGCCTTGTCGCCGCTCGATAGTTCGGTGCGCATCGATACCGAGGACCTTAGCGCCGGTATTTATTTTTATACCCTGTATGTCGAAAATGAAGGGGTAATGACACGAAAGCTCATCGTGAAGAAATAATTCCCACTTTTTAGGGTATTTGCACAACCTTTAGACGACAAATTTCATCCATTCTGTGTGAACTAGTCATCCCAAAATTCGGAAAACTCACTCCACGAAAAGGAACGTTTTTCAGAATATGGCGTCTTATGTTATATTTGCGGGCTTATGCTGAGAGTATCATTCTGGTTTCTGGTTGGTTTAATTCTAGTGGTAGGGGTTTCCTGCGGCAAATTTCGAAAAATCGAAAAAAGCCAGGACTGGCGCGTAAAATACGAGGCAGGGCTTAACTATTACAATAAAAAGGACTATTACCACGCATCGGTGTTATTTGAGGCGATCACCCCTATCGTTCGAGGGCTACCCGAGGGCGAAAAAGTCCAGTTTAACCTCGCCTACTGCCAATACTACGATAAACTTTATCTATTGGCCTCTGAGCAATTCAAAACATTTTACGAAACGTACGGGCGAAGCCCAATGGCGGAAGAAGCTCGCTATATGTATGCCTACTCCTTATTTAAATCTTCACCAAAAGATAATTTGGATCAATCCAACAGTGTGGATGCGATGGCAGCGATGCAGGAATTTTTGAATCGCTACCCAAATAGCAAATTCCGTGATCAGTCAATTGATGTAATTGTAACCACCCAGAAGAAGCTGGAACGCAAAGGTTTTGACAACTCCTATCAGTATTATAAAATGCGTCAATACAAAGCGGCGATTGTGGCGCTGAATAACTTTAAAGATAACTTCCCCGACTCCGAATTTTTGGAGGAAGCATATTATTTGGTAATTGTGTCTGAATATCGGTTAGCGGAACAAAGCATTATGAGCAAGCAGCAAGAGCGTTATAAAGGGGTTGTTGATCATTATAAAGAGTTCGTGGACAAATACCCTCAGAGTAGCATTTTTGCGTGATGCTGAAAAACTTTACGCCGACAGCCTGGCAAAACTTAACAAGTCAAAAAATAACAATTCATAATTATGGCAGTTCAATCCTCTATCATCACACGCGACATTGAAAAGATCGCAGCCCAGACAGGTAATCTTTACGAATCCGTCGTGGTTATCTCAAAGAGAGCAAGACAAATTGCAGTTAACATTAAAGAAGAGCTTAATAACAAGCTTGCCGAGTTTGCTACTACGGTTGACAATCTGGAAGAGGTTTTTGAAAATCGTGAACAGATTGAAATTTCCAAATTCTATGAACGTATGCCAAAGCCAACAACAACCGCTACGGAAGAATTTTTGGAAGAAAAACTTAATTTCCGCATACGCGGCGAAGGCGATTCACAAACGGAGTTATAATCCTTTCCTTTCATGCTTAGCGGCAAGAAGATCATTCTTGGTGTTTGTGGTGGCATTGCTGCCTATAAATCGGCAGTGCTCACCAGACTTCTTGTCAAAGCAGGTGCTGAAGTTAAAATCATCATGACGCCGTCGGCGCATCACTTCATCACGCCCCTCACCCTTTCTACCTTGTCTAAAAATCCCGTTCTTACTTCCTTCGAAAAAGAAAAAACGGGTGAATGGAATAATCACGTTGATTTGAGTTTATGGGCCGATGCTATGATCATAGCACCTGCTACTGCCAATACAATTGCAAAAATTGCTTTTGGCCTTTGTGACAACTTATTACTAGCAACTTATCTGTCTGCCCGGTGCCCTGTGTGGTTAGCACCGGCAATGGACCTGGATATGCTACAGCACCCTTCGACAAAATCCAATCTTGAAAAAATCAGAAGTTTTGGCAACACACTGATCGACCCAACATATGGCGAGCTTGCCAGTGGTCTTACAGGCACCGGCCGCATGGCTGAGCCTGAAGACATTTTCAAACACATTGACTTTTTTTTTAACACCGATCAAAAGCTGAAAGGCAAGACTGTGTTGGTGACAGCGGGTCCTACCTACGAAGCCATTGACCCAGTCAGGTTTATCGGCAATCATTCAAGCGGGAAAATGGGATTTGCTATCGCTGAAGAACTTGCGCGCGAGGGCGCTGTTGTCAACTTGGTCACAGGCCCGACGGATCAAAAGACGACAGCAAGCGGGGATAAACCTAAAACAGGTGACGTCGGCGGAAGAAATGTATAACGCATGCACTGCTGTATTTGCTCAAACCGATATTACAGTACTCGCCGCAGCCGTTGCAGATTATCGCCCGACTGTACAATCAACGGAAAAGATAAAAAAGAATGGAAGCATGACCTTGGAACTAACCAAGACGCATGATATAGCAGCTTCGTTAGGCAAGGTAAAACAGCCTGGACAATTCGTTGTGGGATTTGCGTTGGAGACAGAACAGGAGCAAGATAATGCCCTGAAGAAACTTGAATCTAAAAATTTTGATCTGATCGTTCTGAATTCTTTAAAGGATCCAGGAGCAGGTTTTGGTCACGACACCAATAAAATTACCATCATCGATCGTCAACATAAAATGACTTCTTTCGCGTTAAAGGATAAGAAGGCTGTTGCCAAAGACATTGTGCAGGCTATTATTGAAAATTTTGATGCGTAAATATACCTCATTCATATTGCTTCTCATTTTTTCCATTCCTGCATGGGCGCAGGAATTAAGTTGTTCCGTAACGATCAATTCAACGCAGATCACCACATCGGATCGGGGAATTTTCAGGGATATGAAAACTGCCATCGAGCAATTTATGAATTCGAGAAAATGGACGAACGACGCTTACAAGCCATACGAAAAGATTAACTGCAATATGTTGATCACCATTACCAAGATGCCAACCGTTGGAAGTTTCTCGGCCACCGTTCAGATCCAGGCAGCTCGTCCGGTTTACAACACAAATTATTCAAGCCTCATTTTCAATTTTGCGGATCGTGATTGGGAGTTTGAGTACATCGAATCACTTCCTTTGGAATACAATGACAATACGTACACATCCAACCTTACTTCCATGCTTGCGATGTATGCGTACGTCATCCTGGGTATCGATGCTGACACTTTCAGTGAACTGGGTGGCACGCCTTTTTTTCAGCGTGCAATGACCGTAGTAAACAATGCACAACAATCCGCCCGGCCAGGCTGGCAGTCGATCGGTGGTAACAATCGCAGTCGCTATTGGATTGTGGAAAATTACAATAATCCGCAAATGATTGACCTTCGTAAATCAGTATATTCCTATCACCGGTTGGCATTGGATACATTTGATCAAGATCCTGACAAGAGCAGAAAGATTATTCTTGATGGACTAAAAGATGTAAAAAAAGTGCGGGATATAAATCCTAACGCCATTTTGGTTGTGAGCTTTTTGGATGCGAAGAGTAAGGAGCTTGCAAATATTTTTTCAGCCGGCAATATTCAGATACGCCGTGAGGCTTATGATATCGTTACCGCGATTGACCCCTCCAATGCCGCGACTTACGATAAAATGATCCAGAATTAATTTTCAATTCCTTACGTATTGCATTCGAATCGCCGAATTAATCAGATTTGCCCGAACAGGCTCACATGCGTACCAAACAATTACGTCTTACTGATTCAGATCAAATTCGCAGGCGAATGAATGAATTTATTGGAAAAAAAATTAACATTGTCTTGACCGACAGAACCGTTATGTTCGGAGAATTAAAACACGTGAATGATACTTCGATTGTTCTGAGAAATATGCGTCTTGAAAACATCACCTATCCCATTCAATCCATTGTTGAGATATTCCTGGATACACAAGTTTAATGCTTAAGCACCTAACGATACGGAACTACGCATTGATCAAGCATCTTGAGATGGAGCCGTCTGCCAGTCTCAATGTGATCACGGGAGAAACCGGTGCCGGAAAATCGATTATGCTGGGTGCCATTGGATTGCTGATGGGCAACCGCGCCGATACAAAAGTTTTGTGGGATGAAAATGAAAAGTGCATTACCGAAGGCACGTTTGAATTGAAAAACGAAAATCTAAAATCAGTTTTTGCAGAAGAAGATCTTGACTACGACACCACTACTGTAATTCGAAGGGAAATTAGTCCGGGTGGAAAGTCTCGTGCCTTTATCAACGACACGCCGGTTACGCTGGAAGTCATGAAGCGAATTGGAAATCTGCTGATGGATATTCATTCACAGCATGAAACCTTGCAGCTCGGGCCAGCAAACTTTTCAATTAAAGCTGGTGGATGCATTTGCGGAAAATCGAAATCTCGTCGATGCTTATGTCAGCACTTGGGCAACCTTTCTGAAAGCAAAGAAAGCATTTGAAACGTTGACGTCGGAGGCCGAATCGTTGCGCCAGGAGTCCGATTACATCCGTTTTCAATTGGATGAACTGGTAAAAGCAAAGCTGGAGGAAACAGAGCAGGATACTTTAGAATCCGAGTTAAAGATAATGGAGCATGCCGGCGAAATTAAAACGCGGTTTCAACAGGTATTGGAACTACTCAACAATTCGGAGTATGCTTCATTGAACAGTTTGGGGGAAGCCCGAAATCATGTGCAGGTTGTTTCATCATTCTCTCCCCGCTACGAAGAGTTATACAAGCGAATCGATAGTTTGGTAATTGAGCTGGATGATCTCGTCAATGAGATCGAACGCGAAGGCGATGCCGTTGAATTCGATCCCGAACGCACGGAGACCATTAAGGAGCGTTTGAGTTTGTTGTACCGGTTATTGAAAAAACATAGGGTGCAGAATGTAAAGGAATTGATTGCCATTCAGGAAACTCTCCAACAAAAAGATACGCTTACTGCGAATCTTGACGATGCCCTTCTAACGGCAAAGAAAAATTTTGAACAGGCCCAACAACAAGTAAATACAACTGCACTCAAGTTGAGCGACGTCAAGAAAAAAATCCTTTCCACCTTTATGCAAGCAGATCACCAAACTGCTGCATGAACTGGGAATGCCGAATGCGATTTTTGAAATTGATGCCCGCACCACGGATCCTTCACCTTCAGGAATAGATCGGATTGAAATTCTCTTCAGCGCCAACAAGGGCGTTGCTCCACGCCCTCTCGCACAGGTCGCCTCCGGCGGCGAATTCTCGCGGGTGATGTTTTGCATTAAATATGTGATGGCCGCAAAAACAGCGATGCCAACGTTGGTGCTAGACGAAATTGATAACGGTATTTCCGGTGAAGTGGCCATTAAGTTGGGAACCTTAATGAAGGGAATGTCAAATGCTCATCAGATAATTTCTATCAGTCACCTACCCCAAATTGCCGCCAAGGGAGATGCACACTATTTTGTTTATAAGGATAACTCAGCTGCAAAAACCGTCAGTTCCATAAAGCGATTATCTGACCCTGAGCGAGTCGAAGAAATTGCCAAGATGATCGGAGGAGCCAAACCGTCGAAAGTGGCAATGGAGAATGCACAAGAGTTGCTCGCAAACTAAACTTCATTGAAAAAGGTTTTACTTATAGTTTTCATGATTGGCTGTGCATTGACATCACAGTCGCAGCGTGTCGTTAATCATCAGTCGCTCTATTGGCTTCGTTATCAGAATCAATTGATATTTTCGCCCAAGGTTTATTGGACTAACGAAATTGACAATCGCAGATTTTTTAGTCCGGATGTACAAAATCAGTTAATTATTCACTCACGCTTACATTACAAGAAAGAAAGGTGGGACTTTGGGGGTGGCCTTACGTTATCCTGGATTTTTGCCCAAAAACCAGAACTGGGATATGATCACGCTGTAAGTGAAATCCGCGGCGTAGCGGAAGCCTCATACGAACTGCCGATCGGGCAAAATATTTTTTCAAAACAGGATTAGGATAGACAATCGTTTCTTTCAGGAAGATCCCGAAAAAAGTGTTTTTGAAGAATCGTTTTATGTGTTGAGATTTCGATATCGTGCGCAGCTAAGGATGCCATTAAAAACAAACGAAGAAAATATTCCCGTGATCACCCTTCGGGTAGCCGATGAAATTATGTTTAATCACACTGGTAACACGTTTGATCAAAATCGAATTTATGTTTCGGCTGAATTTTACCTGACAAAAAAATTAAGCCTCGAACCAGGCTACATCTATATTTTCCAACAACGTTTTGGGACTGAGGAGTTTTTCGAAAGACAGGTAGCTAGGTTTTCACTCTTTCACAGAATTGCTCTTCGCTAGTTCGCGCCTTGACAACGCTTCCTTGTCTTTCTTCATTTCCTTCCGAGCATTTGCTTTCTCGCGTTTGACGTCTTCTTTCACGCGTTTGCCCATTGTTCCTTGAAAGCGTTCCCAAAAACTTTCGCGCTTGGTGATCGGAACAAAATTATGAACGAAGGCAGCCGTTGTATCGATCTTAGGCAATGACCGGTCATCAATATCAAGCTTGCTGAAAACTATGGGAATACTTTTAACGCCGGGCGTAAAACGTTTCATAAAACGCCTTAACAAAGCAGCCTGATAAGGATCGGTGGCCAGGGCAATTTTTTCGAAACCTTTTTCCCTGGCCATCTTCCAGGAAAAATAGATATTTTCTGTGCTGTGCTCCGCCTGGGTTTCAAAAAAAGTATTGCCAACTGGGAATTCCCAGCGAATCTGCCATAATCTTCATGGCAATTCCTTCAACAAAGTGGGTGTAAACCGAGGACCCGGAAAAAATAATATTTTTTGTAAATCCGCTGTCATAAAGATGTTTAGCCCAATACAGGCGCATTGTCATCACCGAAGAAGTGTTCGCTTTGTCGTACGCAACACCAGGAACAATGATCACATCATAAGGCTTTTCTTTCCGGGCCTGCGCGTAGGACCTCTCCGTCTGCTTAGTAACGGAACAATGGGTAAGCACCAGCACCAACGCCAAAAATACATGGAAATAAACAAACCACTTTAATATTTTTTTCAAAATCCTATTCCCGCGCAGCAACCTTTGAACCATAACTTTTTCTCATCTCCATCCGTGAGTTTGTATAGATTATCAATATAACAGTTCGTTACGTCTTTTGTTGTATTAATTTTAATCGCCAGGTCTTATCGTATTCAAGTTCGCCATCATCGACCATTTCCCGGATTACGTCTACAAAAAGTTCATGATCACGTGGCGCTATACGTTCTTCCAGCTGTTCAATAGTCTGTGAGCCCTGTTTTAACATATTTAGCACCTCCGTGCGCAGTTCGTCAAACGCCCGTACATTTTCCTTTTTCCTTTTTTCGATACAAACATCACAAATGCCACAAGTATCGAATGTCACTTCATTAAAATAATCCTGGATCATCTGCATTCTGCAGCGATATTGCGTCGTTGCAAAACCTATCATCGCATTCATCTTCTCGAATAAGCAGTTTTTTTCGCGCTGCCATTCTTGCTGTATTGAGCGGAAGCCTTTCTGCATCCTGTCTTGCAAGCACAAAAGTAAGCTGCGGCCTTTCCTTAACGGGTTGGTAAATCAATACTCTTAACTCATGTAAATGCTTAAGGATTTTAATCATCTCCTTGAATGAAATATTTAATCCCTTGGCGAGATATGATTCTGATATTTTGACAAAATCCGAAAACAACTCACCTCCGTACAACCTAAGCATCATCTTAATCACAGGATCGAATTGGACGTTCGCTACTTGAAATTCGTATAGCTTGGTTTTATCAACAGTAAAATGAACCATGCGAAGGGCTATAAAAACTCTCATTGAATTGAATGATACCTTCCTCTTCCAGTTTCTTCAACGCTACGTATACCTCACCCGTATGCAAAGAGAAGCGGTCACTGAACTCATGCAAATCGAAATCGAAACTTTCTCCTGCCCCACTGCCCACTGCGAGCTGATAATAATTCGCCAATGCCTGGTAAACTTTTTTTAATACTTCCGGTGAAGGATGCGCCTGCTCAGTTTTTAATTTAAGATTTGAAACATCCGCGTCCTGGTAAATCATTACTGCGTATGCGCGCAATCCATCACGACCGGCACGTCCTGCCTCCTGATAGTAAGATTCCAAATTTTCCGGCAAATCGAGGTGGATAACAATTCGTACATCGGGTTTGTCGATTCCCATACCGAAGGCGTTGGTGGCAACCATTACCCGGCTTTTGTTTTGAATCCATTGATCTTGACGGCTTGATCGTTCTTCAAAATTAAGTCCGGCGTGATAAAAGGACGCCGAAATTTTCCTTTTTAGAAGAGCTTCCGCGATCTCCTGCGTAGCTTTTCTGGAACGAACATAAATAATAGCGGGCCCTTTAACTTTTTGAAGGATCTCCAGCATCTTTTTTTCTTTGTTCTCCGATTTGCGTACAACAAAAGATAGATTCTCGCGTGCAAATGATTTTTTGAATATTGCAGAACCGGGCTTAAACGCGAGTTTGTCTTTAATGTCCTCACAAACAATTTCAGTAGCTGAAGCCGTCAGCGCAATCACGGTGACATCCGGTACTAATTCCCGCAATGCAGCGATCTGTAAATACGGCGGTCTGAAATCATATCCCCATTGTGAAATACAATGCGCTTCATCCACTGCTATTAGTCCTACTTTCATTTGTCGGACGCGCACGACGAACATTTCCGTTTGTAAACGTTCCGGCGATACGTATAAAAATTTCACATTGCCATGAATGCAATTGTCCAGCAAAATATCAACTTGCTGTCGGGTCATTCCTGAATGAATAGCTACTGCTTCAATACCACGTTGCTTCAATTGACTTACCTGATCTTTCATCAACGCAATCAAGGGTGTAATCACGATACATACTCCTTCAAGTAACATCGCAGGAACCTGAAAGCAAACGGATTTACCTCCACCTGTAGGAAGCAAAGCCAACGTATCCTGCCCTTTTAAGACCGACGTTATGATGTCTTCCTGAAGGGTCCGGAACGCACCATGGCGCCAGTACTTTTGTAATATGGAAAGTGGAGTTTCGATCTTTAGCGTTGCAATTTTGATGTTTAAATAACGACATATCAGCAAACAATCGTAAGCTCATGCGAATTAACGCTAATCTAAAATAAAAAAATGCATTTAGCCACAAAGACACCAAGACACAATAGACGTAGAGTACAGGAGAAGGTTTCACAAAGGTTGTGATTTTGCGGCCTTAGCGGAATTAATCTTTGCGGCCTCTGCGTGAAATGGATTTATTATGGAAAGGACTATCCTTTGCAGAACCTCTTTTGTGATACCCAATCTAAAATCGTCAATCGTCAAATCTAAAATCATTCTGCTTCACCACTCAATCTTTTCTTTATTCAGGAACGATGCCACCCCCCGTTTAAAATCATCGCTTTCGCGTGCCCGGGCATTCATATCCGCTGCAAAGGAGAGAGATTCCAGTAAAGACATCGAATACAGTTTCGTGGTCATTTGTTTCGTCAACATCATAGCATGGGAGGAATTCGTTCGAACCAATCTTTTTGCAAAATCCATCACGTGTTTTTCCAAGACATCAGGCGATACAATTTCATGAACGATTCCCATTTGATAAGCTTGCTCCGCAGAAAATTGATCTCCACTTAACAGCAATCGCTTGGCTTTTCCTTCCCCGATTTTACGCAAAAGAAAAATCATCACGATGGCAGGAATAAATCCAATCTTAACTTCGGGATAACCGAACTTCGCATTGGGAACCGTGAAGACAAAATCACATACGGTCGCCAGGCCACATCCGCCCGCGAGTGCAGGCCCCTGAACTTGCGCTACCACCACTTTTTTGAGTGTGTAAATGCGGAGGAACAATTCTTTAAGGTGATTGGAGTCTGCTAAATTTTGTTCATACGAATAAGTTTGAAGACGCTGAAGATCCGCGATGTCGGCACCGGCACAAAAAGCTTCACCATTTGCCTTTAGTATGATCACATTCACATGATTGTCAGTTTCATATTTTTCGAACGCGACCTCCAACTCGGAAATTAATTCAAAGCTCAAGGCATTTCTTTTTTCGGGTCGGTTTAGGGTAATGATGCCCACCCGATCCTTGACGACGCAGGTAATGTATTTAAATATTGTCATATGTGTAGCTCAAAAGCACCCTGATGTAATACTGAATAGATGTTCGTAGTTTAAAGTCTTGGCTTCATCCAAGAAATGCGTAGCAAAATAATTTGAGTTACTGCTATCCAGAATAAGTTGTCCGATGTGAATTCGTGATTCTAATTCCTGAAAGTTATTTACAGCATTATTGCTGACAATCAAAAAATCGACGCTTAAGCCCATCCGGTACTGCAAATTTTCGATCATAAATCTGTAAAAACGATTTTCCCTTCCAAACCATCAAAGCACAACCCGAAAGCTGTTGCTGAAACCCGCCTCCCGGAGGTATTGCGCGGCGTACACCTGCCTTAATGCGATGTGGCGTGATGTGAAAACTGATTCTATCAACATTGTTTTGTAATGCGGTATCAGCAATAAAATAAGCGTTGCCATGATCGATCAAATCAATGGCTGAATGACCAGCAACATTATAAACCATAAATTTTTGAACGCTTACATTTTGTTGAAAATGGTACCATTGCGTCAATGAAAAAACTACGCCAAGGCACGAAATCAAAATCACGGTTCGAAATTTCCGGGTATGTAGTAACGTGAGGATGGCAACGAGAATAGAAATCAACACCCAGCACTGGAAAGTTGTTATGTAGACATTTTCAATCAGGCTAAAAGGAAAATCTTCTATGGTAAAAACGATAAAGTTTAACGCTTTGATAGTCCATTCCAATAACATCCCCAGAAACGACGCAATGGGCGAGATCACATTCACGACGAGAATTAAAAGTCCAAGGATCAGAACAACAAACGAACCGGGTATAACAAAAAGATTAGACAGCAAAAAATAGTTTGGAAACTGATGAAAGTATAACAAACCTAATGGCAAAGTCGCAAGCTGCGCAGCGATGGACACGCAAGTTATTTTCCACACTTCATCCCATAGCCTGTTCGTAGGTTCCCAAAGATTATATAATGCCGGCTGCATGTAGACAATACCCAGCACAGCAATATAAGACAACTGAAAGCCTACTGACATTATCAAAAAAGGATCATACCACAAAATAAAAAAGGCAGAAGCCGCCAGCGTATTATAGATGTTAGTTCGGCGGCCGGCCGGTATCGCCAACGCAACAAATGAAAACATCGTTACAGCACGCAATACCGAGGGTGATAATCCTGTAACAAAAGCGTAGGCCCACAGAATAATAATACTCAATCCTGCCACTATCCAACGGCCAAGTTTCTTTTTATTGAGTGGCCTTAATAAAAACAACACCAGGCCATAAACAATCCCTACATGCAACCCGCTAACAGCCAGTACGTGCATTGTGCCCGTTGCTTTATACGCCGTTAACAATTCATTATCCAAGCCATCCGTGACACCTAACACCAAAGCAGACGCCAGTCCTTTTTCCCGTTGCCCCGAAATATTTTTCTTCAGTGCCTCATCCGCCCACCTTCTGCTCAAAAGAGCATAATGTTCCAGCCAGCTGGGAGGATCAAATCCAATGCGCATCGCATCCCCTCTTTTAACAAACTGCTGGTGGTAGATATTTTTGAAACTAAGAAATCGCTTGTAATCAAATTCTTCCGGATTAGCTGGACCAGGGACCTGCCGGGGTGCGCCTTTTACCAATAGTACATCTCCATATTTAAACGAAGGAAAATCCTCCTTAGAAAAATAAAGAAGAATATTGGCCCTACAGTTGATCCATTCGCCCTTGCGTTCGTACGGACTCAACAATAGCCTGAACCTTCCAGGAGTTCGTCTTCTCGACGGGATTGCCAGCAATGATAGCCTTGTAAAATTCAATGGGTGATTCGATGTGACTAATATGATCCTGCCTTCGATTATCGGTCTTGCGCAGCACCTGCAAAAATCCTGATACAGAATACAGCAGCCAACCCGATAATGCCGCCTAGTAATTTTAGATTGGTGGATAAGAATCGCTTTTTCCAATAAAGCAACACGATTATCGCCATAAGATAAAACCAAGACCAAAAATAAGAGGCCACCGTACTGCGGGTCTAGAATGTCAGGAAAATAGATCCCCAAAGTTATCCCGGCTATGAAGAATAGGACGATTCTCAGAAAGGCATAGGGTATCCAACGGATCATAAAGAAAGATAAAAAAATTCCGAACCTCCTGAGAATAAAGTTTCGATAACGAAACATACGGAAAGAAGAAACAAATATGCCCCTTTTAAATTGTGAACATTCCTTATATTTCTAGCCCAAAAATTAAACCCAACCCAAACCTCAAAATGAAGACCCTTAAAACGATGTTGGCTGGATGCCTGATGTTATTCCTATGGACAGGATGTGGCCAGCAGAAACAACCTGAAGTAACAAAGAATATAACCCCCCAAGATCTTAGGCAAGCAGAACGCACGGACAACGCGGCCGTCGAGAGTAAAATTGACGATCTTCTTTCGCAGATGACCTTGGAGGAAAAGATCGGACAGATGACTCAGCTGAACAACTCGGTGATCGTTACGAACGCCGATTGGGGCGCAGGTTCAGATTTGAAAATTGAAATCAAACTCGATACCGCCAAGCTTGGACAGATCTTGCGTGAATTTCACGTGGGCTCGTTCTTAAACGGGATTGCAGTTCCAGCGGAGACCTGGTATACGTTTTACAAGGAAATACAGGAGTACAACATGAAAAACTCCCGCCTTAAAATCCCTGTAATCTATGGTGTGGATCATATGCACGGGCCGAATTACCTGGAAGGTGGAACTATTTTTCCACATGCCATCAACACAGCAGCATCTTACAATAATCAAATTCCTGCTGATATGGCCCACGTTACGGCTATCGAAACTGCGGACATCGGACACCAATGGTTGTTTGCTCCTGTATTCGACTTAGGAAGGACGCCGCTTTGGGGACGTTTTTATGAAAGCCTGGGAGAATCGCCCTATGTATCAGCAACGATGGGAAGCATCTTTGTCAAGACCGTCCAGGGAGAAACAGAAATAGCACCCTACAAAATTGGCGCCACAGCAAAGCACTTCCTGGGATATTCTGATCCAAAAAATGGATGGGATCGGGGGCCTTCCGACTTTTCGGACCAGACCATGTATGAGTTTTATGTTCCTTCCTTTCAAGCTGCCGTGGATGCAGGTATAAAGACTTTTATGATCAACAGCGGCGATGTTAACGGAGAGGCTGTGCATGCCTCCTACCGGATCTTGACTGAACTTCTGCGAAATGAAATGAAATTCAAGGGTGTTGTTGTAACCGATTGGGAGGATATCATTCGCTTATACAGAAATCACAAAGTTGCTGCCGATGAAAAAGATGCCACGTACCGCGCAATCATGGCAGGTATTGACGTGGCTATGACACCGTACAACACGGATTTTTGTAAACATCTAAAAGCGTTGGTTCAGGAAAATAAAATCAGCCAGGAAAGAATTGACCTTTCTGTTTCCCGTATTCTCCGCTTAAAACTTGAGCTTGGTCTTTTTGAAAATCCAATGCCACGCAATGACCGTTTCAACAGGATCGGTTCCCCAGAAAATAAAGCCAAAGCCCTGGCTGCTGCACAAGAATCGATCGTACTGATGAAAAATGAAAATGGTGCATTGCCATTGTCAGCAGATAAAACAAAAAAGATATTGGTGGCGGGACCCATCGCGAATCTGAAAGCGCCACTGGGCGGAGGATGGACCCTGCGCTGGATGACATCCGACGAAAGCATCTATCCAAAAGACATGCTTACGGTTTACTCCGCACTGCAAAAAGAATTTTCTGAAAACAAGGTAACGCTCGCGAGCACCGCCGCAGAAATTAGATCGAAAGCTGCCGGCGCTGATGCCATCGTCATGGCCGTGGGAGAAGCCCCTTATGCGGAAGGTTTCGGAAGCATCATCGATATCAGCCTACCAGAAGATCAGGTCGAGCTGATACGCGCAGCACAATTGACTGGCAAGCCCGTTGTACTTGTACTCATCAGTGGACGTCCACGGGTAATAACAAAAATTTATCCCGGCTGTAAGGCTGTGCTTTTTGCAGGGCTGCCAGGATTTGAAGGTGCTCAAGCCATTGCTGAAATTATCAGTGGCAAAATAAATCCCAGTGCTAAGATGAGTTTTAATTTTCCCGCCGCCGTGAACCGTTTGGTGCCGCACAATCACAAATCGAGCGAAGTGTTGCTGGCACACGAAATTGAAAATCCAATAGCCTTAGTGCCTTTTGGGCAGGGATTAAGCTACACCACTTTTGAGTACTCCAACCTCACCTTGAGTGATACGGTGTTGACATCCAACACATCAGAAATTACCGCCAGCGTTACCGTTAAGAACACGGGTTCACGCGCGGGAAAAGAAGCAGTGCTGTGGTTTTTGTTCGACGAAGTTGGAAGTATTTCCAGACCTGTGAAAGATCTGAAATTCTATGAGAAAAAATTATTGAACGCAGGAGAATCAGCTGAATTCAAATTTGTAATCAATGCCGAAAAACAGCTTTCATTTCCCAACAATAAAAATGAAAAACTTTTGGAGGATGGATACTTTACGTTGATGGTGGGGAATTTGAAGACGAGGTTTAAGTTGCAGCGGTAGGCGTCACTTGAACATTGATTGTTGATTATTGAGTGTTGAGTGTTATATATGTAAAGAACACTCAATATTCAATAATCAATATTCAACACTCAAGGATAATGGCAAGATATTTTACTCCGATCGCAAGGATTTTACAGGGTTGGCGATGGCTGCTTTAATCGCTTGAAAGCTTACGGTGAGCAAGGTAATGGATAGCGCGCCGGCACCGACCGTTGCAAAGATATTCCATGATATGGTTGTCCGGTATTCAAAATTCTGTAACCAGTCCTGCATAAAGGAAAATGAAAGCGGAATTGAAATCAGGACACGCGATGATCACCAGTATGACAAAATCCTTCGATAACATTTTCCATACGTTGAGCACTGATGCGCCTAATACTTTGCGAATGCCAATTTCTTTCGTTCGTTGTTCTGCGACATAAGATGCAAGTCCAAACAATCCCAGGCACGAGATGAAGACAGCAAGCACGGCAAAGAAACCAGCCAGGCTTCCAACCTTTTCTTCCTGGGAAAATTTTCTTTCATACTCTGCATCGACAAAGCTGAATTCAAACGGCGCACTCGGATTATATTTTTTATAGATGGCTTCTACCTTTGCCAGCGCTTCCCTTACAGGTATTGAATGATTTAACCTCATTAGAGCAAGTCCCTTCCACCCGTCCGTAAAAAATATGGATGGCTCGCTCGGCCGATATGGTGATTGTGTTGCCATATCTTTCACCACGCCGACGATTGTATACTCTTTCCCATGAAATTCGATAACCTCACCGATAGGGTCTTCAAAGCCCATTATTTTTATAGCGGTCTCATTTAGAATGACGGATGCAGAATCGGCGGAAATGTCAATAGAAAAATCGCGTCCTTCCTTTATCGTCCAGCGGAGCGTCTTTCCAAATTCTGGCGTTACGTTAACATTTCTAAAAAAAACCGTTAAGGCCGGATCTTTACCTCTCCAGTTAATGCTGTTGTTATTGCCAAAATGTGCCGGTGAGTTGGATGTTTTTGCCATATTCTCAATAACTCCGCTTTGCAACAGGTCGTTTTGAATTGCATCATAATGTTTTTCCAGATCAGGCGTATTAATAGCAATGGTTATAAGCCCCTCACGGCTATATCCTGCCTGGCGATTTTTTGCAAATTGTATTTGCCGAAAAACAATCACGGTGGCAATGATCAACGTGATGGATACTGTGAATTGTGTTACGACGAGAATTTTACGAGGGATCGAGGCCAGACGCCCTGCTTTGAAAGTTCCCTTTAATACTTTAACAGGTTTGAACGCTGACAAGTAGAAAGCAGGATAACTTCCCGATATGATTCCTGTGAACAATGTGAAACCCAACGCCAGCAACCAGAAAATCGGACTCTCTAATGGAATGGATATCTGCTTGTCCGCAAGATTATTAAAGAACGAAAGGGAAAGTTGTGAAAGTATAAGAGAAAATATAAATGCAAGAAGCGCCACGACGACAGACTCACTCAGAAACTGACCTATAAGCTGCACGCGCACAGAACCGACCGTCTTTCGGATCCCCACTTCCTTGGAACGCTTTTCACTTCTTGCTGTCGAAAGGTTCATGAAATTTATACAAGCCAGGAACAAGACGAATGCACCAATGATGCCGATAAGCCAGACAAATTCAATGCGTCCTCCGGCGACCTTTGCATTTTCGAATTCATCATATAGATGCAGCTTATCCAAAGGATGAAGCATAATCTCTTCTTTGATCTCCGTGATAAATGGCGTCGGTACATTCTTAATCTTTTCACTGGCACGATCGAAGCTGGCATGATCACTGAGCTGCACGAATAACTCGCCACAATGATTATTCCAGGTCGGTTTGCGAATTCCTCCAGTTCTCCTTGTTCCCCCAGGGAAGGAATATGTGTGAATTGTAAAAACTGGTATTGTGTGGCAAATCTTCATAGACTCCTCCGACAATCACGTCAAACCTATTGTCTATGCGCACGGAATTGTTGATTGGGTCCTTGTCACCAAACAAACTTTTTGCAAGCGACTTAGAAATTAAAATTGTGGAAGGATCTTTCAGCACATCGCGACTTCCTTGTATCATGGCCAGTGAGAACATCTCCGGAAAATCAGGCTGCACCCACATTCCAGATGACGAAACTGCTTTATCACCGACATATACTAAATGTTTATCAATCCATGAAGCAAGCGATACCGCCTCAAAGTCAGCGGCATATTTTGTTCGTAAAACATCGCCTGTAGGCATGGCGATTGTTCCGCCTGTGTATGTGACACCACCTTCCGTTTGGTTCAGCATTACCTGGGCCAAACGTTGGTGGTTTTTAAAGTACGAATTAAAGGAAAGTTCATCCCAGATCCACAATCCAATTAATAGAGCAACCGCCATTCCTGCAGCGAGCCCGCCGATGTTGATGAAAGAGTAAGACTGATTTCGCATCAGGTTCCGGAAGGCAATTTTTATATAGGTCTTTATCATGAGCGTGTCTAAGGTATAGGTGACTGCCATCCTCTCCAACATGTATGCCATGGTGGAAACGAATCTCATTTGTCATAATTGGGCTTCTATAATTTTAAATCTGTTCGCACGTGGATTATTCCGTGCGAATACGGTCATGTCGAGCTCATAGATTTATCGATTTATCAGTTATCAGTTATCAGGTTGAATTGTTGATCCGTTCGAGTTCGTGGTGTGTACCAACGATTAACGGATAACGGATAACGGATAACAGTTATGAAGAATCTCGGTTATAAGCATCCAAAATATCGCGCACTAACTTGTGGCGCACAACATCTTTCTCGTTCAGCTCAACGAAGCCAATTCCTTTTACATCTTTCAGAATGCGCGCCGCTTCTTTCAAACCTGAATGTTGCTTCGAAGGAAGATCAATTTGAGAAGGATCACCTGTAACAATCATTTTTGATTCAGGTCCCATGCGTGTAAGAAACATCTTCATCTGCATGGGCGTGGTGTTCTGTGCTTCGTCCAATAAAATGAAAGCATTGTTCAATGTACGCCCGCGCATATAAGCCAGCGGTGCAATTTCGATGGTCTCCCGTTCCATGTAGTACTTAAGTTTTTCAAACGGGATCATATCGTTTAGGGCATCATAAATAGGCCGCAGGTACGGATCAATTTTTTCTTTCAAATCGCCCGGCAAAAAACCAAGGTTCTCCCCTGCTTCCACTGCTGGTCGGGTAATAATAAGTTTCTTAACATTTTTGTTCTTGAGTGCTCGTACCGCTAGGGCTACCGAGATATAGGTTTTCCCAGTTCCCGCGGGCCCTAGCGCAAACACAAGATCATTATCCTTAACGAGTTGAACCAATTTTTTCTGATTGACCGTTTTGGGTTTTATCGCGACACCTTTAGCGCCGTAAATAATAACATCCTCCGACAATACCTGTTGACTTTCAGGTAACATGATTTCTTGTTCCCGGTCAATGTAAGCCTGAACATTTTCCTCTGTTACGCGTCCATAGGTATGGTAATGATCGACGAGGGAATTAATCACATCATCGATCTGAACAATTTCAGCCGTCGGACCTTTTATGAAAATCTGATTTCCGCGAGACACAATTTTGCTTTTTGGGAACGCGGCGGTGAGGGTGTCAATGGTCTTATTTTCCATTCCAAGGAAATCGAGCATTGAAATATTTTCGAGTGTTACAACTTTTTCGATCAAAACCTGAATTAAAATGTTATGTTAAACTTATGGTGTGAGGAGAAAGGTGTGAAATATTCTTAACGCATTGATTTAAACAAAGTTCACTGTCCATCTCATCTCGCTGCTAAAAATGACTATTTTGCAAATCAAAAATATTAATTTCCAAGGAGAAAAGGCTTCAAAACCGAACGTAACAAAACAAAATAAAGCTATCCCCAGAAAACAACCATGGCGATCGTAACCTTACTTACTGACTCAGGCACGAGTGATCATTATGTGGCGGCAATTAAGGCACGAATAATCAGTATCAACCAGGCCATTCGCATTGAAGATATCACACACGATATCAAACCGGGTGATATCGGACACGCCGCATTTGTTTTACGATCTGTCTTCCGTGATTTTCCAATGCAAACAGTTCACCTGGTCGGCGTTGATGCCACAGGAAATAAAAATGATTCCTTCATTGCACTGCAGCTAGAGGATCATTTTTTCGTGGGATGTGATAACGGATTATTTGGACTGCTCAGCGAGCAATCGCATCAACAAGTGATCGAATTAAATTCACTAAATCCAATTACGACCACATTTCCTGAGCGTGATATTTTTGCCTCTGCCGCTGTCAAACTCGCAAGTGGGATGCCCATAACCAATTTAGGGAAACCCATGACGATGTTTAAAAAAATGATCGACCGTCAGATCAAAGCAACAAAAAAACAAATTACCGGAAGTATCATTAGAGTAGATGCTGTGGGGAACCTGATAACAAACATTTCCAAGCGGGTTTTCGATATTCTGAGTCCGGGAAAAACCTTTACCGTCACATTTGGTGGCGAGAAATTTAGGAAGATTCACACCCAGTACAGCCAGGCAGAGCAAGGTGAGTGCTTCATTGTTTTTAACAGCCTTGGACTCCTCGAAATCGGTATTTACAAAGGCAACGCGGCGGAATTGTTAGGGCTGGGCTATGACGGCGTCGTGAATATAATTTTTGATTAAGCTGACAGCATCAGCTCACAGCTTACAGCTCTTACACTGTAAAAGCTGACAGCTGTGGGCTGACAGCTCCACCATAAAATTACCTCAGCACTAGTTTACAGCTTCGAGTGCAAGCTGTAAGCTGTAAGCTGACTGCTCTATGATCATCCGGATTGTCAGAATGCATTTTAAAGACGAAAGCGTTGAAACGTTTTTGGAAATCTTTCAGAAACATAAGAACGCCATCCGGAAGGTGAAAGGATGCACGCATTTGGAGTTGTTGAAAGATGTCAACCATCCGAATGTTTATACTACGCTAAGTCATTGGAAAAAGGCTAGTGATCTGGAAGCCTACCGGAATTCTGAGCTTTTTAAGGAAGTTTGGGGAAAGGTGAAGCCTTTGTTTACAACCCATGCGCAGGCGTTTTCTTTGGAAAAGTTTATTGAGTTATAAGCTGTCAGCAATAAGTGTCCCGCGCACAGTTTCATGGGAAAAACCCTCAAAAAGCGAATTTTTGCAGTGATTTTACGCAGTAATAAGGCTGAAAAAGGCTGTAAGCTGTACGCTGTAAGCTTTCAGCTCCATTGGCTTGTCCAAAAAATAAACTTTACCCATATTTGCACCCTTCTTCGCTAGTGCTTTGACGGAATTACCCTTAAACCGGTTGTTATCTAAGCGCTGGCGAAGCCAAGCCAAAGTGGCGGAACTGGTAGACGCGCACGACTCAAAATCGTGTATCTTCGGATGTGAGGGTTCGATTCCCTCCTTTGGTACTTAATGATGGTGAAGATCATTTTTCGTTAGCTATTATTTTTACTACTGTTGGCAGCCGTTTATATTCTTTATTCCAAAAAACTTGACAGGTTTTATACGGGAAGCTGCCTTGACTTCCAATTTCGGTTTGAAGACCATCTTCACAAGGTTTATCCCAGAAGCTTTACATCGAATTCAGACGACTGGCAGTGAAGCTTATTTTTCATTCGCTGATGAAGGGCGTTTATAGTCCTTCAATTATCTTACAGATAAATAATAATTTATTTAGCCGTTATTTAAGGTTCATCCACGCAGCCAACGCTGCGATCTTGTCGTCAGCACGCCAAGGCTTGCCAATCGTGGTACCTAAAGCTGTTAAAGAACGTTTCAGATTTTCTTCAGATTGGCCTAGCGCTGTTTGAGCTTTGGCAAACAAGTCCCGTTTTACAACAACTGTCACCGGTACGCGTCGAATTTCCAATGCCTTTTGCAGAACGGTTCGAAATAATTGTCCTTCAAGAGCATGAGCCCGAATGTGATCGTTGGTGATCGTTGAAGGATCGGTTTCGCTTCCGATGGCAAGAGCAGCATTCCGTATTTTATAACCGCTATCAAGACAGGATTTTAGTAAACCGGTTATGGATTTTACAGCAACTTCTTCGATGATCATTTTTCGCTGGTTAATTTTTGCGTTATCTGTTTCCAGGGTTCCCATTCGCGCATGGTAAGGCTGTTTTGTTTCTGGCAAATGTGGATCGGACAATTCCACAATAGAACGGCTGACAGGGTGAGGTGAGTCAACATCACCGGTCACTACCAATACAATAGCATAGCCTGACCGTACGTGGAATCCAATGGATGCCATCTTGGATTTTGAGATTGGTTTCTGTGCCAAAGCTATTTTTGTTGGCTATTATTTCTACTACTCCGTTCTCAGACTGTTCACCGGATTCGCCAGGGCTGCTTTGACTGCCTGAAAGCTTACAGTCGCCAGTGTTATCACCAGCGCTCCACCGGAAGCGGCAGCGAAGATCCACCATGCGATCTCTGTACGGTAATCATATCTGCTTATTCCATTGTAAAGAAAATAGTATGATGCGGGCACTGCGATGAGACAAGCCACGATGATCAATGCCACGAATTCACCCGAGAGCATTCTCCACAGATTTGGGACGGATGCGCCTAGCACTTTCCTGATTCCAATTTCCTTTGTGCGCTGTTCAGCCACAAACGACGCCAGGCCGAATAACCCCAGGCAGCTGATAATGATTGCCAGCACGGTGAATACGACGGCAAGTCTCCCGACATTGTCTTCGGTTGCGAACTTTGCGGCATACTCGTCAGTCGCAAATTTATAATCGAAGGGAGCGCCGGGGATCACTTTATTAAATATCGCTTCTATTTTCGGTAACGCTTCGGCCGTGCTCATTTCGGGATTAATCCGCAAATACATCCAGCCGCCGCCGCCCATATTAAGATAAATAGCGGGTCTCACGGGTTCGAAAGGAGAGTTCATTACCATGTCGTGAATGACGCCGACAACATGGAAGTCTTTGTCCATATTCCACGCCAGGTTTGTCCAATGCACTGTTTCGCCCACGGGGTTTTCAAGCTTCATTTGTTCGGCAGCCGATTCGTTGATGATGATTGCTGAGGAGTCGCTTGCGATATCCCGGGAAAAAGTCCTGCCATCGATCACTTTCCATCCAACGGTCGTTCCGAAATCTGCGGAAACGTTTAACGTGCTGAAACTATTATCTGCCTGCGGATCAAATCCTTTCCAGCTGAAACCGCCGTTTCCCGACCAGGTTGTCGTGATCGGCCCACCGGCGTCTGCGATTTCTTCAACCGCTCCGGAGCTCTTGAGTTCACCGCGAAGCGTTTCAAATTTTTCGTAGAACTCTTTGCCCTTCTTCTGCATCATCAACAAACCTTCTCGCGAGTAACCCACCGGACGGTCTTTTACAAACATCAGCTGATGATAGATGCCGCCTGTGGAAGCGATGAGCATGATCGATACAGTGAACTGTAGCACAACCAGTGCTTTCCGAGGTATCGACGCCAGACGACCAGCGCGGTACGAGCCCTTCAGGATTTTCAGCGGATTGAATGACGACAGATAAAGCGCGGGATAACTTCCAGCCAGCATTCCGGTGACAAAAAGGAATAGCGCGCTGAAGATCCAGAATGCGGCAGTCTGCCAGGGAAGTTGCATGGCTTTTTGTGAGATCGTGTTGAACCAGGGAAGCGCTGCAAATACCATCAACAAAGCAAAGCCAAATGAGATGATTACCACGAGAAATGACTCAGCAAAAAACTGAGCGATGAGTTGCCTACGAACCGACCCGAGGGTTTTACGGATTCCAACTTCTTTGGCCCTTTTTTCGGAACGGGCGGTGCTAAGGTTCATGAAATTGATGCAGGCTAGCAATAGCACAAATACTCCGATCGATCCAATGAACCAAACAAGCTGGATAGGACCGTTCTGTAAAATGCCTTCCTTGTAATCTGAATACAAGTGCCATTTGCTCATGGGGTTAACGTGAACTTCAGCTTTAAATTTCAACCAATCCTTCATGTACTCAAGGTTACGCGTTGCGTTGATTTCGAGGTCCTTGATATTTGCATCCACGCTTTCGAAGCTTGCCGTGGGTTGTATCTGGACATAGATCTGGAAAAAGTGATTTTGCCATCCCTGATCCTTGACCCAGGGGTTGTTCAGGAGATAAGCTTCCCAGGGACGAGCGAACTGGAGTCCGTACAGATCCGAGTTCTTTGGAAAATCCTCAAAAACACCAGAGATCGTGACCTCTTTCTCATTATTAAGCTTTACAATCTTTCCGACAGGATCACCTGTACCAAACAACGCATCCGCTGTAGACTCCGAGATCATGATCGATTGTGGGTCTTTCAATCCCGACCGGCTGCCATATATCATCTTCCATGTGAACATTTCAGGCCCGTCTTCCCCGATGTTGGTTCCTGTCTTTGAGATTTTCTTGTCATCGATAGAAAGGATGGCATCATACTTTCCCTGTTGTGGGACGACATACTTAAAATTCGAGCCGTACGTCGTCTGAAGTTCATGGAGCATCGGGAACTGAAGATAGTCTTGACCTGAATAATGTTTTCCCTGGAAGGTGCCGGCTTTCATGACCTGCGCAATTTGGTCATAGTTATCGTGGTACTTGTTGAACGACAGTTCATCATTCACCCAAAGACCAATGATTAACGCCACCGACATGCCCAGGGCAAGTCCGCCGATATTGATAAACGAATAACCTTTTGTTTTAACCAGGTTTCGCCAGGCGATCGTGAAATAGTTTTTTAACATGACGTAATTGTTTGATGTGATTGGGATGTGAAAGCCGGATGATGAGTTTCTGACCATTAAAATACTCGCCCGCCTGGCAAAGGTTGCATGTTAGACGCAGGAAAATCTGAGACGGTTACATTAAGGGACGCCTGCAGTGGATTTTGTGCGCAAGGTCGTGACGAGCCAGCACAGAGTCAATATTGGAATTAAAAATTCAAAATTAGGGAGATCCTCCAGAAAATGGTTCGATGTGCTGGACCTCCACTGTACAATAACAAAGCTTCGAGAATGTCGGGGCTTTTCGTTTTTTTGGGAATTAGTTCCTCCGTTTACCGACCGCCAGCGGTCGCCGGGGTCCGACATTGAACATCGGGATTTTTCATATACGCATAATACGTTCAATTCCGGCGTGTAAACGCGTGGCATACTTGTTGGATTGCGGTGTCCACATCAACATAGACAGCTATGCTTATCAATTTTTTCCGGGTAGCCATTCGCAACCTGCAGCGTAACCGCGGATATGCTTCCATCAATATCGCAGGACTCGCCGTCGGGATGGCCGTTGTGATCCTCATTGGGATGTGGATGTTCGACGAGTTGTCGTTCAATACTAATCACCAGAATTATGATCGAATTGCTCAGGTCTATATGAATCAGACCGTAAACAGTCAGATCAAGACGATCCCCGAGTGTCCGATGCCGACAAGTCAGGAGTTGAAAACCACTTACAGCACCTACTTCAAACGTGTAGTTACAGCGTGGTGGGAAAACAATCACGTGTTGCAGGTTGGCGAAAAGAAGACCATGCAGAATGGAACATTCATAGAGCCCGAAGCGCTGGAAATGTTTAGTTACAGGATGAAGCTGGGCTCGCTCGCGAGTTTACAGGATCAATCATCGATCGTTCTTTCTGAGTCGGCCGCAAAAGCTTTGTTCGGTGACAAAGATCCATTGAATCAGTCTGTCAGGATCGATAATAATATAGACGTAAAGGTTACTGGCGTATTTGAACAAATGCCTTACAATTCCCGCTTTTCTGGTACACAATTTCTTGGTAGCTGGGATATGTGGGTAGCGCGCAATGCGTGGCTCGAGGCGGATACACACAAGTGGAGTAAAACTATCTCTACATTCGTCGAGCTGCAGCCGGGCGTATCTGTTGAAGAAGTCAATAAAGCCATCGCTGATTTGAAGAAGAAAAATATTTCAGCGGAGCAGGCTGGTTCGGAGAATCCCGAGCTATTTCTCGAGCCCATGCCGAGGTGGCACCTGTATTCCATCTTCAAGGATGGAAAATCTGTTGGCGGCAGAATTCAGTTCGTCTGGTTGTTTGGGACCATTGGTGCTTTTGTTTTGTTCCTTGCTTGTATCAACTTCATGAACCTGAGTACGGCACAGTCGGAGAGACGCGCCAAAGAGGTTGGTATACGCAAGTCGATCGGCTCGATGAGATCACAACTTATCCAGCAATTTCTTTCAGAGTCATTCATCGTAGTGGTGTGTGCTTACTGCATAGCCCTGGCGTTGGTGACAGCTTCATTGCCGTTATTTAATGAGCTTACCGATAAACGAATGACCTGGCCCTGGAACAATCTATACTTCTGGGGGGCCAGTGTGATATTCATACTTTTCACCAGTTTCGTTTCAGGAAGTTATCCTGCACTGTATCTCTCGTCGTTTCAGCCTGTGAAGGTGCTGAAAGGTACATTCAGGACAGGCAAGTTTTCTGCTGCACCGCGCAAAGTTCTGGTGATCGTTCAATTCACAGTTTCCATTGCACTGATCATCGGAACGGTTGTCGTCTGGCAACAGATCCAGTATGCAAAGGATCGTCCTGTTGGCTATACGCGCGCCGGGCTGATTATGGTGCGAAAGACACTTGACGAGTACTTTAGCAATAACAATACGGAGACATTGCTAAATGAGCTCAGAAGGTCATCGGCAGTTGAGGACATGGCTGAGTCATCTAATCCTGCAACGGAAGTATGGTTTAATTCAAGTTCGCTTGACTGGCGCGGGAAAGATCCGAATGTTCAGGCAGACTTCGCGACCATGGCCGTGACGCACGATTTTGGAAAAACCGTTGGTTGGAAATTCGTCCATGGGCGCGATTTTTCCCGTGAGCATTCCACTGATTCAACCGCAGTCGTCCTGAATGAAACTGCAGCCCGGCTCATGAACTTCGAAAGCCCTCTGGATGAGGAGATCACCTGGGATGGAAAAAAACGCAAGGTGATTGGTGTCATCAGAGATATGGTAATGACCTCTCCATACGACCCCGTAAAACCTACCGCTTATAAGTTAAGCTATGATGAAGCTTACATGATCACGATGCGGATCAATCACACGATGAGCATGAGTGAAGCATTATCAAAAATAGAGAAGGTATTTCAGACTGTTATCCCGTCGGCGATGTTCGACTATAAGTTCGTAGATCAGGAATATGCTCGCAAGTTTGCCAGCGAGGAACGAGTTGGAAGGCTTGCCAGCATCTTTGCAGTGCTCGCTATAATCATCAGTTGTATGGGCTTGTTCGGAATGGCTTCTTTTGTGGCCGAACAGCGCAGAAAGGAGATCGGCATTCGCAAGATTCTGGGAGCATCGGTTTCGCAATTTATGGACTATGCTGTCGCTTGAATTTGTGCAGATGGTTCTGCTGGCGTGCGCGATCGGAATACCTGTTGCGTGGTTCTACCTGAATGAATGGCTGCAACAATTCACTTATCGGGTGAGCGTATCAATTTGGGTGATCATGTTGTCGGCAGCAGGTGCCCTTACCATCACGATCATTACGGTAAGCTTTCAAACGATCAGGGCGTCGATGGGTGATCCGGTGCGGTCATTGCGATCCGAATAATTTACATTAGTACAGTCAATAGACTAATCAATTTTACAGATTATTCACAGCGCAATATATCAACCGGATTTTTACTTGCCGCTCGCCACGTTTGTGATGCGATCGTAATAATTCCGAGGAAAAAGGTGATCACAATACCAAAAAAGATATCCCACCCGTTAATTCTTACACTATAATATTGTACAGATGAAAGCAAGTCGTCCAATAAGAGGAAACACGCGGGAATTGCAAACAGGATTGCCCAAAGCATGAGTTTTACGAACTCTATTGAGAGAAGGTATGTGAGATTTGTTTTGCCAGCTCCGAAAACTTTTCGAATACCTACTTCCCTTGTTCGATTTTCCGTCGTATAAATCACCATGCCCAGCAGACCGAGAAGGGTGATCGAAATTGCCAACAAACCTAAATAGCCAATTAGTTTAAGAACTGCCTGGTAGAAACGATACAATTCCTCCATCTCATCATCAAAGAAATGAGCTTCAAATTTTCTTGTGTCATTCAATTTATGCCATATTTTTTCCATTGATGTGAGTGTAGCGTGAATGTCATTAGAGATTATTTTCATATTAGCGTAAGTATATCGGGATGGATCTGTACGAATGAAAAAACTTTCGACTGGAAGAAACAGGGGTGCATAGTGAAAGTCTTTTAGTACACCAATGATTTCAAGCATTCTTCCATCTACCAGGAACGTCCGACCAACGGCATCGACCGGATTGTCCATTTTCCAGTGAGAAAGAAATTGCTCATTGACAATGATGTACTTTTCTTGCTGATCATGTCCATCCGGAAAATTCTTCCCGGCGATTAGTTGTAATCCCATATTTTCAACGTAATTAGGATCAGCGAATAGTTGGAATACTTCCAATGAATCCCCACTGGTTTGTTCATGTACTTGTGTGCTCGAATAGGTCAACCCTAGAATATCGGATGACATTGATATTTCCTGAACTTCAGGAAGTACCGAAAACTCGGATTTAAAAATTGAGGGATCCATGCCTTGAAGTTGGACGTCAAGAATATTTTCAGTATTGAAACCATAATTAAAATTCAGTGTGTATCGGTATTGCCTACTGAAGACGATTATTAAAACAATGAAGAAAAAAGAAAGTGCGAATTGAAATGTGATCAATACTCTTCGGACTTGATTTCGCGAAAAACCTTTTGTCCTCGATTGGCCTCTTATCGATTGTATTGGGTTGAGGCTGGCAAAATGAAATGCTGGCAATGCCCCGGCAAGGAAACCAGTAGCAACGGCAAAAAGGAGAAACATAAGAATCATTTCCCAGGTTAAACTAAGATCCAACCAAGCGCCGGGCATCATGTTTTCTAATTCCGGACGAATCAGCATGAATATAGCAACAGCTCCTACCAGAGATATTAATGTGATTGCAATCGCCTCGGTTATAAGCTGAAAGAAGATTTGGACTTTTGCACCACCCATTGTTTTTCTTAAGCCGATTTCTTTTGCGCGCTTGAGAGCCCGCGCGATAGAAATATTGGCGAAGTTGAAACACGCAGGAAGAAGTATGAGAAGGCTAATGGTCCCAAAAACCACAATAAGAGTATAATCTGTATCCGGTCCGATTGAATTTTCCAGATCCGGCCCCGGCGTGATATCAGCTAGCGGCTGAAGTTTAAAAGAGACTTTTGCGTCATTCGATTGACTGACCAAATCTTTGGCAATACGATTTAGCGCTTGCTGAACACCTTCTGCTTTAGAAGAATTGGCGACAAGAAGATAAATGTATTGATCTTGGAAGGAAGTCCATTGGTATGGGTTACTATCCTCACCCTTTTGCGCAGTGGGAAAGCGTTTGAAAAGAGATGAGAACCTCGAACATAAAGTGCGAGCGTCTTTGATCCTTAATAATCCCAGTAACTTCGAAGCTCCCTTGGCCTTCGATCTCAATTACACTGCCAAGAAGATCACCTGAAGGTTCTATCTTTTTGGCCAGAGACTCAGTCAATACTATATTATTTGGTTTGGCTAAAGCTGTAAGAGGATTACCCTGAATCATCTCAAAATCAAATACTGTAAAAAAATTAGCATCGGCGAAATAACCCCTGATAGGGAGATTCATATGCTTGGTTACGATCTCACCGCTAAGCGAAGAGTTTAAACGTACTATTTCCTGTATGCCCGGATAGTCATGTAGTTTTTTGGCAAGAGCACACAGGGGCCGAAGCATAGTCGTTGCGATCAAGTCCTCTTTCCAAGTTTGAAATGATTCTATAGATATTCTCCTTCCTTGTGTGGAAGTCATCAAATGAGTTGATATACGAATAAAAGGAGATTAGTAACAAACTGACAGACATTCCAAAGGCAAGACCAAACGTGTTTAAGATCGTGAATGATTTATGCCTGCTGATATTCCTAAGCGCAATTTTTAGGTAGTTTATTAGCATAGAGAGAGAAACATTTCTAAGAAGACGGCAAACCAAGACGGATGTTACTTTCTCTAAAAAAACAGATTTTGCAGACAAGGCAATTTCAGATGTAATAAAAAATATAAACAACGCGCACTTGGCATTATGATCATCTTTCCAGTTGCCGGAATGGGTCAAGGGCTAAGACGGATGTTCAGGGGTCTGTTGTGCGAAAATCCTGTGAATAAAAAATAATTTCCTTCTTCCCTCATCGCTTCACGTTTACGATGCAGTTCGCGGATTGTCAGAACGGATAGCCAATAGCAATATTGATCGCGGGATTCCAAAAGTCGAAATCGGTCGCCCATTTTTCTCCTGCTGGTAAGTAGGGTGTGCGAAGTGTGTATCCAAAGTCGAGCCGGGCTACAATAAAATCGAAATCCCATCTCAATCCCCATCCCGAACTGATTGCGATCTCGTCCAGGAACGTATTGAACCGAAATGTTCCGTTGGGTCTTGTTTCGTCATCGTTAAATAGCCAGATATTTCCTGCATCAATGAACAATGCACCCTTCAAATCACCCGCCAAATCAAACCGGTATTCCAGGTTTCCTTCCAAACGGATATCACCTGTAAGGTCATTGTACCCCTCTGGAGGCACCTCGCTTCCTGGTCCAACCGATCTTGCTAAGAACGAGCGCAAACTATTAGTACCGCCAACGTAAAATTGTTTTACGTAAGGAAGGACATCGGAATTGGCCAGTGGTATTCCAACACCAGTACTAAACCTGGCGACTAGTTTTGATCCTGTATTAAAATTAAAACTATAGCTTAGGTCAATACGAGTTCGCACGTATTGTGAAAACGGAACCCCAAATAAAGTATATCTGCCCAATGAGTCTTTTGATGCATTGGTTACTGAATAGAATCCTTGCAGAAGATTACCTGCCACATCAATTCCTCCTCTGAAGAAAAAGTCATTACGGCTACTTACCGATGGTTGATAGGTAAATTCGTATCCAGCCCCGGTAATGAATTGCTCATCAAAACTTCGCTGTACTCCGGGATTTTCTACCAGGTATTCTTTGAAATCATCCGACTTCGAAGATTCAGGAATGCGGGTAAAAATAATTTCTATTGGATTAAAGGAATGACTGATACGATCCGTCTTGCTCCACCGGTAACCAAAGTTTGTAAAGATTGAATTCAACCGATAAAGGTCCAACCGGTTAAAAAGGTTGTATCCGGCGGCAATGTTCGTTTTGGGAAGATTTTTTTTGCCGGAACGAAAAAAGAACGCTGGATAGAATCGGGGTAGCCTATAGTTTACCTCCAGTCCCATTTCATATGCAGGATTAACTTCTCCATCGACAATCTGAGCCTCAACCCTTCCTCTCAGATTTACTTTCAACATTTCCGAACCCTTATTCCTGTTTCGGTCTGTATAGCTGAATACTACGCCGGGACCAAAATAATTCGTTGACCGAAATATCGCATTAAATTCCGCAGTGTAGGCATAGCGTTTTCGCTGCGACAAATAAAGTATAACATCAAGAGAATCTGTTTTTTCATGCTGCGAAAACTTTAAGTTCGTATTTCTGATGATTGGAAGTTCATTCATATAGCGAATGGTGTGCATGTAATTGGAGCGGGAATAAAGCTCACCAGGCTTCAGAAAAATTCCCTGTTGAAGTGCGTCAAAGCGAAGTGCTTTGTATTCTGAAATCAGATAATAATTACCGAACTGAAGTGTATCTAGATCGATTGACGTGTTGTCAAACCCATGATCGTCATAAATAAAAACCTTTCGTATCGTATAAGGTATTCTGGATTCAGGAGGCGTTTCTGGTTTTACAGTTACTTCTGCATTTATCTGATGATCGCCGGTTACAGTATCTGCTTTCACCGTAATAAAATCAGGATTAAAATAAATGTATCCACGTTCCTTCAGGTCTTGGTCAATCCTGATCCTTTCATTTTTTACAGCATCTAATTTGTAGATGTCTCCTTTTTTCAACAACGATTCTTGTTGACGATCACGTATTTTTTGTGTGAGATCATTACTGGGTTGCGGGAATACAATAGACTCAAATCGATAAGGTCCACGAAGCGTGATAGTATATTGGATTTTCACTTTCCGTTGGCCCAGGCGAATTGTATCAAATGCAACCGTATTATGAAAATATCCATTATGGAATATTCTATTCTGAATAGCTGCTGCAACATGATTGGGATTCGTTTGAGAAACCAGTACGGGTTCAGCAATTTTATTTTTCCAGAATTTCCTTTTCTTCGCCTTATTGGAAAGCATATTGTTTCGTGCTAACGCAGGCCTCATCCACAAAAACGTAGTATTAGGTTTTGGTTTCAATACATTTTTAATGGAAGCTAACTCCTTCAACTTATCATCCTTATTGCTAAATTTTATGGTATGACCAATATAAAGAGGATCCTCAGATGAAATATTTTTTAACCCGGTGCAGCCTGTTAATGCCAGAACAAAAATTAAAAACAGTTTATATGCCATTGACCGGATCATTTTTTCTTGTTCTCAGTCTCAATCTCATTCTTCTCCTTTTCCTTGCGGGCAAATTCCCGGACGAAGATTACCGATATGCCGGTATTCCGTATCTCCTGATAAACAATATCATAGGTTTCATTATTAAATAATTTCAGCTGCTTATCCCCATTGCCGGTAAGATCATAAATGATAGCGATATCACCCCGGTAATTTTTACCCGTGTTGCCCCCAGATTGATCCTGGTTGATATCAAAATCACCACCGATTTCGAAGGACAAGCGATCATTCATAACACTCTTTGAAACCCGGAAATCCATGGCCGTTTGAGTCTTACCACCCGGCGCTGAGTAATCGCTGAACGATTGTATTCCAACATCAATGGTCACTCCTTTGATATACTGACTCGCAAATCGATTAAGCTGAGCGGCCAGCAAGCTATTGACGCTATTGGATAGGGCAGTCGTTGCAATAACATTGGAATTGACATCGGCACCGGTTTCCGGCAAGAATCCGCCAAGAACCAAGAGTCCGAAAACCTGTTTGTTCAATTCGGATTGATATTCTGGCTGCCGCAACCGGTCTAGTTTATTTGCCAGTACCGGGTAGCTTACTTTATCATCTTGCGGAAGATCTAATGAAAAAGTTACGACGGGCTTTTCAATGGTGCCACCGATGTTGATCCCTACTTCATAATCCAGTGATCGTTTATAGATCGACTTTTCATTTTCACCAATTTCATTGCCAATCAATCCGATGGAATTAGATTCAACGGTATGCACGGCTTTTAAATTCAGGTCTCCATCTTCCGGACTTCCATGCCAGTTAATGGAAGAACCCTGAACGAACGTGAAATTCCTTTTCACCAAATCATAAAATGATAAACGATAAATTCCCTTCGTGATGGCATAATTTCCGGTGAGTTGAAGATTTCTACTGCGGTCGTAGCCCAGTTCCAGATTTGCACCGCCAGAAGCTTCAATGTAATCTCCAGACTGTTCATTAATGATAAGCCGGAGTACTGCATTATCCTCAATGGCAACCTTTGAGTTCAGATTGAAGTCGGGGAGACTTGCGATCAACGAATCGTAAAAACTAATGGATTGTTGCTGAGCACCAGAATCTAGTAACAACGCAGGATCGATAAAGTCAATAATTCCGTCAGCCTTCAGCAGTTCAATGTCATTGCTCGAAGCCACCATAGTAAAATCAGTTGCGTCCTTAATGGTGATCTTGGCTTCAACATTAGTATCCTTCTCATTACCCTTTAATTTTATATCACTATCAAGGACAAGCGAGCCCCTTAGCTTGCCCCCGGCAGAATCAGGATTGTTCATCAAACTATATTGGTCACTATTTATTTTTAGGTCGTACGAGAATGATTGATAATCCTCCGAAGTTATATTTCCATTGATGGTGAGCGGATGATGTTGCTGGTCATAGAGTCTAAAATTGTCAAACACCAACGATGAATTATCCACGGTGATCATATCATCCTGCACCTTAAAGGTTAACTTAGGATTGACTGTGGTTAATCCTACATCAAGAAATTGTAGACGTCCTTTAAATGCTGGTTTTTGTATTGGCCCGGTGATCGTTGCTTTCCCTTTCAAGGCCCCCTTCATTTCTTCAACTGCTCCTGAAATTAAAAAGTGAATTAATTCCAGGTTATTCACGTCTAGTTGCAAGGAGGCATCGACTTCAGCGTTATCCGAAAAATATTTTCCCTTTAGATCGACCTTATTAGTTGCATTGCTAAGCAGGAATTCAAAAGGCACCTGGTTTTCATCACTCACAGCGCTAGCGTCAATAGTCAATGGATTTGAATCATAAAGAATTAGACTATCAATATTTGCCTTGAGGTTAAGTTGTTTATCAGGGGAGTAGGAAACCTCTCCGGGAGAGATTTCCATTAT
>CAWJXE010000006.1:0-102248 GCA_963846745.1 uncultured Bacteroidota bacterium | reverse complement strand
CTATAGGCAAGTTCACGACCGAGTACAAGCCTGACAATAAGCGCCATATCATTTTATTTGCCGGTGGATCGGGTATTACACCCATGATGTCATTGATCAAGAGTACGCTGGTACAAGAACAAAATAGCATTTGCTCATTGATCTACTGCAATCGGGATATTGATAGTATTATCTTCAAATCTGAACTTGAAAAATTAGAAATAGCAGACGAGGGACGATTGCATGTGATCCATGTACTCGACAATGCGCCGATGAACTGGCAAGGCTATTCAGGGCTGTTGAATCATGATATGTTAACAAAACTTTTTGAACGTATTCCTGACTGGGGAATTGCCAAGACGACCTACCTGATGTGCGGACCGGAAGGTATGATGAAGAACGTTGAATCACTCCTGGACAAACGCAGTATACCCAAAGAAAAAATATTTAAAGAAAGCTTTGTTCAAGGTACTATCAACAAAGAGGATAAAAAACAACCAGAAGTATCTGGGGAACCAAAGGCAAGGGAAGTGACCATTCGTTATGATGGACAGGAATATAAAGTTTTGGTTCCAGCCAATAAAGCAATTCTCGAAACTGCACTGGATCAGGGTATTGACTTACCTTATTCCTGCCAAAGCGGACTTTGTACGGCTTGCCGTGGCAAAGCATTGTCAGGCCAGGTAAAATTGGACGAGGAGGAAGGCCTTTCGCAATCCGAACGGGCGGAGGGGTACGTGCTCACGTGTGTAGGCCATCCGTTAACGGATGATGTGGTTATTGAGATTGGGTAAAAAAATAGGCACTACGCTTACTAGCGCCGTTAATGCTGCTTCGATTTTATCCATGTCTGCTAGTGTATTATAAATATGAGGTGAAAATCGTACCCCTCCGGAAGGTGCACAAGCGATTCCATGGCCAGCATAAAGTTTCTGGTGTATGTCCTTTGAGTCTTTCCCGGGTAGTTCGAGAATAACAATACCAGCGCTCAGATCTTTTGTCACAGGTGAAATGAATTTTACGTTGGGAATCTTTGATTGTACTTTTTCCCTGAGGTAGGCGGTCAGCTGCATCACCCTTTCTTCAATATTCTTTCTCCCAATGGAAGAATGAAATTCCAAAATATCAGCTAATGCTACCGTTGTGGTTTCGTTACGCTGCCCTAGCGTAGCAAGCTTCTCGTCTGCCGTGCTTTTGTCCGCTTTCCAGCCTGCGCCGACCAGCGTCGGCCAGAGCCGCCCTATCTTTTCTTTATTCACGTATAAAATCCCATTTTCAAGAGGGCCCATAAGCCACTTGTGGGTGCTGGCCGTGTAGAAATCACAGCCAATGTCTTTCAGATCCAAGTCCATCATGCCGAACGATTGAGCTCCATCCACCAACGTGAGGATGCCTTTTTGGTTGGCTACGGTACAAATGGCTTTCGCCGGCAGCGCGATTCCGCTGGTGTTGGAGATGTGTGAAAAGCTGATGAGTTTCGTTTTTGGGGTGATGACCTTCGTGAAAGAATTAAGAAGTTCTTCGGATGATGTAGGTTCCAGTGGCACTGACACTTTTTTTACGTTAAACCCATAACGTTTTGACCGATTTTCCCAGGCAATGCCATTAGTTGGATGGTTTTGATCCCAAACGATAATTTCATCACCAGCCTTGAAATCCAGGCCATTGACAACGAAGCTGTTGCTTTCACTTGTATTTCGGGTGATGGTTACTTCCTCCTTTGATACGCCAATGAATTTCGCCAATAAAGAAAGCGTTTGATCTCTTTTTTGTGTGTAGGCCTCCCGGTATTGGAAGGAAACATTCGCGCTAATTCTCTTTACATGGTCAATTACTTTGTCCTGAATGAAATATGGACTTGGGCATAGATTAGCGGCGTTCACCATGATTAATTCAGGCGGTACGGTAAATTGTTTTTTAATGAGTTCCCAGTACTGTTCGTTGTTATCGGTTGCAGCATTCTTTTTTGGCAGCACTGGTATGCCCGAGGCACTGAAATTTTTAACGGAGGGAAAGGTTAGCGAAGCTAAAGTTGTTGCAAAAGCCTTCTTCAAAAAATTCCTTCGCTGGTTTTTAATAGTAGAGGTAGATTTCATCTTTTTGTTGTTATAGGAGCGTTCGAGGAAATTGCGTCTGGCCAATGAATATACTAAAAATGGTAACGCTCAGCGCCGAAAAGGACGGCGGAATAAATGCTGTAGATCAATCGGAAATTCAAGTTTACCTGCACTCGATTGAATGCAAAAAATTGTCACCATCGAGTAGAAAAATCAGGAAAGAGAGGAATCGCTATTAGGCTGCTCTAATCCCTCAGTTTTATTCTAAGGACATATCGATCCGCAGTAACATAAAGCGTTTTCTCGTCTGGCGACAAAGCGCAGTTAGAGGTTAATTCAGAGATTTTAATTTTGCCAAGCACCTTGCCATCGCTGTTAAAAACCCAGACTCCGCCCGGGCCGGTAGCAAATACATTCCCTTGTTTGTCGATCTTCAATCCGTCAGGGAAACCTTTTTCTGTTTTAGCAATTTCACTGGCATCGTAAAAAATTCTTGCGTTGGCGACGGAGTCGTTTTCAAGCAGATCAAATGCATACCATTTTGCCTTATCGGGATCTGAGTTTGCCACGAGCAAAGTTTTTTCGTCGGGGAATAAGTCAATGCCATTGGGTCGGGTAATTGTATCCGTAATAATTTTCAATGCGCCATTGGTAACCTTATATACCCCTTGGAATGGCAGCTCTTTGGTAGGATCTTCGCCTTTTTTTGGGAGGCCGTATGGAGGGTCCGTTAGGAACAAGTCGCCTTTGCTGTTAAAGACAGCGTCATTTGGACTGTTAAACTTTTTTCCCTGGTAATTATCGACAAGTGAAATAAATTTTGGCTCAGGTGCGGTCAACGGCGCATCCATGATCGCCACGCGCCGATCACCATGCTGGCAAAGGACGAGTTTGCCGTCGTTACTAAGTATCAGTCCATTTGATCCTGGCTCGTCGCCATACGGCAGTGATCCCGTTCTTCCGGAGGGTGTCAGATAAGTTTCCTTTCCTTTTTCTTCGGTCCATTTGTAAACGATGTTCGTCGGGACGTCGGAGAACAACAAGGCTTTTTGATCTTCGATCCATAAGGGACCTTCGCTCCATTCAAATCCATCTGCGAGAATCTCGATCTGCGCGTCTGCCTTCACGATTGCATCAAACGCCGGATCTATTCTTTCGATCGAGCCTATCGAATCTGTTGCGCTCGCATTATCTTCTTTTTTTGTACAGGAAAAGGATGCTATCAATAGCATACAAATGGCCAGGTATTTCATAGGTCGTGGTTTAGTTCTTTGAAAATAAGTATAAAAAGCTTAAAGCTTAAAGCCGAAGGCAGAAAGCTAGCATCGTGGCTTACAGCTTACAGCGCACAGCTCACAGCTTTATTCTGCGGTAACCTCGAACCTCGACCTTTTTAACCACAGAGCCACAAAGTGCACAAAGTTTCACAAAGGAAAGAAAGCAATTCTCTGTGTAACCTTTGTGCACTCTGTGGCTCTGTGGTGAACAATACTCAAGTTATCTTGGAGCAACTTCGAAAACCTCGAACCTCAAACTTCGAACCTCGAACTTAAAACGCTCGCTCAACCCCCCTGAACTTCGCGTCATAATTTTTAAGAGATTCGATGTATTCATATCTGACTCTTTGGACCAGACTTGTCAACCCTTGTATATATGAATTTCGAACTCATCTCCCATTTCAATTCGTAGTTGACAAGATTTTTATTGAGTATTTTTTTATTATTCACCCTGTCGACAATTTTTTCTGTCTTGAACAGGCGCCGGGTAATACTATCATAACCTTTAATTGTAAAGGTCCCATAGCTGTGAATCAGGTCATCTGAAATATCAGCGTCGAGTTCGTATTTTGTTTTCGATAATTTTCCATCGAGGAAATACAATGTAATTGACTTAACGGGATGATTGTAGATGGTTTTATTCGGATTTTCAATGATATAAAACTCCGCCCGTTCCTGAAAAAATTTTCCAAAAAGATCTTTGCCGAGTTCATATTGGCGAAGCGTGTCCAATGTACCATCGATCCGGAGGAAGCGCTCTGGAACGTTTTTTTCACTTTTCGTGATTTCCTGGATCAGGATCTTGTTGTTCCTCCTTCGCTGGTTCCTTTTCGCACGAAACGAAGGCAATACAAATAAATAAAAATATTATCCTTATCATATGAAGTAGGTCGTAACGCACTGTCTCTTATCCTTACTGATAGATTTATCCGTACACGGCCTTTATGGCCGCGTAAGCAATTCGTTCATCATCTTCTTCCGATAATCCGCTTACACCAATTCCCCCGATTACCTTGTTTTTTTGTCGGATGGTTACGCCGCCTCCGAAGCCTGTTATTCCCTCGTCTCCCCAGAAATCCGGGGGTCTATTGTTGTTCAGCATAAACTCACCCATCAGTTTGGTGTCTTTCCTATCCCGCGCCGCGGTGTAGGCCTTGTTGTGTGCAATTCGCGAAGCCGCAGGGCTTGCTTCATCCATCCGGAGAAATGCAATAAGTTCTCCTTCCGGACCACTGACTGCAATAGCCACTTGCTTATCTATTTTTTTTACTTCGACAACAACTTGTTCAATTAATTGAACCGCTTCCTGTGAGCTTACCTTTTCGTATGAATACATATTTTGATGTGACAAATGTCTAATGTAAGCGCTCTATGGAAATAATGCAACCGAGGTACGGACGCCTTGTTGATGAGGTTCAGGCATGAATTGCGTAACGTTTAAAATTTTAAGAAGCCTCGTATAAAGAAAGAAGGATAAACCGTAATGGTTTCCTATTTTGCCGGCGCCTTAAAAATAGTGCATGGTTTCCGTTTCCGGTCTTTCATATAAATTTTCATCGGCTCCGGCTATCTCGTTCCCGGATTTTACCGTGAAGAGCGGCGAACATTTTTTATTGCTGGGCGAATCAGGAAGTGGAAAAACAACGCTGCTCCACTTACTGGGTGGACTCCTTCGTAATTATTCAGGTTCCATCCGCATTAACGATGTGGCACTGGAAACATTGAGTGAACACAGGTTGGATAAATTCAGGGGCCAAAACATAGGATTTATTTTTCAACGCAATCACCTGATCAGCGCACTGACGGTAGAGCAAAATCTCATGATGCATTCGTATTTGGCAGCACTACCACTTCATGCTGCGCGAATGGAGGAAGTGTTACACGGTCTTGGAATTGCCGACAAGCGAAAAAGTAATGTTTCTCACTTGAGCCAGGGGCAGGCACAACGTGTTGCGATAGCCCGCGCCGTCATTAACAAGCCTTCCATCATTTTTGCCGATGAACCAACCTCTGCGCTGGACGATAGGCATTGCAATAATGTTATTTCTCTGCTTATCGATGTGGCCAACAAAAATCAATCGACTTTACTCATTGCAACGCACGACCAACGTGTAAAGGACAGGATTGAAAGAAAAATAATCTTGAAGCATTAAAATTATGAAGGAATTTTTGAAGTTCTAGATGAGATCAGCTCGCAACGATAACGAATAACTGATAACGAGATAACGGCTAATGAACATTTTCATCCTCGTCTGGAGTTATCTCAAAGCAAGGCCGCTTAACACGGCGATCAATATCGTTTTGCTTGCCCTTGGGATCGCTGTCATAACGATTCTGTTGTTATTTAAGAATCAACTGGACCAAAAGATCACTGAAAATTCCAAAGGAATTGATCTTGTCATCGGAGCAAAAGGTAGTCCGCTGCAGCTCATTTTATGCAATATCTTTCATGTTGATTTTCCCACGGGAAATATCAAACTAAAGGAGGCTGATAGAATTTCAAAAAACCGATTAATAAAGACAGCCATACCGTTGGCGCTGGGTGATAGTTACAATTCGTATCGAATTATCGGAACAAATATTCGCTACGCCGAACTCTATCAGGCGCAGCTCGCCCAGGGCACATGGTGGAAAAATAATCTGGAGGTAACGATCGGTTCCAATGTGGCAGCCTTCGCCAAGCTTCAACTGAATGACGAATTCACCAGCGCACATGGACTTACGCAGGAAGGCCATGCGCACAACGAACACCAGTATGTTGTAAAAGGTATCATGCAAAAAACCAACACGGTGCTGGATAATTTGATTCTTACAAACGTCGAAAGTATTTGGGAAATGCATGAAACATCGACGGACTCAGTGGCGCATCTAACGCTGAAGGATTCGGCAACGCTGTTTTCGTCGCTGGTTCCCTCCGTTGCAGCCGATGACTCCGTTAAGGAAATAACCTCCTTGCTTATTAAGTACCGGTCGCCAATGGCAGCGGTTCAGCTTCCGAGAATCGTGAATGCCCAAAGCAGTCTTCAAGCAGCATCTCCAGCCTTTGAAACTGCTCGGCTGTTTTCAATTCTAGGCGTCGGTGTAGATGTGATCATGGCTTTTGCTTACGTCCTGATTTTGATTTCTGGCCTCAGCATATTCATTGCACTTTACAATTCATTAAAGGAAAGACGTTACGATATGGCGGTTATGCGATCAATGGGTGCATCCCGCTCAAAACTGGTTGTTTCTATTTTAACCGAAGGCGGCTTATTGACGTTGCTGGGCTGCCTGATTGGCTTGCTCCTGGGACATGGAGTATTGATGATTTTGTCTGCCATGGTCGAACAAACCCAAAAGGCAGGAATTACCGGTATTATTTTCTATTCCGAAGAATGGATAATTTTGGGCGGATCTTTGCTATTGGGATTGCTATGCGCCTTGATACCCGCCGTCCAGGCTTATCGAACGGATATTTCAAGCGTACTTGCAGGGAATTGAATATTGAATACATATGCGAATAACCTCAACACAGTGCCTGACCGAGAGGCTTCGAACACGAGTCCTTCGGCGCTACAAAAGATGGATGCTATACATTGCAATGCTAATTGGATTTACCAGTCTGTTTAGTCAAGTCAAACCAAATGCGTGGGATCTGTTCGCAAAGACCAAGTTTGAATCGAAGTTCAATGAAAAGTTAGGGGAATACCTTTTCTATCCGAACTTTCCCCCCGACCTGAAAGCCATGGTAGGAAAAGAGATTACCATTGAAGGTTACTATGTTCCCTTTGCCCCGGAGGACGGCAATTATATTATTATCTCCAAGTTTCCGATGAGTCAGTGTTTTTTTTGTGGTGGGGGAGGTCCCGAGTCTATTGCAGAAGTAAATTTTACAAAGCAGTCTCTAAAATTTGATGTCGACGATCTCATCACCGTTAAGGGCAAATTAAAACTCAACATTGATAATCTTGATCACGTCAATTTTATTGTGGACCAGGCAGTTCTTATCTCAAAGTAGGTGTGTGCGATTTTTTCTCATCCGGTATAACAAATCCAAAATATTTTTTATCGAAATCCGGTTTAGGTTGGTCATGTCGTAAGTGAGGTATATCAAAACAAACTCACTTATGAAAAAAACTATTTTAATGCTCGCTTTCGTGGGCGTTTGCTTTGTCATGACGAAGGCACAGACCGTTTGGGTTGGAGGTGAACAAATGTATCCTGCCAAAGATATCATTGACAATGCCATCCATTCAAAAGATCACACGACGTTAGTGGCCGCCGTCACAGCAGCAGGCCTGGTGGAAACCTTAAAAGGAAAGGGTCCATTTACAGTTTTTGCGCCAACCAACGAGGCTTTTGCAAAACTTCCTGAAGGTACTGTCGACAATTTATTGAAGCCGGAAAGCAAAGCGATGCTGACTTCCGTGTTGACTTACCATGTGATTCCTGGAAAGTTGGATTCTGATGCCATCGCCAAAGCGATCAAAGCCGGAAAAGGAAAAGCTGAATTGAAAACCGTTAACGGAAGCACTCTTTGGGCGATCATGAACGGTCCAAAAAATGTCATTCTTAAAGATGAAAAAGGCAACATCGCCAATATTTCCACTTATGATGTGTACCAGTCTAACGGTGTAATACACGTTATCGACACCATTGTGATGCCTTAGCCGAATAAGTTTTGAAAAATTTTGAAATTCTTGAAGGCCTCCTCTGGAGGCTTTTTTCATTGGCAGCAATTGTTACGATAAGTAAAAACCGATAGGCCGTTCGTGACCCTGCTTGGTTAACTTCCTTCCTTAACTTCCCGAAAGTTTTAAACTTTCGGGAAGTTGTCACCGTTTCGCCCCGAAATTTGAAACTTGCAACTTGACACCAATTATTTGCTATTTTTGCGACAATTTGATTTAGCCCGTTAATTTCTACTGCTTATGATTAAAGTTGGACAGCAAAAACTGTCAGCCAATGATTTTGAAAAAGTACTCTACGCCGGAGAAAAAATCGAATTGGATTCCGGTGCCCTGGATAAGGTTGAAAGGAACTTTACGTTTCTGAAGGCCTATTCTCACAATAAAATCATCTATGGCATCAATACTGGTCTTGGGCCGATGGCTCAATATAAGATCAGTGATGAGGACCAGCGTCAGCTTCAATATAATTTGATAAGAAGTCACAGTTCCGGCGCAGGACAACCTATAGGAGAAGATTTATCCCGCGCAACGATGCTCGCGAGATTGAATAGCTTAATGCAAGGTGCGTCGGGTGTGCATCCCACGACAGTGACAATACTTCGTGATTTGCTGAATGAGAAAATCTCCGCGTGTATTTTCGAAAGAGGCGGTGTAGGTGCAAGCGGTGATTTGGTGCAGTTGGCCCACCTGGCGCTAAACTTAATTGGGGAAGGTGAAGTTTTGACGGATGGTGCATGGCGTCCCGCAAAAGAAGTATATCAATCCAAAAATATTAAGCCGCTGGAAGTTCACCTTCGCGAAGGGTTAGCTTTAATGAATGGAACATCAGCGATGACGGGCGTAGGCATGTCAAATATTATTCACGCCCGTTATTTGTTGGTGTGCTCTATCATGCTTTCTGCGATCACAAACGAATTAATGAAATCTTTTGATGATCATTTTTCTTTCGAGCTGAATCACGTTAAGCATCACAAAGGTCAATCAAAAGTAGCCGAAGTTGATCAGGACGCTTCTTGCCGATAGCAAATTAATTCGGAAACGTCCTGAACATTTATATCACAGAAAGATTGAAGAAGCTGTCTTCACCGACAAAGTTCAGGAATATTATTCGCTTCGGTGTGTTCCTCAAATTCTGGGTCCGATTTACGATACACTATTCGAAGTTCAACGGGTATTGGAAGATGAAGTGAACTCAGCCAACGATAATCCGGTGATTGACCACGAAAAAGAAATGGTTTATCACGGCGGAAATTTTCATGGTGATTATGTGTCGCTGGCCATGGACAAACTGAAAATTGTTGTGACAAAACTTTCCATGTTGTCAGAACGCCAGCTTAACTACTTGTTGAATGATAAGCTAAATCAAAAGCTTCCTCCATTCATCAATTTGGGCAAGCTGGGATTGAATCTGGGATTACAGGGTATGCAGTTCACAGCTACCTCCACTGTAGCTGAGAATCAAACGCTTTCATACCCTATGTATTTGCACAGTATCTCGAACAATAACGATAATCAGGACATTGTGAGCATGGGTTGCAATGCCGCGCTGATGACGCGAAAAGTAATCGACAATAGCTTTGATGTCCTGGCAGTTCAAACGCTAGCGTTGGCACAAGCCATTGATTTCCTGAAATACAACACCCGAATGTCTTCTTTTACCCATAAATTTTTTGACGAAGTGCGGGCACTGGTTCCACCGATTGTCGAAGACAAGCCCAGGTATAACGATATTCAAGTCATCAGAAAATATTTGATCAAATTGGGGTCGACCACGCCATTGACGTAAAACTTCCCGAAAGTCTTAGACAAACCTTTCCGAAAGTTTCAAACTTTCGGAAAGTTGTTAAACTTTCGGAAAGTTGATCAACACACTTAAACACACGACACCATGAAGTACGCTTTAGTAACCGGAGGCTCGCGCGGAATTGGAAGGGCCATTTGTATTAAACTTGCTGAGCAGGGGTACAACATTATAATAAATTATAAAAGTAACGAGGCCGAAGCGAATAAAACGGCTGAGATGGTACGTCAAAAAAATGTGCAGGCTGAGTTGCTGAAGTTTGATGTTTCGAACAAAAATGAGGTGGATTCGATTCTTGCCGGGTGGGTGGAAAAAAATAAAGAAACTCCCATTGAAGTGCTGGTCAATAATGCCGGTATCCGCGAGGATGCCTTGATGATATGGATGACAGAAGAACAATGGAAAAATGTTTTAGGATCTAGCTTAGATGCCTTTTACTACGTTACCAGACAGGTGCTGAATGGTATGTTAGCAAATAAGTATGGACGGATTGTAAATGTTGTGTCTCTTTCCGGAATCAAAGGAATGCCGGGTCAAACAAACTACTCTGCGGCAAAGGCAGGCGTAATCGGGGCGACGAAAGCGTTGGCACAAGAAGTGGCGCGAAGGGGTGTGACGGTAAATGCCGTGGCACCTGGTTTTATTCGAACGGATATGACGCAAGATCTGAACGAACAGGAGTTAAAAGGACTAATACCCATGAAGCGATTTGGTGAACCCGAGGAAGTGGCGGATGCAGTGGTTTTCCTGGCCTCTCCGAAGGCCTCCTATATCACCGGCAATGTCTTGTCAATTAACGGAGGATTATATTCGTAAAAATTTTAAAAATATTTTTTCTGCCAAGAACGATCTTGAAAATCTTCATGTTTCTATCCAATTCTTACGAGGGTGCCTATGAAAAACGACTTTGCACTCCAGTTTTATGCGAATCACCAATTTTAAACATATTTTTGTACTCTTGTTAAATGACCTAAAACGCGCGGAAGATACCGATTTTTTACAGGTTTATTGATGAATAGAGTTGTTATCACAGGTACTGGAATTTATTCTTGCATCGGCAAAAATCTGTCAGAAGTCCGTCAGTCATTGTATGACGGGAAATCGGGAATAGTTCTGGATCCAAAGCGTAAGGAGATGGGATATCGTTCAAGCCTGACAGGTTTTGTGGAAAGACCACAGCTGAAAGGAATCCTTGATCGGAGAGCCCGGGTAATGCTACCCGAACAGGGCGAATATGCCTACATGGCAACAACAGAGGCCTTGCAGCAGGCTGGAATTGACCAGGATTACATCGATAAAAACGAAATTGGGATCATCTACGGGAATGATAGTTCTGCACAACCTGTTATTGAAGCAATAGATATTATTCGGGAGAAAAAAGATACCATGTTGGTGGGGTCTGGAAATGTCTTTCAGGTGCTTAATTCCACGGTTAACATGAATCTGGCTACCATCTTCCGGCTGAAAGGTGTGAACTTTACGGTGAGCGCTGCGTGTGCGAGCGGATCGCATGCTATAGGACTTGCGTCGATGTTCATCCGGGATGGCATGCAAGACTGCATTATTTGTGGCGGAGCCCAGGAAACGAATAAGTACTCGATGGGAAATTTTGACGCGCTTGGTGCATTTTCGGTTCGGGAAAATAATGCAACGGGGGCTTCGCGCCCGTTTGACAAACATCGCGATGGCCTGGTGCCAAGCGGTGGTGCTGCTACGGTTATTGTTGAAAGCCTGGAATCCGCTCAACGCCGTGGTGCCAAAATTCTAGGCGAAGTGATTGGATATGGATTTTCATCGAATGGTGAACACATTTCGAATCCAAGCGTACAAGGACCCTCGAGATCGCTGCGAATGGCCATGAAAAATTCAGGATTGAAAGCATCAGAAATAGATTATGTGAATGCCCACGCAACCTCAACACCAGCTGGTGATGCAAGCGAAGCAAAGGCAATTTTTGAGGTTTTCGGGGAAGTGAACACTCCTGTCAGCTCTACCAAATCGATGACAGGACATGAGTGCTGGATGGCCGGTGCAAGTGAAATTGTTTATTCCCTGCTGATGATGAGAGATTCATTCATTGCCCCGAATATTAATTTCGAAACGCCGGATGAAGATTCTGGGAAGCTTAACATCATCGCCAGGACAACGAATAAAAATATTGATGTATTTTTGTCAAACTCTTTTGGCTTTGGAGGCACAAACTCGACTTTGATTATTAAAAAGTGGATAAATTCGTAAATGGAAACAACAACTATCATAGAGAAAATCAATGATTTTTTAATTGATGAATTTGAGGTAGCGCCAGAGAAGATTACGTCTGAAGCAAACCTTCGGGAGACGTTAGAACTGGACAGTCTGGATTACATTGATCTGGTTGTCGTTATCGAAAGTCAATTTGGGTTTAAGGTAAGACCTGAGGATTTCGCGAATATCAGTACGTTTCAGACCTTCTACGATTACGTCATCAATCGATTAGAAACGAAAGTTCCTTCCTGACATGCCGCAGTGGCAAGGAAAATCCAAGGGCACGCCTCTGGGTTACCGGATTTTTGTGTTTATAATTAAGACGTTTGGCGTAAACATCGCCTATTTTGTACTACGCTTCGTTGCCTTCTACTATTTCTTATTCTCCTGGAATTCGACTGGGCACATCTACCGATACTTTCGCGATCGCCACAAATATGGTGTTCTCACGTCCATCGTGAAGATTTATCGGAACTATTATGTCTTTGGTCAAACGTTACTTGACAAAATAATCGTGATGGCGGGGATCGAAAATAAATTCACCTATGACTTTGATGGGGAAGAAAATCTTCGGGAAATCGTAAGAGGAGGCAAAGGTGGAATTTTGCTGAGTGCTCACGTGGGGAATTGGGAAGCTGCAGGACATTTGTTGAAACGTTTGAATACACGCATTAATGTCGTTATGTTCGACGGAGAACATCAGCAAATTAAGGACTATCTCGAACGCGTCACAGGCGGACACAAAGTAAACATCATTTTGATCAAGGAAGACATATCCCACGTCTATGCTATGGGCGAAGCTTTGCAAAAAAATGAACTGATATGTCTGCATGCTGATCGGTTTTTGGAGGGAAATAAAACAAAACTCAGTTTGCTACTGGGTGAAGAAGCTCAATTTCCCCTCGGACCGTTTTTGCTGGCTGCAAGCTTCAGAGTACCAGTCTCCATTGTTTTCGCTTTTAAGGAAACGAAAAAACATTATCATTTTTTTGGAAGCCCCATTCTAATACGTCAGGAAGTCGAATCGAAAGATAATTTCATTTCACGTCTGACTTCGACGTTTGTACGCGAGCTGGAACAAAAAGTAAAAATGTATCCGGAACAGTGGTTTAATTATTATAACTTTTGGCAAAAATAATGTTAGCGACACGCGACGATATCACCAAATACATTCCCCAGCGCCACCCCATCGTAATGGTCCACGCGTTGGTTGAGGCCGACGATAGTCACGCAGTGACTGAGCTGGCCATTGAACCCGACAACATTTTTGTTTCAAATGAATTTTTTGCAGAACCCGGCCTCGTAGAAAATATTGCGCAGACTGCCGCTATGCATGTTGGATACCAATGTTCATTGAAAAATATTCCTATACCCATTGGCTACATTGCAGCTGTTAAAGACCTGAAGATTCAGGCACTCCCAAAACAGAATACACGCATTACAACATCCGTGAGAGTGACTAATAAAGTATTGGATGTGACGGTCGTCGAAGGACGTGTTGAGCAAGAGGGAAATTTGTTATGTTCCTGCGAGATGAGAATCTTTGCCAAAATAAATGCTAAAACATAGTTAATATGAATCTCAAGCCGATTGTTTTTATGCTTTCAATTTTGCTGGCTTTACCCGTTTTTGGCCAGGACAAAGCTGATGTATTTAACCCCAGTACTGAAGTTACCTGGCTCGGCCTGGATTTCAGTGGGGCGAAATTTATCGGCGACCGGGAGCGCCTGGGCTCTGAGTCGGACATTCGCCACTTAATAGATGCTATTAACGAATTGATGATCACCGAAGCCGACAAATACAATGTTGCAGCTGCTATTCAAAGGAAAACGGTAGACAACGAGATTGAGGTTACGAACGAACACAACGCTGAACTTGATGTTCTCGCTATGATTTCCGCTGATGGCAAAGATCATATCCATTTAAACCGCTCACAAGTTGAGGAAATAATTTCCAGCTATGATTTTAAAGGGAAGTCTGGGATCGGGTTGATGTTTAATGTCGAAAGTTTCAATAAGCTTCTTGAAGAGGGATCATTTTGGATAACGTTCGTAAACATGGGCAGTAAAGAAGTTTTGTTCACAGAACGTCTGACAGCTCCACCCAGCGGCTTCGGTATGCGCAATTTCTGGGCAGGTTCAGTGAATGGCGTCCTGGCAAAGATTAAGAAAAAAGAATTTGAAAACTGGCGCAAAAAACACGGATAAGCTGAAAGCTCAAAGCATAAAGCATAAAGCTTTCTTGCGCCCACAGCTTTCTGCTTTTTGCTTTCTGCTTTAAGCTTAATGAAACACAAAACCGAAATTACAGTCCGATTTAACGAAGCTGATCCATTAGGGATAGTTTGGCACGGTCACTATGTACGGTACTTTGAGGATGCGCGGGAAGATTTCGGAAAATCCTATGGAATCTCCTATCTCGATTTTTATAGAAATAGCCTAGCCGTCCCGGTGGTCTCAATCCAATGTGATTTTAAGAAACCATTACGTTATGGAGACACGATCATGGTAGAGACTTCTTACATGAATACACAGGCGGCCAAACTTAATTTCAAATATAAAATTTTTGATACCCAGCACGGTACTGCGATTGCCACGGGTTCAACAAGCCAGGTTTTCGTAGACGCTAAAACATTTGAACTTCAACTCACCATTCCTCCTTTTTTTGAGGCATGGCGAAAGAAACATAACTTCGTTTGACGCGATGAAGAAAGTCTGGATAGTTGCTGATAGTATTGTGTCACCGTTAGGACTAACGACAGAGGAGAACTACGAAAATATCAAAAAAGGAATTTCAGGATTACGGACAATTCAGAATAACAACTTAAACCCAGCACCCGTCCACGTTGGACTTGTTGAAAATGTCAGACAAGATGCATCCGCTTCTAAATTTGAAGAGCTTTCCAAAAATGTTATTCAGCAATTGATCGCTAAGATTGCTGTGGAATCTGATCGTACGATATTCATTCTTTCTACGACGAAGGGTAATATCTCTTTTTTAGAAGAAGGCCGGGCCGATCATCCCCGTATTCACTTGCATGAAACTGCAGCGTATCTGGCCAGTGCTTTTGGATTTAAAAAACATTTGGTGATTTCCAATGCGTGCATTTCGGGTGTTATGGCATTGCTGGTGGCAAAACGCCTCGTTGAAAGTGAGCAATATGAACACGCGATCGTGGTCGGTGCAGATGTGCTAAGTCAATTTATAATCTCTGGCTTTCAAAGTTTGCAAGCGCTGAGTCCCGAGCAGTGCCGGCCATTTGATGCCAAGCGAAAAGGAATCAATCTTGGTGAATGTGCTGCGGGTGTTTTGCTTTCGAGCCGTCGCTAATTTGAATTCAGAAAAATCGAATGTAAGGATCGTTGGCGGTGGACTTAGCAACGATGCAAATCACATATCAGGACCTTCCCGCACGGGCGAAGAACTTGGTTTTGCTATTCAACAGGCCCTGGAAGAAGCCGGAATGACCAGCAAGGATATCGATTTTATTTCCGCCCACGGCACGGCTACACTTTACAATGATGAAATGGAAGCTAAGGCATTTAACCTGATGAATTTGAAAGAAACGCCACTGAACAGTTTAAAGGGATACTATGGCCACACATTGGGTGCTGCGGGAATTGTTGAAACCATTATAAGCGCCCAAAGTCTAAAGGAAGATGAGCTTATTCCTACCGCTGGATTCGAATCGGTTGGCGTGACGCAAACAGTAAACGTCATTAAGAAAAAAGAATCCAGAGTCTTGAAAACATGCCTGAAAACCGCATCGGGTTTTGGAGGATGCAATGCTGCAATAATTTTACAAAAGGAATTTAATTTGAAATCATGAATTTTTTTGAAGACGAAAAACTTTCAGCGTTACAAGCAAAAGAAGAAGCACAATGGATCACGTTCGCGCCCTTTGTATTTCAAGCTACTCGTGTGCTGCGCGACAGTGGCATTTTATCGCTGGTGGAATCCAATCGTGCCGGGATTACCCTGGAGGAGATCAGCAAGCAGATTAAACTTCCATCCTATGGAGTACGGGTGTTAGTGGAAGCTGCATTAGGCATTGGCCTCTTGATACTGAAGGATGGTAAATATAAAATCACGAAAACAACATACTTCATTCTTCATGATGAACTCACAAAGGTGAACATGGATTTTACCCATGATGTGTGTTACAATGGAATGTACTTTTTGGAAGAAAGCATTAAAAACGAAAAGCCTGAAGGTCTAAAAGTATTCGGAAAGTGGAATACAATTTATGAGGCTTTGTCTACCAACCTTCCCGACAAGGCAAAGACAAGTTGGTTTTCGTTCGATCATTATTATTCCGACCACGCCTTTCCGGAAGCATTGCCGCACGTCTACGAATTTAAACCAAAGAAATTACTAGACATCGGAGGAAACACTGGTAAATGGTCGATGCAAAGTTTTGATTTCGATCCGGATGTTGAAATTACCATAATGGATTTGCCGGGATATGTGGAAACGGCAAGAGAACAAATTCAAAAGAAAGGTTTTGGTGATCGAATTTCATTTCATCCCACTAATATCCTCGACGAATCACAAAAGTTTCCCACGGGATTTGATGCCATTTGGATGAGTCAGTTTTTAGATTGTTTTTCAGATGACGAAATAGTTTCAATCCTTAAACGATGCAAAAAAGCTTTAAATCCTGGAGGACATATTTTTATACTGGAAACCTTCTGGGATCGTCAACGATTTGAGGCATCGGCATTTTCGCTTCAACAGACCTCACTATATTTTACCGTTATGGCGAACGGAAATAGCCAGATGTATGACTCGAAGGTCTTTATCCAACTGGTAGAACGGGCAGGATTAGAAGTAATGGATCAAAAAGATTATATCGGCGTAAGCCACACATTATTAATTTGTAAATAAAATGTAGGGACGGATTGCCATCCGTCCCTTGACGCACAAAATAAATAAAGAACGAAATGAGCGAAATGATTGATGTTTTAGTAATTGGCGCGGGACCCGCAGGATCAGTATCGGCTTCGATGCTTCATCAGGCAGGTTTTTCTGTTAGAGTAGTAGAACGGGAAAAGTTTCCCCGATTTGTGATTGGTGAAAGTTTGTTGCCGCGCTGTATGGAGGTTTTGGAAGATGCAAAATTTTTAGATGCTATAAAGGCCAAAAAATTCCAGGAAAAGTTTGGCGCAAAATTCATGAAAGGTGATAAAGTATCTGATTTTAATTTTTCGGATCAATTTTCTAAAGGATGGACCTGGACATGGCAGGTTCAACGTGCTGAATTTGATCTTACCTTGATAACCGAAGTGGAAAAGATGGGTGTGCCCGTGAATTTTGAAACCACGGTTACCGCCATCGAATTTTTTGAGGATGAAAGTTCCACAACCACGGTGCAACGAAAGGACGGTTCAACGGAAAAAATTTCTGCGCGCTATATTGTCGATGCCAGTGGATATGGAAGGGTGATTCCGCGGTTATTCAATTTGGACAAACCCTCTAACCTCGACCCTCGCAAGGCTGTTTTTGCGCACGTTCAGGATGTTCATCGCAATGATCACGATGAACCGAATCGTATTATTGCTGTCATGTATGCGCCCGGAGTGTGGACGTGGATTATTCCTTTTTCAACGGGGGTAACTTCCTTAGGATTTGTAGGGGGCTACGACTTTTTTGCAACGTTGCCTTCAGATCTAACGGAGCAGTATAAAATCTTCATTAATGGAAATCCTTATCTGAAGAAACGTTTCGGTGATGTAGACTGGGTATTCGAACCTCGAAAGCTGGAAGCATGGTCAGCAACAACCGATAAATTCTATGGAAAGGGATTTGTGCTGACTGGAAATGTGACGGAGTTCTTAGATCCGATATTTTCCTCGGGTGTAATGTTTGCAACGGTATCGAGCCACCTGGCAAGCAAGCTTGTGATTCGAAAATTGAAAGGTGAAAAAATTGATTGGGATACCGAGTACACCAACTTCATCAGGCAAGGTGTCGACACGTTTCGCACTTTTGTTATGGCGTGGTATGATGGGACGTTGGAGAAGATTTTCTTTTCTAAAAATCCTGATCCCGAAATCAAGCGACAAATCTGTTCAGTATTGGCAGGATATGTTTGGGACCAAAGCAATCCATACGTTCAGGATCATGCTTCGGGGTTGAAACGACTCGCCAAGCTAATCGACGTGCAGGAAAAGTTATCTGCTCTGTAGGTTCGAAGTTCGAGGTTTGAAGTTCGAGGTTACCGGTAGTCAAGGTTTGTAAGAAATTTAAATGGTTATGAAAGTCAATTCACACAATCACCGCCACCGATTACTATTTACTATCTTACATACTTACTTCTTACTACTTACCGATTACCACCGATTACTGATTACCGATTACCATTTCAAAAATGACCTACATCACCAGCCACGCCCACATCCGCAATCGCGCGATCTTCCGCCAGGGGGAATTGTTTTGCCGTGATTTGCGTGGGTCGCTGGATGATTTTTTAGATAGCGCATTTCAGGCACTTGCGCTGAATTATCCCAAGTTTTACAAGATGGATGCTTCGTCAAAACTGGGATTTTTAGCGGCTGAAATGCTTTTGAAAGATATTCCGCTTCGGACCGAATACAAGCCGGAAAACGTGGCAGTAATTTTATCAAACGCTCACGCAAGCCTGGATACGGATATCCGCTACTTTGAGTCCATGAAAACAATGGCAAGTCCTGCGCTGTTCGTCTATACATTGGCAAACATTGTTGCAGGCGAAATTTGCATACGAAATGGCATTAAAGGTGAAAATGCTTTTTTTGTATGGCCCCAATTTGATGCCATTCAAATGCATCAATACGTAGAAACCGTCATGGCATCCGAAAAAACGCAAGCCTGTATTGCGGGCTGGGTGGATGTAATGGGTGGTCAACACGATGTTTTCTTATATTTGGCGGAAAAAAAGAAACGAGAGAACGCGCCGGCGCATTCGGTGGTTCAACTTCAAAAACTTTATCAGTTGAAAGAATATGGAACAGTTAATGGCTGATCTCAAAAGGCAAATCATAGAAGCCTTGAATTTGAAGCATCTCAAACCAGAAGATATTGGTGATGATCAGCCTCTGTTTGTTGATGGATTAGGATTGGATTCAATAGATGCATTGGAGTTGATTGTGTTGCTTCAGCAGCATTATAATATCAAGCTTACCAATCCGCAAGATGGACCACAGATATTCAAGTCTGTGAAAAGTATTGCAGAATATATCAAGGCCAATCAACCAAAATAATTTGGAAGACCGTGTTCACGTTGCAGGCGTTGGAGTAATCTCGGCAATTGGACTGTCCGTGGAAGAAACACTGCAGTCTTTTAAAAATCAAACCTCAGGAATTGGCCATATTACACTATTCGATTCCATTTATCGTGACAAACTGCCGGTGGGGGAGGTGAAACTTTCCAATGAATTGCTGTGTAAAAAGCTTGCTCAGCAACGCCATATTACGCGCACCGCTTTACTGGGAATTCATGCCGCGCGTGAAGCCGTAGCGAATGCCGGAATTGATTTGAAAAGATGGCGTACAGGACTTATTTCTGCGACAACGGTCGGAGGAATGGACAAGACAGAAAATTTTTTCAATGATTTCAAAATTGACGCGTCCAAAGGAAGGCTTCGGGAAATCGTTAACCATGAATGTGGAAGGTCAACGGAACTAATCGCCGATGATTTAGGAATCGATGGTTTTATTTCTACCATCAATACAGCTTGTTCATCTTCAGTCAATGCCATTGCGCTGGGCGCGCGGCTCATTAAACATAACCAACTTGATGTGGTCATCGCTGGCGGAACAGATGCACTTTCAAAATTTACATTAAATGGCTTTAATAGTTTGATGATTCTTGATTCTCAACCTTGTCGACCATTTGATGCGGGACGCAGTGGTCTGAATCTCGGTGAAGGTGCTGGCTTTGTTGTGATTATTTCCGATCGCGTGAAAAATGCTGAAAGAAAAAAATCGATAGCCTATGTAAACGGCTACGCCAATACGAATGACGCCCATCATCAAACAGCATCGTCGCCGGAGGGAAGGGGATCATTTGGCGCCATGCAAAAGGCATTGGCAATGGGTTCCTTAGACCCCAATGACATTGATTACATTAACCTTCACGGGACCGGCACACTGAATAATGATTTGTCAGAAGGAACGGCGATAACGAGAATATACGGTCAAAATTACCCTAAGCTGAGTTCTACAAAAGCTTTTACGGGCCATACATTGGGTGCGAGTGGTGGAATTGAAGCGGTGTTTTCAATCCTGGCGATTGAAAAACAATGTGTATTTCCCAACCTCAGATTTGAAACGCCAATTCCTGAAATCAATATCACTCCCCAAAGGACATTCGAAGAAGGAATTAAAATAAATCATGTGATGAGCAACTCCTTTGGCTTCGGCGGAAATTGCTCCTCCATCATTTTCTCCCGAAATAACGATTAACGGATAACGATAACGATTAACGGATAACGTCAATGTCAGTATACATCAAAGGCATGGGAAACATTTCACCTCAGAAAACCTGGGATGAGAATGGATTGCTGGACCAACCTTTGGCCTATCCGGGGGACAAACTCTCCTGCCACGAACCTGACTATTCTAAATATATCGATCCAAAGCAACTTCGGCGAATGAGTCGAATTATTAAGATGGGCGTAGCTGCCGGGTCGATGGCTTTAAAGCAAGCTGGTATTTCCGTTCCCAACGGTATTATTACCGGCACAGCCTATGGATGCCTGGATGATACAGGAATCTTCCTGAACAAGATGATTGAGAACAAGGAGTATGCTCTGAATCCTACGCCTTTTATTCAATCTACGCACAATACGATAGGTTCGCAGATAGCGTTATTGTTACAATGCCAGGGATATAACCAAACCTACACACAGGGTGCTTTTTCGTTTGAGAGTGCCTTGCTTGACGCACTGCTGGAATTAAAAGATTCACCATCGCAATCCTTGCTGGTGGGAGGCGTTGATGAAATTACGCCTGATCAGTCATGCATTGCAAAAGCGGTTCGGTATCTTCAGAAATGAAGGAAATAACCTGAGCCTCTTTGACCGACCTGGTGAGGGCACCGTCAACGGTGAAGGTGCAGCATATTTCGTTCTGTCCGGCGAAAAAAGCAACGGTGAACGGGTATGCATTGAAGCCGTTAAGATGTTGTACAAACCAAAGGATGCCGCGCTAAAGAAAGAGATTACATCATTTTTAGAAGCTGCTTCCTTAAAAAATACCGATATTGATTTAGTGGTGCTGGGAAAGAGTGGGGATGGGAAATTGGATAGCAAAACAGATGAAATTTCGAGTATGTATTTTGCGGACAGCTCAATAGGATTATTTAAACATTTAAGTGGAGAATACCCCACGGCGTCTGCATTTGCCCTATGGCTGGCCGCAAAAATTATTCAGGAGAACCACATCCCTGATGCCGTTGTTTCTAGGAATACAAACAGGCCCTTAAAACGGGTCTTGATTTATAATCCTTATTTTGGGACACATCATTCATTGATTTTACTACGGGCATGCTAAAGGCAAAGACAGTCAATATTATTTTTTTAGTCATTATTCTCCTTTTGGTGGCATTCGATTGGAGTAATATTTTATCTCCTTGGTGGTATGCTTTGGTCGCGATTATTTATTTAAATATTCAGGCCTATGGTGCCGCTGTTTTGTCAGCCGAATTTTTTATGCCTGTAAAATTTCAAGGTGATCGGACATCGAACAAAATTGCCATCACATTTGACGATGGGCCAATCCCCGTCATGACGGATAAAATTCTGGATGTCTTATCAACTTATAAAGTTCCGGCCGCTTTCTTTTGCATTGGAAACCGGGTGAATGATTATCCTGCCCTAACGAAGAGAATTTATGATGCGGGACATTTAATCGGGAATCATAGTTATTGGCACGGCGCGCTGTTTGATTTGCAATTGCCGGAGAAAATTGCGATAGAATTAATTGAAACCGATTCTGCAATAGAAAACGTGATTCATAAAAAGCCGAATTTTTTCAGGCCTCCATTTGGTGTTACAAATCCCATGGTAGCATCTGCAGTAAAGAAACGCGGATATAAAACGATCGGCTGGAGCATTCGTTCGTTTGATACGGTTACAAAAAATGGCACTGTTTTATTTGAAAGAGTTACAAGGTCATTAAAAGGCGGTGATGTGATTTTATTTCACGACTATAGCGCCGCAACATTGGAAATACTTCCTAAATTTTTGGATCACGTTGCAAAGCTTGGATTGAAAGTTGTAAGGGTAGATGAATTATTGAAAGAGAAAGCATATGCCTAAGGATTTCAAGGTGTCCGTTTTATTGATTGCTGTTTTTTTATATTGTTCCAATGTTGCTTCGGCTCAGTATGATGGATACAAACCCATTACAGATCTAACCGGATTTAAAAAAAAATTTGCAATAGAATCTGCAAAGGTTGTTTCCATCACCAGCGATTTCACGCAGGAAAAAACCTTGACGGCGCTTACCGAAAAAATTACCTCATCGGGAAAGTTTTGGTTCAAAAGAAATAATCGGGTAAGAATCGAATACTTAAAACCTTTTGCTTATCTCATGATCATGGATGGAGATAAGATGTTGGTGCGTGATAATGAAAAGGAAAATAAAATAAATGTAAAATCAAACAAACTGTTTCAACAGGTCAACCGGATCATGATTGATTGTGTTCAGGGAACTATTCTGGACAGCAAAGATTTTACAACAAAAGTTTTTGAGGATGATAAAGTATTTTTACTGGAAATGACTCCTGTTTCAAAAGCGCTCCGTGAATTTTTTCAAACTATTGTGCTCAGGGTAGATAAGCATGATTATTCTGTAAAATCCATCGAAATGAATGAACCGGCGGGTGATAAAACGATTATTTCCTTCAAGAATAAGAGATTAAATGAACAAGTCGCTGATGCGGTATTTGCTCTTTAGCGTTTCATGCATTTTTTGCTGGAGCTGTGCATCAGATTACCGGTACATGGAAGCTGTTGAAACCAACACAGATTGTATTTCAAAACTTGCCCCAAATCAATTCAATACGGCCTGGTATCACGCGAGCGTTGATGTTGTCGGGAAGCACATCAGTGGATTGCTGCTCATTAAAAATATGCCTGACAGCTCGTATCGGGTTGTTTTTACCAATGAAGCAGGAGTCACATTTTTTGATTTTGGATTCACACGAGAAAGAAGCTTCAAAGTTTATAACATTATCAAGCAATTGGATAAAAAGCCCGTTATTCAGACGTTGCGAAAGGACTTCGAGCTAATTTTGGGATTGCCTTTTCGTGGCGCATCGTATCAAACCTATACCATGAATGAGGAAGTTTTTTTCGGCGCTAAGCAAAAAAAAGAAATAGCCTATTTTATTACCAGTAAAGATTGTGCTTCTTTGCGCAGACTGGAATTGGGTTCTTCCCGAAAACGAAAAGTAACTGTTCATTTAAAGGGTCAGCAATACCCGACTCCAGACAAAATTGAATTGGTTCATAACACGTTCAACATGCAGATAAACCTCACCCGATTCGAAAAAGAATGATTCTGCTCAACGATTTTTATACCATACAACAAAAAACGTCAACGCCTGGAGTTGTCAAGGCTACCATTTCTATCAATAAAAAGCATCGGATTCTGGAAGGCCACTTTCCTGGATTGCCAGTAGTGCCCGGCGTGTGTATGCTGCAAATTGTTCGGGAAATTATGCAGGTAAATTCCAATAAGGCATTGAAAATAACGGAAGCTGATAATATGAAATTTCTTTCCGTTATCAATCCAGAACAAAATGCCGATGTGGAGGTGACGATTAACTACACGGAAGACGCTGGCAAATTTTCGATCAACGCTACTCTCTTTTCCGCAACGGTAACATTTTTTAAATTAAAAGCGACGCTTCAAACTGCCTGATGATACCTGCAGATTCCCGCGAGATGTTCAAGCAAAAAAAAGTATGCGTGCTGGTGCCCACATACAACAATGAACAAACGTTGGGAAAAGTATTGAGCAGCCTGCTGGCATTTACGAATCAGATCATTGTTGTCAATGATGGTTCAACAGACAGCACGTTGACAGTGCTTCAGCAATTTCCGCAGATCAACCTTGTCAGCTATCCGCAAAATAAAGGTAAGGGTTATGCTTTGCGAACTGGTTTTCGGCACGCTGTTAAATCGGGATATGATTATGCCATCACTATTGATTCCGACGGGCAGCACTTTGCAGATGACCTTCATAAATTCCTGACAAAACTCGAGGACCATCCCGCAGCTATAATAATTGGCGCGCGCAACATGGATCAGGCCAGTGTACCTGGCAAAAGCAGCTTTGGACATAAATTTTCCAATTTCTGGTTTTGGGTTGAAACTGGACTGACGATGAGCGACACCCAAAGCGGCTATCGCCTCTATCCGGTTAAGTTGCTGAACAATACCAATTTCATCACGCGCAAATTTGAGTTCGAAATTGAGGTGCTGGTGATGTCGGCATGGCGGGGAATAGAAATCACCGAAGTTCCTGTGCGCGTATATTATGCTGATAAAGAGAATCGGGTTTCCCACTTCAGACCCTTTAAAGATTTTACACGAATCAGCATCCTCAATACTTTTCTTGTCATTATTGCCTTGCTTTACATTAAGCCACGCGACTTCTTCCGGGGGCTTAAAAAAAAAAATTCCGACAAGCGCTCTATGATCAACTCTTCGATCCACTTGAAACGGATTGGACAAAAGCCTGCTCCGTAGCCTTTGGCGTTTTTATGGGTATCGTCCCGATATGGGGCTTTCAACTGGCGATCGGTATACCATTGGCGTTTCTCCTAAGGTTAAATAAAGTATTGTTTATACTTGCCGCTAACATCAGCATTCCTCCCATGATACCGTTCATTTTATTTTTAAGTCACCTAACGGGATCGATTTGGATGGGAGAGAATGCTCAGCATATATCATTTAGTCGGGAGATTACTCTTGAAATGATGCAAGCCAGTCTCATTCAATATGTTTTAGGGGCCGTTACATTAGCTTGTATCGCGGGGATTGTTTTTGGGGGAATTACATACATTGGATTGAAAATTTTCAAGCGGCAGAAAGTCTGAGAAATGGCAACGATCTTTTTATCACTTTATGATTTTTTTTTACGAAGGAGACTTCTCTTTTGGAGCCTCTTCCTGGCTACGCTTGGGCTACTCGGTTTTGGTGCATCGCAGTATCACGCTCGAAGAAGATATTACAAAATTTTTTCCTGACGACGAAAGAGTAGAAAGACTCAATTACGTTTTTCAAAATTCGAAGTTTGTTGAACGTATCGTCGTAATGGTATCCGTTAGCGATAGCAGCACGGCTCCTGAGCCCGACAGCCTTGTTAACTTTGCAGGGTCTCTCGCCACGCGAATGCAGACTGATTTGAAGCCCTTTATCAAACAACTGACCACGCAGATTGATGATGAGAAGGTGATGAGCCTTTTCAACACAATCTATGAATACCTCCCCATTTTTTTAGACGAGCAGGATTATGTAAAGCTTGATTCTATTACGCAGTCTGAAAATATTGACAAAGTGTTGATGAGTAACTATCGACAATTGATTTCACCAGCCGGCGTGGTCGTGAAAAAAATAATTGTAAAAGATCCTTTGGGGTTTTCATTTCTAGCCCTTCAAAAATTGAAGCAGCTTCAATACGATGAAAACTTTGAACTCTATGATGGATATATACTTACAAAGGATCACAGACATCTCATATTTTTTGTCTCGCCTGCGTTTCCTCCGAACGAGACAGGAAACAACTCCCGGTTTGTTAATCAATTGGATGATTTGATCCAAGAACTTTCACATCACCATCCTGGGCTTCAGGTATCTTATTTTGGAGCGCCGGTAGTGGCTGTGGGAAACGCTCAACAACTTAGGAAAGATTCTATACTTACGGTCAGCCTGGTGGTAATTTTCCTGGCAATATTTCTGGTCGGCTTCTTCCGGAAAAAGCGTGTACCGTTTTTAATACTTGTTCCAGTTGTTTTTGGTGCCTTGTTTTCTCTATGCTGTATCTATTTGCTGAAAGGATCGATTTCCATCCTGGCAATTGCTGCAGGCTCCGTGATTTTGGGTATTGCCGTTAACTATTCACTCCACTTTTTGTCCCACCTTAAGCATACCAATGACGTTAAGGAGGTAATTAAAGACTTAGTCAGGCCCATGACGATCGGGAGTGCTACGACTGTCATTGCTTTTTTTTCCTTGCAGTTTGCAAATGCAGCCGTTCTTCGCGATGTGGGATTGTTTGCCGGGTTTAGCCTGATCGGGGCCGCCTTGTGCTCACTGATTTTTTTGCCGCAGTTCATCACAGGGAAATTATTTTCTTCACATACGCAAGAGGGATGGCTGGAACGAATTTCGTTTTCTACTTTTTTTGAATCAAACCGGTACATCGAAATAATTATATTGCTGGCGACACCGGTGTTTTTGTTCTTTGCCAGGGATGTCAAGTTCAACAGCGATGTGAGCAAATTGAACTTTATGAACCCGACAACACGGGAAGCTCAGCGCCGCCTGGAAACCATCAATCAATCTTCGCTGACATCTGTTTACGTTGTATCAGATGGATCTGATTTGCAAGCAGCATTAAAAAAGAACGAGCAGGTAGCACCACTGCTGAAAGCTATGAAATCGGAAAATGTCGTTAATAAATACGCTACTGTTTCGACATTTTTGATTTCAGATTCGCTGCAGGAAGTTCGCATTCGCAGATGGAATGACTACTGGACTCCGGAAAGAAAGGATAAAGTCGTGAATGAGGTTCGGCGAAAAGGGGCGGAGTTGAAATTTTCAAATCAGATTATTCACAATTTTGAGACGCTTCTATCCAAGGATTACCAAGTTGCCAGTGCATCTGTGATGGGCCAGATTCGCGCCGCTTTTTTTGACGATTATATCATTGAAAAAAATGGTGTAACGGTGATTTCATTGGTAAATGTGAATCCCGCCAACAAACAAAACTTATATGACCGATTGCAACATTCTCCGGTGCATGCATTTGACCGGCAGATGCTCACCAACCTGTTTGTAGAGTATGTCAACGCTGATTTCAATTTTATTGTCACGTTCACGGCGATACTGGTCTTTTTTGCTTTGTTTCTTTTATACGGCCGTATTGAATTGACACTGATCACTTTTGTTCCGATGTTGATTACATGGATATGGATATTGGGCATTATGGCGTTGGTGGGAATTGAATTTAACATCGTCAATATCATGGTCTCCACTTTTATTTTTGGATTGGGCGATGATTATAGCATTTTTACGATGGACGGGCTGATTCAGGAATACAAGGTGGGCAGGACGAACCTGTCGTCTATACGCACTTCTATTTTCCTGTCCGCCGTTACGACCATTGCCGGTCTTGGCGTACTTATTTTTGCGGAGCATCCAGCCCTGCGTTCAATTGCCGCGATATCCATTATTGGAATCTCTTGTGTCTTTATCATGTCTCAGACGATAGAGCCGTTTTTATTTCGATGGCTGGTGACGGGCCGGGTTAAAAGGGGTTTAAGGCCCAGAACGTTTTACGGGATTGTCCGAACCATTTTTGGTTATTCTTTTTTTGTCTCTGGGGCACTATTATTGACCCTGGTGGGATGGATATTCAGACTTATCCCATTTGGTAAAAAAGTACTGAAAACCTGGTTCCATTACTTGCTCAGCGGCGCTGCCCGCTCAGTGATTTATCTGGAACCCAGCATTCCAAAAAAAGTAATTGGACGTAATCGAGATACATTTGCAACGGCACGGGTAATCATTGCAAATCACACGTCATTCCTCGACATTCTCCTGACGGTTATGCTGCATCCTAAACTTATTCTGGTCACCAATAAGTGGGTTTGGAATTCCCCGGTTTTCGGAGGCGTCGTACGACTGGCGGAATATTACCCTGTCAGCGAAGGAGCGGAACATGATATTGAAGGATTAAAAGATAGGATTCGAGAAGGTTACTCAGTTGTTATTTTTCCTGAGGGTACACGCTCTAAGGATGGTAGTATTGGGCGTTTTCACAAGGGCGCTTTTTACCTCGCAGAAAAGTTTCAGCTTTCGATCCAGCCACTTCTTATTTATGGCGCCGCAGAGGCCATACCCAAAGGCAGCTTTTATTTGAATGCCAGTCACCTTACGCTTAAATTTCTTCCTCCTATTGAGATCGGTGACGCTAATTTCGGTAATGGCTATGCCGAGCGAACGAAGAAAATCAGTAAATATTTTAAACAGGAGTACGCGTCATCGAAAGAAGAGCTTGAGACACCCCGATATTTTTCCACCAAGCTTATTTCCAATTACATTTACAAGGGACCTGTGCTGGAACATTATATGCGCGTCAAGCTTAGGCTTGAAAAATATTATTTGCCCTTTCATCAACTTCTGCCTAAGCGTGGCCAAATTCTAGACCTGGGATGTGGTTATGGTTTTTTGTGTTATATGCTGCAATTTTTATCGGACCAAAGGATCATAACCGGGGTGGATTATGACGAGGAAAAAATTGAAGTAGCGAAGCATGGCTTTTTAAAAAGCGACAGGTTGAATTTTTATTGCGCAGACGTTACGCGCTTTCACCTGGAAAAATACGATGGGATTGTTATCAGTGATGTGTTGCATTATCTTAGTCATGAAGCGCAGGAAATGTTGCTTCAACGAACTATGGATGCACTTAAACCGGGCGGGGTCTTGGTGGTTAGAGAAGGAAATACAGACCTTAAAGCCCGGCACAAGGGGACTCGTTTGACCGAGTTTTTTAGCGTAAAACTCTTGAAATTCAATAAATCGACCAACGCATTGAATTTTTTGTCGGGAGAAACCATTAAGAGAATAGCAAGCCAAAATGGCCACTGCTATCGAGATCGACGATGATGCAAAATATACTTCTAATGTTATTTTTGTAATCCGAAAAAATAAGGGATTGAACGACCGTTTTCTTATCATTAATAACCTTGTGTAAAGAATGGCTGAACAGTATGATATCGTAATTGTGGGGAGTGGATTAGGGGGACTGGCTTGCGGAACCATTCTCGCTAAGGAAGGCTATAAAGTCTGCGTCCTTGAAAAGAACAAACAGATTGGTGGCAACCTTCAGACCTATGTTCGCGACCGGGTAATTTTTGATTCAGGGGTACATTACGTGGGAGGCCTCGACAAAGGACAAAATCTTTATCAGCTTTTTAAATACTTAGGCATCATGGATAAGCTTAAGTTGAGAAAGATGGATGAAGATGTTTTTGATGCTATTGTTTTTGAGGGCGATCCCGTTGTTTATAAGTTTGCACAGGGATATGAAAATTTTATTCGAACGTTAGCCAAAGAATTTCCAGGGGAGGAGGAAACGCTACGCACTTTTTGCAAGGTTATCAAGGAAGTATGTGACAAATTTCCGCTCTATAATTTAAGAAGTGGTGGTGGTCTCTTTGAAAAAATGACGGCCTTGGAAATGGATACAAAGACCTTCATCGAGTCGCTTACACCCAATAAGAAACTTCAAAATGTACTGGCGGGAAATAATTTGTTGTATGCCGGTGCTGCCTATAAAACTCCATTTTATGTGCATGCTCTTATCGTTAACAGTTACATCGAGAGTTCCTATCGATTCATCGATGGAGGTTCGCAAATCTCAAAATATTTGTCGCGCGAGATCCATTCAAATGGAGGAAAAATTATAAAACATGTTAAGGTCCTCAAATTTCAGGAGGAGGGAGGCGTGGTCACGTATGTTGAATCAGATAAGGGCGTTCGTTATTATGGAAAAACGTTTATTTCAAATATTCACCCTTCGCAAACGCTTGACATGATTGAAAGTCCCATCATCAAGAAGGCTTATAGAAATCGAATCAAAAGTTTGGAAAATTCGATTTCAACGTTTTATGCGAATGTGGTGATGAAGAAAGATTCATTCAAACATCTAAACCATAATTACTATTATTTTGAGCAGGAAGATCCATGGGGCGTTTTAAATTATACGCAGGAAAACTGGCCATTGGGGTTTGCTTTGTTTTTTACCACGTCTGCGCACGACGAGGAGTACACCGAAGGTGTAACGGTGATGGCATACATGCGGTTTGAAGACGTAAAAAAATGGGAGAATACTTTTAATACCGTCTCCAATGAAACGAGTAGGGGAGACGATTACGAAGCGTTTAAAAAAGAGAAAGCCGAAATTCTTTTTGATGTTGTAGAAAGGCAATTTCCGGGTTTTAAATCTTGTATTAAGTCATATACTACAGCCACGCCGCTTTCAGCGCGGGATTATATCGGTACGGATGACGGATCTTTGTATGGACTGACAAAGGACTATCGTGATCCGTTGAAATCATTTATATCGCCACGAACAAAAATTCACAACTTACTGCTTACTGGTCAAAATCTAAATCTACATGGTGTATTGGGCGTTACGGTCAGTGCTGTGCTTACCTGCTCACAAATTTTAGGAATGGATTATATGCTTGAAAAAATCCACGATGCTCAGAAAGACATTTAAATGGCTTGCGTGGATAGTAGCGATCATTCTTGCTGACGATCGTTGTGCTGGTAATTTATGTTCGCGCTGTTGCCACGGTACACCCGCCAGTACCCGAGTCGTTGCAGGCGCTAAACAAGGATGTTGTCGAAGTCGATACGGGTTTATTTAAAATAGACAACAATTGGTTCAGAAAGAGTGAAAGTGGACTGTATGAATTGTATGTTGAAGGAGAACCGTTTGAACGCGGTGCGGCAAATGGTAAGCTTACGCGTGAACTAGTTGAGCACCAGGAAGAGGTTTTTACGGAACAGATTCACCGGCTGGTACCCTCGGATTTTTATTTGGAAATTCTCAAGTATTTTGTTGGTTGGTTCAATCGCGACCTACAGGATAATGTAATAGAGGAATACCAGCTTGAAATCTTGGGTGTTTCATATTCCGCGTCGACGAAGTTTGATGGCATCGCATCTCCCTATCAACGCATTTTAAATTATCATGCCGCCCATGACATCGGGCATGCGTTGCAAAATATGTCTTTGGTGGGATGCACAGCATTCGCTACGTGGGGAAACAAATCCGAAGACTCTACTTTAATCATCGGGCGCAATTTTGATTTTTATGTGGGCGATGATTTCGCCCGCGATAAAATCATAGCATTCTATAAACCATCAGAAGGTTATAAATTCATGATGGTAACGTTTGGTGGAATGACGGGAGTTCTTTCGGGAATGAATGATCAAGGCCTGACCGTCACGATTAACGCTGCAAAATCCGACGTGCCTACTGCCTCGGCGACGCCGGTAACCTTGGTGACGCGCGAGATTCTTCAATACGCATCTACGATTCAAGAAGCCTATGATATTGTGGAGAAACGAAAAATGTTTGTCTCTGAATCTTTTTTGATTGGGTCGGCAAAAGACGGAAAGGCCTCGATCATTGAAAAGACACCAGAGGCCATCGATTTTGTTGAGGCTCGCGAAAATTATATTCTCAGCACCAATCATTTTCTAGGACAACAGTTGGGAATGACACAATTGAATCAGATACACGAACGAACAAGCGCATCGCCCTACCGCTTAAAACGATTGGCAGAATTATTAGCACGCAACAAAAAAAATTCGATTGAGAAAACAGCAGGCATTCTCCGTGATCAACGGGGATTAAGTGATCAGGATATCGGCTTGGGAAATGAAAAAGCAATCAACCAGTTGGTCGCTCACCATGCGGTTATTTTTCAGCCCGAAAAAAAATTAATGTGGGTTTCGACATCACCCTGGCAGCTTGGCAAATTTGTCTGTTACGATTTGGAAAAAGTTTTTGCGTATGACGCAACTGAAAATCGCGAAATTTATGAAGCAGGATCTTACTATTCCGGCTGACTCTTTTTTGCTGACGTCTCAATATCGTGACTATGTAAAATTTAGTCCGTATCGATTTCCTTTTAATCCGAAGAAAGATCTTCAACCCGATAGTTTGATCAAGTGGAATCCTAATTCATACCATGCGTACATGCTTGCCGCGGATTATTATTTTGACCATAAAATGTGGTCAAAGGCTGTTCCTTTGTATGAACTTGGATTGACGAAAGAAGTCGCCACGATGCAGGAGCGCCACCATATGGAAAAAAATCTTAAAAAATGTAAAGAAAATCTAAAATGATTGTAGGAATAGGCATCGATATGATCGAAGTAGATCGGGTTCTCGAAAAAATCGATAAAAATAATGGCTTTAGGGAAAAAGTTTTTTCCGCGGGCGAAATTGAATTCTGCGAAGCGAATCGAAAAGCCGAAAACTACGCCGCACGGTTTGCTGCTAAAGAAGCCTTTCTAAAAGCAACTGGATTAGGCCTGCTGTTGGGTAATGACCTATCAAAAATTGAAATCATAAACGACAGTAATGGCAAACCTTATCTTAATTTGGGTGGAGATTTTAAGATTCAGGCTGAGAAGAATGGATGGAATATTATACACTTGTCGCTTTCACATTTGCAGGCAGTAGCCTGCGCCGTTGTTATTATCGAACGATGATTGCGTTCCTAAAGAGCTTCAATCCGGCAATGGGAAAAAATAAAAAGGATGACCTTTTCAGGCCATCCTTTTCACCTACAGTAAAACTATTTTTAACTAAGGTCTTTTTCTAATTCGTCAATTTTACTTTGGGCATCTGTTTTACCTAAAGACAATGACAGTTTATAGAGTTCAAGCGCTTCGCGTTTTGTTTCTTTCTTTTTCTTAGGAGCAAACTTAGTCCGCTCTGCTGCGGTTTCTAACGCTTGAGCTTGTGCGAAGTATAAATCAGCCTGGCTTGCTTTAGATTTTGCATTGATGTCTACAACTTGCGTTTCCAGGTTGGCTACATCCTGCTCTTTCATCTTGATGGTTTCAAGATTTTGTGTGATCGCAGAGTCACGTTGAGAAACGGTCATAGCAAGCGACTCATTTTCACCGCGCATTTTTTCTACTTCAGTTTGTAGCGCCGCGATTTGTTGCGTGCTCAACTCAAGATCAGCTTTTAACCTCTTGATGGTTGTAGCATACTGTCCCTTAGTAGACTTAACAGATTTTTCAAGGGTGGCAATTTTTGCCTGTGTTTCCTTGATGTGGTGTTGATGTCTTGCAAACGGCTCTTATAGTCCGCATAAGAAGTTCCTTCAACAACATCTGTTCTTAATAATTGACGATTCGCATCAATTGAATCGATCAATACACCAATCTCTTGTAGAGTTTGTGCAGTTTGCTGGCTCTGCATGAAGTTCAGTTCTTAGTGAATCAACTTGAGTTTGAAGGCGTTGTTTTTCTTTTGTATCGCAGCTCCAAAATGCGCCAGCTATGGCTAATCCAAATACTAATTTCCTAATCATAATAGTGAGTTTTAAGTTCTTGAGTAGACCTTTAGCAAAGCATGGGCAAGAGTTAAAACCAATTAATGCGAACTGCTAAAACCTCGAAAAACGAGAAATAAAGGCATTTATTGCCACGTCGGTATAAAAGTTGGAAAAAAAAGGCAGGTATTATGAGGAAAAAGTCAACAAGTTGAGGTGCAAAAAAACAAAAAAGTCAGGCATTTGCCTGACTTATATGATATACAGAGTATAGAGCATACGTTATTTATTTCGCATTCTTCCGGATAAATCCACCCATTCTTTTCCAGCTTTCGCGTATGCTTCCTGAAGCCGAACGCCAGTTTCGTAGTCAAATCCCATACATCACGGCCGAGCGCTTTTGTGATGGTTAATCTTTGCAATTACCTTGTCTGGATTTTGCGCGTCAACGATCCATGCTTCTGCATCAATGTATGCAGGTTTGCTCATTACATGCCAACATTAAATCCGGGCTCAGTATGTACTGTCTTAAAAATCAATGTGTATTTCGCGTTGTCACCAGCCGTAGACATTTCAGAATGTTTGGAAAATAATTCACGAAACTGAGGCTCAAACCGATCCTGTCTGTCCGACTTCCAATTTTTTTCCCAGGTGTCTCCACGGCCTGCTTCTTTTTCGTTTAACTCTGTTTTCTTTTTAGCGATGTAGTCATCTTCCTTGTCAAATTTTCCAACGGACATTTCATATTTAAATTCCGTTTTAATGGAAGTTTGTCCTTTTAATGGACCTAAGTCACCTTCGTCAACTTTATTTTTTGGGCCAATAACAGTAAGTGCACAAGGAAACAAGCACAATTGCTAAAACATTTTTCATACTGTGTTTCGAATTTTGTTTAGTGATGGATTAAGTAAAACTAACAGCTTTGCAAAGACTGATTATTCATCAATTTTACCGAGCAAAGGAAACGAAAAAACAGGATTTTAAAAGTTCAAGAAACGACAAAATTCTGTCCATTCGGCTAAATTGACCTGACCTTCATAAACGACATCTTAATGCGCTCGATGGGTTGCTTTTTCTTTCACAAGTGAGAATACTTTTTATTTTTGTTAAAAATCATACAATGAATGACGCGCATGGTTAAGTGTTTATTTGTTTTCTTATTTGCCTGTTCAACATGCTTCGCACAATTCAAGAACATTAAACTGGAGGATGCTTCGACAACGCATCAAAAATGTGAAGCCAGTATTACCATCAACAAAAAAAATCCCAATAATATCATCGCGGCATCTTCGTCGAATAATTTCTATTATACCGTGGATGGAGGCGTGACATGGCAAACGGTGAAGGTCAACTCGCCTGATGGTGCTGTCGGCAATCCTGTTCTGATATCTGACGACAAGGGTAATATTTATTCCTTCCACTTGTCTGTTCCCACAGCCGAAGGTTCGAAAAATGCAAAAGAGCATGGACCAAATTCTCTGTCACATTTCAAGGGATGGAGGAAAGACCTGGGAAGCAGGTGCACCCTATAGGCGTAAATTCAAAGACAGCAATATAGACCATGGGCTACTGTTGATTCAAAGGATAATGTATGGGTTGCGTGGACTCAGTTCGACAAATTTGGCAGCGAAGATGAAAATTGTCAGTCGAATATTTTGTTAAGCAGTTCAGCCAATGGCAAGAAATGGAGCAAACCGATACAAATTTCACAGACTCCAGGCAACTGTAAGGACGATGATAACTCGGCTGAGGGCGCAATGCCGGCCATTGGCGTAGACGGTAAAGCTTTTGTAACCTGGAGCAATCAAGACAAAATTTTTCTTGATCGCTCTTTTAGTGGAGGCGGGCTGTGGCTGACAAATGATATTGCCGTCGGCCAACAGCCCGGGGGCTGGGATATGAAAGTTCCAGGCTATGATCGTTGCATTGGAATGCCGGTACTCATGATCAATCAAAGCAAGAGCCCAGCCCAGGGAACTCTTTATTTTGTTTGGGCGGATCAGCGCAATGGTGAAAATGATACGGATATTTGGTTCATGCGTTCCACCAATTTTGGGGATAACTGGACCAGTCCAATGAAATTGGGTGACGACAAAAACAAGCGGCATCAATACTCACCCTGGATGACAGTGGATCAAAGCTACAGGATTCATCTATGTTGTCTATTTTGACCGCGACAATTATGAAGACAATCAAACCGATGTTTACCTGGCATATTCGACTGACAGTGGATCTTCTTTTAAAAATGTAAAAATCAGTGAAACGCCATTTAATCCTTCCGATTCCACGTTGACAGCGAGCTACAACAGCATTTCTGCTCACAAAGGAATTATTGTACCGATTTGGACTCGAGTAGACGACGGCAAGGCCAGCCTTTGGACCTCGATTATTAAGCAAACCGACCTGATCCAGGCGCCTCAGCAAGCCGCCAAAAAGAAGAAATAGGGAGATTTGTGCATTTGGCGCTGAAAGCTTGAATAAATCGTGGAATACCTAAAACAGGTTATGCATTTTCAGGCCTTTATCCTATTTTTGCACCTTCAAATAAATTGAAAAAATGACAGTTGACAAAAACCTAACCTTCAAGGTCAAAGACCTTTCCCTCGCTGAGTGGGGACGCAAAGAAATTAAATTGGCTGAAGCAGAAATGCCGGGCCTAATGGCCACTCGTGAGGAGTATGGCAAACAAAAACCTTTAAAGGGTGCACGTATCGCAGGTTGCCTTCACATGACCATTCAAACGGCTGTTCTTATCGAAACGCTTGTTGAATTGGGCGCTGAGGTAAGCTGGTCATCTTGTAATATCTTTTCTACACAGGATCATGCCGCCGCCGCTATTGCAGCTGCCGGTATTCCAGTATATGCCTGGAAGGGCATGAATGAAAAAGAATTTGACTGGTGTATAGAACAGACCCTTCATGCATTTAAGGGCGGTAAGCCTTTGAATATGATTTTGGATGATGGTGGAGACCTTACCAATATGGTATTGGACCGCTTTCCTGAGTTGGTGGCCGATATCAAAGGAATTTCAGAAGAAACGACCACGGGCGTTCACCGCTTGATCGAACGTATGAACAATGGCAAACTTCCGTTGCCAGCGATTAACATCAATGACTCGGTAACCAAATCGAAGTTTGATAATAAATACGGTTGCAAGGAATCCTGTGTGGATGCCATCAGAAGAGCGACAGATGTTATGATTGCGGGTAAGGTCGCCGTTGTAGCGGGATATGGTGATGTTGGAAAAGGTTCAGCGGCGTCTTTGCGTGGTGCAGGTGCCCGTGTTATTGTAACGGAGATCGATCCGATCTGTGCGCTTCAGGCTGCCATGGATGGTTATGCAGTAAAGAAAATGGATGACGCGGTAAAAGATGCCGACATCGTTGTTACTGCTACCGGTAACTTTGGAATCGTGGTAGATCGTCATTTCTCAAGCATGAAAGACAAGACCATTGTTTGTAACATAGGTCACTTTGATAATGAGATCGATGTGGCATGGTTAAACAAGAACGGTAAAAAAGATACCGTTAAACCGCAGGTCGACATTTATACTTTGAAAAATGGAAGGGAAATAATTCTGTTAGCAGAAGGTCGGTTGGTTAACCTGGGTTGTGCTATGGGTCACCCTTCTTTTGTAATGTCAAACTCGTTTACCAATCAAACGCTGGCGCAGCTTGAACTTTGGACCAATACAGGTAAATATGAAAACAAAGTTTATATGCTTCCGAAACATTTGGATGAAAAAGTTGCCCGCCTTCACCTCAAGAAAATAGGAGTGGAGTTGGAAGAATTGTCACCTGCACAGGCCAAATACATTGGCGTTGAAACAAAAGGTCCGTTCAAACCGGATTATTACAGGTATTGATATACGCATTTCTATGATAAAAAAAGGCTCAGGAATTCCCTGGGCCTTTTTATTTTGTGGCATCAAGCTTGTTTTTACCTTTACTCAAAATCGAATATCCCCCATGAAAATACAAGCCATCGTCAGTGTTTTACTGTTGATAATTTTTTCTTCCAGTTCTTCCAAATATCAAGACGAAAATGTTGAGTTTGTTTGTTACAAAACGCACAAAGCTTCCAATACATGTCATTATAACTTCATTATTAATGGAGCGAAATACAGGCACGTTGATATCGGTTGTAAATTCAGCAACAAGAAAGATGAGATGATAAAAAAAGTAAAGGAAGGAACTGCAGCATTAGCAAAAGACTGGAAGATCGATTGTCCGGAAGCCAAGGAAAAAAAGGATTCCGGGCTTTAAAATTAAGTTAGTGAATCCCCAAGTCTCGTTGAATACCTTCCAATGATTTCCCTTTTGTTTCAGGTAGTACTTTCCACACGAAAATTCCGTGCACAAACATCATAAACGTAAATAACAAGAAGGAGTAAAATCCACCATTCTCGAAGATTCAACCAGCACAGGAAATGTCCAGGAAATAACGGCCGCCATGATCCAATGTGTAAAGCTTCCTAAGGTCTGCCCTTGTGATCGAACTTTATTCGGGAAAATTTCTGACATAAACACCCAGATCACTGCGCCCTGCGAGAAAGCAAAGAAAGCTATGAATCCGACGAGGTAGAACATCACATCATATCCGCCAAAATCCTGGGTGTAAAATGCACGGGCCACCAATCCCAGAAACAAGACCATCCCAAACGAGCCCACGATGAGCAAGGTCTTTCGCCCAAACTTGTCAATGACCGAGATAGCCAGCAGTGTAAAAATCATATTGGTAACACCAATCGATACGGCTTGCAACAAAGCTGTGTCTTTCGCTAAACCTGTCATCTCAAAAATCCGGGGAGCATAATACATGATCGCATTGATACCTGACAACTGATTGAACATGGCCAGCACGACTACATAAAGTATAGGCTTGTTGTAACGGCCGTTGAAGACACTTTCCTTCTGTCATCCCTTCTTCGTAGTGAAGTGAATCAAGAATGGTTTTTACGGCAGTATTCGGATCGGACTCTCCAATCTCACCAAATACTTTTTTTGCCTCGTCAATTTGATTGCTTTTAACCAGCCACCGCGGACTTTCCGGTACAAGAAAAACCAATGTGAAGAAAAGGAATGCCGGAAATGCCTGAACACCAAGCATCCATCGCCAGGCTTCTTCGCCAATACCAAACAGAAGATAGTTGGAGACAAAAGCGATAAGGATACCGCTTACCACATTGAACTGAAATAATGCCACCAGCCTTCCTCGGTTGTGTGCCGGGGAGATTTCAGAAATATACATAGGTCCTACGACCGATGATGCGCCTACACCAATACCACCGATAAATCGAAAGAAAACAAAAAGTTCCCAGGACGAAGTAAGGGCCGTGACGAGTGAGGTAACCAGGTAAACGAGCCCGATGGCTTGAAGGACTCTCCGCCTTCCATATTTTTCGGCCGGATAACCCGCTACCAGGGAGCCCAGCACTGTTCCGATCAAAGCTGAAGCAACGGTAAAACCATGCGCAACATCCCCCAGCATCCAAAGATGCTGGATGGATTTCTCAACACCAGAAATGACTGCAGTATCAAACCCAAAAAGAAAACCGCCCAGGGCGGCTACAATGGCATTCCGGAATGGGGCGGCTGATCGTGTCATTCTTGAAGTTTACAGTTTACAGTTGTCAGCTTACAGCTTATGCTCTCAGCTTATGATGCAGCAAACTGTAAGCTGAAAACTGAAAGCTGATAGCTAAACAAGGTAACAAGAAATATCGCAATCAAAAATTAATGGCCCGCTTGCATTCTCCGCTGAAAGAAAGGTTTTAAGATCGCGCGGTCAAGCACGATCCATGCTATCGCAAGATTCAGGATGATGATGATATTGACCAAAATTTTGCCACTTAATTCAAATGAAGGCAACGGGGTTTTGATGATTTGTTTTGGAATCTCGATCTGATTTAAGTCAATGCTGGTATTTGAATTATCATAAAGGCCACCCGCTAATAAAACGGTGGTAATACCAACGGCAACCAAAACGCCTGCCAATAAAAGAACTGAGTTCCATAGTGAAAAACTACGAGGAGCCTGATATTGATTCAGCTTGCTCATGACGGAAGCGGTGAAATTTTTGGAGGGCTGCTCAATCTTAGTTTCAGCCAATACTGAATTTACTGAACGAAGCTCCTCATAACGTGCCCGCCATGCAGGAATTTCCTGAAGGTTTTTTTCAACTTTCTCCTTGTCAGCTTTGGTAAGATTACCATCGAGATAATCCAACAACATTTCCTCTACAGATTCTGATACCTTTCTCATATTCCTACAAAGTTAAGGCTTCTTTATTTAATATATTCTTCAGTTCATCCGCCAGGCGCAGCCGCGCCCGGTGAATACGAACCTTTGCTGTATTTGCCTGCATTCCCGTGATCTCTGCAATTTCTTCCAGAGAAAATTCTTGCAAATAGAACAAACGTAAGGGCGGTCCGGTCAGCTTCATTAAGTTTTGCCATGGCGAGATTAAGAAATTTCTTCCGGTCCGTTTTCTCTAACATTCCTTCACCTTCTCCCCGATATTCAACAAATGTATTTTCAAGGCTTTGAAATTGTTGTCTGTTTTTGCGCTTGTAACTGATCGCAGTATTAAAAACAATTCGATATAACCAGGTCGAAAATTTCGACTGCTGGTTGAACCCTTTCAAATGATGGTAAGCCTTGATGAAAGCATCCTGCGTTGCCTCCTCCGCATCTGGCCTGTTTTGAAGGATTTTCTGCGCTATGGTATAGGCATAGCTCTTATACTTATCCACCATTTCGGCATATAAGTGTTGCTCACCGGCCAGAATCCTTTCAATACGTGAATGCTCCGGATCGTTCGTCATGACAGTTCTTGGACGCCATCTTTTCCGAGGAAGTTACAGCTTTGGACAGAAATTAGGTTCGAATTCCAGGACGGAATAAATGATCAAATTTTTTAGGGTTTGTGTAACCGCGTCTTTAAAACGTGGCGTCATAGCAGCAAATTCAACTAAAAAAATAAATATATGGCGCCTGCAGTCTTAGGAATATTAATGGTAATTATAGCAATCGTCGGGGCTTACGTGATGGTTATATACCTCCGGAAATATGGAAATATCGAGCGTATGGCCATGATCGAAAAAGGGGTGGACCCCAAACTCTTCACCGTGGAAAAAAAACCTTTAAATACTTCGTGGTCCCTGAGATTCGCGTTGCTACTGATCGGAGCGGGTGTGGGCCTTTTATTGGGACATTTTCTCGATCGTACATACGATATGGAAGAAGTTGCCTATTTCTCTATGCTTTTTATTTGTGGCGGCATTGGTTTGGGAACATCTTACCTCATCGAGGAAAGAAAGATGAGATCAGGCAGAAAAAAAATGATCACGGGCTACGCCCGACCTGATCACCAACAATTTTCCATACTAATTCGAACACTTTCCGATTCGAACATCTTTCCGAAAGTTCTAGAACTTTCGGAAAGTTTTTTTTGTCTAGACAAAGAAGCTGATAATGAATCAGCCCTTTTTTGTAGAACGATAATCTCATCTTGTAGAATCGTTCTACAACTTTTTTTCACAAGCAGATTTTTTGATTTTTTAAGTCACTGAAAAACAGAAGTTTAATTGATGTGTCCCTGCTGGCACAGCATTGGTCAATTAGAGAAAAAACTAATGTTCAACTAAATTTTTTATTTATCATGAAAAAACTAATGTTTGCCTCTCTAGCTCTGTTGGGAAGTGTTGCTCTAGCAAACGCTCAAGAAGCTACTCCTCCTCAAGAAAGCAATAAGGCTACTGAAGCTGTTGCTCCTGCACCTGCACCTGCAGCAGTAGATCAAGAAGATAAGACCAAAATCAAATCAGAAGAACTTCCTGAAGCTGTAAAGAAATCACTTGAAGCTCAAGAATATCGTGGATGGTTGATTGATGCAGCTTATCACGTAAAATCAACTGATTCTTATGAAGTTCAATTAAAGAATGGAGCTGAAACTAAGACCGTTAAATTTAGCAAGGACGGCAAGGTAGAAGGCTAAGTCATAAGCATTCTATTGACTTTTAACAACTTGTAAATCAAAAAAGAAAGCTGGGAAATATTCCAGCTTTCTTTTTTATTTTGGCCCATATTATGGCGCACATCTTAGTAATTGAGGACGATTTAACATTCTCCAGAATTCTTGATGGATTTCTAACGAAAAATGGATTTTCGGTGTCCGTTTGCCACAAAGGGCTGGACGGCCTGAAAGCTTTTGGTTCAAGCAAAGTTGATCTCGTTCTGCTGGACTATCGCTTGCCCGACATGACGGGAATGGATGTTTTAGCCGATATCAAGAAAATTTCCCTGCACGTCCCGGTCATCATCATGACGAGCTTTTCTGACATCCGAACTGCTGTCAAAGCCATGAAAATGGGCGCCTATGAGTACATCACGAAGCCTGTCAATCCCGATGAATTGCTGATGCTGGTGCAACAGGCCCTGAAAAAGGAGAAAAATGGAGAGCCTGAACGCGCGCCAATGACCAAAAAATTTGTGGAAGGTACCAGTGCTGGTTCGCGCAAATTATATGAATATGTCCGCCTGGTGGCGCCAACCGACATGTCTGTCATCATTGAGGGTGAAAGTGGGACGGGTAAAGAAAATATTGCAAGGACAATGCACAGACTCAGCCCGAGGTCTAAAGCTCCATTCGTTGCTGTAGATTGTGGGGCGATTTCCAAGGAATTGGCGGCCAGCGAACTCTTTGGACATGTGAAAGGCTCGTTCACAGGTGCCATTCAGGACAAAATAGGGCAGTTTGAAGAGGCCCACAAGGGGACGCTGTTTCTGGATGAAGTAGGAAATCTTTCATACGAGGTGCAAGTAAAGCTGCTGAGAGCGATTCAGGAACGGGTCATTCAGCCTGTCGGCAGTAACAAGGAAATCAAGATAGACGTGCGCATTGTTACGGCGACCAACGATGATCTTTCAGAGGCCGTCAAAAAAGGACTCTTCCGGGAAGATTTATATCACCGGATAAATGAATTTAAATTAAATGTCCCGCCAGTCCGTGAACGCCGGGAAGATCTTGAGGAGTTTTTGCATTTTTTCAGAGAATTGGCAAATCAGGAGCTAAACCGTAATGTTCTGGGATTTGACCCTCAGGTCGACGAAATTTTCCGCCAATATGAATGGCCTGGAAATCTCCGGGAAATGAAGAATGTGATCAAACGCGCTGTGCTTCTCACCAATGGGGACTTCATTAAAGTAAGCGCACTGCCAACTGAAATGTTGGATACTGTTAGAAATCCACCTCAAAAAACCGCTGCTGAAAATCCGCAGATCTACGATTTGAAAGCGCTGCAAGAGACGCAGGAAAAGGAAATGATCATCAAAACCCTTCATGAGGTTCGGTTCAATAAATCCAAAGCAGCCCGGATCCTTAACATTGACCGGAAAACGCTTTATCTGAAAATAGAAAAATACGGGATTGAGTAATCCTCACTTAAGTCAATTCAATCTGCACAATTGCCGATTACCAGTTCACTGCTGCCATCGTGCGGGGGCAGTGCCCCTTCAGCGCCAGTCGGGTGAAAGTTTCCTTTAGCGTGAGATTGCCTTCGTGTAACGTTGAGTCTCGTTAGTTAATGACCAGATTGAACTTGATAAAGTACGAATAATTACTCCCTCAATTCGACTGAAGTGAACTGAACCGGATGGAATGCATCAATTTTTCAACCTCGTCCTTGGCTTCAATGATCTCATCTATTAACGTTGAAATGGGTGACCCTTCAACAATTTCATTTTCAATGTCATGAAGTTTCGCCGACAATCTGAAGGCTCCCATTTGCCCGATTCGACCGGCAAGTTTATGTACAATTTCCCGAAGCGCTTGCGCTTCTGGATTCTTCAACCCTTCGTGCAGGCGTTGCAGATCAGTTTCTGTTTCTTCCTGGAATTGTAAAAGAATAGATTGAAACAACGATTCATCCCCCATGGTAACTTTCCTTAACATCGAAAAATCGAGGTCTGCGTAATTCGTATCGTCTGGAAACTTTTTGCTCTTGGATTTTTAAGCCTAAAACCTGAAGCAATTCTTCTTCACGAAAGGGTTTCGATAAAATGGTATTAAATCCTTCGTCTATCAACTGCTGTTTTTCTTGCGAAAAAACATGGGCCGTCAGCGCTACAAAAATTGTTTCGTTGCTGTACTTTTTTCGAAGGGCGTGACAAAGTTCTATTCCATTGATGTTGGGCATGCGAATATCCATAAAGATATAGTTCACCTCCGGATCAGGATCCTGATGTATCAGCTTACCCGGCGTCATTATAGGTAACAAAATCAATTTTGTTCTTTTTGAGAATGAGACTGCACAACTTTAGAATCATAGCATCATCGTCCACCACAATGACTTTTCCGGAAAATGTAGCGGCGCCCAACTGGGGAAGGGCTTTTGGTTGAATGGATTTTTCAAGGAGTTTTTCAAATCTGATATCAACCTGAAACATTGAGCCTTGTCCAGGTTGGCTGGTAACATTCAACGTTCCGCCCTGCGCTTCCACAAGCGATTTGACAATGGTGAGACCCAAGCCAGTGCCACCAAAATTCCGAGCGATGAAAGAACTGGCTTGCTCAAATTGATTGAAAATCTTTTTCAGGTCTTCTTCGCGTATACCGATACCGGTATCCATTATTTCGAAGGTACACCGTACATCCGTTTCATCTTCCTTTGTTTTCAGCGTTATTTTTACGTAACCCCTGGCAGTAAACTTGATGGCATTGCCGATTAAATTGTATAAAATCTGACGCAATCTGAAAGCATCTCCTACCAAATTAAAATCTGAAGCCTTCTCAAGATCGAGCAACAGCGTCAGGCGTTTGCGTTCTGCTTGAATGCGCATAGCCGACTCCACCTCTCTTAAGACCGAGAATAACGTAAAGGGTTCCTTTACAAGCGACAAACTTCCAGAGGAGATCCGGCTGTAGTCCAAGACCTCATTTACAATATGAAGTAAATGTTCGGAGGAACTGTTGATGGCGCCTACCGCTTCCAGGTGCGGGCCGTGATAGTTTTTGAGCTGCTCTGAAAAACCAATAATCGACTGAAGGGGTGTCCTTATTTCGTGGCTCATATTGGCCAGGAAACGTTGCTTGATCTTGCTCAATTCTTCGGCTTCTTCTTTCGCTTTCTCTAATTGCTCTTTATAGTAGTTGCTTCGTGTGATGTCGACCCAAATGAGATAGACCAGCAAAGCAGCGCCTAGAAAAAAGACCAGGAGCAAAATACTGATCCTGGAAATGTTTTGTGTAACAACTTCTACCGCCCGATTATTATTTTGGTGCATTTTAGACAACTCTTCATTTTCCACTTCATGTAGAATGCCCAGAAGCTGCGTAACGAAAAGACTATTGGAATTGATAAGGGCTAACTCCTGGTCCATCAATTTTTTACTTTCTGCCCGCTGCTCCTTGTCAAGAGCCGATCATAATTTTTCCCACTTCCTCTAACGCTTTGTTTTGTCGCGCAACGGATAAAGTATCGATCGTAACGCTGGTTTCCTCCTGCACGTGGAACTGCGTGGTGTCTGGCGCTATTTTTCTTTTTGGGCTTAAAGAGCTTGGCCAATCTGGATCGTTCATCTTTCTGTTCGATCACGGAATCCTTTTTGTAAGTTGTTACAACTTTCTTTTGCGTTGTCACAACGTTCGTGTCCGCTTTAATTTTTTCGCTTTGAATTATTGTTGACAGGGTGTCTAGACGATAGGACATCCTGGTATTGTTAATCAGATCTGATCTCAGTTTGAGGTAAGAGATGAAAAGTTTGTTGCGCTTGTTTAAAATATTCTTCATCGTAAGGAGCCGATTCTGTTGGGCACTATCCCAGGGCATCAGGCGAAGCGAATCGATCTTATCAACCATCGATTTTGCTTGAATCAGAAATGCTTCGTAAGGCTTTTGAGGATTCTTGATCGCGTCGGCGCGTTGTAATTGATCCAGTCGTGTAATTTCCTGGAATATCCTATTTAAAGCTTTTAGCTTTTCATTGGGTGCCGACAATTGATCCACAGTAGACATCATCTCCCGGAAGCCAAAACGGGTAATCCCTAACGCCAATAGAATAGCCACAAAGACCAGCAGGAACCCCGCCAGAACCTTTCTTGTCACTGAATTCGGATGTCGTTTTTCTTTGGAATACGGCATGGCTTTATACCGCGATAATTCGCAACAAGTTAGCAGATATTATACCAACGAATAAACCCTTAAAAACTATTTAAGTTTCGAATCCTTTATAAACTACAATTGTATCGACAGGTCAGCCATAGACCCATTTAACCAAGGTAAGGGAAGCGAGAAAACAAATTATTATAGATACAAGATCCAGTAAGATTCCGGCTTTGACCATGTCTTTCATACGAATATACCCACTGGAGAAAACAATGGCATTTGGAGGGGTGGCGATAGGAAACATAAACCCGATGCTGGCCGCCAACGTGACTGGCATTGCCAAAAGAATAGGATTGATATTCATTCCATCCGCGATTCCGAAAATTACAGGAACAAAGATTTGAACCAGCGCCACATTACTCATGAACTCGGAAAGTAGCACAGTAGCGACGATGAGGGCTAAAATCAGCCATATATTGAATGAACTTTGTCCAGCGATCCAGGTGCCAACGGTTTGAATGATCCCGGTACGTTCCAGGCCTTCCGCCAGACAAAGACCTCCACCAAACAAGAAAAGAATTCCCCATTGCAGATGCTCAGTATCCTTCCATGTTAACAGGAATTGTATCTTGCGAATACTAACAGGCACAACAAACATCAAAAGCCCGCCGGTCATCGCGATGTTTGTGTCGTTCAATAAATCCTGCTTGAAAATGTAGGTATTCCAGGCCTGTTGAAAGATCCAAAAGAAGGACGTCAAGCCGAATATTGTCATGACGAGTTTTTCTTCTTTCGAAATTTTTCCCATCTCGCCAAGTTTTGTTTTGATCAAATTATCGGTCCCTTCAACTTTTGAAAGATTATTTGGAAAAAGTATGCGGGTGATTATCAAGTGGGTGCTGAGCAGCAACAGCGAAGCTACCGGTACGCCTACCAGCATCCATTTTCCGAAATCAAGTTTCTGATGATAGAATTCATCCAGCAGCCCTGCGAAAACAACATTAGGAGGCGTTCCGATGATAGTCGCCAATCCACCTAATGTAGCAGCATATCCAACCATGAGTAAAAGTCCCATGGCGAAATTCCGTTCTTGTTTCGGAAGTTCATGAGGCATAGCGCCCTCGTTACTTTTCAGCAAATTAATTACGGAAAGAGCGATGGGGAGCATCATCATCGCGGTTGCTGTATTGCTGATCCACATGCTGATGAATCCTGTAGCGATCATGAATCCTAGAATAATCCCATTTCCGGAGGTTCCGGTTATTCGAATGAGGTTCAATGCGATGCGCTCATGAAGGCGATGTTTTTCCAAAGCAAGGGCGATCATAAAGCCGCCCAAAAAAAGGAAAATAATAGGATTGGCATAAGGTGCAGCCGCCTCCCGCATTTTCATGACACCCAGTAATGGAAACAACACGAGCGGTATAAACGAAGTAACGGGAATCGGCACGGCTTCCGCGACCCACCAGGTAACCATCCAGGCAGCCACCGCCAGAACCTTGTTGGCGCCGGCAGAAATGAAAGTATCAGGTAGCGCTACCCAAAGGATGACAAATAACAAGGGCCCTAGAAAAAATCCGATTTGTTGCCCTGAACGTAATAAATTCACGTATGCCTGTTGAGTTTGTTCAAAACTAGTTTTTTTGATATCCTGTTCAAATTATTTTTTGGGCATTTCAATGCGTGCTTTTTGCACCGCTCGGTAACAAATTCAGCATGGAATACGACTCCTGATTGCAGCCAGCGTATAATCATTAAAGAATTTTTAAAATAAAACTTTCGTTTAGATCGACTACGTAGCCAAAGTGAAGGAAAGTGATGGACCTTGCCATGCAGATAAAAGAACAAACTTTTCTAAAGGAGAAGGACCGGTTATTAGGATTTATTCGTAACCGGGTTTCGACGCTGGAGGAGGCTGAAGATATTCTTCAGGACGTATTCTATCAGTTTGTCGCTGGTTATGAGACCATTGAGTCCCTCGATCGTGTAACCTCATGGTTATTTTCGGTAGCGCGGAACAAAATTATTGACCGTTATCGAAGAGATTCCACGCGGCCCAAGAGGTCTGATCTGGAGCTTCTTTCAGGTTCTGACGATGGAGCGCCGTTGACCCTTCAGGAAATTCTTACCGGACTTTGGAAATACACCTGAAGATGTTTTTCTGCGGGAGGCCATCTGGGAAGCCATCATGGATGCGCTGGATGAGCTGCCCGAGGAACAGCGGGAAATATTTATCTTAAATGAGATCGAAGAACGAAGTTTTCGGGAGATCGCGGAACAGACAAACGTATCCATCAATACACTCTTGTCGCGTAAGCGGTATGCTATTCTTTCCCTGCGCAAGAAATTACAACGACTTTATGACAACATGTAAAATTAAAGGGCTATGAAAAGGGGTGCTATATTTTTGAAATGTGTGGTAGCAGTGTTGGTGGCAATATTCTTTTTTGCCTGGGTCACTTATCTGCTTTGGAATTGGCTTGTACCTGTTCTGTTTAATGGTCCTGTCATATCTTATTGGCAAGCGCTTGGTTTATTGGTGCTTACAAAAATTTTGTTTTTTGGAATTGGTGGAAGACACCATGGTTATGGCGGCCCAGGCGTACATCAACGTTACTGGAAACACCGCTTTTATGAAAAAATGTCTTCGTTAAGTCCTGAGGAACGCGAAGCATTTAAGAAAAAGATGCGTGAAAAATGGTGCTCGCCGTCCGACAAGGACTAACTAAAAAAATATTCTCTTTTGATGCTGTCCATTTTAAAACAGGTTCGTGTGTCATTACAATAGTTAATGGGTTAACAACGGTTCAAACGATTGTGGTATGCATTCACAAAAACTTCACACAAAATTTTAACGAAAACGCAAACCTGTGCCGTCATTGACTCGTTGAAGGAAACTATGGAAACTTTTGTAATATTAAAAGTTTCCTTAGTTTTGAGCCCCTTATGGAACAGCTAGAATTAGATATTAAAAAGAAGATTTTAAAGGCTGCGGAAAATCTTTTTATGAAATATGGCGTACGCAGCATCTCCATGGATGACATATCGCGTCATTTATCGGTATCGAAAAAGACGCTTTATCAACATTTCGCGGACAAAGAAGACATCGTATCGATGGCTTGTCAAGCACACATCGAAGCGATGGCAACGCAATTTTTGGAGATCACCAGGAACTCCAAGAATGCGATTGATGAGTTGGCAAAGATTTCCAGGTGTTTAAAACAGAATACGGAGGATACGAATCCTTCTTTGTTATTCGATTTGCAGAAATATCATCCCAAAGCCTGGAGTGTTTGGCTGAATCACAAACACAAATTCATTCGGGAATCGGTGATACGCAATTTGAAGCAAGGAATAGAAGAAGGTTACTATCGGCCGGAATTAAATGTTGAAATCATTGCCGCGATGCGGCTTGAGCTAGTACAGTTGCCTTTTGATGATAATGTGTTTCCAACGTCACGATTTAAGATCGCGGAAGTGCAGATGCAAATTTTCGATCACTTTGTGCACGGAATCGTTACAGATAAAGGAAGAAAATTATATCAGAAGTATAAAGAAACTACAAACGGACTTAATCATTAATCTCTCTCTCTACTACTATGAAACGACTAACCTATACCATTCTTATTTTAATTATAGCACCTGCTTGGGTGAATGCTCAATCCGGAACATCGACTTTTTCCCTGGACCAATGTATAACGCATGCGTTGGAAAATACTGTGGGTATTAAAAACGCTCGTGTGGACGAACAAATTGCCAAGGCAAGGGTGAAGGAATTGGTGGGCCTTGGACTGCCTCAAGTCGATGCGTCGGTTGGCGTAACGCACAATCAAAAGCTCCCGCGCTTTTTTGCTACCTATGGTACAGCGCAAGGTTTTTCGGGCGTGGATGAAGATGGTAATCCAAACTTGGATATTCCCGGCATGACTGGCAGTGATATTGTGGCCTCTCAAAATTTCTTTCAATTGAAAAGCGGTGGTAATGCCGCCTTAACGATCGATCAACTTTTGTTTAGCAGTACTTATTTGGTTGGGTTAAAGGCTGCTGGTACCTATAAAGATCTTGCCGCCAAAACAACTGAACAAACTGAAATTGAGATTATTGAAAAGGTGATGAAGGCATATTATAGCGTACTGGTGAATAACGAAAGGATCACTCTTTTTGATAACAATATTGCCCGGGTGGATTCTCTTTTACGCACAACGCGTGCCCTAAATCAAAATGGATTTGCGGAGGCCATAGATGTAGACAGGATCCAGGTAACATTGAATAACCTTAAATCGGAGCGGTTAAAGTTTGTCAATCTTCAAAATTTGAGTATGGTGCTCTTAAAGTATCAGATGAACTTTCCGATGGAGCAACCGCTGTCTGTTTCAGGAGATCTCAGCGAATTGAAAGTGAACGAAAGACTATTTGACGAGTATCAGGAAGGCTGGGACTACAAGAACAGAATCGAATATAAGATCCTGGACACGCGACGCAAGTTGTTGGAACTGGATGTTAAGAATCAGACTTCTCATTCTTTACCTAGCCTACGCGCTTTTGCAAATTTGGGTTACTCCAACGCAATCACCAGATATAGGCGGCATTTTTAAAACCAATACAAACATCAGCGACAATGGAGTGATTGGTCCTGATAAATGGTATAGCTATTCGACCTTTGGGGTGACATTAAGTGTGCCCATTTTTAGCGGACTGCAACGCACCTATCAGATACAGCAAGCTAAACTTGCGTTGATTAAAAACTCAAAATAGTTTTACATCGCTGAAACAGGGCATTGACTTAAGCATTCAGCAAAATACCGTGACGTTTAAGAATGCTGTTGAAACACTCAAATCACAGGATGAGAATATGGACTTGGCAGAAAAGGTAGCACGTGTTACAAAAATTAAATACGAGCAAGGCGTTGGCTCTAATATTGAAGTCATCGACGCTGAGAGCAGTTTGCGCGAATCACAAGTGAACTATTACAATGCGTTGTTTGATGCGATTGTTTCCAAGATTGATCTTGACATAGCGTTTGCCAAAATCGATCCTTCAAAATATATAACATCCACTACTAAATAAGTACTTCCCATGAAAAATATACCCTATATGAATTCTACTTTTTACACCCGTTTATCCGTTGTGGCGGTTGTCGCGTTGCTGGCTGCCTGCAGCGCAGCAACACCTGATGACAAGAAGGCGCAACTTGAAAAATTAAAAGCGCAGCAGGCTGAGATTGCGAAACAAGTAGTGCAGCTAGAAAAAGAAATAGCCAAAGAAAATCCGACCGAAGCTAAAATTAAAACTAAGGACGTAGCTGTGACCGAAGTTAAAGCGACGAAGTTTGACCATTATGTACAAACACAAGGACGCGTTGAAGCGGAAGATAATATTTCGGTTAGCGCCAAATCGCCGGGTGTTGTAATGGCTGTTTATGTAAAGGAAGGTCAACAAGTTTCAAAAGGACAAGCATTGGCACAAATTGACAATGCTGTGATTTTAAGAAGTATTGAATCCATGAAATCGCAATTGGAACTTGCAAAATCTGTCTATGATCGTCAAAAAAATCTCTGGGATCAGAAAATTGGAACTGAAGTTCAATACTTGCAGGCAAAAACCAATAAAGAAACGCTTGAACGGCAGATTGAATCTTTGCAAGAGCAAAATCGAGATGCTTCGCATCAAGTCACCCATTAATGGTACGGTAGATGAGGTCACCGCAAAAATAGGTGAAGCTGTATCTCCTGGCCTACCCGCTTTCCGCGTCGTAAATACCAGTGAGTTGAAACTTACCGCAAATGTTTCTGAAGCGTTTGTGACCAACGTGCAGAAGGGCAATAAAGTAATTGTAACAATCCCTGAGCTAAAGAAAGACCTGGAATCGAAAGTAACGTTTGTCGGTAGGACAATTGATCCGTTGTCCCGTACTTTCACAGTAGAGGTAGCGTTGCCTTCCGAGGCAAACCTTCGCCCCAACATGAGTGGCGTGATAAGGGTTGTCTTTCACACCGAACCTGACGGCGATCGCGGTGCCGATAAATGTTGTTCAGGATATCAATGGTGAAAAAATAGTGTTCGTAGCTGAATCAAATGGAAAGAATACTGTTGCCCGTAAAAAAGTAGTTAGCGTGGAAGGCGTTTATGGCGGTCAGGCTCAGGTCAGCGGACTTAACGCTGGTGACAAAGTCGTCACTTTTGGATACCAGGGACTTAATGATGGTGAATTTTTGAAAATATAGCAGTACAAGGGGATGGGATCTATTGATCCCATCATCCTGCTTTTCCTAACACTCTACAATTATGCAAGACATCGAAAAAGAATTTAAGCCCACCAGTTGGGCCATCGATAATAAAGTAAGTATATATGTGGCTATTGTGCTTATTTGCTTAGCCGGTATATGGACCTATAACAAACTTCCGAAAGAAAGCTTTCCCGAAGTTGTATTTCCTCAGATATATGTGCTGACGATTTATCAGGGAGCGCCGCCCGAGGATGTAGAAAATCTCATCACGAAGGAAATTGAAAAAGAAGTAAAGGCGATCAATGGTATTAAAAAAATCACCAGCAATTCTGTTCAAAACACTTCCAGTGTTATTATCGAATTTGAAACAGATATTGATGTAACGGAAGCTAAACGTGATGTACAGGATGCTGTGAATCGCGCCATTCCGGAACTGCCAGAAGATTTGGAGAAAAATCCTGAAGTATACGAAATCGACATTTCGGAGCTTCCCATTATGAATATCAACCTGGCCGGGGACTACGATCTTCAAACGTTAAAACGATATGCTGAACAAATGCAGGATCGTATTGAGACGCTGGAAGAAATCCGGAGAGTTGATATAGTCGGGGCGTTGGATCGGGAAATACAAATCAATGTGGATTTGTACAAAGCGGCATTGGCGGGTGTGAGTCTGAATGATGTATTCGGAGCTATTGCAGCTGAAAATGTTATTGTTCCCGGCGGGCAGCTTGCGGTGGGTGGTGTAAAGCGGTCCCTTAGCGTTAGTGGTGAATACACCAATGCCGAAGAAATTGCGAACACCGTTGTGGGTTCCATCCGCGGCGCGAAAGTTTACTTGAAAGATGTTGCCGAAGTAATTGACACGCACAAAGAGCAGGAAAGTTTTGCGCGGCTCGATAATAAAAATGTCGTGACACTTAACGTCATCAAACGAAGTGGGAAAAATCTCATTCTCGCATCAGATGCTATTAACGAAATTGTTAAGGAATATGAGGAGTCAATTTTGCCTCCTGGTTTGGACATAACAATTACGGCTGATCAATCCGATAATACACGCGTAACACTTCATGACCTTATCAACACAATCATTATAGGCTTTATTTTAGTGACGATAATACTCATGTTTTTCATGGGTGCGACCAATGCAATATTTGTCGGTCTTTCAGTGCCGTTGTCAAGCTTCATAGCGTTTCTGTGGTTCCCTGTAATTGGTTTTACACTGAACATGATGACATTGTTCTCATTTTTGCTTGCACTTGGAATTGTTGTGGATGATGCTATTGTGGTTATCGAAAATACGCACCGTGTTTTTGACAATGGAAAAGTGCCGATCCGGAAGGCCGCTAAGATTGCCGCAGGTGAAATATTCATTCCCGTGTTTTCCGGAACGTTGGTAGTACTGGCACCATTCATTCCGTTAGCATTTTGGCCTGGTGTCATTGGCAAATTCATGATGTTCTTGCCCATCACCTTGATCATCGCGCTGTTGGCGTCACTGGTGGTAGCTTATATTATCAATCCGGTGTTTGCAGCAGATTTTATGAAACCACATGAACACGAGCATAACAAAAAACCTACGGTTACAAAAGGATTTAAAATCACAGCCATTGTCTTTGGCTGCGATTGCGCTGTTGTCTTATCTGATTGGCGTAAAAGGGTTCGGTAATTTTATGGTGTTCCTATTTGTGATTTATGCGCTGCATCATTTCTTTATTGCTGGCGTTATCACCCGCTTCCAGACCAATGTCTGGCCACGCGTACAGGCGTCGTTATAAAAATCTGGTAGCGTGGTGCGTGCAACGGTATCGGCCCATATGGATCGGTGTCAGTATGATATTCCTCTTTATTTTTTCGATCGTATTTACAGGAATCCGAAAACCTCCTGTGGTATTTTTCCCTCAGGGCGACCCTAACTTCATCTTTGCATACATCCGGATGCCGATCGGAACGGATCAGCGAATTACTGATTCGATTACAAATGTCGTAGAGGAAAGAGTGATCAAAGTGGTGGGAAAAGATAACCCTATTGTTGAATCGATTATTTCCAACGTGGCGATCGGTGCAAGCGAAGACCCGATGGAAGGAGGGGGAACAATTGGCAGTCCGCACCTTGGTAAAGTCTCCGTGGCGTTTGTGAAGTTTTCACAACGCGATGGACAGAGCACAAGAGTATACATGGATAAAATCCGGGACGCTGTAAAAGGAATAAAAGGTGCTGAAGTTTCTGTTAACCAGGAACAAGGTGGCCCTCCAACGGGAAAGCCCATTAACATTGAAATCAGCGGACGATAATTTTCAATTGTTGGCGAGCACGTCAGGACGTTTGAAACGATATCTGGATTCTTTGCAGATCCCAGGCATAGAAGAATTAAAATCGGATTTTCAAAGCGATAAGCCCGAAATCAATATTAAGATTGACCGCGAAAAAGCAAATCGAGAGGGTATTTCCACCCAATCCATTGGAAGAGTGCTTGGTACAGCAGTCTATGGCGCGGAAGTGTCTAGATTTCGTGATGAGAATGATGATTATCCGATTCAGTTGCGGATTCGTCAAGATCAGCGAAATGATGTAAACACTTTGATGAACCTGCCGATTACCTTTCAGGATATGAGCAAAAATGGCCAGGTGCGGCAAGTACCGCTGTCCGCGATTGCTACTGCAGAATATTCGAACAGCTACGCTGGTATCAGACGGATCGATCAAAAAAGAACTGTCACACTATCCTCTAATGTGCTGGGCGGTTTTAATGAAAATGAGGTCAACGCAAATATCCGTGCAAACATGGAATCCTTCAGCATCCCTGACGGTGTTACTATTGATATGACCGGTGCGCAGGAAGAACAAGCAGAAACGTTTTCATTCTTGCTTCTTGCTGCTGCGTTAGCGGTTGGATTGATCTTTATGATACTCGTGCTTCAGTTTAACTCCGTTGGCAAGCCGCTTATCATCGGCGCCGAAATTATATTTAGTATCATCGGTGTTCTAATAGGATTTTCACTCTTTAAAATGGAAATATCCATTGTAATGACGGGTGTAGGTATGATGGCATTGGCTGGTCTGGTTGTGCGGAATGGAATCTTGCTCGTTGAATTCACGGAGTTGCTGGTGAAACAGGGTGTTGAACTTACGGGAAGCCATTGCTGAAGCTGCAAAAACGCGTATGACTCCCGTTATGCTGACTACCATTGCGGCCACCATTGGCTTGATTCCTTTGGCGGTAGGATTGAATATCGACTTCGTGACGTTGTTCACCGAATTCAATCCTCACATTTTCTTCGGCGGTGATAACGTTGCATTCTGGGGGCCCTTGTCATGGACAATGATTTTCGGCTTGTTGTTTGGAACTGTACTGACGCTGATCCTTGTACCAGTGATGTACTTGCTCGTATTCAAACTGAAGGAGCGTATTTTTAAACGCAGGCCTGAAGTTGTTGTTGGAGAAGGTAAGATCGCAACAGCTTAACGCTATCTGCAAATTGTAACAATAAAATCTAAGAGAAGTCGTCTTACCAAAAAGACGACTTTCTTTTTATGAAGCCACGAATTATGACGTTGATTATTTTCACGCTACTTCTTCCTGATCATTGACTACTATGTTTTTCAGGCGGTAGTCACCGTGAGTAAAAACTGGACACCTTTTTGGAAGAACTTTTCTCAATATGGATTTTGGGTTCCGACTGTATTGAGCATAATAGCATTGCTGTGGTGGACGTTTGGCGATCCCTATAAAGTCAGTGCAGGTTTTAGAAATTGGGTACTGACAGGACTTTTTGCAGCTTATTTCTCAAAAATTTTTGCAGTAGCAATTTTATTTATCGAAGATATAGGTCGTGGGGTAAAATACGTAGCTAGTCTATTTACCAAATCCTCAGGCGAAAACCTTCCTGGAGATGCGATTACGCGTTCTGAATTTTTATCAAAGACTGCGCTGGTTGCAGCAGCCATACCTTTTGGAACCATGGCGTATGGCGTTATTTCCGGGGCGCACGATTATCGGGTCAGAAGACAAACGGTCAAGCTTCCGAATTTGCCCGCATCGTTCGACGGTCTAAAGATCGCTCAACTTTCAGATATACACTCCGGGAGTTTTTTCAATAAAAAAGCCGTCAGGGGTGGCGTTGAAATGGTACTGGCCGAGAAACCTGATGTAATTTTCTTTACGGGTGATCTGGTCAATAACGAGGCCTCCGAAGTGATGGAGTATATCGATGTTTTTAATAAACTCAAAGCGCCTTTAGGCGTGTACTCCATTACCGGAAATCACGATTACGGCGATTATCACCGTTGGGCTAGCACAGAGGCTAAGCAAAAGAATTTCAATGACCTTAAAGAAGCCCATCGCTTGTTGGGATTTGATCTCTTGATGAATCAGCATCGCTTTTTGGAATCAGGGGGAGAAAAAATCGCAATCATCGGAATCGAGAATTGGGGAGGCCGCGGATTTGCCAAATATGGAAAATTGGACGAGGCTTACCGTGGCACGGAAGAGGCCAGTGTAAAACTTTTACTTTCACATGATCCGAGTCATTGGGATGCACAGGTAAGACCATTGTATCGTGATATTGACTTGATGTTTGCCGGCCATACGCATGGATTTCAGTTTGGCGTTGAGTTGGGAAATTTTAAGTGGAGTCCTTCACAATATGCTTACAAGCAATGGGCCGGCTTATATCAGGAAGGCTCACAATATCTTTACGTCAACCGGGGATTTGGCTACCTTGGTTATCCTGGTAGAATAGGAATGCCGCCGGAACTTACCATCATCGAATTAAAACGCGCCTGAACTTAATTGCTCCGCTAATGCTTATTTTTACGGGATGAGTGGAGCCTTGTATCGTATTAAAACAGCCCTGATCTGGCTGATTATTTTAGTGGTGATTGATATATACGCGTATCAGGCAATCCGAATAGCCACGTCCAGGTTCACCAAGATTCTCAAACACACAACGCGAGGCCTATATTGGAGTATCACTGCATTTACAGTGTTCATTTTCGTTTGGATTAATACCATTGGTATTGCCAGATGAAAAATTGAGGGAGTGGATTATTATTTCGCTGGGTATCGTATACTTTTCAAAACTATTTCTCATTGCGGTTTTGATTGTTGATGACCTGCGACGTGGTGTCCATCTTTCTAAAAGATTCTACAAAAGAAAACGTAATCCGCAGACTGAGGAAAATGTCGAGCGAATTTCCCGCTCGGAATTTTTTGCTAAAGCTGCACTGGTTTCCTGGGCCATACCGCTTACTTCGCTTTCATTTGGAATTATCTCCGGGGCTCATAACTTTCAGGTCAGACGCAGAACCATTTACCTTCCCCACCTTCCGAAGTCTTTTGATGGCATCTTGATTGGCCAGCTTTCAGATATTCATGCCGGATCACTTTTTAACAAAACTGCTATTCAGGGAGGTGTTGAAATGCTCATGCGGGAAAAACCGGATATCGTTTTTTTTACCGGCGATTTGGTAAATGGGGAAACGGAGGAAGTAAACGATTATATCAACGTATTCGATAAGATTAAAGCGCCTCACGGTGTCTATTCCGTGACGGGCAACCATGACTATGGAAACTACCGAGGCTGGCCTTCTGACGCTGCAAAAAGAAAAAATTTCGATGATATGCTCGCGGCCCACCGGCAGATGGGATATGACTTGCTAATGAATGAAAACAGAATCATTGAATTGCAAGGTGAAAAGCTAGCGATCCTTGGTGTGGAAAATTGGGGAATAGGCCCACCGTTAAGATTCCCCAAATATGGAAAACTGAAGGATGCACACGCCAATACTGACGAAGCGGCTGTAAAAATTCTCCTGTCCCATGATCCAACACATTGGGATGCGCAAATACGCCCGGAGTTTCCTGATATCGATATTACTTTTTCAGGGCATACGCATGGATATCAACTTGGCGTAAGCATTGGAAATTTCAGCTGGAGCCCTGCGCAATATCGCTTTAAACAATGGGCCGGTCTTTACCAGGAAGGCAATCAATATATTTATGTCAATCGTGGATTTGGATGCGTCGGTTATCCTGGGAGAATTGGAATGCCTCCGGAATTAACGATCATTGAATTAAAACGGGGTAATGCCTAACGTAGGACGGATATGATCCGTCCTACAGTTCAACGGATCTCGAGAAGCATTTCCATTTCGGCTTTCAATTTCTTGTATAGATTTTCATAAATCGCAAACGCCTTTTTATAAACAGCATGATTTTCTTTGTTGGGAGTATAGGTTGCGTCTTGCTTTGGTTTCAGATCTTGGTAATCCCGGATAAGATTAAGCGATTTGAAACCCAGGTATGCTGCTCCTACGGCGGATGCGTCTTCAGCATTAATCAAACAGATTTTTTTATTGAAAATATCCGCCAGTATTTGAAGCCACTCCTCAGATTGTACAAAACCACCGCTGACATGCACTTGCTCAATTGACAGTCCAGTCGACTCCATGGAGGCTGCAATACTATATAGCGCCATAGAAATACCTTCTACCACGGCCCTGGTAAAATGGGCTTGCGTATGGAAATTCCGGATTCCAAAAAAAGCGCCGCTGGCTTCACTATCCCAGATGGGAGCACGTTCGCCCAGTAAATACGGCATAAAAATCAAGCCATCGGCACCGGGCTTGATGCTTTTCATTTCATCCAGAAACGCATCAAAATCGGCCGGATTCAGTTTTTTTTGTAAGAATACTTCGATGTACCACTTCAGTACGACACCACCGTTGTTGATAGGACCTCCGGAAATAAATAGATCTTTTGTTAAGATGATAATTGAAAGTCATCGCCCTAAAATTTACAGTCGGCTTGGTGTTGGCAACGCGAATAGCGCCGCTTGTTCCGATTGTAAGTGCTGCAACGCCTGGTGTAACAGCAAAACTTCCCAGATTGGCCATACAGCCATCACTGGCACCGATAAAGAATGGAATTCCTTCGACTGATTTTAGTTCATTGGATGAGTCCTTCGCTGCGGCAATGATTTACCTCAACAGGCTGTAGAAAGTTGTTGAGGTGTAATTCCGCAGTACGTCAGGGCACTTTCGTTCCAGGTCAACTTGCTGATATCAAACATCCCTGTGGCAGAGGCAATGGAATAATCTACTTCGTATTCGCCAAAGAGTTTGAACCAAATAAATTCCTTTATGGAAATAAATTTGAAAGTTTTTTTAAACAGCGCTGATTGATTTTCGTCTAGCCATTTGATTTTGCACACAGGAGTCATCGCGTGAATAGGAGTGCCCGTTTCGCTGTAAATTTTTTCCCCTAATGGAGAGGCGTGCAAAGTTTTTGCAACGGTAGCGCTCCTGTTGTCAGCCCAGGTAATCATATTCATCAGCGGATTTCCTTTCTCATCTACTGGAATAACGCTATGCATGGCGCTGCTCAACACAACTCCCGCTGGTTTTCTTTCAAATGATCAACGAGACGCAACACACATTTTATAAAAGCCTGCCATATTAATTCCGGAGCCTGTTCACTATAGGTGGGTTCTGGAGTGTAAGTGGGATAGGAGACTTGCGTGGCGTGTAGCGGTTCACCAGAAATTTTTACGGCAACTGCTTTGCAGCTTCCTGTGCCAATATCAATGCCGATGAAATAGTTCATACCTGAATTTATAAGTGGCTGAAGATAGGAAGAAAAACAAAAAAGGCACCTGAAAATTCAGGTGCCTCCCCGGTTTAGGTTAAAGATGGTATTACAGATTAGCTGCCTCCATCTCTTTTCTGCGTTTAGCGTCTATGGAATAACGACCAGCTCCAAAGACCATAAAGACTATCAAGCCAATCAAGACAACAATTGATGACCAAAGTTCCATGTGCTGTCCGATGGAGAGAAAACCTTTGGGCGCATTTACCATAAACACTGCTCCAATGAGAATTGGTAATTGAATACAGCAAACAATTCGGGTAAAAAGACCAAAGAATATCAGCGGACCTCCAAGGATATGCGCAAAGACTACATAATGAGCAAGTGTCATTCCCGCAAAATACACGTTGATGCCAGCAGTGGTCATTTCAAGTTCTGGCATATGCGTAATAAAGTAGAGCCCTTTATAAGTGATAAAGGCTCCCAGTGCAAAACGAAAAATATCAAGAAATCCAGGACGATGGCTATTACCCCACCGTTCAAGGTTGGTAATTACACTCATTGTTAAAAGTTTGTTGATGTTTACAAAGTTTACTAAACTATTCGCTCAGAATCAAGGGTTATTTGAGTTATTCCAAATCCGGATTACCCAGTAAACCGGAAATGCAATTATGCCAAGGAAAATAAATAAAAGCACCCAAAGTAGTTGCTCGGCGGGCTGAAGTTTTTTATTGGTGACGGCATGAACGATGTAAAAAATAAGCAACGCCAGGCTACAGAATGCCAGCATGCCGATGGGAAAAATAAAAGCGAATACCTCAATCAGAATTTCCCTTGGTTCGGGTTCACCATGTTCACTGATTTTTATGATGTTCAATATCGCATCAAATAATTGCCAAAGAATAAAGGGAAAAATGAAAAAAGGTAGGAAGGTGAAAATGCCAAGTAGAATCTTTTGCGTTTTGCTTAATTCCATCGTCGACAGCGGTAGAGGATATCTTCAAATAAATTCACTAATGATAAAAAATGGGCAAAAAAAAACTGCTCGTGTCGAGCAGTTTAATTACAATATCGGATGGATTAATATTCGTTATTGCTTCTGCGGTTAAAACCACCACCGCCACCACCGCTTTTGTAACCGCCACCTCCACTACGAGGAGCGTCAGTGCGTGGTCTTGCTTCGTTAACCACCAGGGTCTTTCCCAGGAAATTGAAACCGTTTAAACTAGTGATAGCTTGACGGGCACTTGCGTCATCCGACATTTCGATAAAACCGAAACCGCGGCTGCGCTGTGTAACTTTGTCCATAACAATTTTGGCAGAAGATACTTCGCCATACTCTTCGAATAATCCCTTCAATTCCTGTTCGGATGCCTTAAAAGGGATATTGGCAACATAAATGTTCATTGGTAAATAAAGTAAATGAAAAATTAAATTAGCGCCAACTGACAAACTTGGCTGCTACTACTACTCGTAAGCACGGGTGAGAGGGACAGTAAAGAATGACAATCAACATTTAAAAGTAATAAGAAAATTTGACTAAATGCTAAAAGATGTGCTTTAAGGCCTTTTTAGAGCCTTAAAGCCACATTTAGTCCACGTAGGACAGCCTTTGGGAGGGTCAAAAATGATCAATACGCCCGCTCTATACTACCAGAGCCGTAAACCTTTTTCTGGGCGGTTTTTGTATTTCCTTTATGTTTTACCTGACCGGTACCCAATACCAGGGCATCGATGTTATTGGTAACATTAAGCTGGCAAAGGCCGGGGCCACTCACCTTAGCTTTTGCGGTCTCCAGGGCACAATTGTAACCGTCAAGTGTTCCTGAACCGCTCACAACTGCATCCATGGACGTAGCATAACCTTTTACAGTCATCACGCCGCTTCCGCTTAGTTCAGCTTTTATAGTGTTGCCTTTTAAGTCGACATCCATACTTCCACCGCCAGCAACACCTAATGTAATGTAGTCCGAAGCAATAGAATTTTCGGAGATGATCTTACCGTTGCCATTTACCTGCAGGTCATTTAAATTTTTTACGCTGACGTATATCTTCATCGTTGGATTAAGCTTGATATCATCGATTTTTTGCCAGAGACTTTTGTTGGGACTTTCTGGTTTACGATCAACGTTAATCATCAGAATTCCATTTTCAACTTTGAACTCACTCACAGCAAATATTTCCGTTAATGCTTCTACGGTTACTTCCTGCTTGTTCGTTTGCTTTAGATAAACTGTATAATTAGAGTTCACGTAGATACCTTTGAATTCAGGAAGTTCTAAAACTTTCTTGGTGGTTTGGGCCGAAACAATGCCGCTAGCACAAATCATCACAAGAAGGCATATTATATTCTTTTTCATCTGCTTATAGTTTATAGTTTAATTGTTTTTTGTATTGATTAAATGACTTAAACCTCTTTTGATAATTTGACCTGATTTCATGCTATCAAATAACCGCAGGATATACAAAAAATGAAACCAGCCCATCGAATAAAAGCGTAGTTAGTCGGCTGTACACTGCTGGGAAGCTTATTATTTATGATAAACCTTACTTCTTACTTCTGAAGATGGCTTTGAAAATGAGGATAAATGCAATACCACCCACACACATTAAGAGTAGAATTTCAGGGGTTATTTGGTTGAGTGCGTGCATGTCGTTATCGTTATCCGTTATCCGTTAATCGTTAATCGTTAATCGTTAATCGTGTGGAAAGGTCTGCAGCAAAAGTACAATTTTGTTTATCAAAATGGCGTGGCGCGATAACGGCTACGGATAACGGATAACTGATAACGATTAACGGACCTAAAACTTAATCACGACCTGAGCCTTCACATCATCTTTGCTATTTCCTTCAATGCGATCAACACCACTTCCGATGAACTCCAAATTTTGATAACGGATGTGGGCGTAACGAAGCCACACAGCTGATATGCTTTGTTCACTTTATATTCTATAATCGCCATCTTTCGCACACCAGAACCATTGTAGGCCGGTATCGAATAGGCCAGCCAAACATCGTTTTCGTATGAATATTGTCTATTGTCGTAATCTTCCGTGTCAAATATCGCGTAACGCATGGTGAGTTTTAATTTGCCAACATCCAGGATCAAGTCCTGCATGAGGGCAAAACCTTGGGTAACTTTTTTATTGATCGTATAGGTACTCAGTTGCGCGCGACTCCTGAGTCGCAGCATGGCGTGAGGCGAATAGTCCAAATTTATCCAATAATTATTTTTATTACCGCGATCAAGCTTGTATTGATTTGACGAATTAGTCTCCACATTTCTGCTTTTCAATTCTTCCCGTGCCTGAATAAAGATCTTGACCTTACGCGATGGCTCATAATCAAATCGCAATAACCATTCGTAACCTGTCGAAGGTGCATAGCTCCTAAACCGAAGCCATGGAAACTTGAAGATATCCACGTATCCTGCCACACGATACCTGCGATTGAACGTATACTTCCATCCCCAATAAATGCCTTTTTCGTTTTGCGTATTGGTGTTTTCTGCAAACCCGCTGGAATAGAAGGTATAAAAATTCCTGACCATAGCTTCGGTATAATAAGGATAAATCAAGCTTGGTTGAAAGGCCGGCCAGCATACCCGCACTGCCTGCAAATCCACCTGGCAGCGAACGCGCAACTTCACCAAAGAAAGAAATATTTTGAACCGTGTAATTGAGGTACAGCCCAATGTTTCGATTTACCTTTCCCCCAAAATTAAATTGATTATAAGCAGAGGCCGTGGGATGGACAGTTGCATTGAAAACGGTTTGATTAAACATAATGCCCGCATTCAAACCGCTGTGATCGTACTGAATTATGGTACCCCAATTTTTTTCTCCAATAATTTTTCGTTTCGCTAATTCATTTTCATTTCGATGAAAGCCTGTTGTCTGAAAAGCGGAAATTGTTTCCTCCTCATCATTTGAGGTAAGTGTACCATCTTTCGTGACCTTGGAAAAAAAACCAGTAACCTGCAAATGTTCGGTCGCTTTAACGGTAAATCCAATACCACGCATCGCTCCTCCTTCATAAGCAGAAGTGTAAGGCAGGAGCCCGATATTACTTCGCCTTATCGTTGTAATGGTTTCACCACCCTTACCCATTCCTAAGACACCTCCTAACATAAGTCCTTGGCCAAATTGAGTTTGATAGTCACCGAGAATCAGGTTTTTTAATTTGCCTTTGTTCTGAAGTTGCAGGTGGTATGAAAAATAATCAGCGCCATAATATCGCGTAGAGGGACTCCACTGTATTTGTTCGCCTGGATCTTTTTCAGCAGTAAATCCCATACTGAAATCGCCTGGCCTACTCGAACGGAACCGCAGGCATAATTTATCGGGTGATCCCGTGAATCGTGAAATTTCTGGCCCTTTATGTTCAAAGCCACTCTTGGTTTGCAGGGTACGTTCATATCGCACTAAAAGATAATTGTCAGCTTCTTTTTTTATTCGCTTTAAAAGCGAGGCATCAATGGCGTTGAGCTGGTCCTCGAACGGTTACAAAGGGAGCGAGTTTATGAACGGTTGCTAAATCAAATTCTGGAACGGCCTGTAATTCGTAAACGGAAATAAAGTTTCCATTTTCGCTTCGGTAGTTCAAAAGATGATTGATTTGAGATTCTGAAAGTAGTTTGATGAAGCGAAGATCCTCCGCGGTTGCTTTATTTAAGTTCAAGCGGACTCGTAATGAGTTGGAGGAGATTTTCATAGAGTTCATCATAATTGACATCGGCGTCGGGCAGACCATAAAGCTCGTCGGCCACCTGGCTAACATCAATTTCTTTTCGCGTAAATTCCTGGGCACAAAGGCGTATAGCTGCAGGCGATACAAAGGATGAATGGCAAGAGTCTCATTTCCTCGCAATAAATAAATATCCCACAGTCGCCTGATGCCTTGATCCCAGCGAGAAATTATGTTGATAGGAATAATCCAACTTGAATTTTTTCGGACGAAATCCACATCCAAAAAAAGCTGCAGCAGGATTCACCTGAAAGCCAGTTCTAAATATAAACTTTTTGTAGGGCTGGTATTCAACACCTGATTTCCATTTGACAGGATAGCTCAAGTCTTTTTCAAGCTCTGTGGTAATGAACGTTTGGGATGAGAGTTTGACAGCGCCACCAACGATTAAAATGGTGGTAAGCTTTTCGCGTTCAAGGGTCGACAGGTTTGGCTGATTTAGATTTATAATGTGGGCTCCTACAGAAATTTTTTCCGTGATTTTGGCGATTCCGCCGAAGCTTAAGGTAAATACGCCTTTGGTTCCAAAGCCTTCAGCTTTGTATTGAATGTAATTAACTTTCAAGCCCAGCGATGCCAAACCAAATTCGTTACTAAAACCCAACGCGAGAATCTGTTCGCTATATAGGCGATCGCCAAAACGAAATACCCCTGCACCCGCCACACCAAACTTTAATGGAAGAGCAATTACTGCTGCCATCCTATTAAATGGCTTGAATGACGGCTGCGCATCGCAAGCAAAGGAAACAGTTGTGTTTTCCACTTTTGCGAGCCCGCCGATGTTGTTAAAGATTGACCACTCGTCGTCAAGACACGAGGAAGAATAAGCCAATCCACCTGCACGACCTCCAATTAATGTAGAAGAGCTTTGGGCTGGTGAACTTGACGCGCATAGCAATAGCATGCCAACGGCGAATATATACTGGTACACAACGGTTGTTTTTTAAAGACTATTTTAAATAAAGTAATTCGAAAGATTAAATCAAGAAAATGAAACAATTTTAACCAGATAATCGGTAGGACTCTTGATCAAAATTCTTTTCTGATATGAAAGAAAAATCCATTTTCGCCTTCACCGTTGAAGGTGTACTCAATCCGAAGGACCGTGTCATAGGAGGCCACAATATCAACACCACCGCCCGCACTTGTCAACAATTTGTCGGCAAGACGATTGCTGATTTCATAGTTGGGATATGCTTTTACATAGGCGAGATCTGAGTACGTTTTTATGAAAATGGATAGCGGAATATGTCTGAATTGGGAAATCGGCATCCGGTTCCACCGATAAACTTTATGAAAAATCCGTTTCTTTAATGTCAGTTTATTTAAAGCGTATGCGGTCCCCTCTATGACATAAATTTCATATCCCCGGGCAAATTGCTTCCTGTATCCCATAGCCCCATAGTTGGAATAGGGAACATCGTCCGGTGTGCTGATGTATCCGATAATATTGTTGGATATGTAAAAATTTTTCGTGAGATCCCGGAATATGGAATAGGATAAGCTGGCCTCCCATTTATTTAAGTCATCCTTGGCGGCAATCCCACTCTTTGAAGCAAGGAATGTGAAATAATGTCCACGCAGGGGATAGCCAACATAGTCACGACGGTCAGAAATGAACTGGTACGTTATCATACCATAGCGCTGGGTAGTTTTATCATTACCGTAATAATTCGAATTTAATGATGGAATGGTGTCATTGATATTGTTGCTTCTGTATTCCACTTTAAGCGCGTGAGATACGTAAAATGAATTTCGGTATGTATAGGTGATGCCACCACCCCGAGTTGTTCGCAAGATTTCATCATCCTTAAGAAACTCGAGTCTGATGATCAACAGTTTGAAAAGCAAGGTTCTTTGTTTCGGTAAAGTCGGCATCTATAATAAGACCATGCTTTTGTTTTTTATCGATATAGGGAAAGCGATAGGACAATTCAAATCGCCGTTGAAATCCGAATTGGGCAGTCAGTCGAAGTGTTTCATTTCGTCCACGCATGTTGAATTGATACAACCGTAAGTCCATAGTTGACCCGGCTGAAGTCGTGGTCATAAGTTTGCCACCATTCGTTGAAATTACGGTCTGATAATTCAAAGATCGGAGCAGGAAACGTGTACCACCGTTCATTCAAATCGATCAGCAAGTCGATATGACCTTCTTGCAACTCCAGTGGTCGTATCTCGACCGTATTGAATAGTCGGGTATTGATTAGTTTTTTTTTGTCACGTTCCAGGATTAGCGGCAGGTCGAGGCTATTGATAACGTCACCCTGTCGGAGTGTAAGTTCTCGTAAAACTATCTGATCGCGTGTGATGCGGTTTCCAACTATGAAAACACGGTTGATATAAATAAGACGGCCTATCGAATCAGGCCTCGCGTAAATCGGTATTTGAGTTACAATTTCGGGCAGGCCGATTTGTTCTTGCTGCGCAAAAAGATCAGAAGCAAGGATTGAAATTATGACACATAAGATATTCGCACGCATCATGTACCGCTAAGACTCCCACAGGTGCCGACAAGTTTAAATTTACTTTTTTAATTCATTAATATCGGTGTTCTTTTTTCGATAGGAAAGTGCCAGAATAACAATTCCGGCAATTACACACGGTATACTAAGAATTTGTCCCATATTCAGGATCATGCCCTTCTCAAAGGGCTCCTGAACTTCTTTTAAAAATTCGAAAAAAAATCGAAGGCCAAAACACCATATTAAGAATATCCCAAGTAATCTTCCTGCTGGTAAATTTTGTTTTTGCTGCGACCAAAGCCAAAACAAAAATAAGAAGAGAAACACACAGGAAATCGATTCATAAAGTTGTGCCGGATGGCGCGCGATTCCAAATGTGCTAATACGAGCGGCGACATCTCCATCTGTTAATACTTGTCCCCGAGTTTTGGTATTGTCGCCCGCGGCGTCAAAATACTCAGAATAACTATTCACCAATAAGTTTCTTGCTGTGAAGTCTGTAAAGTCTCGTGGCTTATCGCCTGCAACACCTTTTTTGAAGAATAAATAAATATTCAGGGGAACGCGGCTCGCACTGGGCGCTGGTATTGAGTCATTTCGTTTTACAACAACAGATTCAACAATTCCTTCTCGATCGACTCTTGCATCTGTTAAGGCTTCCGTAAACCGGTTGGCAAATACGACACCCCAAGGTTTCGTAGTCGGCAGTCCTATAATTTCTGAATTAAAATAATTACCCAAGCGGATTAACGCTCCTGTAAGAGCAACCACGATCACAATTCTGTCGACCACCTGGAGGAAGGTCTGACCTGGCTTTTTTTTCCGACTGTAGATCCACAGGGCAGTTAAAATTCCAATCGTTGCTCCATGACTCGCCAGTCCTTGCAATCCCGTAAATCGGAATGGACTGAATTCAAAGGGCAAAAATATACTAAGGGGATTTTCGGTGATGATTTCGGGTTGGTAAAAAATAACATGCCCAAGCCGTGCGCCGATGATCGTTGCAATGACCATGTAAATGGTGAGGGTGTCAACGTCTTTTTCAGGCTTCCCTTCCTGCTTATAAAAGTAGTACATGAACTGTTGGCTAATTAAAAAGCCTAACGCGAAGAACAAGCCGTACCAACGAAGGGAAAAGCTACCATATGAAAAGATCTCAGGACTTCCGTTCCAAATAATAAAATTCAGTATAGACATAAGAGGCAAATATAATCCGTTAAATGATATCCATTATATAACGATCGATTTTTGGGGTTTTTTAGTATGTTTTTTCGTTAGATCTGCTCTAAAAGTTCCAGTTCTTCCAAAAAAGCCTGAAGACAGAATGGGAAACCGGCACCATGTTCTGGGATCAACATTCAGGTCATCAAGGTGCAAGGAGGGGGCCAGCCGCTCCCTTTTCCATTGGTTGGCCGACCATAATCGGAAAAATTTCTTAATGTAGATCTTTAGCGGGTTGGATTCATAACTTCCCTTCATGGCATGATAAACTTCTATTGGTGACTTACGGTATAAGATAGCGTGCCTTTCAATCTCTACAAGGACCGTATAAGGCATCAAATCTTGCTCGTCGGTTTGCTGTCTTTCCAATGGACGGAGTTCTGCGGTAGGCTGAAGGTTATTTACCAGTGAGAGTCCGGGTTGATCTAGTGCTTTTTCCGCCCAACGTAACCATTGGATAATAAAAGTCTTGCTGAGTCCGGCGATTGGAGCAAAGCTTCCGCTTGTATCGCCATCCATTGTGGCGTATCCCAAATCACCTTCACTTCTGTTGGAGGTGGTCAGCAACACAGCGCGTTTTGCGTTAGCCAGCATCCAGATAATCGGAGACCGCGTACGGGCTTGAATATTTTGAAGCGTGATATCATCGGTTTCCCATTGGAGTTTTCGACCGATAGCTTTTTCAATTTTGGACGTATAAGATTGGACCTCCTCGTCTATTTTCCAATGATGAAACTCGGCTCCTATAGATTCGGCCAAAAATTTAGCGGCATTGAAAGTGGTAGACGAGGAATTTTTGGTGCCCTGATAGGCGCAGGAAAGAAGTTTGTTAACAGCGGATTTCCAGGTGTCCATTTTGGGCAATCCGAGCGTCTTGCAAAATTGTGCAGATCCTAATTCATCCCAGGCCCTTTTAACCATCTCCGTAACCGCAATGGCGCACATCGAAGAATCAGCACCCCCGCTTAAGGAGAGGACAAAGCCATTGGTTTTGCTCTTGCGTATGTAATCAAACAATCCCAAAGAAATGGCCTGGGTCAACTCTTCATTTTTTTCCTTATTGTCCGTTAAGGCAACGACCTGTGTCTTAGCCGGGTTCTTAAAATCTATCTCAGTACCTAAAACATTAAAGGATTTAAAAGAAAATCTTTTGTTAACGGCAACCAGTTTTCCCCGCTGACCAATAATAATATCACCATCGTAAACCATCCGCCCCGCTTCATTGCCCAACAAATTGGCGAATACATAGACGCAATTGAACAGCGACGATCCTTCACTCACAACTTCCTGCTCACGAAGCAAGCTTTTAACCATTGCAAAATGGCTGGCGCTTGGATTTAGAATCAGGTCAATGCCCCGCTCGAAGAGCCTATAACCGGGACGATTTTCATCCCGCCATCCATCTTCACAAATTTCAAAACCAAATCGAAGACCCTCTGCTTCGTAAATGATATCTCCTGCCTGAATAAGTTCTTCACCACGGATGATCATGGTGGTTTTGTTAGGCAACCATGGGTCAAACCAACGGGGTTCATAGTGTACGCCGTCTCTCGCCAGGAATTGCTTCAACGTGATTCCGAGAATTTTTTTGTCGCTGATAACACAGGCGCCATTATACGTGAGGTCGCCGATTCGAATGGGTAGTCCTACGGTTACCGTTATATTGTCACAAAAGTTTCGGATGTTGAGAAGTTCTGCCCAAGCGCGTTGGGGAAGCCAATCACTTAAGAATAAATCTTCACATCCGTAGCCAGTAATACACAACTCCGGAAAGCAAAGAATTTTAATGCCTTGATTTTTGGCTTCCTGTATCGCATCTATAATGTTTTTAGAGTTGTTACGCCAATCAATAGGAATCTGATTGACAGTAGCTCCACCGACTTTAAGTTTCATTTATTTTAAAGCTTTCAGCTTTCAGCATAACAGCTTACAGCTATTGCAGTTGTATTGGTTATCAGTAAAGTCATAAGTACTGCTTAATGCTGTTAGCTGTCTGCTGTAGCAGCTGTACAGCTCAACTCGCACCCAATAAATCCAACATTTCACAAGTCTTGAAGGCCGCATCCTGTTCAGCTTTTTTCTTGCTATTACCATAGCCCGTCCCTTTAGCTTCCTTATTTACGAGAACTTGTGCAGTAAATTCTTTATGATTGCGGCCTTTTTTTACGTTTAAGATTTCGAAGCGGACTTCCTTACCCTCCCGCTGAGCCCATTCAATTATTTTGCTTTTGAAGTTTGAATTCGAGTTTACCAGATCTTCAACATCATAGTTGGGAATGATCAACTTATCAATCACAAACTTTTTTGTCCTCAAATAGCCTTTGTCCAGGTAAATGGCACCCACGATTGCCTCCAGCGTATTGCCAAGAATCACTTGTTGAAGGTGTGCATTTTTCTGATCGTACTGAACGATATTGGCGACTCCGATTTTGCGTGCCAGGAGATTTAATGCTTCGCGATTAACAATCCGGGATCGGATTTCCGTTAGAAATCCTTCTGACTTAAAAGGGAATTTCTTAAAAAGATAGTCCGCTACGGCAGCGCCCAGAATGGCATCACCAAGATATTCCAGTCGTTCATTTGATTCTTTGAAGCCAGAAGCCGTATTCTCTTTGGCAATTGAACTATGTACTGTGGCGAGGCGATAAAGTTCAAGATTAGAAGGAGTGAATCCTGCAATGTTGTGAATAGCCGATAAAAGCTTCTTATCTATTTTCGACTTTCCTTTCGGGATTTTAAGAATCTTCCAAACCAAGCGTCAAATCATTGAAAGTACGGTGCTAATTTAACAATTCTCCCTATTTTAATTGAAAGGGTTGTCTGATTACACCTTATGCTTCTTAAAAATAATGGAAAAGTTATGGCCACCGAAACCAAATGTATTACTTAACGCGACATCTACATTTCGTTGCTGCGCTTCATTGAAAGTGAGATTGAGCCTTGGATCCAGCCCTGGATCATCGGTGAAATGATTGATGGTTGGGGGTATGATAGATTGGTTAATTGCCAGCAGGCAGGCGATACTTTCAATGGCTCCGGCAGCACCCAGCAAATGCCCTGTCATTGACTTGGTGGAGCTGATATTCAATTTATAAGCATGGTCCCCAAAGACTTTTTGAATAGCCCTGATTTCACCTATGTCACCAAGGGGAGTGGAGGTTCCATGAGTATTGACGTAATCAACTTCTTCTGGTTTTACACCGGCTTCTTCCAGTGCATTGTACATTACTTTGGTAATTCCTGCGCCCTCAGGATGAGGAGCCGTGATGTGGTAGGCATCGGCCGTCATTCCACCGCCCAGTACTTCACCATAAATTTTGGCGCCACGTTTTTTTGCGTGCTCATACTCCTCCAGGATCAAAGCGCCGGCACCTTCGCCCAGGACGAACCCATCGCGATCTTTGTCATAAGGCCGAGATGCTGTTTCTGGGGAATCATTTCGTTCCGAAAGTGCACGCATAGCATTAAATCCACCGACGCCCGCTTCACAAACGGCAGCTTCTGAGCCGCCGGAGACGATGATATCGGCTTTGCCTAACCTAAGGAATGTAAAGGCATCGTAGATAGCATTGGTGGACGATGCGCACGCAGAAACTGTTACAAAGTTAGGCCCCCGAAAGCCGTATTTGATAGAGATATGACCCGCGCTCAGGTCGGGAATCATTTTTGGAATGAAGAATGGATTGAATCGAGGGGTACCGTCGCCTTTGGCATAAGTCTTAACTTCTTCCTGAAAGGTTAATAACCCCCCGATACCTGATCCCCAAATTACACCTACGCGGTCAGGATTAAGTTCAGCTAACGGGAGGTTTGAATCTTTAATAGCTTCATCAACGGCAACCATGGCAAACTGCGCAAATGGATCCATTTTGCGTGCTTCCTTGCGATCCATGAAGTTGCCGATATCAAAGTCTTTTACTTCGCAGGCGAACTTGGTTTTGTAAAGTGTGGCATCAAAACGTGTAATAGGCGCAGCTCCGCTTTTACCGGATTTCAGGCCTTCCCAGATATTCTGGAAGCGTGTTGCCGATGGGAGTGAGTGCACCAAGTCCTGTAACGACTACTCGTTTTAATGTCATGTTGAATGGGGTGTGGTAAAAATGCGAAAGGAGTCAACTATTTCTTCACGTTTTGCTCCAGGTATGAAATTGCCTGGCCTACTGTTGAAATATTTTCAGCCTGATCGTCAGGAATCGAGATATTGAATTCCTTTTCGAACTCCATAATAAGCTCTACGGTGTCGAGAGAGTCAGCACCAAGATCGTTAGTGAAGCTCGCTTCGGGAGTAACTTCAGATTCTTCAACACCAAGTTTCTCGATGATGATCTGTTTTACTTTTGTTGCAATTTCAGACATGTTTTTTCGGTTTAATGATTTAAAAATCTGTGCAAATAAAGAGATTTGCGACAATATTGTCAAACTTTTTTGATCTTGCTCAAACGAGTGAAAAGTCGCCTCGATAGGGTCCTGTAAATGAAAAAAAATAAACTGGTCATCGAATATGATTTTGATTTTGAGTTGCTGGGTATACTTTCATCGGCTCGCGGCTATAAACTCGCCTGGGAAATTAACCAGGCTTTGGGTATTCAGCTGGTTAAACAACAGGATTTGGTAGTAGGTTTTAAAAATAGTGAAGAAAAGAGCTTTTCTTTTTATGCACACGAAACACAGCTCAATCGATTGAAACTATTTAAAAACAGGCCTAGTGAACAAGAAAATGGAAAGTATTTTCTAATCCCTGAATTTCCTCACTATGATTTTATAATTTTGGCCGCTATGGAAGAGCAGTATGCCCATCACCATTTAATGCAGCGGATCAAGTCGATTACCGCCATTCAGTTCGTTGCCGCTATCCCGCTGGAAGGTCTGAAATCTAAATCGAATTTTATTTTTTGAGCCATGCCAGCAGCTGTTCGCACATTCATTATTACGTATTACCTTAAACCTTTATGCTAGAAAAAGTATCGTTCAACAAGACTAAAATTGTTGCCACTGTAGGCCCTGCTTCTAACTCAAAAGAAATGCTACGGGCGTTGATTAAAGAAGGAGTAGATGTTTTTCGCTTGAACTTCTCCCACGGCACGCACGAAGATCATCTCAAAGTAATACAAAACGTCAGAGAGCTGAACAAAGAGTTGGGAACCAAAATATGCTTGCTTCAAGATCTGCAAGGACCCAAGATTCGCGTAAATGAAATGGAACCTGACGTGACCATTGAGCGCGGACAGGATCTGATTATTACAACCAACGAAGCTCTCGGCAATAGTAAGATCGTAAGCACTTCCTATAAGAACCTGCCAATGGATGTGCAAGGTTGGTGATATGATTTTGATCGACGACGGAAAAATTGAATTGAAAGTTAAAGAAGTACGGAGCGACGACGTGCTGACCGAAGTTGTTTATGGAGGACCATTGAAATCCCGGAAAGGAATTAACCTTCCATTTACAAAAGTTTCGGCTCCATCGCTTACGGAAAAGGATTTGAAAGACCTTGAATTTGGTCTTCAAAATGATGTTGACTGGATCGCCTTATCCTTTGTGAGAAAGGCATTTGATATTCAATCGATGCGGGCTATTATCGATTCTCATAAGTCGGCTGCGCGTATCGTTGCTAAAATTGAAAAACCGGAAGCCTTAAGCAATATTGACGAGATCATTGCGGAAACAGATGGTGTAATGGTTGCACGCGGTGACCTGGGCGTGGAAATATGGATGGAAGAAGTGCCGATGGTTCAAAAGATGCTGGTGGAAAAATGCAATAAAGCAGGTAAGCCGGTTATTGTTGCTACCCAAATGATGGAAAGCATGATTGAAAATCCTCGACCGACGCGGGCAGAAACCAACGATGTAGCAAATGCTGTGATGGATGGAGCGGATGCTTTGATGCTATCAGCCGAAACCGCTTCCGGTAAATATCCATTGGAAGTTATCCGCAGTATGGTACGCACGGTCGCTTCGGTGGAAAAAAATCCAAAGATCTATTATCACTTTAGGAACGTCGAAAAGAACTCTCCAAAATACATTCATGATAATTTTGTGCTGGCAGCCTGTAAACTGGCAAAAGATGTTGGGGCAAAGGCGATCGTGGGAATGACACAGTCAGGATATACGGCCTTCCAATCTTCTGCTTACAGACCGAATGCTAACATTTTTGTGTTTACTTCAAACGCATCGCTGTTAAATAAAATCAACCTCGTGTGGGGCTCTCAAGGATATTATTATGATAAGACAAATTCAACAGATGAAACCATATCGGATGTTGAAGCCACATTAAAACGTGATGGCCATGTAAAAACTGGTGATATCATTATTATTCTCGCCAGCATGCCAATTCATGAAAAAGCCAGGACGAATACGTTGAAGATTAACGTCGTGAAGTGAATCGTATTCAGTAATCAGTAAGTCAGGTAAGTATGTAAGATAGTAAGTAATGTAAGTGGCAGTCGTAAACGCATTGTATATCTTACCGTCTTACTTACGCTACGATCTCACATCTTACTTACCTACGTCTTACACTCTTACCTACTTACTGACTTACGATTACTGATTACTGATCACCATTCAAAGAAGGCACAACCATCAACACCTCCTCACGCTCAACAACCACAGCACCGGGAGGATCTCCTTTTCTTTTACGAACGATATTTTTTTGGTGTTACGGAAACAGGGCAAAGCGATTCATTTTTGCGTTTTGAGTAATAGGCTGCCAGTTGAGCGGCGCGTTCAATAACGTCTTTTGGAAAATTTTTTCCTGACTGATGCTTAATCAAAACGTGTGAGCCCGCTACATCTTTTGCGTGGAGCCAAAGATCTTCTTTGTAGCCATACTTCAAGGTAAGGGTGTCGTTGTTTTGAGCGTTTTTTCCAATCCAAATTTTGTAACCATTAAATTCCACTTCCCGATAGGGTAGGGATGCTAGCCTGCTTCTCTTTCGCTGGGGCTATTTCCAGGTTCCCCGTAATCTTTCGCAAATTTTTTATATCCTCAGCGGCTGCGATTTGTTCCAGCTGACGCGTGAGTGTATTTTTTTCCTGCTCTTTGCTTGATAAAATTTTTTGCAGGTGAGTGATCTCAATGTGTTGATTCTTTGCTTTTCTGTAAAAGATGGCGGCGTTTTTTTGCGGACTTAAGTCCCTTTTAAGTTTTATCACGGTTGGATGATCGTCGCGATAAAAGTCTGGCAAAGTCACGCGCTCGGTGCCCGCAGGGATGGCGTGTAAGTTCGCCATCAATAGATCTGCCCACACTTTGTAATTGTTGTCTTTTTCCAATTCATGGAGCTTGCTCCGGATTTTATCCGAATAACTTTCTGACGCATGAAGTTTGGATTTTAATTCCGAGATGAGTGATGTCTTTTCCTTTGCGAAGGAATCTTGCTGGGTATAATAAATGAAGAACTCATGGATCGCCTTCACGGGATCGTCAAATTTTTTGACCAATTTGCCAAACTCCAGCAGGGAAAAAAATATTTTTCCATGCCGCTTCCCGAATGGAGTAAATTGGGTTGTTAAGTTGATCGCGAACCTGCAGGATGGCTTTCCACTGTTCTTGCATTGAAAGGTTTTCGTAATCCTTAGCCTTCAGATACTTCCACACCATTTTCCCAAAGGTGAAGTAGAGATTTTCCGGTTGATCGTGATGTTGTACAAAATTTTCATAGCTCCAATCGATCACCCTGTCTAAATCAGTCAAGCGTAATGACTCATCTTCGGGAATATTGTTTTTAAAGATCTCGGCAACAATGCCATCCTGAAAAAGAATAACATTGGACCTGTTCCCATGCATTTTGAAAAGCAACGAAATGTTGTTGCTGAAATTGATGGTAAAGCTTCTTTCGTTTTCATACTGTCGAATTCCTTCGACACGTTGTCCGATCAGTTTTTCAAAGAGATCAATACTATTTCTTCGCGCCCGATGAAAATTTTCGGGAAATGACAAACAAGAAAAAGAAGGCGACAAACTTGCTCTGATAAAAAAAGGTGAATCCTGTCGTTCAAATCGGATAACCAATTCGTCTTTGTTCTGACTAAAACATTCGGAAACAACGGACAATCTAATCGCCTTTTCCAAAGCCGAGGTGAGCTGACGAAGAAAGTAGTAGTTGTTGTGCATCTACCGTTATCCGTTAATAGTTATCAGTTATCGTTACTCTGCTCGTCAATCGTGGTGATATGACAAATATTTCACAAGTTATTGATACAATATTGGATTGTCTTGATTTTCCTTCCTACCGGACACTGATAACGATTAACGGATAACGGATAACGATAACCTACCCACGTCCAACTGCAGGCCATCATAGGCCAACATAACATTCGCTGGTAGTTCTTTAGATACCTCGGCATGAGTGCCAAGTTTATGGCTTATATGTGTAAGATAAGTTTGTCTTCGGCTTTGATTTTTTCAATCACTTGCAATGCTTCTTCCAAATTAAAATGAGAAATGTGAGGTTCACGTTGCAAGGCATTTAATACCAGGATTTCTGTCCCCTTTAGTTTTTCAAACGTTTCTTCGGGAATAAAATTAGCATCGGTGATATAGCTGAAGTTTCCAAACCGAAAGCCATGCACGGGCATTTTCAAATGCATCACCGGAAGCGGGAGAACCTCGATTCCATTAACGGAAAATGGTTTGTCGTCGATGAGGTGAAACAATAATCGTGGGATGCCAGGATAGGTATCTTTCATGAATGCATAGGCATATTCAATTCTTAATTGATCCAACACGGGCTGCGTACCATATACCGGCATGTCCATCTTCTGCATGAAATTATAGGCCCGGACATCGTCAAGGCCAGCCGTATGGTCGCGATGCGCGTGGGTGAAGAGAACGGCATCGATTCGCTTTACACGTTCGCGCAACATTTGCTGTCGGAAATCCGGACCCGTATCTACGACAAAACTTTGATCGGGATAATTCTACGTGAATGGAAGACCGTAGTCGCTTGTCACGAAAATCAAGCGATGTGCAAACTTCACAGGTACAGCCGATCACCGGAACGCCCTGTGATGTACCGCTTCCCAGAAATGTAATTTTCATGCGCTCTTAATTTTAAAACAAGCGCATGAACTCAATCCACTATCAGAAATGGTGGTTAAAATTAAAACTGACACAGGCATTTTAAGCCGCTTGAAATTGTTGAATAAGTTCTTCGTAGAGTTTCTGACTTTTTTCAGTAAAACGGGAGCCATCCAGCACAATGCCCTTCAGAATTTCCATCAACGCATTGATCTTACCCTCTGTCGTATAAAATTTATTAACGATGATGATTTTTTGATCCTTCAAAACACAATATCCTGACTTAAAATTACCCTTCTCATACCGAAGCGTATAGTCAGACTCGGCAATCATATCCTCCAGCTTGGTCAGAAATGGTATTGTATATTTAATCATGCTTTTTTCTAATAATTAACGGCCGAAAGATAAGAAAAATTTGGTGTCTTTGGCGCATTGAGCAGCGCTGGGATTTTGAGGAAATCGTCCATCACGAAACGATTACCACGCTGGAAACGGGCATAATCCACCACGCATAAGCTGTTGGCTCTAAGCTGTAAGCTGACAGCTTTTTAATTATCTTTCCAGGCTTGGAGAAGAGTAACAAAACGTTAATTGTTGTTGCAGGGCCAACGGCAGTTGGTAAAACGGCCGTGGCGATAAAACTTGCGCAGACATTTCGGACGGAGATTATTTCGGCTGATTCCCGTCAGATTTTTAAAGAACTGACCATTGGCACCGCAAAACCCTCGGAGGCCGAATTGGGCTTGGTACCTCATCACTTTATCAATACCCATTCCATTACGGAAGATTATGACGCCGCGCAATATGGCCGCGATGCGCTCGCTTTGATATCTAAGCTTTTTGAACAGCACGACTTCTTGATACTTTGTGGTGGCTCCGGCCTTTACATCCAAGCTGTTTGCGAAGGGTTTGACGATATTCCTGAAATTCCTGTTGGTGTTCGTGAAGAATTAATTCAACAGTATGAGCACCATGGGATAGGATGGCTTCAGCGTCAAATGCAACAATTGGACCCTGAACATTTTCAGGAGATCGATCAAAAAAATCCCCATCGCCTCATTCGTGCGCTAGAGGTAAAGTTAGCGACTGGTTTTTCCATTGCGTCTTTCCGCACGAAAAATAAAATCGTCCATCCGTTCTCCATTGTTAAAATTGGATTGGAACTTCCGCGGGAAGATCTTTACCGTCGCATCGATGAACGCATGGATATGATGATCAAAGAAGGCTTGTTTGAGGAAGCCAAAAATCTCTATGAGCACAGACATCGACGAGCTTTGCAGACGGTTGGATATCAGGAGATTTTTGATTTTATCGATGGCAAGTATGAAAAGGAGGAAGCCGTTCGCTTGTTAAAACGAAACTCCAGGCGGTATGCAAAACGTCAGCTTACCTGGTTTAAACGCGATGCAGATATGCATTGGTTTTCAAGTCATGAGATTGAAAAAATTATAGTCGTTATAGTCGTCTGACCACTTTAAGTGGTCTGACGACTTTTTAAAAAATGAGTAAAAAAGTTTTAATCATAGCATATTACTGGCCTCCGAGCGGAGGAAGCGGCGTTCAACGCTGGCTTAAATTTGTAAAATACCTTCCTCAGTTCGGGTGGGAGCCGTATGTTTTTACACCGGAGAATCCCTCGTTTGCAATTCGTGATGAGTCGTTGTTGAAGGATGTTCCCGCTGAAGCGGAAGTAATTCGTTTTCCCATCTGGGAGCCTTATGAGTCTTTTTCGAAGCTCTCGGGTGCCATAGGTCAGGGAAAGTCAGCAAACGCTACGGATCTTGTTTCAACAAAAAACCATTCCTTATTTCAGCGAATAAGCACTTTTATACGTGCAAATTTTTTTATTCCTGACCCGCGGGTTTTTTGGGTTCGGCCGTCCGTAAAATTCCTCAATGATTTTTTGAAAGAAAATGAAATCCGAACTATCATCACGACGGGACCGCCGCATAGCATTCATCTGATCGGATATAATTTGAAAAAGAAAAATCCATCCCTCCGTTGGCTGGCTGATTTTCGCGATCCCTGGAGTGAATGGGGATTGCTCGATAGCTTGAAAGTTAGTGCACCCATCCGAAATATCCATCGGAAATTGGAGGCAAAAGTGCTGCGAGGTGCTGATAAAATCATAACGATTACACCATTTTATGTCAGAAGATTTGAAGCGCTTGCCCAACGAAAAGTTACATTACTTACTAACGGATACGACGAAGATGATTTTAAAACCCTGGTGATTCAGCCCACTGAAAAATTCACCATTCGTCATGTAGGCATTGTGAATGAGAAATGTGATCCAAAACCGTTTATGTTGGCGATCCAAAAATTAATGGCGGACAATCCGGATTTTAAGTCGAAGCTGCACATTGATTTTGTAGGGGAGGTTCATTCACATTTTAAAAATTTTGTTTTGGGATCATCGGAGCTTTCGTCCATCACAACGTTTACTCCCTCCGTTCCCCATGACCAATTAATTTCAATGTATGGGAGATCATCGTTGTTGCTGTTAATTCTTACAGGCTATAAGGATGCTGAAGGATATATGCCCGGTAAATTATTTGAGTACCTGGCAACCGGCTTGCCTGTTATAGGCACTGGTCCAGCAAATGGAGATGCAGCAAGATTGTTATCATTGCCGGGGCAGGTGAAATGATTGAAGGTGAGAATCAGGAAAGGATTAAGTTGAAAGTTTTAGAATATTTTTACGCATGGAGTACAGGAACCTTAAAAATCCAGGTCGATGAAGTTCAGAAGTATTCCAGGAAAAATATCACGAAGGAATTAATTGAATTATTCTGATCTTCAATAGTCATAAATAACTTTAATTGCAGTCTGAATCCGTAAAGGTTGATTAGTAAAAGTTTTATTAAGAGTTCTGTAATCTACACGCTGGCCGGTGCGTTGCCTATGGCCAGTGCACTGATTTTACTCCCGTTTTATATTCATCATCTGTCAACGGAGGTATACGGAGCTTTGTCGATTTACCTTGTGTTTTCGATGCTGGTACAAATCATCGTCACATTTAGTTTTGATACTTCCCTTTACATTCACTTCCATGAGTTTAAGAATGATTTTAAAAAACTTTCCGTATTTGTAAGCTCTGCTTTTATTTTCATGGTGCTCACAGGAATTGCCATTGGGCTTATCTTCGACAATGTTGGGTGACTTGATTTTCAAAATTGTTTTGCCTGGACAAAATATTTCCTTTTTTCCTTATGGCCTGGCTTCTGTTGGTGCGGGCGCATTTCAAGCCCTGTTTAAAGTGCACAGCAGCTTGTTGCAAAGTCGGGAGAAACCTGAAACTTTCTTTTGGTCAAATGTATTGTCATTTACGATGATTGCATCCTTTACAATCATTGGGTTAGAACTCTATCCTAATTCTCTCATGGGGCCCATAGTCGGTAGGTTGCTTGCAGCATTTATCGCCGGAATCTGGGTTTTAGCGAGAATCTTCCGGGAATTTGGATTTCAGTATGATTTTACCTGGCTTCGATCTTCGTTTGGTTTTAATACCTACACTTTTATTTATCAGATTCTTCAATGGATCATCAATTATTTTGATCGGATCGTAATGCTTTTGGTTTTGTCCCTGGCTGATGTTGGTGTATATGTTTTTGCAACACAATGCTTAATCGCGCTTGAATTACTAATGAACGGCTTGCACAGTTCGTTTTATCCTAAAGGTTGTAAGCGCTGTGATGGAATCACCCGAAAAGCAATCGACGCCCCAAATAAACAGATATTATCACGGCCTGACTGCAATCGTTATGTTGGCGGTTTGTATTGGAGTGCTATTCCTCCCATGGGCGATCGAGACATTTGTGCATAAGGCAATCATACCAGGCGACGATTCCCTACTTGCCATTTCTGGCAACGATCTATTTCTTTCGAACGATGAGGCTTTATTTCACGGTACCTTATGGCATATTGAAATACACGAAGCCACTTGCCAGTCGTCTACATTATCGTAGCGGCTATTAAAATTATGTTGATGATTTTGCTCATGCCTTCGTTTGGTGTATTTGGAGTTATCACAGCAGCATTGATTAGTGCTGCACTCGAAATAGTTTTGCTTCGGAACAGTATAAAAGATATGTTTCAGTTCCGATTTAATTTCTTCAAGATTGTAGGAGCGCCATTGATTTTATTTATACTGATCGTCGTGTTGGAACCTATGATGGGGCAAAGCTATCCTTATACCATTCACCTTATTTATCTGGTAAGTTGTGGCGGCCTATTATGGTGGGCTTATCGGAATGAGATTCAGTTACTCAACCCGTTACAATCCCGATGAATTAAATTTGTAACATTGCGATATGAATAGTCTTACTTTGGACGCTTAAATGATACCAGTTACGAAACCCTTTCTGCCACCGATTCAAGAATACGAAAAATACCTTCAGGGCATCTGGACTCGTAATTGGCTGACAAACAATGGGCCTTTGGTTAATGAGCTGGAACTCGCGTTAAAGGATTATTTGAAGATCAAGCATCTGCTTTTTGTAACCAATGGGACTATCGCCATACAACTTGCCATCAAGGCGCTAGGATTAACAGGCAAAATTATAACCACACCTTTTTCTTATGTAGCGACTACCAGTAGTATCGTATGGGAAGGTTGTGAACCCGTATTTGTCGACATTGATCCCCGTACATGCAACATTGATCCAACGAAAATAGAAGCCGCCATTAAACCCGATACCTGCGCGATTCTTGCCACACATGTATACGGTAATCCCTGTGACGTTGTGGCTATCGATGAAATTGCAAAAAGAAAAAACCTTAAGGTTATTTATGACGGAGCGCATGCCTTCGGTGTAAGGCTGAATGGCAAATCAATTTTTGAATATGGTGATATAAGCACCTGTAGTTTTCACGCGACGAAACTTTTTCATACGGTGGAAGGTGGCGCAGTTGTAACAAATGATCCGGACCTTCTGAAAAGAATGGCCTATCTAAGAAATTTTGGACACGACGGCCCTGAACGTTTTGCGGAATTGGGAATCAATGGAAAGAATTCGGAATTTCATGCGGCTATGGGGCTCGTTAATTTGAAGTACGTCGATCAGATTATTGCGACCCGTAAAATGTTGTCAGCGCATTACGATAAATTCCTCACCAACTTTCAAGGACATAAACCTACTATTTCGGGGGAGGTTTCGTATAACTATGCTTACTATCCCGTCATTTTTGATGAGGAAAAATTATTGGTTAAGGTAGTTGAAACGTTGAACCAAAATTGGATCCACCCCAGACGATATTTCTTTCCTTCGTTAGAGGACTTGCCCTATATCCATCAGAAATCACGATGTGAAATTGTAGACTTCGTCGCGAAACGTGCCCTTTGCCTGCCGCTTTTTGATACCCTGACAACGGAAGAGATTGATATGATTTTTAGAATCATATTACGCGTTCAAAATAATTAGTGTATGCACTTAATACCGGGCAGGAGTCTTCAACTTTCTACTCAGAAATTTTCCACGAATGTGTAACCCATGAACTTACACATTGTCCCGGATAATTCTTTTATCAATAAATTTTGTGATAATCTGCAAGAACTGGGTATATGGGAGAATAATAAAATCATTGTACGATCGAATGAGAAAGCGCTTAAGTCGATCAAGCACAATCTTCCTTTTGCTCCCTTATACTCCCAACAATTTTCGTCTTTGATCGGTGACACAGCGGGATATACCAGCGTGTTTGTACATTATTTGACCCCGCTGCTTTATCGTTGGCTGGCGCAAAATAAATTTCAGGAAGTCAATTGGATGATTTGGGGAGGTGATCTGTACAACCTTCCAGCATTAGAGCAAGTATGCTATGAATCGAGGACCTGGCATGAATATGTGAAGAAAGATTGGTCAGCGCAGACGCTCCTTTATAATTTGAAGATTAAGTTAACCCAAAGTCCATTTCAGCAAAGAGCGTATTCAAAGATCAAAAATGTACTTACCTGGATGGGTGAGGAATATAAATTTGCAATCAACCACTTGCCCGTCGGCGCAGATCATAAGTTTTTCTTTTATGAAAATCAGTTGCCCTATGGGCAACTCGATGCTATGGTAAATAGTGCCAAAGCTTCACAAAGACTTTCCCTTATCCTGGGTAATTCAGGATCACCTGCCAATAACCATCTAGATGCAGTACAATTCTTAGAAGATAATCAAATAGCTGCTGACCTTCTTGTACCCGTTTCATACGGGGATAAACGTTATATCTCCTTCCTGAAAAAGCGATTGAAATTTAATTATGGGAAAATTGAATTCGTAGATCGTTACATGGCGTTTGAAGAGTATTTGAATTTTTTGGCGGCTTCGGATGGCCTGATTATGAATACCGTGCGACCTCAAGGCTATGGAAATATTTTGATGATGATGTACATCGGTAAGCCTGTTTTTTTTAACGCGAAAAATATCTCGTTGCCGGATTTAGATTCCGCGGGATTGAAATGGTTGCCAATCGAAAGTTTGAAATCCGCGGACAATCTTAAAGTCGATGTCCCAAATAAAGATGCAGTGATTAATTTGCTTTCACACGACCGGCTGCTAAAGGAATATAGACGTTTGTTCAGCTAACGGTCCATCAACCAGTGACATCGTTTATTTCTCGAGAAGCTGAGAAATCATTGTGTTTATTTTCATGGCATTTACCTCTGCATTCAGCTCGGCTGCCGCTACGTTCGCATTTTTCTTAAACGTTTCGATATCCGTTTTGGTGACTTTGTTAAGTTTTTCAGCCAGGCTTTTTGGTGTAAATGCTTCGGACACAATGCCAAGATGATAATGATTTACTATCTCAGCCATCTCAGGCGTCGGGCCAATCGCAATGCCGAGCCGTGCCTGGATAAAATCGAAAAGTTTATTGGGCAAAGTATTTTCATAGTTGAAATTTACCGGAGGAAGAAGAAAGATCCCCATGTCATAATGCCGGATTGCATTCACGACTTCACTGCTTTTTACCGGTGGAATTATTTTTATTCTTGAGTCTTGTTTTGTTCGTTCACGCAGGTCTTCTAAGTACTGGCGGGTCCCTTTGGATGCAAAACCTGGTGTCAATAAAATTAAATCCAGCGTAAAACGATTGTCCAACAATGCCATGACATCAAACATAAGCTCCAGTTTTCTGGACGGTGTAGCAATGCCGTGGTGGACCAATCTGATTTTATTTTCCGGCGTCACTCCCGGGTGCACGTCAAAGAAATTGTTCGCATTGGTAATAACGGTTGGTCTCACTTGAAAATTTTTTTCATACTCCAACGCCAGCCCTTTTCCAACAGTCATCATGCCGGTTGTTTTTGGAATATATTTTTTGCACAGCCAGGTGTTAAAATCCTGAAAAAATATTCGCCACATTTTTTTGTCTTCGAAATGTCTCGGCGCGTATTCGTGGGCATCAAAAATAACTTTGGGATTTCCTGGAAATGCAAAGGCAAGTGGCAATGTTTCTACGTCGTTAGCGATGATCAAATCAAATTTTCGATCCGACAAGGTTGAAACAATCGAGTAGTAGTTATGAAGAATTCTATGCGCGGTTGGATACAGTTTCAAAAGTAAAAAGACAGAGGCAAGTGCTTTGCGAAGTAAAGTAAGATTGGTGGGCTTGATGACGATAAGTTCGTAATCAGGCGACGGATCTCCTCCGAAAGATACCACGGTCGTCTTGTAATGATCTTTCAACGCCAGGATTTGGCGCCTTACACGGGCGTCGTGTTTGAGGTTGCTCAGAACCAGCACCAAAACTTTTTTCATGATTGCTATTTCTCGCCGACCTTCAGCCGTAAAGGATTTTCTCTAACAAATGCTTCCCACGATTTGCTTTTGCTTTTTATTTCTGCCTTTTGAAAGTGGTGGCAAACTGCTACCGCTAAGGCATCCGTTGCGTCCAAAAGCTTCGGAAGTTCCCTGATCGTGAATAAGGTCATTAACATCCTGGCCACTTGTTCTTTAGAAGCATTCCCGTTACCCGTTACCGATTGCTTCACACGTTTTGGCGCATACTCTACAATTGGAATTTCGCGCGAAAGCGCTGCAGACATTGCGACACCTTGAGCTCTGCCCAACTTGAGCATGGATTGAACATTTTTTCCAAAGAAAGGTGCTTCCAGCGCCACCTCATCGGGGTGAAAATCATCAATGAGACTTAAAACACGTTCGAAAATCTTTTTCAGGCGAAGTTCGTGACTTTCATATTTGTTTAATTGTATGACGCCGAACTGTAAAAGATCAATTTTTGGCTTTCGCACCATAATGACTCCGTAACCCATGACATTGGTGCCAGGATCCAGGCCAAGAATAATTCTTTCTTTTATCATTTTTCCCACGGGTTCAAGATAGGCAGCGTTTATAAATTATTGAAATTGCAGCTGCATGACATTGATTATTATCGTACTTTTTTTCGTCTACCTCATTTTTGTGGGCCTGTTAATCATTGGTTGGCATAAATCTGTTACAAGGCATGTCTTGGACGATCAGGCCGAGCACCCTTTGCTCTCCATCATTATTCCTGTTAGAAATGAACAAGCTGGCATCGGCCATTTATTGGAAGACATTCGAATTCAATCTTATCAAAACTTTGAAGTAATTGTTGTCAACGACAATTCAAGTGACAATACCGCGGCGATCGTTTTAACTTTTGCTTCTCAAGACCCAAGGTTTATATTACTTGCCAGTCGGGGTGAAGGAAAAAAAGTGGCGTTAACTACTGGGATCACTTCTAGCCGCGGCGAAATCATTGTGACGACTGACGGAGATTGCCGCGTTAAGGTGGATTGGCTTAAAACAGTGCAGAAATATTTTCAGGCTCACACAACAAAGATGGTTTTTGGTGGGGTGAAACTTGAAGGCTCCTCATTTTTTTCCGCCCTTCAGTCACACGAATTTTTGAGCCTGATTGGAACAGGAGCTGCAACATTGTGGTATGGCCTTCCTTCCATGTGCAATGGCGCAAATCTTGCGTTTCGAAAAGCCATATTTTTCGAAGTTGGAGGTTACGCTAATAATCTCCACATTCCTTCTGGGGACGATGAATTTTTGATGCGGAAAATTTTCCAATTGTTTCCGCGAGGGAATTCAGTTTGTATCGGACAGTGAAGCAGTTGTTTCGACCCCAGCTTCTCTGGCGCTGAAAGAATTTGTACATCAACGAGTTCGTTGGGCGGGTAAATGGAAACATGATGTATCCTCATGGAATGCCGTCTTGGCTATTTTTATTTTTTGTTTTCAGTTATCGGTACTTATGTTATTCTTTAGTATAGCGATTGGATGGATCGGCGTTGGCTTAGGTGCTTCATTATTTTTTTTAAAGTTCATTGCTGAGGGAATTTTTTTGAAAAAAATTGCCGTGTTCGTGAAAGTTCCCTGGAAATGGCCGGTATTTGTTTTCCTGCAAATTTTTTATCCGATCTATGCGGTTTCGATCGGGTTAATTTCATCCTTTAGTACTTTTGAATGGAAGGGAAGAAAACTTAAAGTCGGTTGCTTTTAGCGTGGTCAAAAAATAGTAAAAATGTACTACACATGGGAAAGATTTAAGCCCTCATATTCAGGGTTGAGGCACTCACTTTCGATAAAAAACCCCCTCAGTGCTCTTAATCCATTTTAATCCTGTTTACCTTTACGGTATATGACCGAACAGACCCTCAAAGCCAAATTTGAAATTAAGGAACTGGAATTAAATGCATTGCTTGAGATAACCCAGGCGATCAACAACAATTTATCGGAAGAATCTCTTTATAAAATCTATAATTTCACCCTGCGTTCGAACCTTAATATCCAGAAGTTAGCGCTTTTTGTGCTGGACGATGACTGGAATTGTAAAGTCAGCTTCGGAACGAAAAAGCACTTTAACAAAGCGAGCCTGCTGCCGGCATTCAAAACCATCCAGGACATTACGCATCTTAAGGAATTTGAAGCGTGTGACTTTACGGTTTTTGATCTTATTATACCAGTAGCGCACAAAGGCAACACGTTAGCTTTGGTTTTTGTCGGCGGCCTGGAAAAGGATGACTATCATGACGACGACGGAATAAAATTTATTCAGGCATTAAGCAATATTATCATCGTTGCCATTGAAAATAAAAAACTGGTTCGGAAACAATTGCAGCAGGAATCTTTTCGAAAGGAACTTGAAATTGCCAGCGATGTTCAACAATTTCTTTTTCCCGATAAACTGCCCAATACAGACGTCTTGAAAGTGGAAGCCAGTTATTTACCGCACGACATGGTGGGAGGTGACTACTACGACTATATTCCCATCAATAAAAATCAATTTTTGATTTGTGTCGCGGATGTCAGCGGTAAAGGCATACCCGCAGCGTTGATGATGTCGAACTTTCAGGCCTCGTTAAGGACTTTACTTCGCCAAACGCCGAACCTTACCGATATTGTGGAAGCCCTAAATTTTCAAGTTCTTGAAAATACAAAGGGCGAAAAGTTTATCACATTTTTTGCAGCCATTTACGACATCCGGCTGAAAACTATGGTGTATGTTAATGCGGGCCACAACCCACCTATCTTGGTCGATAAGAAAAATGGAATTCGATTATTGGAGGATGGGTCAACCGTTTTAGGCGCAATGCATCCACTTCCATTTTTGAATGAGGGATTTCTCACAAATCTCGATGACTTCTTGCTTTTTTGTTTTACCGATGGAGTGACGGAAACGGTTAACGAATCAGAGCAAGAATTTGGATCGGAACGGCTGATGGAGTATTTCCAAAAAGAGGAAACGTACACGAAAGACCTGAAGGATATTCATCAGGACATTATCGTGGCGCTGGATATTTTTAAGGGACGTAATAGCTATCACGATGATATCACGATTCTTTCGTGCCGTGTAGGATAATGAATGTCTGAAGGCAGGAATTTTACAGGTTAAATTAAATGGTTCATCGCACTCCTTTTTTCCTGCCGTGGTTCTATCCATCGCTCATATGGAGAATACCGTCGCAGGGCAAGGAATTATACCTTACGTTCGATGATGGTCCGGTCGCAGGCCCTACAGAATTTGTTTTGGAAACATTGCAGAAGTTCGGTGCCCACGCAACTTTTTTTTGCATTGGCGAAAATATTCGAAAACACGGAGAAGTATTCAAACAAATCGTTAATCACGGGCACGCCATTGGCAACCATACCTATAACCACTTGAATGGATGGAAGACGAAAACACATGAATATCATAAGAACATCAAACTATGTGAAGAGGCGATCGCAGCTCAGGCACCAGGCGCAGCATCATCGTCTCAGCTTGTTCCGTCCGCCTTATGGAAGGATCAGCCGCGATCAAATAAAAACCTTATCTGATTATCACATTATTATGTGGGATGTACTTTCAGTTGATTACAACAAAAACCTTTTGCCTGAAAAATGCCTGAAGAATACAATTGGCGCAACGCGTTCGGGTTCAATCGTTCTATTCCACGATAGTTTTAAAGCTGAAAAGAACTTAGTATTTGCTTTGCCTCGCTATCTGGAATACTTTGCAGAACGTGGTTTTACTTTTAAGGGTTTGAAGTTCGAGGTTTGAGGTTCGAGGTTCGAGCGAGGTTAGGCTCCAGGATTGCATTGGTTACTCGACCGTAACCTCGAACTTCAAACCTCGAACTAGAAACTAAATAAGCATGAAGAAAATCTTGATCACTCCGTTAGATTGGGGTTTAGGTCATGCTACCCGATGCATTCCGATCATCCATGAATTATTAAAGCGGGGATGTACCGTCCTTATTGCCGGAAGTGGCGATTCCCTTTTATTACTAAAAAATGAATTTCCTCATCTTACTTTTTTCACCCTGCCAGCATACAGTCCCCTATATTCCAGGTCACAAAGCATGATATGGAAAATAGTAATTCAAATACCAAAGTTTGTCGAAGTCATACGGAAGGAACATCAGCAAATACAGACGCTGATCGAGAAGCACAAAATTGATTTCATCATCTCTGACAATCGCTATGGCTGCTGGTCTGCAAAGATCCCGTCAGTCTTTATGACGCATCAACTCAATATTTTAATGCCAGATGGCCTAAAATGGATTGAACCACTAGTGCGGCGGGTAAACAAACGGTTGATCAAAAAATTTTCGACTTGTTGGATTCCGGACTATGCCGAAGAAACATTGAGTCTATCCGGTAAGTTATCCCAGCACGATGGTGCCGCGTTTCATCACGTTACACACATTGGTCCCTTGTCCAGGTTCCGTCACACTAATAATATCGAACATAAGTACGATTTGGTATGTGTTTTTTCGGGGCCTGAGCCTCAACGGAATATTTTCGAAGAAAAAGTTAGGGAGCAACTGCGAGGTTCAGGTCTCCGCTATTTTGTGATCAGGGGAGTTTATTCACCAACCAATTCTTGTGACGAAAATGGAGCGGAGTTTTTAAACAGTGAGGGTTTACAAGCCGTTATTTCACAATCGTCTGTGGTGATCGCGCGAAGCGGATATAGTACAATTATGGATCTTGCCGTGTTGGGAAAGAAAGGAATCTTAGTGCCGACGCCTGGTCAGACAGAACAAGAGTATCTTGCGGATCGATGGAAGAAGAAGGGCGTTTTTTATTCTGTGCCGCAAGATAATTTTAACTTGCGCGCTGTTTTAGAGGAGTCAAAATCATATACCGGATTCAGGGTAGACCGCGGTACTTCTGCGGAACTCTCGAACGCGTTGGACGAGCTTTTGAAGAGTCAATAGAGTCAAACCGTAAGTCTATGAGCATCTGTAGTTAAGGACTTTTGTTATTTTAGTATTCCTCCGAAATGAAACTGCGATCTTTAAGATGAGGCCCGGCCAACAAACAACGTAATAACGACAAAAAGATAAGAGACTTCCTGAAGAGTTTTATCTATGCGATTCACGGCCTTTGGTCAGGTATTGCGGATCAGCGCAACCTGAAATTTCAATTGGGGGTTGCTGTCATTGTTGTTGGCGCTGGCTTTTATCTTTCGATCACGGCTATTGAATGGTGTATTATTTTGCTTTGTATTGGGATGGTTATTGGATTAGAATTAGTGAATACAGCACTTGAAAATCTTGTTGACCTGGTTACACTGGAACGAAAGCCTTTGGCAGGTAAAATAAAAGATATTGCGGCAGGGGCTGTGTTGATTGTTTCTATTTTGTCGGTAATTATTGGCGTAATTATTTTTAGAAAGTACTTGATGTAGATTGTTATGTATCACAGATTAAAGGTCGCTACGTTTCGACCGATATTGTTTGAAGGAATGCTTTCACTTACAGATATTTGAATTTCACTGAGACTATTTGATGGATTTTTATATCGATACGCACGCGCATATTTATGCCGACGAGTTTAAGATGGACCTTGCTGATTTGCTTCAACGTTGTGAAGAGCAGCGTGTCGACAAGATCTTTATGCCCAATGTAGATCATTCTACAATTGACAAAATGTTGGAAGTCGAGCATCGCTGGCCCAAACAATGCTACGCCATGATGGGCCTTCATCCTTGCTCCGTGAAAAAGGATTTTCAACGCGAACTTTACATCATTGAAGATTGGCTTTCCAAACGAAAATTTTCTGCGATAGGGGAGATTGGTACTGATCTTTATTGGGACAAAACATTTTGGGGACAACAGCAGGAAGCCTTGACCATTCAAATCGAATGGGCCAAGAAATATCAGTTGCCCATCGTGCTACATTGTCGCGAGAGTTTAAACGAAACGATCGAGATGATAGAGAAACTTCAGGATGGAAACCTGAGGGGGATTTTTCATTGTTTTTCAGGAAACGTTGAACAGGCAAAAAAAATTTTTAAACTTGGATTTTACATTGGCTTGGGAGGCGTAGTGACTTTCAAAAATGGAGGATTGGATAAAGTGCTGGGGGAAATTACGTTGGAGAATTCGGTGTTGGAAACCGATAGCCCTTATCTTGCCCCGGTGCCACACCGTGGCAAACGCAATGAGCCTACATACATTCCGTTAATTTCATCGAAGATTGCTAGCCTGACGAACCGTTCTGTGGAAGAAGTTCGGAACGTAACTTCTCAAAATGCCATGAATCTTTTCACTCACGCATTATGAATTTAAAAAAAGTAAGTATTAATACAGCATTGCCTGGAAAAGCTCGTGCGCGCATTCTGATTATTTACACTGGCGGCACATTTGGGATGAGCTATGACAAAGACGGTGTGTTAACGCCATTTAGCTTTGAATATATCCTGGATCAATTGCCCACGTTGAAAAATTTAGCGCTTGACATCACGGCTGTATCGTTTGAGACGCCTATCGATTCTTCAAACATCAATCCTGAACATTGGCAACTCATCAGCAGTGTAATTTTTGATCAATATCATCAACATGATGGTTTTGTTGTGTTGCATGGAACGGACACCATGGCGTATACTGCTTCAGCATTAAGCTTTATGCTTGATGGCTTAAATAAGCCCGTTATTTTTACAGGTGCGCAATTGCCCATCAGCGAACCCCGGTCAGACGCCCGCGAAAATTTGCTTACCGCATTGGATATTGCATCTGCCAGAGATCAGGATGCGCCTATTGTACCTGAGGTATGTATTTATTTTGACTACGAGCTTTTGCGAGGCAATCGGTCAAAGAAAGTTGAAAGCATGCAATTTGATGCATTTGATTCTGGCAACTACCCCCGTTGGCAAAGGCGGGCGTAAAGATCGACTATAATTTTTCAGTCATCCGGACCCCCTCCAAGCCGACGAGTCTTAACTTGCGGGCGACATTCGAAACCAACATTGCCATCCTGAAATTATTTCCCGGAATCACCAAAAATGTTGTAAGTGCTGTTGTGAATGCCGTGGGTCTAAAAGCCTTGATTCTTGAAACGTATGGCTCAGGCAATGCCCCAACGCTGCCATGGCTGATAGAGGAGTTGAGCAACGCCATTGAAAAAGGTATAATCGTCGTCAATGTTTCCCAATGTCCGGGCGGCCGAGTGGTTCAAGGGCAGATATGAGACCAGCAAAAAATTGCAGCAAATTGGCGTTATCAGTGGTGCTGATATGACCACGGAAGCCGCTGTAACAAAACTGATGATATTAATCGGAGAATATGGGTCTTCCAATGCGAAGACCATGATAGGACTTTCATTAGCCGGTGAATTGACCGTGTAACGACTTGGAATCTGCTTAAATTATTGATTTCTTTGTGCCCATTTTCCAATAACCGACGTAGGAGAGGTGTCCGAGTGGTTGAAGGAGCACGCCTGGAAAGTGTGTATACTGGAAACGGTATCGCGGGTTCGAATCCCGCCCTCTCCGCCTTCGCCCGCCGAAGCTTTGCGCCACGCTAAAGCTTTGGCGGCACGCGGTTAGCGTAGGCGGGCTTTGCTTTTCTATACGGCGGGCTTCGGCGGACGCCGTCCGCGTAACTTAGTGCGGCCGAAGCTTTCAGCGTAGGCGGTTTTTTTTCAATGAGGGCTTTGGCGGCACGCGGTCAGCATCAGCGGGCTTTTCTTTTTATATCTGAACTTCAATATTTTACATAAAAGTTTGCAAAAGAATGTGACTTTATTTGGTGTATTCGATTATAAAGCTTAAAAAAATAAGTGTAGGCCGCCAGCAGAAATATTTTGTAAAAAGTATTTAGAAATCGACAAAACGTTTAATTTTGGCGCTTTCAATGCTACTAAACCTTTAACTATGAAAAAATTATTCGCGATTCTCGCACTTGTAGGGGTACTGGCGTCCTCTTCACTTTATGGTCAAGATTCAGCTGCAGCCGCGGAGCCGGCAGCACAAGAACCTGCAACGACGGACACATCAACCCCTGCTGATGCTGAAGAAGACCAGTCTTTCCATGAAGTATTAAAAGAACAATTTATTGCCGGGGGTGCAGAATACATGACCCCTATTTTGATTTGTATGATCGTTGGATTGGCAATTTCAATTGAAAGGATCATCACTCTTAATCTAGCAACTACCAATACAAAAAAATTTTTAGGCCAAATAGAAGATGCTCTTTCTAAAGGTGGTGTTAATGCTGCGCTGGATGTAACACGCAACACACGCGGACCAGTAGCTTCTATTTTTACGCAAGGATTAATGCGATATCATGAAGGCATTGACATGGTAGAAAAATCAATTGTTTCTTACGGTGGTGTGGAAATGGGAAGACTGGAAAGAGGTCTTATCTGGATTTCACTGATGATTTCACTCGGTCCCATGCTTGGTTTCTTTGGAACTGTTGTGGGGATGGTTATCGCGTTCGAAACAATTGAAAAAGCTGGTGATATTTCCCCATCTATCGTTGCGGGTGGTATGAAAGTGGCCTTGATCACAACGGTCGGTGGTCTTATCGTAGGTATGGTGCTTCAAGTATTGTACAACTATCTTGTATCAAAAATTGATGGATTGGTCAACAGCATGGAAGATGCTTCAATCTCTCTGGTAGACCTTTTGGTTAAGCATAAGCTTGTTAAATAAGAATTCTATGCTAGATCTTGGATTATATATCTTTTATGTTCTACTGTTTATTGCAGTAGCAGCAGCTGTGATATTTCCATTACTCAATTCCATCAAGGAACCTAAAGCCCTTATTAGAACTGGATGTAGGCATCGCGGCGATTTTGGTATTGTTTGGGATATCTTATGGCTTGTCAGATTCGACGTTGAGCCGAAATGCTACTATCGTTCGGACTCGCGGAATCTACGGTCAAAGCTTATTAGCGCAGGTTGATTATGTTTTACATTGTTTTGATACTTGCGATTCTAGCACTTATCTATTCTGAAATTAGTAAAGCCTTAAAATAATATGGCAAGATCAACTCCAGAAATTCCAAATGCCTCGATGGCGGACATCGCCTTCCTATTGTTGACATTCTTCTTGATGACAACAACAGTGGCAAGTGATAAGGGGTTGCTCGTTCAGTTACCCCCTCCTCCCGAAGCGTTGCCTCCGGACACGGATGTCGAAATTCCGGAACGGAATCTATTCAAGGTTCAAGTGAATTCATTTGATAAGGTTCTGGTGGAGGGTGAACCATGGACAGCATCGACCATGAATTGACCGACAAATGCAAGGCGTTCATATTGAATAATGGACAGGATCCAGCATCTTCCGATAATCCTCAGAAAGCAATTGTTTCGTTCAAAACCGACCGTGGAACATCTCATAAAATGTTTGTCGATGTCCTTGATGCACTGACCGCTGCCTATTATGAAATATATGCACAGCGTGCAGGTGTTACGGTTGACCGATGGAGAGAAATTTCTTCTGACCCGAATGCTGATGAACTGATCAAAGCAGTTATACGACAAAGGCCGGGGAGTTTTACCGAATGGGAGGTCGAAATTCCAAAGAATATCTCCATTGCTGAACCAACCAAAATTGGAGGTTAAAAAACTAAAGCTATGTCTAAGTTTAAGAAAAAAGTTAATACCAAGCAGGAAATTCCAACATCCTCAATGCCTGATGTTGTGTTCATGTTGTTGTTCTTCTTCATGGTAACGACTAAAATGCGTGAAACCAATATCAATGTGGAGCAGCACATGCCACAGGCTGTGCAGCTTCAAACACTTGCAAAAAAGTCATTGATATCCTACTTGTACATCGGAACGCCAAAAAAGATTGACCAGTTTGGAAAGGAACCTAAAATTCAGGCTAACGATGTGTTCATCGAGCCAAAAGGTGTAATCCAATGGGTTAATTCGGAGAAGGCTAAACTGGATGAAGTAGACCGCGATGCCATCACTATTTCGTTAAAGGTAGATACTGAAGCTAAGCGTGGCTTGATCGCCGACGTTGAAACCGAACTGAGAAGAGCTAATGCCAGAAAGCTTTTATACTCAGCCAATAAGAAGATCGAAAGATAATTTTTTCAAAGTAAGAATTTTATAAATTGCCCTGCCCGGTTCGTCTGGCAGGGCTTTTTATTTATGAATAAAGAAAGTATTGCCGTCACCGCGGTACTGAATAATCCAAAAACGGTACGTGCCTGGTATATGTACGACTGGGCTAATTCAGTTTACTCGCTCGTTATCACCTCTTCAATATTTCCTATCTATTATAAAGCTGTAACCACGACCAACGGGAGCGATCAGATCCAATTCTTAGGGTACACCTTCCAAAATTCAGTCCTTTACTCCTATGCGCTCTCATTGTCTTTCTTGATGGTGGCGGTAATGCTGCCGTTTCTTTCCGGCGTGGCCGATTATACTGGAAGAAAAAAAGCCTTTATGAAATTTTTTGTGTGGATGGGAAGTCTTTCCTGCATGGGCCTTTATTTTTTTGATGGTGTTACGATGCTTTGGTGGGGCATCCTATGTTCGATTCTTGCCAGTATTGGATATTCGGGAAGCCTGGTCTTTTATGATGCGTTCCTTCCGGAAATTGTCACCGAAGATCGCTACGATACGACCAGCGCACGCGGATATTCCATGGGGTATTATGGCAGCGTGATTCTGATGATAATTTGCCTCATGCTCATTTTAAATTTTGAATCCTTTGGCTTTTCCAGCGAAGGCACTGCAACACGTTTTACTTTTTTATTGGTGGGAGCCTGGTGGATTGGTTTTGCCATGATCCCTTTTTCGCTTTTGCCGGAAAATATTTACAACCGACGACCAACAGGCAACATCTGGCTAAAGGGTTACCAGGAAATTGTAAAAGTGTGGAAAAGTTTGAAGGATTATCCGGATTTGAAACGATACCTGATCGCATTCTTCTTTTATAATTCAGGCGTTCAAACAGTCATGTATTTGGCTACATTGTTTGGTACGGATGTGCTGCACCTCGAAAGCTCAAAACTTATCCTGACAATTTTGATCATTCAATTGGTGGGAGCGTTAGGCGCATGGTTGTTTTCGAAATTATCCTTTAATCGTGGTAACCAGTTCGCCATTGTTTCTATGCTTATCGTTTGGTGTGGCGTCTGTGTAGGGGCTTACTTTATTACGACCGAGTATCAATTCTATTTGCTGGCCGCGGTTGTCGGAATGATCATGGGAGGAATTCAATCATTATCGCGTGCTACCTATTCGAAACTTATGCCGGAAGATACACAGGACAATGCATCCTATTTTAGCTTCTATGATGTTACCTATAATTTGTCGATTGTGATGGGAACGTTCTCCTATGGGCTTATCAATCATATCACGGGCAGTATGCGAAACAGCGCGTTATTTTTAACCGTGTATTTTGTTTTGGGAATGATCCTTCTCCTGTCCGTTAAATCAGCTGATATCAGAAGAATCGGTAATCGGTAATCGGTGATCGGTAAGTCAGGTGGTGTAGTTGGTAAGAAGTGGTAATCAGTAGTTGGTGTACGAGGTAGTTGGTAAGCAAGTAGGAAGTGCGCATTCACCGCTTTGGGAACTTTGGGTCTTAATGACTTTGTGGCTATGAACCTGAGTCTATAGTTCAGTAATCGGTAATCAGGGTATCGGTGACTAAAAATCGTCCATTACCAATCTTACAATTTTTCAATCTTACAATCTTTCAATCCTTATAATCCTAATACCTCAAATGCTTCACCGTAATCCCATTGTTGATTAATTGTTTCAACGAATCGATGCCGATCTTTAAATGGATTTCTACAAAATTTCGTGTTACCGAAGTATCGCTTACTTCGGTTTTCACACCCTCTGGGACCATCGGCTGATCGGAAATAAGCAATAAGGCCCCCGTTGGAATTTTATTGGAAAAAGCAGTGGAAAAAATCGTCGCAGTCTCCATGTCAATCGCCAGCGCGCGGATTTTTCTTAAGTATACTTTGAAATCTTCATCCCATTCCCAAACGCGCCTGTTTGTAGTGTACACTGTTCCTGTCCAATAATCCTGACCATGATCGCGGATGGTGGTGGAGATTGCTTTCTGCAATGCAAAAGCAGGTAAGGCCGGAACCTCAGGCGGGAAATAATCATTCGAAGTTCCCTCGCCGCGTATCGCAGCAATGGGAAGAATCAGATTTCCAATCTCATTTTTTTTCAACCCGCCACATTTTCCCAGGAATAGCGCTGCCTTTGGTTTTATAGCGCTGAGACAGTCCATGATTGTGGCAGCATTTGGACTACCCATTCCGAAATTGATTATGGTTATTCCTTCTGCTGTTGCGCTTCGCATCGCGCGATCTAAGCCATTGACAGGTACGTTATGCCAGCTTGCAAATAGAGAAACGTAATTATCAAAATTGGTTAAGAGGACATACTCACCGAATTTATCCAGGGGTTGCCCGGTGTAGCGTGGGAGCCAGTTTTCGACAATGTCTTGTTTTGTCTTCATATGTTATAAAGTTATCATAAAAAAATGTGGGCTAAAATGATTGCTTCTGCGATCTTCATATTTTGGAGAACAGATTATGATTTTTTAGCTGCCCGTATCACTTTATATGGTAAAACTAAACCTTCCTACGTTTGAACTTTGAACTTAAGAAGGACCAGGGCAGAATTCTTATTTTTGATTTCTTACGAAAGCGTCATGTGGTATTAACGCCAGAAGAATGGGTTCGTCAGCATTTTATTCATTATCTGATCAACCAACTGCATTATCCAAAAGCCCTGATTAAAGTTGAGGGAGGCTTGATATTCAATACCCTCCAGAAACGTTCGGATATTGTTGTATTTAATCGCGAAGGAAATCCCTGGATGGTGATAGAATGTAAAGCGCCAGAATTGAAATTAAGCAAACGAACCATTCAGCAAGCATCAATCTACAATCATTCATTAAAGGCAAAATACCTTGTGATTACCAATGGAATGTCACACATCTGTTGCGAAATTGATTGGATCAATAGCAATACCGTTGTGCTGGACTCAATGCCTCAATACGACGCGCATCTAGATTAGCGACAAAGCTATCAAAGAAACTTCTTAACGTCGCTATAAGGCAGACTAAAAGCATCTGCTACGGCCTTGTATACGACTTCCCCATGGATAACATTCAATCCATTTCTTAACTCGGTGCTTTCCTGACAAGCTTTTTTCCATCCTTGATTTGCCAGTCGGATTGCATAAGGCAACGTTGCATTGGTTAAGGCCAAAGTGGATGTATAAGGAACTGCTCCCGGCATATTGGCCACGCAATAATGAACGACATCATCAATGATATAAGTAGGATCTTCATGCGTTGTCGGTCTGCACGTCTCAATGCATCCTCCCTGATCGACGGCTACATCAACCAAAACGGTTCCTGGTCTCATATCTTTTAACATGTCTCTGGTAATTAGTTTTGGCGCTTTTGCACCAGGTACCAGAACACCACCGATGATTAAATCCGACTCTTTGATAAATTCCCGAATTGTGTATTCATTCGAGACAATTGTATGAACGTTCTTTGGCATAACGTCATCGAGATAACGGAGGCGATTGATGTTCAAATCCATGATGGTTACATCGGCGCCCATGCCCGCTGCGATCTTCGCAGCATTTGTTCCCACAACCCCACCGCCGAGAATAAGCACTTGCGCAGGTTTTACACCTGGAACACCTCCGAGCAATATTCCACGTCCCTTCAATGGTTTTTCCAAATATTTTGCTCCTTCCTGAACTGCCATTCTTCCAGCTACTTCCGACATGGGAATTAACAGAGGTAAACTTCCATCTAAACGTTCAACGGTTTCATAAGCGAGACATGTTGCGCCACTGGCAATCATCGCTTTGGTCAAAGGCTCGTAGGAGGCAAAATGAAAATAGGTAAATACCAGCTGATCCTTGTGTATGAATTTGTACTCTTCTTCAATGGGTTCCTTTACTTTGATGATCATTTCTGCCCGCTTATAAATCTCTTCCGCGTCATCAATCATTTTTGCACCGGCTTTCATGTATGCTTCGTTGCTGAAACCACTTCCTACTCCGGCGGTAGATTGTACATGAACAACATGGCCGCGTTTTACCAATTCTTGTGTGCCAGCAGGAGTAAGGGCTACACGGTTTTCGTTATTTTTAATTTCTTTAGGAACACCAATTATCATATAAAATCGTTTTAGGATCGAGCAAATATAGTTAAGTAGGAATCAATGCGCGGAGGCCTTGTACCTTTTTTGAAGAAAGAAAAAATAAAATTGTGACCTGAAAATAGGTAGGTTTTTTGGTTATTCGGACATTCTGAACCCAATGTAAGATTGGGATGTTTTCGGTAAAATCACAGTCTTTTGAAAGTTACGGGTAATTTCTATTTTTGACTAGTAGAAATCGTTCACCTTCAATCCCTACAATTTTGAGTGCAATTAAAGAATTGAAAACAAAATTTTCGCAAGCAAAGGTGAAAGAGATTCTTTCTGATTATCGCCTTGCTGTGGAAAGCCGTGAAGCCAGCCTCATTGGTCGGAAAGAAGTATTTATGGGTAAGGCCAAGTTTGGCATTTTTGGTGATGGAAAAGAAGTTGCGCAGATCGCCATGGCGAAAGTTTTCCGGAAAGGTGATTTTCGTTCTGGTTACTATCGTGATCAGACATTTATGTTTGCTATTGGTGAATTAACCGTCCAGCAATATTTCGCGCAGCTGTATGCACACACAAGTTTAGAAGCCGATCCGCGTCCGCAGGCCGACTGATGAATGGCCACTATGCCACGCGTTTTCTGGATGACGATGGCAAATTCATCAACCTCACGGAAACAAAAAACAGCAGTGCAGATATTTCACCAACGGCCGGGCAAATGCCACGCTTGCTTGGCCTGGCATATGCATCAAAATTATTTCGTCAGAATCCAGTGCTGAAGGAATTTAATTCTCTTTCAAACAATGGAAATGAAATAGCGTTTGGAACGATCGGAAATGCATCGACATCGGAAGGAATGTTTTTCGAAGCAGTCAATGCTGCCGGCGTTTTGCAAGTTCCCATGCTTATTTCGGTTTGGGATGATGATTATGGTATTTCTGTTCCACAGGAATATCACACCACAAAATTGAGTATATCCAAAGCGTTGTCTGGATTGCAGCGCACTGATACGGAAAAAGGTTTTGAGATCATTACAGTAAAAGGATGGGACTACATCGGATTGATTGAAGCCTATCAACGCGCTGAAACCATTTGCCGGGAAGAGCATGTGCCTGTACTTTTTCATGTGCAGGAAATGACCCAGCCACAAGGCCACTCTACTTCGGGTTCTCATGAACGTTATAAATCAAAAGAACGACTGGCCTGGGAAGTTGAACATGATTGTATTAGACGCATGCGTGAATGGATCATTAGCGAAGTGATGATTTTGCCGGAAGAAGTAGATGCAATTGAACGAGAAGCTAAGGTGTCTGCGAGACAGGCGAAAGAACGTGCCTGGAAAGCATTCAACAATGATGTGCGCAAGGATCAGACGAAAGTAACAGAAATTCTTGACAAGGCTATACAACAAAGTCGAAAGAGGCGCTGAGATTTTAGACATTAAAAATGATTTGGTCAAGGCCATCAATCCCACGCGGTTGGAAACGATGCGGGCTGCGAAGAAAGCGATTCGATACCTTGCGAACGACAACGTTGAGGCTAGGGATCAACTTGCCGAATGGCTGAAGAATGCGGAGGCTGATAATTTTGATCGATACAGTTCACATTTGCACAGTTGTCGGACGAATCGGCGCTTAAAGTGGAAAGGGTGGAAGCTGTTTATTCCGACACATCGCCTTTGGTTGATGGGCGGGAAGTACTACAGGCATGCTTTGATGCCGCGCTTGCGCGCGACCCACGTGTTCTTGCCTTTGGTGAAGATGTCGGAAAAATTGGAGATGTTAATCAGGGCTTTGCCGGACTTCAGACTAAGCACGGTGAACTGCGCGTTACCGACACGGGTATCCGTGAATGTACAATCGTTGGGCAAGGTATAGGGGTAGCGTTACGCGGCCTGAAGCCGATCGCGGAAATTCAATACCTGGATTATTTCATTTATGCGTTGCCAACCATGTCGGATGATCTCGCATGTTTGTACTACAGGACGAAAGGCGGACAGAAAGCTCCTCTCATTGTCAGAACCCGCGGACATCGGCTAGAAGGTGTCTGGCATGCAGGATCACAAGTGGGAATGCTGCTCAGTGCTCTGCGGGGAGTGTATATTATTTCACCTCGTAACATGACGCAGGCCGCAGGATTTTATAATACGATGCTGCGTTCAGATGATCCGGCCGTTATCATCGAATGTTTAAATGGCTATCGATTAAAGGAAAGACTTCCCGACAACATCGGTGAATTTACAGTTCCGCTCGGGGTACCTGAAATTCTGAAAGAAGGAACAGATGTTACCATCGTTACCTATGGTTCCATGTGCAGAATTGTGATGGAGGCCGCTGAAGATCTGGAGCGTTTTGGAATATCCGCGAAGTAATCGATGTGCAGACATTGTTGCCATTTGATATTCATCACACGATTCTTGAGTCCGTTAAGAAAACAAATCGGATTGTTTTTGCAGATGAAGATGTGCCTGGAGGAGCTACTTCATTCATGATGCAAAAAGTATTGGAAGAACAAGGAGCTTATCACTTCTTGATTCAAAACCTGTCACGATTACAGCAAAAGAACACCGACCGGCCTATGCTTCCGATGGCGATTATTTTTCGAAACCAAATGCGGAAGATGTTTTTGAAAAAGTTTATGCTGTGATGGCAGAAGTAGACCCCGGAAATTTCCAATGTTATATTAAGTTTCCTTATATTTCCTCAAGCCGGAATTCGGGTGTTTCCAATATATTGCTGGCATTCAACGCTCGATCATAGATTGTAACCACTAACTTCAAGGTTTTGTTGCCAAATATTGCCGAGAATCCGCCGCTCACCATTGAGTAGTTAATCTCCCCTTCCAGCGGCCCGTATCGTTATCTGTCAGCCTTGGAAATCTACCATTGTGCGTTTCGCAAAATTCTTCAGCAAAATCATATTCGTCAAATGAGCCGTCATTATTGTTAATGAAAAACTCCACATACATATTGTATTGACCAACATTTGGCTGGATATAAAAATTATCTACAACGGCAAACCAATACGTACTGGGACTACCGTCTCTAATCAAACTATCAACTATAGTAGCTTTATTTTTAATCAGATATTTATAATCCTTATAGATAAAAACTGTATCGGGAAGATCGTTTTTATTGAGGTAGGACTCTTTGTATACGGCGCATTTGTATGGATCGGTATATGGGGGAAGGCATGAAAATCCCTCATTCCTGCTTTGGAAGGTGATTATTTCTGCGACGTTTTTTTCCGGGCGGATAATTTCGTAAAATGTATTCTTTGGTGTTTTTTTAGATTTTCCCAAGGTGTATCCAGTAAAATTTTTACCAGATTGGAGGCAAGGGAAGCATCTGACCATTATCGTTGGCAAAAAAGTTAATGTCGTGATAAGGGACTTGGGCATCGTCTGGCGACCGTAGCCGAAAGTCCCATATCACCATCTCCATCTTTAAAATTTACTGAGACAATCAGTTCATCTTCGCCGTTGGCAGTTTTTCCGAAAGAAATCCCTTTGAATTCAATTGCCGGATTATTGCCAAATTCTGGAGGATTAAAGCAAGCGCTAAACATAACAACAGAAATTACAAACAATAATGCGCTCCTTACCTGTTTCATCTCTAAATTTGACCTATCAAGTTAACTAAAACACTTGGAAACTTTTAAAAGTTTTACGCAGAAATTATACTCA
>CAWJXE010000005.1:0-23939 GCA_963846745.1 uncultured Bacteroidota bacterium | reverse complement strand
TGGTGAATCGCAGCGGATCCGGCTTGCAACACAAATAGGAACTCAACTTGTGGGTGTGTTGTATATTCTTGATGAACCGAGCATAGGACTTCACGCCCGCGATAATGTAAAACTCATTAAAGCTTTGAAGGATTTGCGAGACATCGGCAATTCAGTGATAGTCGTCGAACATGACAAAGAAATGATGCTCGAGTCCGACTACATTCTTGATATTGGGCCAGGTGCAGGACGTCATGGTGGTCACGTGGTGGCTGAGGGTGATCCATCAACTTTTTTGAAAGGAAGCAGTACGACATCAAAGTATCTGAGTGGGAAGATCAGGATTCCATTTTCCAAAGAACGACGGAAGGGAAATGGTGAAAATATTTCGTTGACGAATGCTTCGGGCAACAATCTAAAAAATGTTGATTTACAAATTCCATTGGGAACACTTACCTGTATTACGGGCGTCTCCGGAAGTGGCAAGTCAACGTTGATTCACGATACTTTGTTTCCAATTCTGAACAAACATTTTTACAATTCAAGAACTGAACCTCTTGCGCACAAAAAGGTCACCGGTCTTCAGCATATTGATAAGGTTATTGAAGTGGATCAATCGCCGATCGGAAGGACGCCGCGTTCAAATCCGGCGACATACACCGGCGCATTTTCAGATATACGGGATCTGTTCGCACAGCTTCCTGAATCGAAAATACGCGGGTATAAAACCGGACGATTTTCTTTCAACGTAAAGGGTGGACGATGCGAGACTTGCGAAGGCGCAGGACTCCGATTAATTGAAATGGAATTTCTTCCTGACGTTTACATTCCCTGTGAGACCTGTAAAGGAAAGCGATATAATCGGGAAACGCTGGAAGTACGATTCAAAGGAAAATCCATTAGCGATGTTTTGGACATGACCGTTGAAGAAGCCGTTTCTTTTTTTGAAAACCAACCCCGCATTCTCAGGAAAATCCAGACCCTTTCTGAAGTCGGGCTCGGATACATTTCCCTCGGTCAGCATGCTACTACCTTATCAGGAGGCGAAGCTCAACGGGTCAAGCTTGCCACGGAACTCTCGAAACGCGATACAGGCAAAACGTTTTATATTTTAGATGAACCCACTACGGGACTGCACTTTCAGGATATCGCCCACCTCCTCGATGTCTTGCAAAAGCTTGTAAACAAGAGTAATACGGTCCTTGTGATCGAGCACAACCTCGATATTATCAAGTCCTCTGATTACATCATTGACCTGGGACCAGAAGGCGGTGAAAAAGGCGGAAGAATTATTGCAAAAGGAACTCCTGAAGAGGTATCAAAGAATCCAGCAAGCTATACTGGGATGTTTTTGAAAAGCGAATTGAATTAGTCGTTAAGTCGTCAGACCACTTTAAGTGGTCGACGACTGAACGACGGTTAGATTATTTTGTTTTATTTTTTACTTTTTACATTTTTACCAGAATAGCAAAACAGCCCATCAGCGATATTTATGGATTCACGTATTCGCCAGTATTTATTTGGCCTCATATTTTTTGGATTTGGTGTTTACGAATTCAAGAAAAATGATCTTTTAGAAGCTTCAGTTTACCTTCTTGCCGGGCTGGCTTTTATATTTAATAATCTTGTTTCGGAGCCAAAGCTATATGCCCATAAAAAATTGCTGGTCATCATTACCTGGATTCTCATTATCGCAGCTTCCATAGTATTTCTATACGTTTTGCAGTTCAAGTTCTTATAACCGTATACATAAAATCAGCCGGTATCGTCGATGATTTGCGTAATTTTGTGGTCATCTACAAATGGTTAATAAACACAGAATATACTGGTCATTGCAGGTTGGAGGGTGGTTATTGTATGCTGTCGCTCAGATCTTGTGGAGCTTTGTGGCGTTGGGCAGTGTGACCCCCAGACGTGTAATTTTTTTCCTCTTGGAAGCGCTGCTCTGCCTGGTGATCACCAACTGGTTCCGTATCCTTTTGAATCACTATAAGTGGCTGTACATGCCTATGCATAAATTAATCCCCAGAGTTTTTGTTTTCGTTTTTGTGATGGGGCTTTTGATCCATTTCGTGAGATTACCAGTAACATTCGTCCTGGGTAAATTATTTGATCCTGATACGACCATAAATCTCACGCAGGCACTAACCATTAACCAGATCTTGGGCTTTTCGCTCTCTTACGCTTTTTTGTTTTTTTTATGGACCGTCTTTTATTTCATCTATCACTATTTTGAACGGTATAACACCTCGCTAAAATACGACGCATCCATGATTGAGATTGAGTTGAACAATCTGAAATCACAACTCAATCCACATTTTATTTTTAACGCATTGAATAGCATACGCGCACTCGTGGATGAAAATCCATCAAAATCCAAACAAGCCATCAACCAGCTATCCAATATTTTAAGAAACTCCCTGGCATCGGATAAAAAAGGATTGACCAAATTTGAAGATGAGCTTAAGATTGTAAAGGACTATCTAGGACTTGAGAGTATTCGCTTTGAGGAAAGACTAAAAACAGAATTTGATATTCATCCCGATTCACAAAAATTTCTAGTTCCTCCCTTGATGATTCAAACCTTGGTCGAAAATGGAATTAAACACGGAATTTCGAAGCTTACCCCAGGGGGTGTTATTCAGCTGAAAACTTTCGTCGATAATAATCATCTGAAAATCCACATCAGAAACAGCGGCCACTTGCTGAACGGGACTAAACGAAGCAAGGGTGGATTGGGTTTGAAAAATACCGTTCAGCGCCTGAAGCTTCTCTATGGCGAGGAGGCGTCTTTTCGGATTGTAAATGAAAACGATAATTTTGTATTAACTGAAATAGTAATTCCCCAAAGCAACACACATGAGAGCATTAATCGTAGATGATGAGCGCCTGGCTCGGAAAGAGTTGATGAAGTTACTGGAAGACCATCCCATGATAGAAGTGGTAGGCGAGGCAATGAATGCCGAGGAAGCCACGCAAATGGTCAATGAACTAAATCCCGATCTTCTTTTTCTGGATATCCAAATGCCAGGGAAAACCGGTTTTCAGTTGCTAGAAGAACTGGATTCCGTTCCTTTGGTAGTATTCACCACTGCCTATGATGAATTTGCGCTCAAGGCATTCGAAGTAAATGCACTCGATTACCTTTTAAAACCTATTCAGCCGGAGCGTCTCTCTGAAGCCATCTCAAAGCTTGCGGATAAGGAGCGGGCAAAAAATGCAGCGATCCGGGGTCCCGAAAAGAAACTTGGATTACACGATCAGGTTTTCGTAAAGGATGGTGATCGGTGTTGGTTTGTAAGCCTGAACAACGTCCGTCTATTTGAATCCGATGGCAATTATATCAAAGTCTATTTTGATAATAACCGTCCGATGATACACAAGTCCTTAAATGCGCTGGATGAAAAACTGGATGAGCGTGCATTCTTCCGGGCAAGCAGAAAGCATATCGTAAACTTGAGTTGGGTGGAAGGAATTGAGCCATGGTTTAACGGGGGCTTGATGGTAAAACTACGTGGGGGAGATAAAGTAGAAGTGAGCAGGAGGCAGGCGGCGAAGTTTAAGGATATGATGAGCTTGTGAAAATCCCTGCCACGCCCTAGCAAACAAAATGCCTCCCGACTCATTCCACACATTAAACTAAAAAATACTGTGGAAACTGTGGAAGATTTTTCACACCGAAGATTATCTTTTAAGATAATGGTTGGCGATTGAATAATAAATGATTTTTTCAAAGTATCATTGCAGCTATGGTTGTTTTGATATACAAATGACTAAGGATAGGAAGGATATTTCAATCTCCGAATTGAAAAGATTGCTTTACGACTTACACGATAAGCAATCCTATACCTGTATCAGATTCAGACTACTCGGAGAAATGTGGCAGAAGAATTTTTTGCGCATTTTCAGTATCAACGACGACGCTGTAATTTTCTCAGATGAAACATCTGGAAGATTATTAAAAATAACCGATCTAATGACCATCATGCAATTTGAGCTCGATCATAATTTTCAGCAGTTCATTGCTTATTTTCATTATGATGTAAGCATGGTGGATGCAGTGTAAGTCCACTTCGAGGCTTACGTTGAACCTATTTTTTCCTTTTTTCGTGAAAAGCCCCTTTAAAGGCAGGATCCTCTTTTTTCTTCTGCCAGTCAATGTCCAGGGCCATTGCCTGCGCTTCTTCAAAAGGAGTTTTAGTGATCTCTATTTCGCTTGGCAGTTTTTTCACGGGAATTTTTTCACGTATTAGCTTTTCAATTTTTTCGATGTGGTACGCTTCTGCCCTGGTGCAAAATGTGATGGCTTTGCCTTCCTGAAACGCTCGGCCCGTTCGGCCAATTCGATGAACGTAATCTTCGTGAAAAGCGGGCACATCAAAATTGATAACATGCGATACTTTTATAACGTCTATGCCACGCGCCGTTACGTCCGTTGAAACTAAAATGCGAAGCTGTCCGTCTTTAAATTCATTTACTGCGTTGATCCTGCTATTCTGCCCTTTATTTGAATGAATGATTTTTACAGGGCCCAATCCCTTTCGCTCCAGAAAATTGTAAACATTATCGGCAGACTCCTTTGTGCGCGTAAAGATCATGACTCTGTTAAATTCTTCCTTATTTTGAAGCAGATGTTCTAGAAAATTGATTTTCGTTTTGATGTTCGGTACGTGATATAACTCCTGTTCAACCTGTTTCGCCGCAGTCGCCTGCGGCGTGACTTCAATTTTTATCGGGAACTCCAAAAACTCCGCGGAAAGTTTTTCAATCCGTTCCGAGAAGGTAGCCGAGAACAATAGGTTTTGACGCTTGCGCGGAAGTACTTCTAAAATTTTCCTCAACTGCCCCATGAATCCCATATCCATCATGCGATCAGCCTCGTCAAGGACCATTATTTTAATTTGTTTGGTCGGTAATTCTCCACGTAGGTATAGCTCAGTAAAACGACCGGGAGTAGCAATTAAAATGTCCACCCCTTGGCGTATCATTTCGATTTGAGTTTTAGGACCGATACCCCCATAGATCGGAAGAATTCTCAGATCAGTATAAGCCGCCAATTGTTGGGCGTGTTCGGCGATCTGAATGGTCAACTCTTTGGTTGGGGCTAATATTAATGCGCGAGGCTCGCTGGCCTGCGCATACTTGACCTTCATGAGCAGCGGTAACAGGTAGGCTGCGGTTTTGCCGGTTCCAGTCTGCGCAATCCCGATGATTTCTTGTCCTCCGAGAATAAGGGGAATAGATTTTTGTTGTATTTCTGTAGGGTTGGAAAAACCAAGGTCAGCCACAGCGTTTAAAAGCTGTTTATTAAGATTAAAACTTTCAAAAGATGTGATGACTGACACGTTAGATATTAATTTTACCCGATGGAAACTAAGCTGATAGTCAATGCAAATATAGTCAATGAAGGTAAGGTCTTTGCGGGTGATGTCCTTATTAAAGGAAAACATATCGAGGCGATTGGAAAAGACCTTTCATCCCGCGCGGCTGATCGAATTATCGATGCAAAAGAACAATATCTTTTTCCCGGTGTGATAGATGATCAGGTACATTTTCGGGAACCGGGACTCACCCACAAAGGGAATATTTACTCCGAATCAAGGGCAGCAGTAGCAGGCGGAGTTACCAGTTTTATGGAGATGCCGAATACCAACCCGCCTACTTTTACGCAGGAACTACTGGAACAGAAGTATCAGATTGCTGCTCAGTCTTCACTGGCAAATTATTCCTTCTTCATCGGCGCATCCAACGATAACCTGGAGGAGGTTCTAAAAACTGATATTACTAAAGTATGCGGACTTAAAATTTTCATGGGATCGTCAACGGGGAATCTATTGGTTGATAATCCAAAAACGTTAGAAGGTTTTTTTTCCCGATTTCCATCGCTTATTGCCGCACACTGCGAAGACGAATCCACAATCAGAAATAATTCCGCAGCATTTAAAGAAAAATATGGAGACGACGTTCCTGTAGAATGTCATCCACTTATACGGAGCGAGGCCGCTTGTTATAAGTCTTCGTCATTTGCTATCGACCTTGCAAAAAAAAATGGGACCCGGTTTCATGTATTGCACATATCGACAGCAAAAGAAACTTCGCTCTTCGACAACTCAATACCGCTGGAGAAAAAGAAAATTACCGCTGAAGCATGCATCCATCATTTATGGTTCAATGATTCCGACTATAAGAGACTTGGCACTTTGATCAAATGGAACCCCGCTATCAAAACGCCTCAAGATCAGCAAGAAATTTTCCGTGCCGTGCTCGACGATCGTATCGACATTCTTGCAACGGATCACGCCCCGCATACTTGGGAAGAAAAACAGAACAAATATTTTAATGCTCCTTCCGGCGGACCTTTAATTCAACACAGCCTCGTAGCCATGCTCGAATTTTATCATCAGGGAAAAATTACGTTGGAAAAAATCGCTCAGAAGATGAGCCATAATCCCGCGGTAGTTTTTCAAATACGAGACCGGGGATTTATTCGTGAAGGATATTTTGCCGACCTGGTTCTGGTGAATTTAAATGACCCCTGGAAAGTAGAGAAGCAAAATATTATAGCCAAGTGTGGATGGTCACCTTTTCAAAGTGTCTCCTTCCGGTCCAGGGTGAAAAAGACCTTCGTTTCGGGAAATTTAGCTTATGAGGATGGAAATTTTGGTGAAAATCAAAGAGGCGAACGACTTTCCTTCAACCGAACGGTTTAGCATTTTATGTCAAATTGAACCAGTATCTAAAAATCCGCGTTAATCGTTTTTGTTAATTCATGGTGGCTATATACCTTTGCCTCCCTACATGGTGGATGTAGTTCAGTTGGTTAGAACATCAGATTGTGATTCTGAGGGTCGTGGGTTCGAGCCCCATCATTCACCCAAAAGAGGCCCCGATCAGGGGCTTTTTTATTTTTCAATGGTGTATTTCCCCCACCCAAATCAGTAATTTTTAACGCCTGATTTCAACGCGCCAACAGATCCACCGGGAGATTTCAAACAGATGCCGGATAAGCTTGGAATCGCACGCACCGATTTTATATATCAAGTTCGAATGCCACCGTAACGCAGCGGAAAGTAGCGGCACATTATACGTAAACGCATGACTTTTTCTGTTGTTCCTCCCGATTTTTAGGTATGGTTAATCAATTTTTCAGTTCGACATTTCTGTAGCGTCAAGATTTTTGCGTCAGCGCATATCACAATTCATGAAATAAAATCGCTGGAAACGTTTACGGCAAATTATTTGCTGTTAAAAAATAAGCCAGGCCACAAACTCGCGGCACAATGGATTTCTTTAAGTAAAAACTTGGCCAGAGTCAACATTGTGATCAAAGTATTTTTAGTTTATGTTTAGTATATGATCGCATGGAAAGAATTTAAGAATTTGACGTTAGAGGAGAAGGTCACAACTTTGTATGAGAAAGGTACGTTTGTAATGGCCATTCGTTATTATGGCTATAAAATCAACCTGTATTTACTGGGTAATTATTATCTTGAAGTTTTCATCAATCACAAACATACCTGCATTGAAAAGATCGTTCCGCTGGATACGATGCATACACGCATGAAGTTTTATTCCGATCAGATTAAATTACCAGAAGATACTCTTTGATTTAGGATAGCCACGGCGTTGCATACGTCAGTGTGAGACATTGCTCATCTTCTATTTCTTTGATCACTTGATGTTTGAAAGCTTCGCCGAGAGGGATTACTACACTTTTTACTTTCATAGTTGACTGCTTTTTGCGTCAACTTTTTCCAGGCATCGACAATTCATGAACACCAATATCGAATATCGAACACCCAATGATGAACGACGCTCGAATTAAGGGCGTGCGTACTTCAATGTTGCTGCTTGTCCTTTAAGTTTGTCGTAGCCGTTTCTATACTTTTTACGAAAATTGAGATAAGCTCATTTAATTCTGAGATCGAGTTTTCAATGGATTGATCGCGTAGGTATCTCTTTCGCTCGATAATCTTCAAACAAATCAATGATTCTCTCATTTCCTTTAAGGCTATCTTCATCTTGTGAATGAAGTCTTTACGAGATTCTGCTGATTGAGCTTCACCATAATGCAAAGCTGGAGCTGTGCCACACCGGACAAGTTGTCCTGACAAATGACTACTTCCTCTTGTTTCCGGAAGTTTTTCTGTGATCTCAAGAATTAGAACTGCAAAATTTACTAGGCGTTCTTCTAAGTTGAATTTCATAACGGCAAGGAATTTTGTACACAACAGTTGAACTAAGTTAATATAGCTCTGGAAGTAAAAAATAATTCAACAAGCGGGAAAACCTGAAAAAATTGAATCTGGAACGGAATGCTGAGACCGACCTTCATCATTCCGTGTTCAGTGTTCGATATTCAGTGTTCAATGCGAAGGTGAATTCTAATTTCTTAAATATGGAATAACCATTCTCCATACTGTTCATCCTTTGGATTAAAATCTCTGCGCTTAACGAACTTTCTGCTTAATACCAGAACAGTCTCGCATCGATCCAACGCTAGATTCCTATAGCCTTCCGACAAACCTTTTTCACCAAACCCTGATTTTTGCCAGCATACAATGGTTAACTTTTTCTGCTTGCTCATGAAGATCCCATGAGTGTGAATCATGCGATACCCATTTTCGCCCTCTAATTTCAAGCTGCAAATACTACGCGAGTTTGCAGCACCCCAAAGCTGCTTCGTAATATTTTCGAGATTTTCGAATTCTAAAGACATCATTTCTTTTGGCATTAGCTTTCCAAAAGTTTTCGGATTAACTCCAACTGCATTACTTAATTCTTGATAATTTCTGCGTGATTTTTATTCCCTTGTTACCTTGTAACGACGGTCACTTTACTCATAACTATCCAGGTTTTGAATTGTTTCAGCGCGATGCCTCTTTATATCCTGACGTGAAGAAAATCAACAAAGAATTTGGCGGCTGGCAAAGCAATTAGAAATTAGGCGCCAATAAATATTTGGAATAAAAATCGTCAATTACTTTCACGGCATCTTCCGGTGTATCCACTACGTTGAACAGGTGATCATCAGTTTTTCCAATCATACCCTCCTCCACCAAAACTTTTGTCCACCAGTCAACCAATCCCTTCCAGAATTTTTTCCCAACCAGTACGATCGGAAAACGACCAATCTTTTTCGTTTGTATAAGGGTAAGCGCTTCCGTCAACTCATCCAGGGTACCGAATCCACCGGGCATTACAATAAAACCCTGAGAATATTTCATGAACATCACCTTACGAACAAAAAAATAATCAAACGTTATTAACTTATCTGGATCAATATAAATATTCCCTTTTTGTTCATGGGGTAGGTATATGTTAAGGCCTACGGATTTACCCTTAGCGCGATTTGCGCCTCTGTTCCCGGCCTCCATGATTCCTGGTCCCCCTCCTGTAATAACGCCATAACCATGCTGCACGAGTTGAAAGGCAATCTCTTCCGCGGTCTTATAATAAGGGTTGCTGGGTCTGACACGCGCAGATCCAAAGATAGTCACACAGGGACCTATCTTCGCAAGTTTCTCCAGTCCCTCGACAAACTCAGACATAACTTTAAAAATCATCCAACTGTTGGCACCTTTTATCTCCGCCCAATCTTTGTCTTTAAATGCTTGACGAATTTTTTGTTCCTCCTCTAGTTCCTCCTGCGTCACGACAGCCTTAGCATTTGTTTTCCTTGATTTCATGTATTTATAATTTTACTGTGAAAGGCGAAAAAATAATCATTTCATTTCTGTTCCTTTCGTGAACTTGTTCAGCGCCTCTCATAACGTTAACTTGAAGCAGCAACGAATATACAAGTATGAACTGGAAAATTAGCTACTTGAAATGTACTGTTCCCATCGTCCTTCTTACGTTGTACATAATCAGTTGTAAAACGGAAAAAAATAAAGTAGCGGAGAATCCAGGATTAATGGACACCACCTGGGCGTTGTTGCCTTTTGTAAAAGTAGATAGCGTGAATCCAATACTTGAGGCTGGGGAAAACACCTTTCGATGTCCAATACTTCAACGTGACGTCCGATGGGATGAAAAGGACGTATTCAATCCAGCCGCTGTTGTCAGGAACAATAAGGTACACTTAATTTTCCGAGCCGAGGACACTATCGGCAAGTTTGCAGGAACTTCGCGATTGGGCCTGGCCATTAGTGATGATGGCCTTCATTTCACCAAAACAAAAGAACCTGTATTTTTTCCAGACAATGACAGCTTGAAACTTTATGAATGGGAAGGTGGTGTCGAGGATCCGCGAATTGTTGAATCGGAAGACGGTTTTTATGTAATGACTTATACGGCGTATGACGGAAACGTTGCAAGGTTGATGATCGCCACGTCACCTGACTTACATCAGTGGACAAAACATGGAACTGTGCTGCAGGGAAAATATAAAAACACCTGGAGCAAATCGGGCGCCATTGTGGTTCGCCAGGAAAGCTCACGATTTATTGCCACTAAAATCAACGAAAAATACTGGATGTATTTCGGAGATACCGATCTCTTTATGTTGACGTCGGACGACCTAATTCACTGGACGCCGATTGAAGAGAGCGGAAAATTAAAATCTGTGCTGAAACCGAGAGGCGGATATTTTGACAGCCGACTTGTAGAGAGTGGTCCCTTTGCCTTATTGACGAACGAAGGTATTTTACTGATTTATAATGGTATGAACCACAATACAAATGGTGATACAACCATTGCCCAAGGCGCATATTGCATGGGTCAGGCGCTATTTGACAAGGCAGATCCTACTACAGTAATCAAACGTCTTGAAAAGAATTTTATAAAGCCCTCAAAACCCTACGAAATAACGGGTCAAATAAATCAAGTGTGTTTTGCTGAGGGACTTGTAAACTTCAGAAATAAATGGTTCCTCTACTATGGTACCGCTGATTCTAAGATCGCAGTTGCCGTAAAATAAGGATTATGTACTGTTCTTTTGAAATCGAGTATTACGGCTAGCTGGTCAGTAAATCTCTTAATGCATCATCCAGGTTATCAAATTCAAACTTGAAACCGGACGCCTGTATTTTTTGGCTAGACACTTTTACTCCGGTTAAGACAAGACCCGCCATCTCGCCCAATAAAAACTTTAGTATGAAAGATGGAATAGGAGGTAGGATGATTGGCCTGTTCAACACCTTCGCGAGCCGATGGGTAAATTCTTTGTTTGTGACGGGATCGGGTGCTACAGCATTGTAAACGCCGTGCATGGTTTCATCTTCAATTGCCTTTATAAAAATCTTGCACAAATCATCGAGGTGGATCCAGCTGAGATACTGCGTTCCTTTTCCCAATTGTGCTCCAACAAAAAACTTCACGGGCTTCTTCAGTTCTTTCAAGGCTCCTCCTTTTTCGCTGAGCACAACGCCGGTTCTGATTTTGACGACCCTGATTCCAAGCGTTGAAATCTGATCGACGAATTCCTCCCATTGGTGTACAACTTCTGCTAAAAAGCCATTCCCTTGCTTGTCGTCTTCATTGAATAGTCCATCGTTCTCATCAACTCCATAGTAACCAATTGCCGACGCGGAGACAAAAGTTTTTACGTTGTGATTTCCTTTTTTTAACTCGTCGTATAGTAACCAGGTGGAGTGGGTACGACTTTTCAGAATTGCATGTTTCCGTGCTTTCGTCCATGGTTTTGTACCAATGCTCTCTCCTGCTAAATGGACGATAGCGTCAGTACCTTGCAATGATTCGTTGTCAATTTTTTGTTTATCAATATCCCACAAAAAAGTTTTGACCTTTCCAGACCGAGCGGTGCGGCTAAGATGAGCAATGTGGTGACCTTTTTCATAAAGTAATTCTGTAAGGCGACTTCCTACTAATCCTGACGCACCGGTAATGAGAATATTTTTAGTCACTTAGGTTATTGATGTTCATTCTCCTTGCAAGGTATCGATAGCATTATCATGCCATAATCTTAACTTTTTATCAAACGAAAAGCGTTCGTTTGGAAATTCTATATACTTATCTCCTTGAAATTTAGAATAAAATAAGGACAAGTCTTTTCCTTTAACCATTCTGTCAAACAACATTGACCCTCTGATTTTTAATGAATCACTTTCCATTTTCCAAGTCCGAAATATTTCTTCGTAGGCATTCAGCTTTCCAGAATCATCAAAGCGGATTTTTCCACCAATGCCTTCACGCATCGGTGTTATACTTCTCGCTACTCTCGACATTAAAAAATAATGACTGTCATTTTTGTCTATATAGTACTTTATCACTTCAACCTCTTTCGCAGCACGTTCATAATACCAATCAAATTCCTTATCAAACTTTGTTTCGTGATTGGCGTTAGGTGGTAACTTCATTGAGTAGTAAACAGTTTCGCGAATCAATTTTTGTTGCGCTTCGGGTGTTAAAAATTTGTTCGGATCGTACGGATCGCTTGCACAAGAGCTCAACAATACGATGAAAAAAATGAAACGGTATAAAGATCCTTTAGTCATTTGTTAAAATTATAGCTGCGAAATCTCATATAAAAAATAAGCCTGGAAAATTTCCAGGCTTATCCTTAAAAGTAATTCAGAAATCTAGTATTGCGTGCCATTGGGATTAAAATTGACCCACGTCTCACTTGTCCAATTAGTCGTCGCATCGAAAGCACCAATGTAATCCTTTTGAGTAAGTCCAGCGGGAACCGTTTTAGCTCCTGTCAGTAGGCTTGAGCCCGCAGCTAAGACACTCAGAGGCTGGTCTATATTCAAATTAGTGGCGGTCATTCCTGCAATAACCGTCGATAAATCCACCGTTGCCTGATCAGCCGCAAAATAATTATCAGCGTCAAAGTTAGTCAGATCGATATCACCGTCTGCGTTTCCTGTTGTGGCCTTCTTGACGGCTTTGGAGACATTTACACCTGTTCTGCCAAAATAATTGCCCTTAAATACCGCTGCAGGATTTGTCTTATCGAAGTGAACTCCTTCCAAATAGCTTCCAATAAATATTGAATTATAAACTTGAATTGCAGAGTTTCTTCTCAGGTGACCACCGAATTGATAATTGGCGTTATAGTTACTTTTGTTCAGTGCTCCGCTGCTCAAACGAGCGTAAGTACCAGGACCAAACCAGGTAACATTTGAAAACTTAGGAGCAGTAAGCGGGCTTTTTGCAGCTGCCGTACTTCCAGCGCCATCATTGTCCGATTCAAATCCATTGGAGCCTGATTTATCACCATTGTTAGGATCACGATGGGAAACAGCGTACTGCACATTGCCCGTGAATCCAAAGTCAGTATCGAAGTCATCATCCCAACCTTTGTAGGCAATTAGATATTGAGCATTGACTTTTCCACCGAACCATTCGTAAGAATCATCTCCGGAATATGAAACTTGAATGTGATCAATTTTAGTACCGCTTCCAACGCTACCCAAGGTGAGTCCGTTAAGTTCATTATCCGTTGAAAGCGCTATCCCTGCAAATTCGATTCGCGCATACTGAAGCTCGCCAGAATTATCGGCGTCATCTGTTCCACCATATTTTCCATCATCACCGGTAGCTCCAGAGATGCCTTCGATAGTTTGAGTTGCGTTCTGATTGTTAACAGCTTTTCCTAAGATGACCAGGCCGCCCCAATCGCCATAGTTCCTAAAATTTATTGGAGCAGATGACGTGAACACGATAGGTGCGGCTGCAGTACCCACAGCATGAATTTTTGCACCTCTATTTATTACAAGGGCGCCTTTGGATACCTTATCACCATAAATAGTGGTACCGGCTTCAATTGTCAATTCCGCCGGTGCTTGCACATAAACGTTGCCTTTTATCAAATAATATTTGTCTTTGGTCCATGTCGTGTTTGATGTAATCGCGCCTTGAAGGTTACAGTCGACTTACCTGGATCGCCAACTGTAATATTGACGTACTTAAAGCGGTTCTTAGGCGGATTTTGTTTATCCGTAACTACAATTTCCAGTGGTATTGTGCTTCCCACGGCTTCAGTTGCTGGGATCGCATAATCATACGTAACTGCTGCGGTCTTTTCAGTCGTAAATGTTTGTATGCTCGTACCGTTTACTGCAATAGACGCTAGCCCCGCGTCAGCAGTGGCTGCAATTCCCAGGCTAACAGTTGCACCTGGAAGACCTGAGGCAGTTGACGGCGTAATTACCACGGTCGGATCAGCAAAAGTCGGGTCTTCGTCATCATCACACGATGCGAATGTTACCATCACCAAGGCGATCGCCATCATCAAGGTGTAGGTAAATAGGTGTTTAGTTTTTTCCATGATTAAGCTTTTTAGATTTCTGAATTCAATCCAAAAGTACACCGGCCATAGTGAGAAGGTGTTAAGGAAGTGTTAGGTAATATTTAAGTATTGTTAACAAAGAGTAAACAAAAAAAGGGACACTTAGCGCGTCCCTTTTTTGTCCGTATCTAATGTGGGTCTTTTACTAATACACTTTAAAGTTCACGCCCAACGACACATACTGACCAGTCGTGAAGTGTGAAATCGGTTCATCTACGTGATTGATTTCCTTGTCGCGATTAGAATCTTGCGTTAATTTATAAGGCGCATTCAGGATATCCTGTATACCGAACTTGATCTCCCAATGTGTTCCCAATGCTTTTGACATTGTGAAGTCAAGTTGATTTCGTGGCATTTCATATTGTGTTGCGTTTTGATCCAGATCCCCGACGGCAAAAATCCGTTTTCCAAATATGTTATATGAAACATTGAATTGCCATCCCTTATCATAGTCGTTATAGTTTAAGCCAGCATTGATAATATAAGGTGACTGGCCTTGCATTGCTCGTCTCTTTCTCCTGATTCGCAACATCACCTAAATCCACTTGCTGGAAATCCATGCAGCATTTAATACTACCGAAAGCTTATTTAGAAAATTGTTCGAAGTCATTTCCTGAAACGATTTTCTGCGCCTCAAATTCCACACCATAAGTTTCTTCGCGGAAACCGCATTGCGATAGGTGTAGATTATATTGGAACCACCGATAATTTCGGACTCAATGGGATCGATGAAATATTTATAAAACAATGCCACCGAAATGCTCTCATTTTTTGATGGATAATTTTCCCAACGTAAGTCAACGTTGTGGATATCTGCAGTAACTAAGTTAGGATTTCCATAAAGATTTGAGTTACGATCGAAATCATAAAAATTAAATGGAGCAAGTTCGCGGAATACTGGTCGGTTTACCGTCTTGCTGTAAGCAACTCTTACCAGAGACTTTTCGGAATAATTGAATGCCAAATTAGCAAAAGGCAAAACGCTGGTTACGGGATTGTCAACGTTCACAGCCGTTCCATCCGAACTGTATGAATTTAGTTGTTGTCTGTTATCTTCAACCCGAACCCCTGCCGCAACCCTAAACTTGTTAGCAAAAGGAATTGTCACGCTTGCATATCCGGCTTTTAAGAGATTTTCTCCAACATAGTGGTCAGAAAAATTTGTTCCTTCCTCCAGGATGAAATAAGGCGGTTGACCATATACCGATGAAAATCCAATGTTGGGTTCGGCAAAGATGGTTTCCATGGGTTGTAATACAACCTCAGGGGGTCGATTCGACAACGTGGACCATTTGTAAGAGAACCACCGGGCATCAAAGTCGCGATCCGTTTGTGCTACATACCCTCCTAACGAAATTTTGGCCTGCCTTTCAGTTGCTGCTTGAGGATTTAATTTGTAATCCAAATTGATTGCGCCGGTGTAAATTTTTTCAGTTAAGTCAGAATAAAAACGGCCTGCGTCAAACGCGCTTGCATTTGGTGGAATGACAATTGAAAAAGCATCGTTTGTTCCTGTTGAACGTTGAGAACGTATTCTTCGGAAGTCTGGTTGGTCCGCCTTAACGTTAGAATATCCGCCAATCCAGGTAAAGTAAAGGTGATCGCCAATATTGTGCTTACCTTGCAATTGTCCTGAGTAAATACCCCGGCTAAAGTAATTTATCGCCCTGTTGTTGACATCAAATCCCTGAATGTCCTCAACTCCCGATCTCGAAGTTACCTGAGACGTACCTTGCTGATTGAAAAGGTTTCTGAATTCAATTTTGTGAGAGGGTGTTATTTCAAAAATAAAATTGGAAATAAACCCAGCTCTTGCATTATCTGCGTATCGGTTGTCATCAAAATAATACCTTCTTCCACTTTTCCCGGCTTGCGCATCAAAAGCTTCATAATAATAATTCTGTTGTTCGACGGTCTGGAAGGTTCGCGAGTAATTAACCGATGTGATATTGCTTAGCTTGAACTTTCCCAAATTAAAAACATGAGAAAAGTTAATGGTTGCTCTATAATCAGGTGAGGCTGTTGTCTTTTGAATTCCCCAGCGGTTTGGCAGGCTTTTGCTAGCAGAAACTAACTTTTGCATATCGGCATCGCTTCCCGATTGTGAGAATTCTCTAAGATTTTCTGAGGGGAAAGTAGAAGGCAGTTGTCGAAATCCGTCATCGTAACCTAGCCAATCCGTGGAACTTCCTTCCGCTTTATAAAAATCTTTGCCCGTTGTTCCGGCGCGAAATCCGGTCGTTATGTTCACCGAAAGGGAATTTTCTTCAACGACGCTCTTCGTGTTTATGTCAACAATACCTCCTGCAAACTCTCCAGGAAATTCTGCTGCCCCTGATTTATAGACCATCATACGATCAATCATGCTGCTTGGTATAAGATCAAATGCAAAAGCTTTAGAATCAACCTCGGTGCTGGGCGCGATTACGCCATTTAAAAGCACCGTATTATATCGCTCATTCAAACCCCGAACATTGACAAAACGATTGTTCAAAATTGTAACGCCAGGTACACGCCTCATAATTTGTGCTGCGTCTCTATCTTGTGACATTGTGATCTGTTGGGAAGAAATACCGACAACCACTAAATCATTTTTTCTGATTTCAGTTATAACCGCATAATCCGTGTTCGTGACCCTGGCGCCTGATACTACGACCTCACCCAGTTGCATGCTTTCTTCCATCATTTTGTGATTGATCACGGTAGTTTGATCTGGATAAACGATCACTTTTTTAAGTGTATCAGTTTTATAAGACACAAACGATATGATAAGGCTGTGTTCGCCAACCTTAACTTGCGGGATTTCAAAATCACCATTAATATCTACAGCAGTACCCTCGCTCGTTCCGGCAATCAGAACGTTTGCCCCAATAACAGCTTCGCCGGACAGGGCATCTTTAACGGTTCCTTTAATCGTTCCTACTTGAGCAAGGGCTGTTCCCAATAAAATCAGAAAGACTGGCAACAGAAGAAGTACTTTTCGCACCATAGACATTATAATTTGATGCAAAGGTCTTCCTCCAATATTACCTGATGCCTACGCCTTTGTTACCAAATTGTTAAGCAAGAAAATTGTGGTGACAAGACGACGAACAGTTATTAGGCCGAAACTCGTTTACCTGATGATTATCAGTGAGTTTCACAAAAAATGACTTAACAATTCTTACAAGATTTTTTAACGATGATAATTTATAGATAATAAAAAAAAAGAAGAATGGTGCGCCTACCATCCTATTTGTTAATGGGGACTCGCGTGAGAATTGCCTTTATGATATCCGGCGTACGGACGTTATCTGCTTCTGCTTCATAGTTTAGAATGATCCGATGGTTCAAAACGTCGAGCGCAATTTCTTTTATGTCCTCCGGCAACACATAATCGCGTCCTTCCATGTAGGCCATTGCTTTGGCAGCGAGATTCAAGTTAATGCTGGCCCGTGGTGAAGCTCCGAACTGAATGTATTGAGCTTGTTCATTTAATTTATATTCCAGTGGCTTTCGCGTTGCAGTAGACAAGCTCAATGATGTAACGTTCCAGGGAGTCTGAAATCGTTACCTTATTTACCTGGTCTCGAATAGCAAAAATATCTTCCTTGCTCAGAATTGTGTTGACTGTATAATCAAATTTCATATTGGAAATCCTTCGCATAATTTCCATCTCCTGACTTTTCGTAGGGTAGTCCACGAACACTTTCATCATAAAGCGGTCTACCTGAGCCTCTGGAAGCGGGTAGGTTCCCTCTTGGTCTACCGGGTTTTGCGTTGCCATGACCAGGAATGGACGATCTAATTTGAATGTTGTTTCTCCAATAGTCACCTGCTTTTCCTGCATAGCCTCTAACAAGGCGGATTGCACCTTCGCAGGCGAGCGGTTGATCTCATCCGCCAGGATGATGTTCGCGAAGATTGGGCCTTTTTTTACTTCGAATTTTCCCTCCCGTTGATTATAGATCATCGTGCCCACCAAATCGGATGGTAGTAAATCAGGTGTGAATTGGATGCGTTGAAAATCAAGGTGTAAAACTTGCGCAAGCGTGCTCACGGTAAGCGTCTTGGCAAGGCCCGGAACCCCTTCCAATAATACGTGTCCATTGGTGAATAACCCGATCATTAGTCGGTTTACCATGTATTCCTGCCCAACTACAACTTTAGCAACCTCCTGGTAAACTTGTTTTACCTTTTCCTTGTGCTCCTGGTGCTTTTCAACAGCGATGGCTTCCATTAAATCTATTTCAGGTTTAAATCGATAAAATAACGTAATTATTACCAAATACGGTGGAGATTTTGCTGGAAAAACAATAGGCAATTATAAATAGTTATGGCCCGCACATTCGTAATAGGTGACATACACGGCGCCCACCGTGCGTTAAAACAATGCCTGGATCGTGCAGATTTTAATTATGAATCCGACCATCTTATTTGTTTGGGGGATGTGTGTGACGGATGGCCTGATACCAAATGGTGTATTGATGAACTCTTAAAAATTAAAAACATCACGTACGTTTTGGGTAACCACGATCAATGGACCCTAAGCTGGATGAAAACAAAAATTGTAGAAAATATTTGGCGATCGCAGGGAGGGGCGGCGACAATTTCATCCTATTCAGACGGCGTTCCTTCTTCGCACATTGAGTTCTTGGACAAGGCTCTTCCGTACTTTATCTTAAACAACAAACTATTCGTGCATGCAGGCATTGACCTTCGTCGACCGTTGGAACAACAAGACATAACGACATTTGCCTGGGATCGAACTCTAATTCAAAAGGCATGGAACTTTTTTCAACAGGAAACAAAAAACCATAAGCTTACCAAATTCGACGAAGTGTATATTGGTCACACACCCATTCCGTTTACCAGGCCGATTCAGGCTTGTGAAATTTGGATGATGGATACAGGAGCCGGATGGGCCGGAGTATTATCGATGATGAATATTGATACAAAGGAAGTGTTCACTAGCGATAAGGTGCCTATTCTTTATCCGGGAATCGAAGGCAGAATGAAAAAATAAGGAGGCCCTTTTAAGCCTCAACGACTTTATCAAATACAACGACCGAGGCCCCTCGTGGATTGGCCACATATCCATTGATCAGACTTTGCACCGTAGGAGTTTCCACACTTCGCTTAACCAATGTTTTAGCCGATTCAAAATCGGAAATCGAATCATGTTTATCAAAAAATCCATAACCCACATACGTCCCCTTTTCAACTAAAACTAAAGATTGTTCCTCGATATTTCTCCCTCGGCCAATAATCGCGACTGATTCACCCTGTGCCTTGAATGATTGAATTGCGCTTTCTACCCGACGATTGTAATCGGCAACAGATTCAACACCCATACAAGCACCATGACATTCTCCCGTTTGATACTCAAAGCACAACCCCTTGGCTAACTGCAGACCACTTAGTTTAGGACAAAGATCAAAGGCACGTACTTTCTCCCATAGAAAATTCCAGGCATTTCCTTTCGAACTAAAACGTTTCAATGGTCGGGATCCTCGCGTTACGACGTTAACTGAGAATCGCAGGTAGCCATTCCGATCTTCATAATCAAAAATTCCCCATTCTTCCGTGCGATATTTTTGCGCCTGATTATATTTTGGCCAGAGTCGCCGTATCTCTTGCGATTCAAGGATAAGAGCAATCAGTTCATTGCCTGTAAGCTCGTAGCTGATGTGATGAATTTCATTCCTGATCTTGGACCGGCTCCATTCCCGAGCATCGCCGGTAAAGTGACCAGCAATTCGTTTCTTAATGTTGATGGCTTTGCCCACATAAATAACATGGCCGTGCGCATTGTGGAAATAATAAACACCAGCCAAAAAGGGAAGGCGATCGAATTCTTCCTTTGGAAGATTGGGTGGCAGAATAGTTTCTCCCGAATTGCGTTTTAAAGTTTTGAGAATGTAGCTATCTAAATCCCGTCTTAAGAGCTGGTCAAATATTTTTACGGTCGCTTCTGCATCTCCACCCGCGCGATGTCGGTTTAAAATCTCGATGCCCAGGCTCTCCGAAAGACTTCCCAAGCTATAGGATCGTAGGCCCGGAATAATTTTACGACTTAAACGGACAGTACAGAGTTTTTTAGATTGCCAGTTTATCCCTGCCTCTTCAAACTCTTTTTTCAAGAAGGAATAATCAAAATGTGCATTGTGGGCTACGAAAATTTTGCCGTCGAGACGTTTGAAAATATCATCGGCGACCTCTTTAAAGGACGGTGCTTCCAGAACCATTTCAGTGGTGATCCCGGTGAGGCCCGTGATGTAGTAGGGGATATTTCGCTCAGGATTGATAAGGGTATGAAACCGATCCGTGATGTGTATGCCATCATGATGGTATATGGCCACCTCTGTAATGCGATGGTTTGCTGCGTATCCACCAGTCGTCTCAATATCAACAATCGCGTACATGGCTGTAATTTAGAATTTGACTTCTTCACTTAAAAGCGGAAATTCAAGCAAATTTTAAATGCCGAAAAAATGAATGGAATTATTCGATTTTTACTTTCAGGCTTGGCCGTTTTGCTTACCGCTTATCTTTTGCCCGGCGTACATGTGGAGCACTATGGATATGCGCTTTTAGCGGCGCTGTTGATTTCGCTGGCTAATATTTTTGTCAAGCCGATTCTGGTAATATTGACGATTCCCATCACCATCTTTACTTTGGGGCTCTTTTTACTGGTTATTAATGCCTTAATTATATTATTGGTAGAAAGCATCGTACCCGGTTTTAATGTCGACGGGTTTTGGTGGGCCCTGGCCTTTAGCCTGATCTTGTCAATTTTTAATAGCATGTTTTCGGAATTGACTGCTTCGAAGGAGAAGTAATGGAACCATTCCCGGGCAGAAAGCCCGGGTTTGGCCAATGAAAGGATTTTTGCCAACTATTTCCTTTATTGAAAGTCCTTTAGAAGGAAGACCTTAATAGTCCCTTAATTGATTTGATCCCGCTTCGGAGCAATCTTTACATGTTCCTGAACTAGGCCGGCCAGCCTGTGATTCATGTCGTCCATTAAGAGGACCGCTTCCACCCCTAATGCATTGCTCAAATGTTCAGCCTTCTCATCAATCTTATCCGACAAGAATATCACTGGCGTCTCTCGGTTAACGGAGTTCGTTCGAATCGATCTAATCAGCTCGAAACCTGTGACCACAGGCAGGTCAGTGCCGCAAATAATCAGATCGAAATGTTCGATTCGAGAGGTTAGGAGCCCATCCAAACCAGATTCTGTTTGTAGCACAACGGGATTTTTTTCGCTAAGCACTGACTGAATGATGTTAACGGTATTTTTCTGCCTGTGAACCACAAGAATTTTCATGTCTTTTGTCTTTGAGCGTCTCGCTCAAAAACGCATTATGAATTTCGCATAACGTTTTGACTTTATTTCCGGATGTGATTGCTGAACGAACCCTTCTGAGCTCGAAAAATGATGGAATACGCGCACATATGACTTTTAGTTCACATAATTGCCGATCGACAGAGCTTAAGGGGAATAAAAAATAGTAGAATTATACTACTCGTAGTTTTGCGAAAAATTAAATCACCACACCTACTTCATACGCATACTTTACCAATCCAACGATATTATTAACACCAACTTTTTCCATAATATTTACCCGGTGATTCCGAACCGTATTTTCACTTAAGAATAAACGTTGCCCGATTTCTTTCATCGTCAGTTCTTGACAAATGAGTAAGAGAATTTCTTTCTCGCGCTCGGTCAATTCTGCGGCTTGGAAGTTAGGTCGTTGACCCATTTTTCTTTCGTTCACATTTTTCCGTAAGACCGCTACGACCAAATCGTTATGGTAAAAATCTTTGTCGGCAACGGCATAGATTGCCTTCTCAAGTTCGTCAGGCTCGGTATTTTTTAAAAGGAAAGCATGCACCCCTAGATCCATCATGTGAAGGATGAACTTGCTGCTATCGTGCATGGTGAGAATAATGATTTTTACGTCTGGATATTTTTGGAGTATGATCGCGCTCGTTTCAGTGCCGTCCATGACCGGCATTTGCAGATCTACGATAACTACATCAGGCTGTTCATACTTGATAAGCGTCAAAAGTTCCTTCCCGTTTTCAGCGTCCTTAACATCGGTAATTCTTTCGAAACTCCGAAGGAGATTCACCATGGCTTTACGAAAAAGCGTGTGGTCATCAGCGATGTAAACTTTCAATTGTTTCATAGGGAACGATCAATGTTATTTTGCTTCCTTTCTTTACTTGCGCATCAAAATCCAGCCTGGCGTTTAACAGACGAGTTCTGTTCTCCATATTATAAAGTCCTAAGCCTGAACCGTTTTGTGAATAAGCGGATTTAACTTTTGGGTCAAACCCGATCCCATCATCCTCTACGGTAATTTTCAATTGTTCATCGCCCGACACACTGACTTTAATTGTAGATGCCTGTGCGTGCTTGATTGCGTTGTTTACTAACTCCTGGACTATGCGGAAAATTTTCAGCGCCCGCTTCGCATCGATAAATCTTATTTCACCCTGCTCCAGAAAATTTATTGGCGTTAGCGCCGTAGCTTGAAACCGGTCACAAATTTCCCGGAGCGCCGGCACTAATCCAAACTTCTCCAGTGTAGAGGGCATCAGGTCAAGACTTATCCTCCGAACCGTGGACAATGTCTCATCCAGCATTTGTTTGGATTGTTCTATTAGTTGAGGGTCGGGAAGTTTTTTAGAAATGGTGGTGAGTCCAACACGTATGGCGGAAAGCATTCCGCCCACGCTGTCGTGTAGATCACCTGCAAGTCTCCGGCGTTCGTTCTCTTCCGACTCAAGCGTAGCCTCCATCATCTTCTGTTGAAAATTCAGTTCAAGCTCCTGACGTTTCAACTGCTCCTGGATCATTTTTTTTTGGTAGAAGACCACAAACAGGATAATGAAGCCGGCCAATAACAGCATACCCACCGTTGCCAATGAAAAAATAAGCGCGAATTGAGACACTCCACCTTCCATTCCCGAAAAATAAAAAATGAAAACCTCAATTTGCGCTTTCGTGCGGCTTTCTTTTCAACAAACGCTTAAAATTTTAGACTTCAGCGGGAAGGCCCTCCTGCTTTCGCCCGAGCCCTCTTAAGTCATAATAAAGACCAATCAAAAAGATTATGTGCTCTATATTGCTCAACATGTTATGAAAACTCCAATATATCAACATGTTATTTTTCAGGACATTCACCAAATAAGCATGGAACGAAAACAAGAAAAATGTTCCGGCGTGAAAAACCAACAGGGCAGAGTTGAACCAGAACATGGGCATTTGATGCACGTATAGCGAAGGCAAGTCCTGCATTAATACATAGAAGTACAATAAGCAGTACGTGATCATGATTGCAGAGTGAAAAAAATATGTGTAGGAGTTAGGTGCCGTCTTTTGAATAAAAAGAATATTAATGAGTGCAAAAACTGCAAATACACAAGCAATCAGAACAAACCAGCCTCGATTCTTTTTATGGAGAAGATCATAGTAAATTCTGGAGTAGAGGGCTACGGTTATGATAAGTGAAATTGGATAGGTACTGTTTACAAAAATCCGCAGGGCTGTTCCTACCATCAGCCATGATGCCATGTTTGCCAAAAAGCTTGTTAGAAAAACAAATCCTATCAACCTGACAATTAAACTCCGGGAACGATATCGGATCAGCGCTCCAATGGCAACAATAGCTGACAGGACGGTCTGCGCGACCGCCAAATACAAATA
>CAWJXE010000004.1:0-32023 GCA_963846745.1 uncultured Bacteroidota bacterium | reverse complement strand
CGTCATGCGATTGGCGAATGTGATTTACCTCTGCAATGTAATTGTTGAGGTTGCGATAAGTCATAAGGCTTAGGGCAACCAATACCATAACAATTACGAGAAACATTAATTTAATGTAGAAGTTTTTCATAATGTGTTCGCGATCTACATCCATGTAGAAAAAACGTCTATTGAAAGCGTGTAAACTATCGCCTTCTCCTCTTTTCTAACTATAACTACTTTGGCGCATTATTTTATATGATAACACTAAACTAAAACGTATAGATTACGACTAAGATATTAAAGATTTTAACAGTATTTTTTATCGTCAGCGGTGCGGCCGCCATTTCTAACGATTTATTTGGACAAATGCGTGCAGGCATAAAGGGAGGGTTGAATGTGAGCAACTTATATGTCGATGAGGTGAGCGATGAAAATGCTAGATTCGGCGTCAACCTGGGATTTTATGGCCAGATATTGTCGTCTGACGTTTTTGCAATTCAACCTGAGCTATTGTTTTCAACAAAAGGGTCTGAAATCGAATATGGTGGAGGTCTTTTTGACCAGTCCATAAAATACAATCTAAGTTACCTAGACCTACCGGTACTAGCCGTTTTCAAATTAGGGAAATCAGCGGAAATACATGTTGGACCATACGTGGGATATCTGTTGGGCGTTAAAATCTCTCATGAAGGCGACTTAGGAAACGGTGCGGATGAAATTGACAAAGACAATCTTAAACCGTTTGACTACGGGTTATCGGGCGGCTTCGGATTAAATTTTGGAAATTTGCAAGTCGGCGCGAGGTATAACTATGGTCTGGCAAAACTTGCCGACAGTGACATCGCACAATTGGTGTTGGGAGATGCGAAGAACTCACTGGCCCAAGTTTATTTATCCCTCACCTAAACAGCGATAAAGGCAATTAGGATCAGCGCAATATGGATGAAACGTACTCGCCGTAACGAATAGCTTTCATTTATGCATGAATATTATATAGTTTCAATTTATTGTATAGCGTCTTACGGTCGATTTTGAACAATTCAGCAGCTTTAGATTTATTGTAATTAACTTTTTCAAGTACATCTATGATGGCTTGTCGTTCCGCTGACCCTGCAATAGATTTCAACAATCCGATACTGTCATCCATCATATCTGCCGGAACAATCAAAGATGAATGCGCCTGAATTATTTCCTGGGGAAGACTATCGGATTGAACCTCATCTCCTACTGTAAGCAACACTGCCCGGCGTATTACATTGTTCAGTTCACGCAAATTGCCGTACCAGAAGTAGTTTGTGATTTGTGTAAGCACTTCCGGAGAAAATGCTTTTACGCTTTTGTGCAAAGCCTGGTTTGCCTTTTCTAAAAAGAAGTTCGCAAAGATCAATATATCTTCTTTGCGTTCCCGTAACGGTGAAAGTTGAATTTTGAATTCATTCAATCGATGGTAGAGGTCTTCTCTAAATCTTCCTTCCTTTACTGACTTCGTCAAGTCCTCGTTTGTAGCAGCGATTATGCGAACATCGATTGGAATATCTTTGGTGGCGCCAATTCGTTTAATTCTCCTTTCCTGAATTACGCGAAGCAACTTGATTTGATTTTCATAGGATAAGTTACCGATCTCATCCAAAAAGATTGTCCCTCCATTTGCAACCTCAAAACTCCCCTGCTTATCACTTACAGCACCAGTAAATGCGCCTTTGATATGACCAAACAACTCGCTTCCTGCAAGTTCTTTTGGAAGTGCTCCGCAATCAATGGCAACAAAAGGATAGCTCGAACGCTTGCTGTGCCGGTGAATCGACTGTGCAACAAACTCTTTTCCAGTGCCCGTCTCACCATTAATAATAACAGACATATCAGAAGGCGCGATCAGTTCGATATACCGTTGAACGGTCTGGGACTGGACACTTTTGCCCACAATAAAATCCAATGGCGCAGAATTGGCCTTATTCTTTCTTATCTCGGGAGAGGCCACTTCAGTTTCAACCGAGTTCCTTTTTTCGTTTTTAGAAATCGTCTCTTTTATCGTCAGCAATAATTCGTCAGGATACAAAGGCTTTGTCACATAATCATTCGCTCCATAGCGGAAAGTTTCTACCGCAGTTCTAACGTCCGAATACCCAGTGATGATGATGACTGCAACGGCTGGTTGCAACAACTTTATTTTGCGCAACATTTCGACGCCGGTAAAATCGGGCAATCGGTAGTCACACAAAATCAAGGTGTAATCATGTGTGCGCAATAATTTTAGTCCATCATCTCCCTTGTGCGCTACATCAACTTCATAATTGTTCTTCGTGAGAAATTTTGATAATACTAAACAAATATCTTTATCGTCATCAATAATAAGTAATCTTAGCATATCTATTGTGTTGAGGAATGGTGGTTTCTATTTGGTTATAAAATTTAACTTTTCCAGCGATTCTGAGATTGACTTTCTTGTAAAGGGCTTCGCCATAAATAACGACGCACCCTTTTGCAAAGCCTTTTGACGTTCACTATCATAAGCACTAATGATTATGATTTTTGACGTGACGTTTGAATTTTGCAAGGTATGGATAAGATCATAACCTGATCCATCCGCTAAATTTAAGTCCACAAACAAGAGGTCATAGGAGATCAATGAAGTCTTCGACAACGCATCTGCTATCGACAATGCATACGAGGCTTCAAATCCCATTTTCTTCAGATATTTCGTAACCAGAAGACAAATCTCGATTTCATCATCCACTACCAAGATCTTATTCATGAACCCATTTTTACCAAATCCCTTTTTCCACTTATGGAGAACAACTCCACTTTCGTTTTGGCCGGAACATTGCGCCATTTATTTTTATTCGTCGTAACAGTCAGTCTACTCATTTCGACGGATTTGGTTTTCAAGGGAAAAATATCCTAAATAAAACGATCGCAAAGCCGGTGCTGCACACGTATGTTCCTGCGATGAGAAAAATACCCAATATTAGATCACTCATATAGAATTATTTCCTCAACTAAGGAAAAAATCGTGCCATCCGCTATTGTATTATTTAGGCCTTTTTTAATAATTTGGGTATATAGTTACCCAAAAAATGTAGAATAAGCTACCCACCAATTTGGCAAAACACTCCTTTGAGGCTCATTCATCATTCCCTTCTATGGCATGAAATTTTAGTTTTTGTTGCTATAACTTAAAAAACAAATTTTATGAGTAATCTACTTTATGCCATAGCAGTAATATTATTAATTGCATGGGCCTTGGGATTTTTTGTTTACAGTGTCGGATCTATAATCCATATACTGTTAGTGATCGCAGTGATAGCGATCATTTTTAGATTGATTCGTGGGGAACGTAGTATAGAAAGAGGGCATCTTAAGTCATGAAACGAATTAAGATGCCCTCTTTTAAGCCAAATCGTCTCGCGTAAGTGGGTTATTGTCTTTGTTGCAATTTTAGTTTGTGTACTAGTTCTTGGGGGTGGAATTTTTTCTCATTACGCCAGCAACAGATTGAAGAACGATTGAAGCAAATTGGCTGCGATGTTGGTTCTGTGAAGGTTAACATTTTCACGCAGAGCATTTCAATATCAGGCGTTGACTTTAACCCCAGCGATAGCACCAACAAGGGAGATAGTATTAACAATACTCCACTTAAGGCACAGTTAAAAAACATTGCGATTAAAAACGTTAGCTTGTATAGCCTCCTTGTGAACAAAAAGTTAGAAATAAAGGAAATACTTGTCACTGACGGGAGCATCCGATTCAGCAGGAAAAAATCAGAAAAGGAAGACCATCATAAACAACCAAAGGAAATTCCAATCAACAAAATCATTATTGGCAGAATAGTTCTCAAAAACATAAATACGACCCTAGCCAATGATTCTTTGACAGTGTGTTCAGGTTTGCTTAACATGACGCTGAACAATATCCAATCTTCCGACACAACGGGTATTGACAATATCCGGGCATACAACATAAAAGACCTGGAATCAAAAATCACCCACCTGCTCTACAACTCCGCCGATGGTTTTTATCAGACTCATATCGCGGAAATTTACCTGGCTAGCAACCACGAAAAATTAATAATAGACTCTCTTGTACTGCTCCCTAGGTATTCTAAATTCAAATTTTCAAGAGTTGCCGGAAAACAAGTTGATCGCTTAAAAACATTTATACCTCGCATAGAAATCACGGGGCTTCAATATGATCTCTTTCGAGATAGCACTTTTCTTGCCTCTAAAATAAAAATCATGTCCGCTGAAATATCTTCGTTCCGTGACAAGCGAATGCCGTTCAAGGAAACCGAAAATAAGCCATTGCCTATCGCAGCCATAAAACAATTTGATTTTGGGATTGAAGTTGATACTCTACAAATCAAAGACACGAAAATTACCTATGAGGAATTCCCTTCGGACGGATTTAAAAGCGGAAAATTAGTCTTCGAAAATCTCCAGGCGACACTGGTCAACCTGAGTGACAAGGCTCTATCAAAATAAACCGCATACGCCATGCTGGAGGCCAGTGCTAAGATCATGGGACAGGGTTTGATTCAGGCTTCTTTTACTTTACCGCTGGATGGCAATACGCAGTATCATGCCAAAGGGAAAAATTAGCCAAATGGCCTTGCGTCACCTCAATCCGGCATTGGAAAATCTTGCTTTTATCAAGATTGAGTCTGGTAGACTGAACAATTTAAATTTTGATTTTGACTACAATGACAAATCTTCCAAAGGTTCGCCTTACCATCAACTATGAGGACCTTAAAATAACGGGATTAAAAAAAGAAAAATCAAAAGACGAAAGTGACATAAAAACATTTCTGATAAATACGATCGTAAAAAATGATAAGGACAAAAATGTGCCCACCGAAAAAAGAACGGGCGCCATTGAATTTGAGCGCGATAGAAAAAGGCAAATTTTCAATTTTTGGTGGAAGTCACTGTTGTCGGGAATAAAGGCAAGTGTGTTGAATGCCGACAAGGATTCTCGTAAATCTAAAAATTCAAAGAAATAGTAATGTCGAATTTAAGCACTGAGTCCGCTGAGGGAATTTGCGCTGAAAAATCGAGAGGAACTATCGCCGCATTTTCACAACTAAGGGTGGAAATATATATAAACCGCAAAGGCGCAGAGACGCAAAGAGTCGTCAAAACACAATATTGAATTTCTTTGCGCTTGCGTCTTTGCGGTTCAATTAATAGATTCGATTCCATGCTCAGCACCCTTGCATTTGACTTGATATTTCCTCAGCCTAATCCAGGCTAAAAATTGCTTACTTTCCTTCGGGATGCAAAAATGCCCTTTGACTAAATCAATTTACCTTTGGAGATCTTGGATTAACTTCATTGTTATCATCGGCCGCCTCTAGTCTTTCATTTTCTTTTGAACCGTCAGCCCGGCTTTCTTCATTTTCGGTAGTAGCCTTGCGCGATTGAGCATTGTCTTCCCTTTGATTGACAACTTTCAATTGTTCATCTTCATTTACAACGCGATCATGCTGTTTTTCAGTTTCAGGCCTTTTTCTACCTGGAATTGTTCGTTCAAATTCTTCACGCTCTTCACGACGCCGGCTTCTTAACGACGGCTTAGTTCTTTTCTTTTCCTCAGTTCCAGTTGGATTTTTTGGCCTGTTCATAGTTGTAGTGATTAAGATTAAATTCTTCACGTTAGAATCTTGATTTCCAATAGTCAATTTGCTGCAAATAAAGATCGACTGGTGTGACCTTCACTTCGATGTAGAAATACCGCCTGTATGCCAACTTAATATTTGCACTTGTTCATCTTGTCTCCTTCTGCTTTCTTTTTTTCTTCTTTTTTCGCTCCCGAGCTTCTCTTCTTTCCTTCCTTTTCTCTTTTCGCTTTTCCTTCGGCGACTTCTCCTCAGCGACTTTAGCTTGAGCCAGGCTATTTGAAAATTTTACCGTGTTATCTGTATTTTTTTCAAAGGCACTGACAAAGGCATTTCTGAACACGTTCCAAATGGTCGGCCACACGCCGGATTTTATATTTTTAAGATCCCCTTGTATCGGAACTTTTGTAGCAAATTGATTTTCCTTCTGATTTTCAAAAAATTCCGCTACCACACCCACGATTCCCTGCCACACTAAGTTTAATGGATTTTTTTTATCCTTTTCCCAATCGACAACTTTTATGTTTTGAGCGACTGGTTTTACATATCCTGTTATCTTACCGTCTTTCACAACCAGCTCCGAGTACAAGTTAAATGTTCCCCTTTCAATATCTGCCTTGCTATATGCAACAAAAAAATCGTTTAGAGCCGGCATGTTAACCTGTTCAAACTTCAGATTCAAATCCAAATCCGGAATTTCCTTTAACACATTGATATCCATATTTAGATTAAGCTTGCCACCCCCAACCGACGTTGCGCTGGCGATAACGTTGGATGGGAGCCTTACCTTTTGTTTGTCGGCATTATTTAAATTGGTTGCCAATAGCTGCAGGCTATCCAGGTGAATATCCACTTTGGGCTTGGTCGTAAAATCGTAAAAGAAAACAGAACCATTGTTTATCTCGAGGCGATTGATTTGAAGGGGCATTAATTCTTTTATTGGCTTGGTCCAATCAACATTTTCCCCGGTTTGGGTATCATTACCAGGTTTTTTGGTTTCGTCACCATCGCCACCAATAAAATTTAATTGTGGCTTTTCAAAAATTACTTCTCCCACCACCGAGCCCTTAAAAAGTGCAGACCATTCAACCGAAAGATCAGTTGTCGCGAATATCAATAAAAGGAACCTTCTCATGACCGTTAACTTTAAATAGCTTAAGATCGTGAATGCTATAAGCACCACGAATTAAATGGATGTCCACGTCACTAATGGAACCTTCGTATCCATCGATATCTGCCAGAACTTTATTGACATATCGTGTTACAAAATAAGGAAGCATCAATCGCGCAACGATTAACAATACAAGGATGCTACCCAATATTATCCATACCTTTTTTATTTTTTTTATACCCATGATTTATGTTGGCTTAACATCCACTGAAACTGGCTCCTCATGTCTGGCCTGCTGATTAGTTACGGTTGTTTTTCCGGTGTCAGGCTCTTTCTCTACTTCAACCATCTGGACCTTTACAGCATTGTGATAGGGTTGAATATCACTGCCTAACTTTTCAGCGTACACGGAGGTGAGTTCCGCGCCAAAAAGAAAGATAACTGTCGAATAGTACACCCAGATCAGAATGATGACCAATGATCCGGCCGCCCCATATGCAGAATTAACCGAGCTATTTCCCAGGTAAAACCCGATTAGATATTTTCCGGCGCAAAAAAAGCGGTAGTTACCAGGGATCCTACCCATACGTCTTTCCATTTTATTTTTGCATCGGGAAGTACCTTAAATATGATCGCAAAAATGAGTGTGATCAAAGCAAGGGATATCACGATGTTCATCGCCGCCACAAGGTACAATGTCCATCCCGCCAAAATTTTAGACAAACTATTTTGAATCACCACCAAGGCGGTGTCGATTACCAACGAAACCAGCAATAAAAATCCGATGCTAATCACCATCGCTAATGACAATAACCTGTCGATAAGGTATTTTACAATGCCTCGCTCCGGTTTTGGCTTTATTCCCCATATTTTATTAAGACTTGTCTGAAGCGAAATAAAAACCGTCGTCGCACTAAAAATTAACGTTGCAATACCCACTATTTTTGCCAGTGTGCCCGTCGAATCCAATGCCGCGTTGATCAGGATTTGTTCTACATCGGCAGCACTTTCTTTTCCAATCAATCGACCTACCTGATTGATCAATTCTTGCTGAACCACATCCCTTTCATAAACCGTAGCACCAATGGAAAGTGAAATAATGAGAATTGCGGGCAGAGAAAATATTGTATAAAATGCAATGGATGATGCATAGCTAAAGGAATCATCCTGAAAAAAATTCAGTACCGTTTGTTTTAAAACATCCCAAGTCGCTCTTAAAAATTTCATTTAATTATTTTTGTGCTTATTCTACCGTATTGAGACAAGAAACATTCCCAAGAAAAATCTCTCCTTGAGGAACACTGACGCCAACAGATGGGGAAGTAAATAATTCGATTGTAGAGAAAATTCCTCAAAGAATTTTTTTTTACAGTGGTTGCGAACCTCTTTTCCGTTGGCACGGAAATTTGAATACCAATAGAAATTCAGACTATGGACCGCCACACTACTCCGTTTTATCAACGGTTAAGCCTTGTTCTCATTTCTCTTACCATTTTAACATTAGGGCTTTTTTATGGGAAAGGAATTATCCTTCCAATTTTATTCGCCATCCTCCTAGTCCATGCTATTATTGCCGATAACCAATTTCTTCGCACGAAAAAAATTTCCCAAGCCCCTTTCTATCATTATTCCTCTTTTTCTTTCTATCGTTACCCTCGGGGCGGTTATTTACTTTTTATCAACCCAGGTTTTGAATTTTCTTGATGACGCACCGGCGCTTCGCGAAAGAATCACGGAAGTAGGCGCTTCATTTCAAAAATGGTTGACTAATTCATTGAATATCTCTGTACCGAAGCAAAACCAATATTTTAAAGACACTGTCGAGGATATTAAAGGCGAGGCGCCCAAAATTGTGGGTGTCACATTCGTATCCATAACAGAAATGATTTCCTACCTCGTTTTGTTGCCTATCTATACTTTCCTCATTTTATATTATCGCGCGACCATCAAAGTTTTTTTTATTCGTGTATTTAAGAATGGCGATGAAGACCAGGTTCATGAAATCTTATCAAAATCCGGGACTATCGCACAACAATACATTACAGGGCTTTTAATAGAGACCACGATCGTCTTTACACTTAACACGATCGGATTTTTAATTCTCGGTATCAAGTATGCTATTTTTCTTGCGCTGCTTGCAGCGTTGTTAAATCTCATCCCTTATGTTGGGATGCTCGTAGCCAACATTATGTGTATGGGTATTACCTTGATTACATCAGAAAATATAAGCGATGTGCTATGGGTAGGTATCATTCTTGCAGCAGTACAGTTTATAGACAATAATTTCGGAATGCCCCTGATCGTTGGAAATAAAGTTAGGATTAATGCATTGGTAACCATTATCGGAGTTCTGGTGGGTGGAGCATTATGCGGAATCCCCGGAATGTTTCTGGCGATCCCTGGCCTGGCCGTATTAAAAGTAATCTTTGACAATGTGTCAGACCTTCAGCCATGGGGATTGCTGCTGGGCGATGAAGTCGAGAATACTCCGAGGAAACCACCTCGAATTGCCTTGCCAAAATTAAAACGTAAAGCGAAAACTCTAAAAGTATAACCATATGAAAATCACAACACAAGTCATCCTTGGATTTGCGGCTGCAGCGGTGGCTGGAGCGGCAATCGGAATGTTACTGGCACCTGAAAAGGGAACAGACCTTCAAGCGAAAATTAAAGATGGCGCGCAAGATTGGCTCGATCAGTTTTCTTCGCTGCTAAATACAGGCCGCGACGTGGCGGCTGAAGTCAAAGCTAAAGCGCAGGAAGGTGTTCAAAACATAAAGGCTGAACTCAACGAGGTCCACTAAATTTCAATTATTTCAACCTGACATTTATGGAAGAGAATAAAAAGACTACGGAAAATTTAGTGGGCGCCGTTGGAGATTGGATCGAAACCTATCGAAATCTTCTGGGCGTCCGGATTGTGGAACATAGTTCCATGGGGGCTTCAGTAAGTGTTTTGGGCGTGCTCACTATGCTGGTTATTCGTTTTTATTCTCCTTTTTCTAGGATTGGGCGCTGCCTGGTGGATCGGTGAGAAATTGGACAATATGAAAGCGGGATTTTTTATTGTGGGAGGGGTTTACGGAACTGTATTGATCATCATTTTATTAATGGCAAAAAAGGTTTTAATTCCGGGGATCCGAAATCTGATTATAAAAAAGATATATGAGCAAGATTAATAACTACGAGGACCTGATCCTGGAGAGAAAAAGGTTGGAATCTGAGCTGGCACACTATAAATCTGATCATTACAAGGGAACTGGATGAAATAAAGCATAAAGTTGAACCCATTACTGATGTCGTTTCTTTTTTTTCTCCCTCCAAAAACCCTCCCGCCAATAATAAACTCCTTCAGGCAGGAGCAAACCTGGGGATTGAACTTCTGGTGCGTCAAAAATTTCTATCGAAGGCCGGATGGCTTACCAAGCTTGTGCTGCCTTTTATTTTAAAAAAAGTTTCGTCGAGAGCGATTGAAAAAGTCCAGGAGATTCGCAAATAATTTTTTTGAATCGGTGAACATTTTCAAGGCAAAATTTGTTTGATAGGTTTTACTGTGGACAAAATTTCTCGCTTAAAATTTCTACTTAATAGTGTAATCATCTGTCACTTATAGATTTTAGATTCATTTCTTCTATTTTTTGGCTTATCTTATTTTCTGAATTTCTTTCATTCTAACATTATTGCCTAAAGACAATGATATCGTCAAGCAAGTCACTCGGTTTCTTTATATTTTTATTGATCTAATCCGCCCAGCATGAAAACAAAGAGTATTCCTTCAAAGGTTAAGAGTCCCGTTTCATCAAATGGCAATGATACACATTCCACCAAGAAACGCGCGAAGAAGACCAATGGGACATTCCGTAAAGGAAATGCCATTGTATAACCCGCCGGTAGACTCATTGGACTTTAAAGAATTGCTTGGTGTCTTAACCGAGGTGAAAAATGGAAATTTCAAAGTTCGTATGCCTTATGATCAAGTTGGATTGAGCGGAAAAATATGCGATACGTTGAATGAAATTATTTCACTCAATGAAGATATGATGCAGGAATTCACGCGGGCGGGAAACACCATCGGAAAACAAGGAAAACTTACACAACGCATCGAAATTCCCAGCACAAAAGGAGCCTGGAGCACGGGTGTCAATTCTTTGAATGTATTGATCTCCGACCTTGTGCATCCCACCATTGAAATTGCGCACGTTATCAGCTCGGTGGCAAAGGGAAATTTGTCGCAGGAGATGCCCGAAGAAATCGGTGATCATAAACTGGAAGGAGAATTTTTGCGCATTGCAAAAGAAGTAAACTACATGGTAAAGCAGCTTAACCTCTTTTCCATGGAAGTAACGCGTGTAGCCAGGGAGGTTGGATCTGAAGGAAAATTGGGAGGCCAGGCTAAAGTTAAAGGTGTCGGTGGTGTGTGGAAGGATCTTACGGATTCCGTAAACCATATGGCCGGTAACCTGACCAACCAGGTGCGAAATATCGCCGAAGTAACAACTGCCATTGCGCGGGGCAATCTTTCCAAAAAAATTACGGTGGATGTGAAGGGGGAAATGCTGGAATTGAAAAATACCATTAACACGATGGTGGACCAGCTGAATTCATTTGGTTCTGAAGTAACCCGCGTGGCGCTGGAAGTAGGTACTGAAGGAAGATTAGGCGGTCAGGCAACAGTAAAAGGTGTTGGTGGTGTATGGAAAAATCTTACGGACTCTGTAAACCAGATGGCTGGAAATTTAACAGCCCAAGTGCGGAACATCGCCGGGGTGACAACTGCCGTGGCCAAGGGAGACTTGTCCAAAAAAATTACTGTTGATGCCAAAGGAGAATTATTGGAATTGAAAAATACCATCAATACGATGGTGGACCAGCTTAATTCATTTTCATCGGAAGTTACGCGGGTAGCGAGAGAAGTTGGATCGGAAGGGCAGTTGGGTGGTCAGGCTGATGTGCCTGGTGTAGGCGGAACCTGGAAAGACTTAACTGATTCCGTAAATCAGATGGCGGGTAACCTGACCAACCAGGTTCGTAATATCGCCGGTGTAACCACGGCGGTTGCCAACGGTGACTTGTCCAAAAAAATCACGGTTGACGTTCGCGGTGAAATGCTCGAGTTGAAGAATACCATCAACACCATGGTGGATCAGCTCAACTCATTTGGATCGGAAGTAACCCGTGTGGCCCTTGAAGTAGGAACGGAAGGTAAACTTGGTGGGCAAGCTACGGTAAAAGGCGTTGGCGGTATCTGGAAAGATCTCACCGATTCTGTAAATCAAATGGCCTCTAACCTAACGGGTCAGGTGCGTAATATCGCCGGTGTAACAACGGCGGTGGCCAATGGTGACTTGTCGAAAAAAATCACGGTTGACGTTCGCGGCGAAATGCTTGAGTTGAAAAATACCATCAATACCATGGTGGATCAGCTGAACTCCTTTGGTTCTGAAGTAACCCGTGTGGCCCTGGAAGTAGGTACGGAAGGAAAGCTGGGTGGACAAGCGACGGTAAAAGATGTCGGAGGCGTTTGGAAAAATCTCACCGATTCCGTGAACCAAATGGCTGGTAACCTTACCACACAGGTGCGGAACATCGCGGGTGTAACAACCGCTATTGCAAAAGGTGACTTATCAAAGAAAATCACAGTTGATGCGAAGGGAGAATTGCTGGAATTAAAAAATACCATCAACACCACGGTGGATCAGCTGAACTCCTTCTCTTCCGAAGTAACACGGGTTGCCAGGGAAGTAGGATCGGAAGGACAGCTGGGTGGACAAGCCAACGTACCGGGTGTAGGCGGTACCTGGAAAGATCTTACTGACTCTGTCAATCAGATGGCGTCAAACCTCACGAACCAGGTACGGAATATAGCCGAAGTAACAACTGCAGTAGCGAAAGGCGATTTGTCAAAGAAAATCGCCGTGGATGTAAAAGGCGAAATGCTGGAATTAAAGAACACCATCAACACGATGGTGGACCAGCTCAATTCATTTGGTTCTGAAGTTACCCGCGTGGCCCGCGAAGTTGGTTCGGAAGGTCAGTTGGGTGGACAAGCTGATGTGCCAGGTGTAGGCGGTACGTGGAAAGATTTGACAGACTCTGTGAATAAAATGGCCGATAACCTCACCAACCAGGTGCGGAATATCGCCGATGTAACAACTGCGGTTGCAAAAGGTGACTTATCGAAAAAAATCACCGTGGACGTTAAAGGTGAAATGTTAGAGTTGAAAGACACCATCAATACCATGGTGGATCAGCTTAACTCATTCGCTTCTGAAGTAACGCGTGTGGCCAGTGAGGTAGGGTCTGAAGGAAAACTGGGAGGCCAGGCAACGGTTAAAGGCGTTGGTGGTGTGTGGAAAGGACTTACTGATTCAGTAAACCAAATGGCTGGAAATCTAACGGCCCAGATCCGTAATATCGCCGATGTGGCCATCGCTGTTGCCAATGGCGACTTGTCTAAGAAAATTACGGTGGATGTTCGCGGGGAAATTCTGCAATTAAAAGATACGCTGAACACGATGGTGGATCAGCTGCAGAGGCTTCGCTTCTGAAGTAACGCGTGTTGCGCGTGAAGTGGGTACAGAAGGAAAACTTGGCGGACAGGCCTTCGTACCGGGTGTTGCCGGAACCTGGAAAGATTTAACAGACTCTGTTAATCAAATGGCTGGTAATCTTACTGACCAGGTGCGTAATATCGCCGGCGTAACAACGGCGGTTGCAAACGGTGACTTGTCGAAAAAAATCACGGTGGATGTGCGGGGAGAAATGCTGGAATTAAAAAATACCATCAACACGATGGTTGAACAGCTGAACTCTTTCGCCTTTGAAGTAACACGTGTGGCACGCGAAGTGGGTACGGAAGGAAAACTTGGCGGACAAGCTGAAGTTCGTGGTGTAGCCGGAACGTGGAAGGATCTTACAGACTCTGTAAATCAAATGGCTTCGAATCTAACGGGCCAGGTACGCGGTATCGCAAAGGTTGTGACGTCCGTGGCGAAAGGAAATCTGAAGCAAAAACTTTCCATTAACGCCTTGGGTGAACTTGCCCAGTTGACGGATACGATCAATGAAATGATCGATACCCTGGCGGTATTTGCCGAACAGGTAACTACGGTGGCACGCGAAGTTGGTGTCGAAGGACGTTTGGGTGGTCAGGCCAGTGTACCCGGAGCATCCGGTACGTGGAAAGGATTAACGGAAAATGTAAATCAGCTGGCGGCCAATTTAACAACACAGGTACGTTCGATTTCTGAAGTGGCTTCTGCGGTAACAAAAGGAGATTTGACGCGAACCATTCGCGTGGATGCTAAAGGTGAATTGGAATCCTTGAAAGATACCATCAACCAGATGATCACCAATCTTCGTGAAACCACTTTGCGAAATCAGGATCAGGACTGGTTGAAATCCAACCTCGCGAAGTTTACGCAAATGCTGCAAGGTCAAAAGGATTTGAATACGGTAACAAAACGTATCCTCTCCGAGCTCGCGGAAGTTGTAACCGCACACTATGGCGCATTCTATATTTTAAAACAAGACGAAGAAACGCAGAATACCAAGCTAAAACTCTTCGCGGCGTACGCTTATAAAGAAGAGAAAAATATTCCTAAAGAATTTGAAATTGGCGAAGGGCTTGTAGGTCAGTGCGCTTTTGAAAAAGAAAGAATACTTCTAAAAAATGTTCCTCAGGGTTACGTAAAAATTTCCTCTGGATTAGGAAAAGCAAAGCCTGCAAACCTCATCATCCTGCCGGTGCTGTTTGAAAATGATGTAAAAGCCGTCATCGAGCTGGCGTCGCTTGATACCTTTAGTGAAACTCACCTTGACTTCCTCAGCCAGCTTACAGAAAGTATTGGTATCGTGTTGAACACGATCGAAACCAATTCAAGAACGGAAGAGCTGTTGACGCAGTCGCAATCACTGGCAGGTGAACTCAAGACACAACAAGAAGAATTGAGAAGAACCAACGATGAGCTCCAAGATAAAGCATTGCTCCTGGTGAAACAAAAAGATGAAGTGGAAGCCAAGAACAAAGAAGTAGAAGAAGCCCGTAAATCACTGGAAGAAAAAGCGGAACAGCTTACACTGACTTCTAAATATAAATCAGAGTTCTTAGCCAACATGTCTCATGAGCTGCGAACACCATTGAATAGCTTGCTCATTCTGGCACAACAGCTTTACGAAAATGCGGAAGGTAATCTGAACGAAAAACAAATCCGGTACGCAAAGACCATTCACTCCTGTGGTGATGACCTGATTCAGTTGATCAATGATATTCTCGATCTTTCCAAGATTGAGTCCGGATTTATCTCTACTAATATTTCAACGGTACGTATATCGGAGATCGCTTCCTTTGTCGAAACTACCTTTAAACCAATTTCAGAAGCCAGGAACTTACGATTCCGGATTGAAACCGATTATTCGTTACCTACTTCGATGGAAACGGACATTCAACGGTTGAATCAAATCCTGAAGAACCTCTTGTCGAATGCCTTTAAGTTTACGGAAAAAGGTGAAGTGTGTTTGAAGATAATGGAAGCTCTCGGCAGCTGGAAACCGGGAAATATCAATCTCGATCGTGCTAAAAAGGTAATCGCTTTCTCCATCACTGATACCGGAATTGGTATACCACAGGAAAAACAATCCATCATCTTTGAAGCCTTCCAGCAAGCAGAAGGTTCTACCAGCCGTAAATATGGTGGAACAGGATTAGGTCTGTCCATTAGTCGCGGACTTGCCGAACTTTTGGGCGGAACGATAGAACTTGAAAGTCAGGCAGGTTATGGAAGCACATTCACATTATACTTGCCCATCGACAATGTGCCACAAATTGATCTGAAGAAGCCACCGCAGAGCATTCAAGCCATTCAGCAATTGCAGATGGAATCGAATGCCGGGGAAATCAATAATCTGCTAGGCAATCTTCGGATCACCACCGATGGAATCGAATCGCGAAACCTGGACATCGTTAGTGAAATGATCAACGAGACCGGGGATGATAGAAGTAATATTTTACCCGACGACAAAGTAGTGATGGTGGTAGAGGACGACCTTCGTTTTGGCAAAATTGTAATTGACAAAGCACATGAGTTCGGACTGAAAGTAATTGTTGCAACCAACTACCTGGAGGTTTTTGATTTCATCAATCGATTCGCCCCTATCGCGATAACACTGGATGTAAAACTGCCGGAAACCAGCGGATGGAAAGTAATTGATTTGCTCCGCAATGATTTAACCTATAGGCACATTCCGATTCACGTTATTTCGGGAGAAGAAAACAGAACGCTTGCATTAAAACGCGGAGCGCGAAGCTTCTTGCTCAAACCACTTGACAATGATGTCCTCAATGAACTCTTTAATGACATCGTCACGTACGGAAACAAGCAGCGGAAGAGTATCCTGGTGGTCGAAGACAACGAACTTGATTCGTCTCAAATCGCAAAAATACATCGGGAAGATTCGCTCGATGTTACGATTGCGGCTACCGGGAAAGAAGCGATTGAATTAGTCAAGAATGAAGAGTTTGATTGTATTATCCTGGACTATACCTTGCCGGATATTTCGGGTACGGATCTAATTCACGAAGTAAGCAAGGCGAAAAAGAAACTCACGCCTGTCATTGTTTATTCCGCGAAAGATTTTAACAAGATTGAGTTAAGCAATATCAATTTAAATTCGAGTTCTTTGGTCGTTGAAAGGTGTGAATTCCATCGAACATTTATTGGAAGAGACCGTATCGCATCTGCATATCAATCACAAAAATCTTGCGCCCGAAAAACGGAGAATTATTGAGAACATTCGAAACAAAGAAGATATATTGACAGGCAAGAATATTTTGGTTGTGGATGATGATGTTCGAAACCTCTTTGCCCTGACGACAGTTTTTGAGCGCTTTAATATAAATGTTGTTACTGCTGAAAGCGGAAAAGAGGCCATTAACATTCTGAATGAAAATCCAAAAATTGAAATGGTACTTATGGACATTATGATGCCGGAAATGGATGGTTATGAGACAACCCAAAAGATCAGGCGTGAACATAAGAACAGTACCCTTCCGATCATTGCTGTTACTGCCAAAGCGATGAAAGGTGATAGACTTAAATGTATTGAAGCAGGAGCTTCAGATTATATAACAAAACCAGTAAAAATTGATCAGCTCCTTTCCTTGATGCGTTTATGGTTTTGTAAATAAAGTAGTATGCACCCAAAAATTTTGTTAGTGGATGATCGAGAGGATAACCTACTCTCGATCGAAACTATCCTTCAGCCAAATGGCTACAAATTTGTCAAGGCAAATTCGGGGCGGCAAGCTTTAAAAATTCTATTGAATGAATTTGACTTTGCCATGATACTCATGGACGTTAAGATGCCCAATCTTAATGGCTTTGAAACTGCAGCGCTTATTTACGAGCGTGAAAAGCTCAAACATATTCCTATCATCTTTATTACAGCAAACAATTTCGGTGACGAAAATATGTTCAAGGGGTACCAAACCGGTGCTGTTGATTACATTTACAAACCGATTAATCCCGATGTTCTCAGAGCAAAGGTTGGTGTATTGGTGGAACTGTACAAAAAAACACGATTGTTGCATGAACAGGAACAAAAGCTGATCGCCATCAATCGCAGTCTTGAAAAGGAAGTTAAAGACCGGAAAAACTCAGAGGAGAAAGTCATTCAACTTAACCGGCAGCTCGTTCAAAACATCAATAGTCTTGAATCTGCAAATAAAGATCTGGAGCAGTTCGCGTTTATGGCTTCTCATGACTTGCAGGAGCCTCTTCGAAAAATTTTGATGTTCAGTGACCGCCTTTATCAGAAATATCAAAATGTATTGCTGGATGATGTACGTCTCATCAATCGTATTCAAAGCTCGGCAGAACGGATGCAAGCTTTGATCATTGATATCCTTGCCTTTTCACAGGATATCGATTGATAAAACAAATTTTGTTGTGAGCAATATGAATGAAATCCTTCAGGAAATTTTAACAGACATCAACGAGGAAATAAATACAAAAAATGCATCCATTACGATTGATAGTCTACCTACCCTTGAAGTTAATCCACGATTGATGCGTATGCTGTTTCACAATTTAATTAGCAACGCATTAAAGTATAGCAAAAAGGATATCCAACCTCAGATTAAAATATTTTCAGAAAATAATCTGATCAGCCGCAGCCGGGATAAAAAATTCTGCCGGATTTTTGTTGAAGATAACGGAATCGGATTCGATCAAAAATATGCGGAAGATATTTTTGGAATGTTTAAGCGATTACATCACGATTCAGAATTTAGCGGCACCGGTATCGGCCTTGCGCTTTGTAAAAAAATTGTTGAGCAGCATAGCGGTTTCATTTCTGCCCAGAGCGAGGTCAATACTGGCTCAAGATTTATTGTTTCCCTTCCTCTTCCTCAAGGTGTTTAGCCACCATTTTTCTTTCCAATAATTCTTTTAATGAACTTCTGAATTCTTCAAATTTTGAAGGCTTTGCCAGATAATGCATTGCGCCGAGATTGGTCAATTCAATATTGTCGCGTTCAGAAAAAAAAGTTGAGTACATAACAACGGGGACTTCTTTAAGATTCGGAATTCGTTTTAGCTCGGCAAGAATTTGCTTGCCATTTAGTTTGGGCATGTTGGTGTCCAGGATGATTAAGTCAGGTACTTCACTTCCGCCATTTTTCAATTGCCCTAGCGCTTGTTCCCCGTCAAAAAAAGCCGTACACGTAATGGAGCTGTCAATTTCCTGTAATAGCTTCCAAAAAAAACTCATGATCATCTCGATCATCGTCTATTAACAGCAATCGTTTATAATAGATCATCCTTATAATTACGCATTGGTTGTACAAATGGACATCGTTATAGTACTGCGTGATTTAGAACTCAGGAAATTCTAATCACATAATACGAATACCTTGAGAAGCCAAAATAGAATGATAACAATACCTCAGTATTGCAGATCCCGAAAACCAACCGGAGACAATATCTTTAAGTTTACTCAGAATTTTTCTGTGTCCACTTCAAGCCTCAACAGAACTTAAAAGATATCGAAATTGAATTTTTAATGGGCAAAAAATGCAAAACCCCTTTTTCTTTCAAAGTCCAATTATAGTAATTTTTATTTTGATTATCCTAAAAAGTAAACACAATTACGATAAGTCCGTAAAACTTTTTTTCGGGTAGATGTAAAAACTTGAATCGTTCAAGAATGATCTTCCTCCAGGTCCTCATGCCGATCGCCGCCTATGCTATAGGAATTATTTTCTTCATCCTCACTTCCCACGGCTTCCTGCGCGTCATCTTCTTCACTTCCCGGAACATCCAAATCGTCGCCGGCAAAATCAACAGGCCATGTACGATTGGCTAAAATTTCGTCATCACCGCGTGCCGTGAAGTTCCTCTGAGGCTAAAGCTTGAAAATCATCTTTGGTTAGATCTGAGTTTGCTTCACTTGTTCCAATCCGCGATTCCTGAGGATCGTACTTTTGACAGGATGAATATTTTCACTTGCAACATTTACATCTACATCAATCCGTTTGCCGCGATTCATAATGTCCTCGCTGGAAGGATATAATGGGTAACCCGGAAATTTTTCCGCGGCATCATCAGGTTGTTTTGATTCGGAAGTTTCTGCCCCGGCCGGTCGTGTGTTCTTTGTCTTCTTTTTCATGTTAGTGGGGTTATGATGGAAAATTTATGGAACACTCATGCCATCGGATGAAGTGCTGTATAAGAGTGGAACAAAATTAATGGTAAACAGTTTTGAATTAAAAAGTGCCCCAATTACCTCGGGGCACTTTTATTTAGATAGTCTGTCAGATGGATTTGGCCTTGCTGCGTTCCGTTCCGGTAACAGACGATGTCGCTGCAGCTACCATAGGAGGAAGTCCCCATGTTCGGTTTGTGGCGATGATGCCAGGCGAAGCCTGTTTTCCACATTCTTCACCCCCGAAACCTCCTCAGCAATATCTTCTGCTCTGCGTTTTGCACTTCTGGTTTCCACTGTTCCTGTTAAAGTGACCTCACCCTGACTTACAGTTACGTCAATTTCAGTCGCATCAATAAATACGTCGTCACTTAGCCTGTCGTTAATATCCTCTTTGATGCGATCATCCGAGCGAGTATAGCCTCTGGTCCTTTTCCCTTGTGCTGGCCGCTGACTTGCCGATCTCGTTCTCTCCTGCGCTCAGCATCTTCATCGCCAAACCACGAGCTCACTTCGTCAGAAGTCTTATCCCACCAGCCACGTTCGCCGCGTTCATCACGATCTCGATTGTAATCCGATCCGTAATTTCCGCCTCCATAATTTCCGCCACCACGATTATAGTTTCTTCCTTCATAATTAGACCTGTTGTATTCATCACCAAATCTGTCATTGGCACCTCGCTCGCTACCATAGTTAAGATAATCGCGATTACCCTGATCCATAAGTGAAGTTCGCCAGTCGTTGTATCCCGTAAATCCTTCATCGCGGTCCCCGCTATAACGTCCTCTGTTGAAACCGGAATCCCGGCTGTACTGATTTCGAATAATTTCCCCGGTCGTTATAATTTCTATCGGCTCCATAATTTTCATATCGGCCTCCAATAGAAGTTCCGTACCCTAAGTTTCCTTCGTAACTACCATAATTGAAATCACCACGATCACCTTCGTAACCATGATCTTGATAACCGCGGCCATAATTACCTCTGTCTTCGTTCCAATCAGGGTTGGATGTATTCAATACTCCCCTTCCCTTGTTCCTTCTGTTTCTCATAATCATTCAGGGTTTATGTTGTAAATTTTATGATGAATGTCAAAAATGATGCCCTTACATTACAGAACGCCTCATCAAATTTTTGCACCATTAGCCTGTAGAAACTTATTCGGGAACATGAATTTTTTTCCCCATGCTATTAGAGTCGGTATCACGCTTCTAACATACTAAGCGATCCACCAGAGCGTCTTCCCTTGAGGGGAGCTAGCAAGGGTGTTGCTATGGCATCACTTGCACTTTGATTTTCAAGTGTGCAACACTCCCCTGACCCCTCTCAAGAGGGACGCTCAAGAGGTGCACGCTACATCGAGCTGCTGACGAGTAATCAGTCGGTAACTCTATCCTAAAAGATCCAACGTGGAAGACGCACGCACGTCTCCCCTTGAGGGGAGCAAGAGGGGTGTTACGCCAGTGGCATCACCTGCACCTTGATTGCAAGTACGCAACGCTCCTCCGACCCCTCTCAAGAGGGGACGCTTCAACGGTTGCAGCGTGCTATAAAATTTTTAATTAGCGCATAATAATGCAGAAAGAACGCGTTCTTTACTTCCGGTATCTTTTCCAGATCTGATACCACTTTTTGTTCGAGGGATATTCTCTGTGCTCCGTTAGATTGTTAAACACGAGCGCAACTATTAACAAAATGAGAACACCTGACAACACAGGGCTAAGGACATAGAAATAGCCAAGGTCTTGTATTTTCTCTGATCCAAGATTTGCGATCAGCGCCGTAGCGCCACCGGGAGGATGAAGTGTCTTCGTCATTTGCATCATTACGATCGACAGCGATACGGACGTAGCGCACGAAAGCCACAACTCCTGGGGTATTAGTTTGTGAATCGTTACACCAATAATGGCACTGATGAGATGACCACCAATTAAATTTCTGGGTTGTGAAAATGGACTGTTTATGATTCCGTAAATGAGCACTGAAGACGCGCCGAAAGACCCGATTAAAAACATGTTGTCATGCGCTTGAAGGTGCTGGCTGTTGATGAATCCGATCAAGCCAATACCCATGAACGACCCTAAAAATGTGAAGAAGTGCTCGCGGAAATCAATTAACGTTTCTTTGTAAATAATGTAGCGAACCTTTTTCAGGTGCCTCTTGATTTTCTTCTTCATTGACCCTTAAATTCTTCGGGGCCGCAAAGATACCGCGTCGTCAATAAATTTTGACTCCGGGTTTATACGGATAGATGGTCGTAATTCGATATTCGATATTCCTTGTTCGATATTATAGCGAATTTCGAACGCCGAATGACGACTACGACTCGTTGGCAGTCGAATTTGTAGCACGCTTGCTACCGGATCATTGAATGTTCGAATATCGAATATTCGAGTATTGTCGAATGATAAATCGAATATTCAACTTATTCAATAGATCGAATATTCAAGGTTCATCTTAGGATTTTGGCGGTAGCTTGACAGCCTGCCTTGCCAGTAACTTCCACTCTCCTTTTTGTTTCTCCCACACCATCAAAACAATGAGGTCGACCTTCCCAGGAACTTTGTTATTGTTGGTGTCCCCGACAAGGCGATGTCTCACGATCGCGGCATCGCCAACAATTTTGATGGTTTGATCAGAGAGTGTGATGGTTACAAAGTCAGTCTGGCCTGTAACAAATTGTTCAAGGAAAGCAGCCCTGTCTTCAACCAATCCATTAGAGTGGCCATAACTTAATTGATCGGAGGACATATTTTCCAGCGTAGCTTTGTCGGATGCAATCATCGCCTGGCGAAATTTTTCAACCGCGGCGGAAACGGCTTTTTCATCCGCTGTCTGTGCTAATAAAAGGGTAGTGCTCACGAAGCAAAGTACGAGAAAAGAAAGGATTAATTTCATCATGGGAGTGGTATTAGTTTACTAAAATAGGAATTCAAATTTATTTTTTATGAATTCGCGGTTAGATGGCCAGGTTTTTATTCAACTACCTCTTTTTAAGTGGCCGGTGGCTAGATGGTAACCCGCTCGCCAGTTTCCATCGCCTTATAAATAGCATTTAGTATTTTAACATCCTGTCGTCCCATTTCACCCGGAACGGGCGTCGGGCGCCTGTCAACAATAGCCCGCGCAAAATCATCCATTTGTTTTGCTTGCTGATTTACTTTTGGAAATTTCATTTTTCCCTCGCTCGTTTCGCCTTCGATGCCTGTGTATTCATAGGCAGTTGTCAACTCAAACCAACCATTTTCGGCTTCGGCGCGCAACAGGTTTAATTGCTCTGAATAGCTGGTTCTACATTCCGCTATTATCCCATCCGGAAATTCCATTTGTCCAGGTTAACGATTCTTCCACCTCTTTAAATTTCTCCTTGTTTTTCTTAACACCCTCCCTGGCTGTTACGGCCAGCGGCTCCAAGCCGCTGGTATAACGAACACCCTGGACGCAATAAATTCCCACATCCATGAGCGGACCCCCACCGGCCAAAGCTTTATTCAGCCGCCAGCCTTCAACCTCTGCCAATCCATCTTCGGCGTGCATTTTTTTAATAGGACCAAATACCTTTTTCTGGCCTAAACGCATCATCTCCATGTTATGAGGTTCAAAATGCAATCGATATCCAATCGACAACATCTTGTTTGCATTTTTACAGGCCGTAATCATCTCGTCACATTCCTCCACTGTCAGGGCCATTGGCTTTTCACAAATAACATGTTTGCCCGCCTTGGCGGCACGGATCACGTACTCACGATGCATGGAATTGGGCAATACGATATAGACTATGTCGATGTCAGGATTGTCTTTTATATCATCGAAGTTTGAATAGCTGTAAATATTCTTTTCCGGAATATTGTATTGTTTTCTCCATTTGGCGGCCTTGTCAGGAGTTCCGGTAACAATACCAGCCAGGTAACAATATTCCGTTTCTTTCAACGCTGGGGCTAGCTGGCCACTGCTGTATTTTCCAAGGCCTACTAAAGCAATTCCAAGCTTATTGGTTTTCGTATTTGCCATATCGGTATTTTATTTTGTATTACAAGATAAGGAATGTCCTTGCATACCTGTGGGCTTTATTCCGAACTCAATAAAAAAGCCCGCCTTCGCGCTGAGGCAGCGCTACGGCGGGCAAACAAAGCCAGACCATAATGACCTGGCTTTCTTGTTACATTGATCATTTCCTACTTCAACCCATATAATTCTACATGAGCTTTTTCATCCTGCTGATTAGGCATAGTCTTATAGGTAAACGTCACTTTTTTGATCCCCTGACCGCCACCTTTCATGTCCAGCTTTTTAGTCTCAGCACCGGCCTTCAATTCATTTTTAACATCGAATTCTTCCATGTCACCGGATTCATAAAATACCTGAATGCCCTCGATGTTAATAGGCGCATCCGTTACTTTCAACAGGATAGATTTAAACTTATCCTTGCCCAAAACAGCGATCGATTGATTTTCCATTTTAAAATCCGCTTTTACTTCACCGATCTTATGCCAACCAGGTTTGTCACTCAACATAATGCTTGGCTCCTGCGCAAATGCTGTGTTAATCAGCAGTGCACTCATTGCAAAAAAAACTAAGATTATTTTTTTCATATTATTATAGATTTAGATTTATTAGGTCTTTGCCAAAATATGTACCAGTCGAAAAAACCTGTTTTAATGGTGCTATAAAAAATGCGGAACCGAGAATAATCCGCCAGTTTGCGACACAGAATGGAAAAAGTTCTACAACGCGTAAGTGTAACAGAAAACCCCCTGCTTTTAGTGAACCGTCATCCTGAATGGTGCCGGACACTGTGGAAAGAGCCATTCTTTTCTTTTTTCGAACTGCATCCTGAGCGGTGGATGTGCAGTGGAACGCGCGAGCGAAGGAACCCCAAATGCCGCAGCTCTGGCTCAAGCGAGCTGCACTTTGTTAAACGGGGATCCTTCGTTCCCCTTCTCCTCCGCGCATTCTTCACTCAGGATGACGTTTTAAAAAGAGTTGCGCGCTCTCCCTGTGCTTCACTCGGGATAACGTTAAATACATCGTCTAAAATTGCAACCTTTTAGCTTTACCCGGTACCTTATTTATCCCAAAAACCCGAACGTCATGCTGAAACATTATTTACTGATCATCTATCGCAACTTTCTGCGCGCTAAAAGTTATTTCCTCATCAACTTAATTGGACTCTCTACCGGTCTGGCCTGTACGTTATTCATTTTCCTGTGGGTAAGGGATGAAGTTCGCATGAATGCTTTTCATGAAAACGATGCCCGGCTTTTTCAAGTCATGGAACATCAGCAGTACGCAGATGAAATCATGACTACTTCCAGTACTCCTGGGATTTTGGCAGAAACATTAAAAGAAGAATTTCCGGAAGTACAATATGCCGCCACCACGGCATGGATTGATAAGTTTACATTATCCGTCAAGGATGAAAATAGCGTTAAGGCCGCAGGCTATCATGTGGGCAAAGATTATTTTAAGATCTTCTCCTATAAACTGGTCCAGGGCGATCCTGCGCAAGTGCTGGAAGATAAATTTGCCATGGTCATTTCCCGTGACCTGGCAAAAAAATTATTCGGAACGGAAGAAAATGTCGTGGGTAAGATGGTGCGAATTTCAGCATGAAAAAACTTTTCATGTAACCGGCGTTTTTGAAGGTACACCCCCAAATTCAGTTTTTCAATTTGATTTTGTCATGTCTTTTGAAGAGTTCAAAGATGACAATAAATGGGTATTGGAATGGGGAAACAACGGTCCATCTACCTACATTGTCTTGAACGAAGGAGCAGATCCAAAAGCTTTTGAAGCAAAGATCAAAGACTATATCAAGGGAAAAGACGAAGAATCAAACGTGACTTTGTTTTTACAACGTTTTTCGGAACGTTATCTATACGGAAATTTTCAAAATGGACAACCCTCCGGCGGACGAATTGAATATGTGCGGTTATTTTCCGTCATCGCCGTGTTTATTTTAATTATCGCTTGCATCAACTTCATGAATTTATCTACGGCGAGGGCATCGCGAAAAGCAAAGGAAGTTGGTATTAAAAAATCGATCGGCGCACAACGTGGCTCACTGATTTTCCAATACATCAGCGAATCGATGGTAACGTCCATACTCGCGCTCGTCGTCGCGTGGGGTATAGTCTGGCTTTTTCTTCCACAGTTTAACCTCATCACCGAAAAAAAAATAAGTCTAACCCTTAACGACCCTGAATTGTTGATGTGGTTTTTCGCGATCACAATCGTGACAGGACTTATCTCCGGAAGCTACCCGGCACTGTACCTCTCCGGCTTTAAACCCGCCGCAGTTTTGAAAGGCGAAATGAAAGGTTCAATTGGTGAGTTCTGGGCACGAAAGGGACTTGTAGTCTTTCAGTTCTTTCTCTCCGTAGTATTTATTGTTTCCGTATTGGTGATCTACAAGCAGATCCAGTTTGTTCAAACCAAAAACCTGGGATACAACAAAGATCACCTCATCCATTTTCCGATGGAAGGTAAGCTGCGGACCAACACGGAAACCTTTCTCAGCGAAATCAGAAAGATACCTGGGGTGCAAAATGCCTCCAGCACAAGTCATAGCCTCTTAGGCAGGAACAACAATACCAGTGGTCTGGAATGGGAAGGAAAAAATCCTGACGATCGCATCCTGTTTGAAAACGTGTCGGTGAACTATGGGATGCTGGAAGCGCTGGGTCGTGGAACTTGCGGAAGGTCGCTTTTTTTCCGAAGAATACGGAATTGCTGACACGTCGAAAATTATCTTTAATGAAGCCGCGATCAAGGTGATGAATTTGGAAAATCCCATCGGCAGAAAGATAAAACTCTGGGAAAAACATGAACGTGAGATCGTGGGCGTCGTGAAAGATTTTCATTTTCAATCCCTGCACGACGCCGTGAACCCGTTGTTCTTTCGCCTGCAACCCGATAACACGTGGACGATCATGGTACGATTGGAAGCCGGAAAGCAAAAAGAAGCTTTGGCAGCGCTCGAGCAGTATTACAAAAGTTTCAATCCGGGATTTACATTTGAATACCGCTTTCAGGATCAGGAATACGCACAACTATACGAATCGGAACAAAGGGTAGCTACCCTTTCGGGATCCTTTGCCACGATGGCCATTCTTATTTCCTGCCTGGGGCTGTTCGGTTTAGCTGCATTTACCGCCGAGCGAAGGTTAAAAGAAATCGGCATAAGAAAAGCCTTGGGTTCCTCGTCAACGAATATTGTGATGTTGTTGTCGGGTGATTTTACGAAGATGGTTTTGATTTCAATAATCATTGGATTACCCGTGAGCTATTGGATGTTGGATTGGTGGTTGCAACGATTTGCTTTTCGTGTATCGCTGGAAGCGTGGTACTTTGTTGTTGCCGGCTTGATCGCGTTGATCATCGCCTGGGTGACCGTAGCCTCTCAAGCCATTAGAGCAGCCGGTGTTAATCCTGTCAAGTGCTTGCGAACCGAATGAGGCATAAAGCGCATAATTCTACCACAGAGACACTGAGCACACAAAGCTTGCACAGAGGTTTATTGTCTGATCATCTTTGTGCAAACTTTGTGTGCTCGGTGCCTCTGTGGTAAATTGTTGTTCATATCATTATAGTCTAAACGGTAGCCATTACCATGAAATCACTACGCTAGACCGAAGCTCCTACAACTGAATTCGATTCTTATTGCGAATTCAACAAAGATTCCTGCGAGGAAAATTGCTAGCCAGACCTGCAGACCGGAAATCTCTTTTTTTTTGATGCAAAGTATTTATGAGCTAAACGAGATTTCCTTTGACAATTGCCGTGGATATTAGTTATTTCGAAAGAAGGTTCCAGTTGCCATGCACAAATTCCCAATAACCGAATACAAGAAGTTTTCCGAGATCCCGCTAGATAAGCTTGATACCTTCAAGTTTTCCGTCTATATCATCGATTTTAATTGGAATTATCTTTTTGTAAATGATTTTGCAAAAAACAATCTGGGAGAAAGAGGACGCGATCTCGTTGGAAAAAATATGTGGGATGAATTTAAGGAATTGCAGACGGATCCCGGGTTCACACTGCTGAAAAAAAATTCAGAGAATGGGATCACCAGCAACATGATTGTAACCTCTCCTGTAACGAGACAACGTCTGAACATTACTGGCTTTCCATTGGAAGACTGCTATTATTTTACCTCTTCCATTTTGCCGGACAAGGATAATCTCATCGATGAACTGAGAAATGAATTGGCGAAAAAGAACAAACACGAGTAAAAAGGAAATTCATGGCTTTGTCCATTGCATCATTAAATTCAGGAAGCAACGGTAATTGTTATTACATCGGCAATCACCGGGAGGCTGTTTTAATCGACGCAGGTATTTCCAGTAGGGAGACCGATAGAAGAATCAAACGGCTGGGATTAAGTCCTCAAAAAATAAAAGCAGTTTTTATTACCCACGAACATGGCGATCACATCAAAGGCATACGATCACTGGTAAAAAAGTACAAGGTACCGATCTACATCACCAAAAGTACTCTGGACCACGGCCGCATAAAATTAAAAGAACCTTTCGTCAGACACTTTATTCCTTATCAGCCCGTGATGATCGGAAATCTTTCAGTCACGGCTTTCCCCAAATTCCATGATGCCTCCGACCCGCACAGCTTCATCGTCACCTGTAATCGGGTAAACGTGGGGATATTCACTGATATCGGTCGGGCCTGCAAAAATGTTATTTACAATTTCAGACAATGTCATGCCGCATTTCTCGAAGCGAATTATGATGAAGAGATGTTGGATAAAGGCAGCTACACTTATGCGTTAAAAAACAGGATTCGTGGTGGCCATGGCCATTTGTCGAACAAGGAGGCATTGAAATTATTCCTGGAGCACAAGCCGCCGTTTATGAGTCATTTATTTCTTTCGCATCTTTCTCAAAATAATAATCGGCCGGAGATCGTACAAAATCTTTTCAGTCCCTATGCGGGGAAGACAGAAATTATTATTGCTTCAAGATTTGAAGAAACGCCGCTGTATGATATTGATATTAAAGGTGGATATGTGGTGAGACCGTTCCGGTCGAAAATCGTGAGGCCGAATATGCAGTTATCGTTGTTTCAGTAGGATTAAAGGCTACGGTCGCACGGCCATATTAAATGGTAGGTCTTGCACATCACGTCACAGGCAACCTTCTAAAAATAAACCATGAAAAAAATCAAAATCGGCGACTGGGTAACGTCTTACACAAAAGGATTCTACAGAGTCGAGAAGATTATTACTCGTTATTATGACGAAGTTGATATTGTTGATTGAGGAGGATAAAAAAATTGGCGACGCGTATCCTGACAAATTGATTATTTCAAAACGACTTCTGAATACCAATTTCAAAAAATCGATTGGATACGATTCATGCAGTGACTTTTTCATCAAACCTTTAAATAAAGAAAAACTGAAGATTTTAATTATGAGACCGTGAAGAAAAATCCGAATTGGCTGACAGACTTAAATTCGACTAATTCTAAATTGCCACCAATTAGATCAATCTATAACATGGATTTAGAACTAAAGGCCAAGGACGATGTGAAGTTGATAAAGGAATTAATGCCTTTTATAAAAGACGGCCGGACTTTTAAAGAAATTAGAAAAGAAATGCGCAAGAGACATCTTGACAAATGCATACCTGAATTCTTTGGCAACTATACGTTACAGCTGATAAACATTGATAATCAACAAAAGAATAAAAGGACGGTTTGGAGGGAGGTCTGAGTTGTTAAAGGCGTAGCGTACGTCCAGTTTTGTTGGTTCTTAAATTATGTACATTTAAAATTTCGTCAGCAACGCTGGGCGGAGACCGTTAGGGGCCAATAACTGATTGACATTAACTGTTCGATAACTGATAAATGTAAATGTGGACTTTTTACAGAAAGACAGCGAAGGAGTTACTAGAACTTAGAAACAAGATCGTTCTCGAAACAGCAATTCCCTGTTTAGAGGAAATCGGATTTAGTAAATCGCCATTTTCGACAGCTTGGAATGGAAGAAATAATCTAAAAGATTTTGACTACCAATTGTGCCGGCTAACAGCAAATTCGCGAATAGAGATTATTCATATATATGTAGCAAGAGGCGAACGAAGGATAAAATTTATCCTCAATATTTTTGATCTAGAACCGAAGATAGAGATGATTCAACAATTGGTTGGCGTTGATGGCCTTCAGTTTCACCTTCCACCAAATAGTGTGACTGAAATGCAACTACGGTCCGATGAGATTAAAGGTCCACCAATATTTAACATCAATTATATGAGTGGCCATGAACTCAAGAGTTTCTATACAAAATAGCTTTTGCCAGTGTCTATCCGTTGTATATACAAGAAGCGGAGCACACGGGACGTACTAAAGCAGATGTGGATGCCATATTTTTTGGCTAACAGGGTATAATAACAAACCTCAACAGCAATCTATTAAACAGTGGTTTTGAAATTTCTTCGTCCCATGATCACAAATTAATACCAGGACATCAAAAATTACAGGTGTAATTTGGAATATCGATGTGAAGAAATCGAAACAAACCATGCAAAGGTGTTATCAATAAGTTGGTTGATGAATTGGCAGTTTCGAAGACAATGGAGAAATTTTAGGAAGTAATTGTAACCATTGGCTTTCAAATAACGTTTTGTTAGTCGAACAGTTTGGTCGTTCCAAGGACCAGGATTGTAGTATACACGATCGTCGGCGACAACCGTGCCGAATCGACACAACAGAATTGAACTGATGAACGAAATCTTACGACAACAAATAGAGAAAATAGTCCCGCTCACAGACGAAGAATTTGACTATGTTCAGGGTCATTTTGTAAGAAAGAAGTTTAAGAAAAACCAGTTTGTTGTTCAAGAAGGACAAACTGTAGACAATGACTTTTTTATTTTGAGTGGTTGCCTGAAATCATACAGTACTGATGCAAACGGAAAAGAACATATCATGCAATTTGGCTTGCAAGATTGGTGGATTACAGATTATCAGGCCTACTACAATCAATCCACGGCCACGGTAAATATTGACTGCATCGAACAAAGCGAGTTGCTTTGTCTATCCTATACCAACAGAGAAAAGCTATGTGCCGAGATGCACAAAATGGAGCATTTCTTTCGCAAGAAAACTAACAAGAGAAATGTTGCGTTGCAACAGCGGATTCTTTCTTTGCTGAGTAGCAATGCCAAAGAGCGTTATGATAAATTATTAGAACAATATCCCCAACTTTTTCAAAAAGTCCCTAAACAATTAATCGCTTCATACATCGGCGTTAGCCGTGAAACGTTGAGTCGTTTTAATTCATCCGCTAAATAGTGTGATGTACCTCACATCAAAGTTGTGAGGTATGTCCTGTTCATTGTCTGCAATTGAGGAGAATTTTGTTCCATAATATTTAACCAAAAAATAGTATGGCAAAATTTCAAATTCAAAAATCAGGCAGCACCGTAAATTGGACAGGCAAAAAAGTATTAGGCTTGCATACCGGAAGCATCAATATCGCAGAAGGTTACATTGAGGTAACGGACAACCAAATAAAAGGGGGCGAAGTCCAAATCGACATGACTTCGATTATTGTTACCGACATCGAGGACAGAAAAACGAGTAAAGAATTCTTGGATCATCTTTTAGGCGCCGACTTCTTCTCAGTTGATAAATTTAAAACTGCTGCACTCGACATTATTGGTTCATCTAAAACCGACAACGGAAAATTCAAGGTTGATGGAACGCTTACAATAAAGGACATTTCACACCCAGTCAGTTTCATAGCTACCATCGAGGTTTTTACGAACTACTTGCATTCGCTTGGCGAAATTGTAATTGACAGAACGTTGTACAATATTCGTTATGGTTCTGGCAAATTCATTGCAAACCTTGGTGATAAACTCATTTACGATGATTTCATTTTGCAATTCAAACTTGTAGGTCAGGCTTAGGTATGGAAAGGCGAAGTGCGGTGAAGGCAATTGTACTGGCCGGAGTTACTAGCACTTCTCTTTTGTCTTTACCCATCAAATTAAACAGCAAACAGCAAAACGAAATGTGGAACAAAACAAAATTTACTAAACTTTTGGGGATAGAATACCCAATCGTCCAAGGTCCATTTGGCGGAGGTCTGTCTTCTGTAAATCTTACCAGTACCGTTTCAAATGCGGGCGGGTTAGGCTCGTTTGGCGGACAACCATTTTCTTCAAATGAAATTATTGAAACGTGTAGGGAAATCAGAAAATATACTGATAAACCTTTCAACATAAACTTATGGGTAAATGACAGAGATGCTCGTTTGGCAGAATTTGACGATGAAGACTACAAAAAGTTGTGCGAGTTATTCAAACCCTATTTTAATGAACTTGGATTGCCCATACCTGAACGACCAAAAGAGCTGGGAGCAAAATTTGAGGAACAGATTGAAGCTGTTTTTGCTGCAAAGCCGGCAGTCTTTAGTTTTGTTTATGGTATACCACCTTCCGACATTTTGGAAAAATGCAAAACGCTTGGTATTAAAACCATCGGAGCAGCGACAACCGTAGACGAAGCAATTGCGTTGGAAAAAGCAGGTGTGGATGCGATCGTGGCAACAGGACTTGAAGCGGGTGGTCATAGAGTATCGTTTATCAGACCGGCAGAA
>CAWJXE010000003.1:0-213178 GCA_963846745.1 uncultured Bacteroidota bacterium | reverse complement strand
GTCTCCCAACAAGTCGGGATGCGCAGAGTGTAATGGATTGCCGGCATTGCTTCTGCTATGCACAAAAGTTAACGCTGCATGCGGATGGTTCAACAATAACCGTATCGTTTCTCCGCCAGTATATCCTGCACCCCCAACTACACCTACCTTTATTTTTTTCATTGTATCTTTTTAAGGCTTGGAATTTTCTGCCTTGACCTGGTGATAGATCATGGTTTGATTTCCAAAGATTTTTGAAAAACCTCTTACATCATCACCGGTCCAACCCAAATTCATTTCACCATATTTTCCAAATTTCGACGACATAAGATCATTCGCTGACTCAATTCCCAGAATCTGAAAACGATAAGGAAACAATTGAATTTTCACTTCGCCCGTTACCTGCTGTTGTGTACTCGTCAGGTACGCTTCAATATCGCGCATCACAGGATCCAGATACTGGCCTTCATGCAGCCAATTTCCATAGAACTGTGCTAGCTGATCCTTCCAGCTCAACTGCCATTTCGTGAGAACATGCTTCTCCAGTGCGTGATGAGCCTTGATGACAACCATAGGAGCGGCTGCTTCAAAACCCACGCGGCCTTTTATTCCAATGATCGTATCACCGACGTGAACATCACGGCCGATCCCATAAGCGCCAGCAATTTTCTGCAAAGCATGAATTGCATCCGTCGGATGAGCGAAACTCTCCTGGTTTACTTTTTTCAATTCACCTCTTTCAAAGTAAAGCGACACTTCCTCAGCATTTGATTTGCTTACTTGCGTTGGCCAGGCAGATTCCGGAAGCATGCCCATGGATTTGAGTGTTTCTTTTCCTCCAACGGATGTTCCCCAGATTCCTTTATTGATGGAGTACATCGCTTTCTCAAAGTTCATTTGAATACCTTTCGACTTGAGGTAGTTAATCTCTTCTTCTCTCGAAAGCTTAAGATCTCTTATCGGCGTAATGATCTCAACACCTGGAATAAGTACGTGAAAAATCATATCAAACCGCACCTGGTCGTTTCCTGCTCCAGTGCTACCGTGTGCGACTGCATCAGCTTTTAACTCTTTTGCGTACGTGGCAGTTGCCAACGCTTGAGACATCCGCTCTGCGCTCACACTCAAGGGATAGGTATTATTTTTCAGAACATTCCCATAAACGAGGTAGCGGATAACTTTATCGTAATAATTTTTGGTCTCATCAACAGTTTTGTGGGAAGCCACGCCAAGGTTTTTAGCACGCTGCTCGATGGCTTTTACTTCTTCAGCATCGAAGCCACCGGTATTAACGGTTATCGTATGGACTTCAAATCCCCGGTCGTCACTTAAATATTTAACGCAATAAGAGGTATCCAAGCCACCGCTAAATGCTACAACTACTTTCTTTTTCATTTTAGTATTTTGAATTTATCACCAAAGTATATGAAATATCCATGCACTAAGTCCGCTGAAAAGCTTGTCAGAAGATGGATATTCCATGTGTCCATCAGAAAAAATTATTAACACATGAAATAGGTGTCACCATCCCTTCCGAATGTCGAGCGTAATTTCAAACATGAATGCTGGATTACCAAAAAAATATGCCCAGTAAGGATCTTCTTTTAAGGGAAGGATCTCCCGAGACATCTTCTTTTTTACGGAAGGATTTGAGCAGCACAAATTGTTTGAAACGAAGCCATCGTTCGAACAATTTTTGGTTGCCTTTAAACTCGCGGTGACGCAGATGCTCATGGTCGTGGTCAACCAAAACCGGTTGGGGTTCCCGTGCCTTGGCTTCAGCCCTGGCTAATTCTGCTGCCTTTATTTTAGCTTCAGCTTCAGCTGGATCAAACAGCATGGCAGTGCACATACAGTTTTTGCGTTCCTTGCTCATCAGGATTTCATAGTTCACACAACTTTGGCATCCTTTCCAAAACTCCTCATCGTTAGTAAGTTCTGAATAGGTTACCGGTTCATAGCCTAGATCGGAATTTATCTTCATAACGGCCAACCCTGTGGTAAGGCCGAATATTTTAGCATCGGGATATTTCTCCCTGGAAAGCGCAAAGATTTTCTTTTTGATTTCAGTTGCTACGCCCGTTTTACGGAAAGCAGGCGCTACAATAAGTCCGGAATTGGCAACATATTTACCATGTTCCCATGCTTCGATATAACAAAATCCGACCCAGGTGCCGTCTTGCGTCGTGGCAATAACGGCCTTGCCTTCCTTCATTTTTGCTTCAAGGTAGGCCGGTGAACGCTTGGCTATTCCGGTGCCCCGCGCTTTTGCAGATTCTTCCATCTCTCTTGTGATGTTCTCTGCGTAATGTGTATCGTCAGGAGTTGCTATCCTGACAATGAGTTTATGATTTTCCAATTTTTTTTAAAGTTGCAGTGAGTGATTATAACAACCGTGCCAAATGCACAAAAGCGAAATGTCCTTGACATTCCGTCTTCAATTTGCGTGAGATGGAGGTATCAGATACGCACAAAGCGCGTGGGGCGGGGTCGCCTGGTCACCGTACAGGCAATAGGATAGAACTGAACAGTTCTTTTCGAGTGGTAAGCAGCAATAGCCGCTGATATTATGGTGAACAATGTTTTCAATTTCTTTCTGTCGTTTAGGTTGAACGTTAGAGGAAAATCATTCAGTTGTTTTTTTGGTTTTGATACTAAATGCAAAATTAAACGATAAAGTTTTGTAAAAGGCAAGGTTTTGGTCTAAAAGAATAAAAAAATTTTGCTAACGAAAGTTTGTAATGAATTGTAAAAATGAACGTTATGCATTTCAGTTAGTTCTATATCTTTGCGCCATCGTTAAACCATTATGCAAACAAAAAAAATAGTTGTCGCCAGTATTTTCTTTTTTTTAATGATCACGTTAGGTTTAGTCTTCAGGCCACTACCGAGCTCGTCATCAGAAAATACGGGTGTTTTCACGGGGACCATTGAACAAGTGGTCGAAACCGGAAACAAAAATGTTGTCTTCAAGCTCAAAAACGATGACAGGTTTTACTTTATCGAAGAAGGAGCTTGGAAAAGGGCTTTCTTTTCCGGAGTTACAGCAAGAACTTTCGGGCAAATCGGTAGAAATTCACTATGTAAAACACTGGACACCCATCGATCCTCTTCGCGTCATGTATGTGACAAAAGTTGATCTTAATAAAATGACTTTGTACTCCAGCAACTAAGCTTTCTTCGGTTCTTTTAGTGTGTCCTCACCAGGACTAGCTTTCCGATTTTTTCAACGTACCGATCCTGAATATAGATCATCATCTTATAGATATAGACGCCGCTGGGAAGCGCATTGCCGCCATGATCCGTTCCATTCCAACTGAGTTCATTTGTCCCAATGTGGAAAGCAGGATCACTGTAATTTCCATAATGGCCCAATATCTTGCCATTAACGTCTGTTAGTTTCATGTCAAATGCATCTGGTAATTCGTTTCCAGTAATCACAATCTTGAAATAAACATCATTGGTAAATGGATTCGGATATGGATCTTTTATCGTTACTGACGTCTCATTATTCACCGTGAACTGTACTTCGTATGGCTCACTTCCACTGCTGTTAGCCCGACTATCGGTGGCCTCCACACGCAATGTATATACGCCATCGGACAAGGTAGCGGGACGGAATTCAATTCTAAATGGAGAAGTTGCCGTTGCCGGATACCATTTTATTTTTTCACCATCCAGTGAAATCGGAGTCGGTTCACAAGGTTCAGAATCGCAGGGATATGAAAGGTATACCTTCATTCCAAGCCGTGTCTGTTTTGAGAATGTACTTATTCTCGTCCCAGACCTTAATAAGGATAAAGGGATTGGACTTGACGAAATCACGATTTTCAATGTAGCGTCCGTCAATGGAAACGTCCAGCACTGGTCGAATGGTTTCCTCCTCCACGAGCAGATAGTCTCTGAGTTGAAGTACATTGTTATCGTAATATTGCTCAGGCGTTATTTTCGGATTAACGTAAACATTCACATCGTTCAGTCCTGCTTTGTTGATAGTGTTTACATCCAGGTAAAATGATGTCGTATCACCCGGAAGAGGGGCCTTGATTTTTAGTTGATTGAGTTGCGAAGTGCGTGATTCCTGGTTGTACACCTCGGTATGAACCGTCAGGGAATCTGTAAATGTTTGATTGGTAATGTTAATAAAACCATATGGTCCGTTCCATTTTTCTCCTTCATTAAACACCTGTTGCGCTATCTGACCCTTAAAGATTAATAATCCATCAGGCACGGGAGTGTAGACCACAATCCAGTTGCTGAGTTGAGCAGCAGTAAGATTAATATTATCTGACGCTTTAAAAACTACTTTGATATAAGGAAATTCAGAGGCATTCAGACTGCTTAAGTCTTGCTCCTTTGTTGCATCGGCGAACAATAATTCTTCTGCACCATTTAGCCGCACTCCGATTATGTCAAAACTAACGACATCCGTAGGTTCGAGTTCAGTATAATGTGCCGTTAGTGACTGCCAGTTTATGGCGGGCCCAATTAATGCTGTCGTCATGGTGCCAGCGGAATATCGTCCCGTGATAGTTTTGTTTACAACTAACTCCTGTGTATCAACTGGAGAAGCCGCCGCTTTAATAATTGTTGCCGCGCCAGGAGCCAATCCCTTCTTAGCAAAAATGACAATGGGTTCGCCTGCCGACAGGCCATCGATCTGGGCAACGGAGATCCCAAGTTCTCCCAATTTGACTTTAGCGGCCATCGGCCAGGTACTGTACTGCGGATCACCTATGTTGAACAATACTACAGAGTCACCCTCCTGAACATTGTTTACGAATTGAATGATATCAAATTCATTTCCAGTAACCATATCCCCTGGAACATAATTATTAATCACCCAAGGCTCGCGGCCGCAGGCCCGGTTGGCGCGGTTATACCATTTAAAATGTACGCCGATGTAGGGAGTCGCTGAATTTTTATCAAATGCAATAAGGTTGATCGAATTATCACGGCAAATAAATCCTTGTTGCGTTAGGTTAAACTCTTCGTTGTTGATTTTGATACTTACGTCGGTGTTAATCGATGGATGATTTCCTCCAAAGGTTTTAATGTCTACTGCAGTAACCGTTTCTTTGAAACTAAAGCGTCGCGAGCTCTCATCTTGGATGAGACCCACCGTTTCGTTCTTCAGATATTGCGGAAAATGAACTTGCGCCCAGCCTTCCGGACCATTGTTGATGTAGGTGAAGGAGCTTTGCGTCCATTCCGTACTTTCTTTGGAGGATGGATTCGCAAGTTTGGTTCTCCAATAATAGGCGAGCGTATCTGCGGTAAGAAGCGCTAAGTGATTGCCTTGCCAACACCTTTCCTTTAACGACAGCCTGTTTTTTAAAAGGACTATCAAACGTCGCTACGGTATCCAGTTCAAGTAAGAAATCCCTTTCATCGGACACCAGGTCAGTTGTTTGAAATGATAACGCCACTTCGGGTGTATTCACAATCCCATAATTGATCGGATATAAATGCTTTGTACCATTCAATGGAATGACAAACTCTTTCGTCGCCGTGTTGTTTTCTTTTGTCAACTCGGGCAAAACATTATCCGGATCTATGGTTAGTTTGAATGAATTTGTTCCAAAACTTTCTTCACGCCCCTTCCTGATAATAAATCTCAACGTATCACTATATTTCGGAGCAGGATACAGTGAGTCGTATACGATCGTGGAATTGTCATTTAATGTTCGCACTACTTCAACGCGAATAGTATCTGGTTTAGCCTGCCCGAAATTTCTGATCACTAACTTCAAAGCAAAAGAGTCCGTAAGCGCCAGAATAGGTTGACCGTCGAGCGATTCAATTGAAACATTGTCATTGTTAATTTCCAGATCGGCTTTAGGTGCGCCAAATAATTTAACGGCTGGATCACCGATAAGCACCATTTGTTGCACTTGTGTGGTATTCTCCATGTCAGGAAATGCCGTGGACATGTACCTTCGCGCAACTTCCTTTTGGATATCTCCAATTCCCTTGTAGATAAAAGTAGAATCCTGATAGCCAACTTCGTAGAAATAATCTGAATACCGTTTCAGCAAGTGTGTAAATCCGTATGAGCTGTGCGCTATAAAAGCTGCGGCACCTTTGTCACGTGCTAATACCCAGTCTTCACCAAATGTAGAATAGGCTCAGGAAGTAGGAGCCAACGTTACAGCCATTCATCAGAAGGGTCGGATATTTCCCTTTGTTGTTGTAACCCATCACCGGGTTACTTACATAGCCAATGTCAAAGTCGAGATTAGTGGCAGATGAGTGTCCAAAAAAAGTAATGAGATTGACGCCACTGTTTACTTGTTTAGAAACATTTATCAATTGTATGTCTTTCGAATATTTCGCGAGGGCTGATACCTTTCCCCCATAGTGGAAATCTTCCGCTACGCGCTGGAGATCCTGCAGGTAAGCTTGCAACAGCTCAGGCTCGCCATCTTCCCGTCCTCCGCTAAGATGCAAAACATTTTTACGCCACAAGTCATCGAACGGCAGAGCATCTGTTTCTTTTACCTTATCGAGATAAGCAGCAACCTCCTCCGCCTTCATTGCCGGTATTCTTCCCGTTGGTATTGCAGGTTCGTATTGCGTTCCTGAAAGACCAGCGCTATAAGCCATGTCAGAGGCCGGATAACCTGGCGGTGGTATTAAGTCTTTAAATACTGGAAATCCTGCGGGATTCCGATGGTATTTGTACCAAACGTCGAGACCTTTTCCTATCAGTAGCAAATACTTCGGGGTGCTGGTATTGGTTAAGAATTCCAGAAACTTATAGATCGCCAACGAGGTAGTTTCTCCATAGCTGAACTGATCATAAAGTTGCTGAATATTAACGACCAGGGTATCGTATCCACCGCCTTGAGGAGAAGCCCGATATTCAGCATAAGCTCTTATGGGATCACTGTATCCAAGGGCAGGCTTCCGCAGCAACGGATGGCCTATTATTATATAGTCATGCTGACTAGGAATTATTTTTCTGAAATTGACAGCCTTGATAGCCGGTGTTATTGTGCCCGTTGAAGCAAAAATTTTCCGTGGTGAAGCTGTTGCGGGAACAATCGCATCCAAGGTGGTGGTTAACGTCGTGCCTATCTGACTAACTGTATTGGCGTCGGTGATATCAAAAAGGCGAGTACTCCGCCAACGTATTTTCAATTTGTATAAAGGATTTATCGTTTGGATTTGCCGCCAATGCAAAGGTCTTGTCACTCGATCCTCCTGCGTCCATCAACTCAGGATACTGTAGCTTGATGTATGACACGCTAATTCGGTCGGGCTGCCCTCCTACCCCATTGACCTTGACACGAACAGTGAGTTTGTCATCAACTGAGAAGTCCGACCATTGAATCGGCATCACAATCTTTTTTAGGTTCATAACCTGTAAAATTGAGGGATGTCAACAGCCGGTAAGAAGTTCCCACATAAATTTCAACCTGATGCGCCATGCCGCCGCGTCCAACCACCATCATCTCAAGCTCGGGTAATCCCCATGCCGTGGCGCGATTAGTTACGCCTGTAATGGTATAATCGACGGATTGAGTCTGAAAAATTTTTCCACTCGCCCATCCTTCGCCAAGATCATAATACGTATTAAAAACTTCATTCAAAATATCGGTCCCTCCTGCGAACTCGTTGGTGAAGAGCAACATTTTCTCCGCCAGGTGATAGGGCTCCGGCGTAATGCTGCCGGTATTGGCTTCATAAAATGTAGAAATGCGTTTGCCAGGAGATGCCCCAACGGTTAAGAAGTAGCTGGTGGTATCACTGTAGAGGTTGTAATACTTGTGTGGTTGGGAAGTAGATGGTTTATACAACGCAGCGTCCAGGGTACCATCGTTCTTTTGTCCATAAAATTCAATAAAATCAGAAGGATCAAACTGCAGGTCATTTTCCCCTTCTACTAAAATGCCTTGTTCTATCCCACGATGAAAGAGCTGAATTCTTTTTGGATCAATCCCGTCCACAGGGAACCCGGCAGCCTGTAAATCACCGTAGCTAATTTTGTAAATGCTTTCTTTTGCTACGGGAATTTTATAATACGTTTGATTGAAATCAATCCATTCATTACCTACTTGCGCAAAGGATTTGAGACTAACAAGCAGGGAAAAAAAATAATAGAAAAAATGATCTCATCAATGTCGAACTACAGCTGAATCGGGTATATCCATAACAGTGGTCAAAAGTAATCAAACCGGCGAAATCGATTATTCCTGAAATGTGACTAAACCTTACAAGGGCTGCATCATGAGGATGTTCAAACGATTTACGAGGTACGATTTACGAGGTACGAGGTACGAATTGACCGCCTAATCTAGTTGACTGCGGTTCGAGTGTCGAAATACCTTGGTTGGAGCGAACCAAAAACTGTCTTGCTGGTGAACAAAAACGTACAACACGGTGAACAGAAACGTACATTTTTGTGCGCCGTCAAAAAACTTTTAAGGGAGTAAAAAAATAAAAAAACGCTTATTTTAGGCCAAAAACGGCCTTTTTAATTTTTTTTACCCAGTACTTGGTCATACATAGTACGTTTGCGTATAAAGTTGCTAGGATAATGATTAAACGAGATGTATGAATCTTGAAAATACACAAGTGCAAATGAGAAAAGGAATATTGGAATATTGTATTCTGCACATTATTTCGCGTGGCGAAGTCTATGCTTCAGATATGTTAGATGAACTCACAGCCGCGAGAATTATTGTGGTAGAAGGTACACTTTACCCCTTGCTGACCCGACTGAAAAATGCAGGTCTGTTAGAATACAAATGGGTAGAGTCTAAATCAGGCCCTCCAAGAAAATACTACAAGCTGACCGATAAGGGAAGTAAATTTTTGGGTAGCCTTACTGCGACATGGGATGAACTAGTTCATTCCACGCAAACAATCACCTCCAAATCCAATGTTTAAAAAATAGGACTTACACTGTTATGAAAAAAAATATAAGCATTAACATAAGCGGGATAATCTTTCACATCGAAGAGGACGGGTATGAAAATCTCAGAAAGTACCTGGATTCCATTAATAAATATTTTGCCTCTTTTGAAGATAGCAGCGAAATCCTTGCTGACATTGAAAGTCGTGTCGCCGAGATCTTTCTATCTAAATTGAATGAAGGCAAACAAGTCATAACGGCTGAAGATGTAACCGCGCTTATTGCCACGATGGGTAGTGTAAGCGATTTTAAGGCGGCAGAGGATCAGGAGTTTAGCCAAACCCCGCCGTCGTCCGGTGCAGAAAGTTCTTCGTCACAAACGGGATCACCTTACACCGATTCCTCTACTGGCAAAGAGCAAAAATCATATAGCGTTCCAAAGCAATTGATGCGTGATGAGAAACGAAAGATTCTCGGGGGTGTCTGTTCCGGCATGGCAATCTATTTTAAGGTTGATCCCATATGGATACGGTTGCTCTTCGCATTAACAGCCTTTGCCTACGGTATCACTATACTCGTATACATTGTTATGTGGATCGTCGTGCCAGGCTCCACCGACCTGGACGAACCTGATACCGGGAAAAAAATGTTTCGGGACCCCGAGCACAAAGTAATCGGAGGCGTATCAGGTGGAATAGCAGCCTATTTTGGAATCGATCTTGTTGTCGTCAGATTGCTCTTCGTAATCTTTACAATCTTTTTCGGTGTCGGCTTCATAATTTACATCGTATTGTGGATTGCCTTACCTGAAGCGAAAAGCCTTACCGACCGGATGGAAATGCAGGGCGAACCCGTCACGCTTTCCAATATAGAATCCAACATAAAAAAAAACCTTAATGTAGATCCCAACAAAGAAGAGAGTACTGCCACAAAAATACTGTTACTTCCCTTTCCGTGTAATTGGAATCCTGATTACGGTATTGGCTAAAGTGCTCGTGCCTATCCTTGAGATCCTCCGCGTTGCTATTGGTATCCTGGTTATTCTGTTTGGTTTAGCCTTAATGTTTACGGCTGTCGTGACCTCTGGCGCTCTTGTTGGCCTATTCTCGGCACATGCCTTTTCATGGCCATGGATCCATTATGACGAGATTAGTATGCCACTGCAAACCTTCGCCAACAGCTATCTCCGGGTGGCTAATTCTTGCAGCCTTCATCGCTGCAGTAATACCTACAATCTTTATTATGATACTAGGTGCATCCATAATCGCAAGGCGATATGTAATTAATACAACTGTGGGTTGGTCCATGTTCGTTCTGTTTTTTGTCAGCGTAGCCATATTAAGCGTCAGCGTTCCTAAAATTGTCTATTCCTTTAAAGAGGTTGGCGTCTACAAAGTTGAAGAGACTTACAACCTCAACGGTAAGACTGCTGTCTTTCACATCAACGAAGTAGGTATGGATGACTATGATGCCGTTTCTTTGACATTGAAAGGGTACAATGGCACAGGCTTCAAACTTGTTCAAACTTTTGAGTCACATGGTCCTTCGAAGCTACAAGCGATCGAAAATGCAAAAATGGTTGTATACAATGTTGAAGTAAAAGATTCGGTCCTCGCGTTTGACTCCAACATACAGTTTAAGGAGGATGCAATATTCCGGGCTCAGCGCCTGAACATGACACTCTATATTCCTTATAACTATCCCTTCGTATTAGACGAAGCTTCCAGCAGATTTATAACGCAATACATTGACTACGACGATCTGGAGGGAAATACCTGGATCATGACTGACAAAGGAATTACTTGCAAGACCTGTCCTCCGGATGAACCGGAGCAAGATGAAAATGGTGTGGACGATCAATTCGGACTAAGTGATTTCGACGAACTTGACATCCGTGGGTTGTTCGATGTTCATATCATGTCAGGAGATGAATACGCAGTAGAACTTCAGGGTTCCGGGGATGAAAAAAGGAAATATAACATCTATCGATCGGGACAGGTATTGGTCGTTGAGTATGAAGGGGGAAACCGCAAGTTTGATTGGGATGAAGATTTTCGCGATGTGAATGAGATCAGACTCAACATTACCATGCCAACGCTTAAAAAGATCGAAGCTGAAGGTTATGGAACAATAAAATTTGATGAATTCACGCCCGATAACATGGAAATCGAGTTACGTGGGCCAGTGACTCTTCAGGGGGTCCTCAGAGCTCAAAATTTAACCATTAACCTTACGGGCAAGTCCGAGGCCGAACTCTCCGGACAGGTAAACAACCTGGATGCCGATCTTCAGTTTGCCTCCAAACTTCGGGCTTATAACCTTGAGGCGTCCGACGCGACAGTCGAGGTAAATGGGGCTTCTTCCGCGAAGGTCAACGTGAGTAACAGCCTTGAAATGGAGGAGGGTTTAGCAAGTGATATCGATTATCGTGGAGATCCACAAATTATCAAAAGAGACTAAATACCGTTCTATATGATTATTTTCTTACTTATTATCATTGCCTTTATTGCAAGCAAGCTCCTTTGGTGATAGAGTAGCCAGCCGCCCTGTCCACCGTTTTCGGAGCGGAAACGGCGACGATATCGCGGTTTCTGTTTCGAACTGTGGGGCATCGAGCCAATGGATACATTATTTTACAATTTTTTACGCCCACCCAAGCAACCCCGTGCGTTAACTTAGCATCTGAGTATTGAATCGTTTTAAATGCAATTCAAAGTTTACCGGGCAAAAGAAGACGAATTGATCAAAGGATGCCTGCGGCACGAACCGCATGCCCAGAAGCTCCTGTATGATACCTATTCGTCTAAAATGTACGCGATTTGCTACCGCTATTTAAAAGATTCGATGGAGGCTGAGGATGTTCTCGTGACTTCGTTTACAAAAGTTTTTGAAAAAATCGGTCAATTTAAACACGAAGGCAGCTTTGAAGGGTGGATCAGAAGGATCGTGGTTAACGAGTCTTTGACATGCCTGCGGAGAAATCGCTCAATGTACCTGGAAACTGAACTGGACCAAGTAGACTACCATCCCAATTATAACAATCTGAATGATCATCTCGAAGCGGAAGACCTCTTACAGCTTGTAAAAGAACTTCCGTCAGGATATCGCGTCGTATTTAATATGTATGCCATCGATGGCTATTCTCATAAAGAAATAGCGGAATCCCTAGGCATCAGTGAGAATACTTCTAAGTCGCAGCTCAGCCGCGCGCGCATGTATCTCCAAAAACAATTGAAGGAACAGGAATGGATGCCACAAAAAAATATTAGCAATGACGAATCAACAACCCGATAATTTTTTTCGAGAAAAACTCGCTGATTATCATAAACCCGCTCCAGTGGGCGCATGGGATAAAATAGAGTTATCGTTAAAAAAAACTGACACTAAATTCGCATGGTGGAAAGTGGCTGCCTCACTCCTTCTACTTTCCGCAGTAGCGTATGTTCTTTGGCTTCAAACATCAAGTTCAAATACACAGCCGATATCTCAAACAAAACCTGAAATTGAATTGCCAAGGGCAAAATCTATTGTTCCTGAAATTGATTCTTCTGTAAAATCTCTGAATCCAGAAGAAGTACAAACTGAACAAGCTCCTCCCGCGACGCCGGCCAAAGACAAAAAATCATTGCATAAAAAATGCATCTAAGCCGCCAGGGCTCATAAAAAAAACAGCTCAGAAGTCGCTGCCAATGTTCCTTCTTCCACTGAAGAAAATTTTCAACCTGTGGAAACGTCCACGCCTGAAACTGTTAGCAGTCAGGTTGTGCCGCCTGTTCAGGCAATAAAAAAATCTTCTTCCATTACCATGACGATTACGGCCGAAGAGACTGACAAATATTTGGATAAAAATGCGATAGCAGAAGCAACCTCGAAGGAGAGGAAATCATCTACGTTTAAAAAGCTCCTGAAGAAAGCCAACGAACTGACTAGCAATCAAGATCCGTTTGGCGATCTGAGGGTAAAGAAAAATGAAATCCTGGCGCTGGAATTCAAAAATGATAAACGTGGACAAAACAAGTAAAATGAAAATGAAGAAATTATTATTTACACTATTAATAGCGACCTGTGCTACGATGACCAATGCTCAACAGACGGGCGATACGGTTATAGTAGAATTAGCAAAAACAAGCCGGGTAATTTTTACAATAAAAGACCGAAGTGATCTCGAAATTTTAAAACACTACGACTTTCAGCAACTTTTTCAAGATGTGTTGACAAAACTGGAAAAAAGTGATACTTCGTCGCTCGCTGGTCGCGATTCAACTGAATCAGATGTTGCCATTGCTCAAGAAAGCAATACGATGATGACGACGATGAGGATGATTGGCGCGATAGAAATACTGATAGTAATAGTAACAATAACGAGTGGAACAATAACTACCGTGGCAGTCGATGGGGCCGCACATCGCAGTCTTTTAACTTTGATCTCGGAACGAATAACTATTTAGAAGATGGAAAATTTCCCGACGCGAATAACGCGCTTTATTCCGTTCGCCCATGGGGATCGTGGTACGTGTCACTCGCATCTATTCAACGAACACGATTAGGCTCAAAGTTTTTTTTGGAATGGGGAATTGGAATGAGTTGGTATACCTTTAAGTTCCAAAAAGATAATATCCTTATCGTAAAGGATAATGATGGGACTCAATTTGTGGAAGACACCCGCGACGTAGAGTTTGAAAAGAGTAAGCTTTCCGCATCCTTCGTTCAGGCATCCTTAGTACCTATTGTTGACTTTGGTGGGCACAGTCGCAAGACCAGAGTATGGGATGGTTGGAACAACGCGTTTCGATTTGGCCTTGGACCCTATATCGGATACAGGATCTCAAGTCACTCAAAAATTGTTTATGATGACGGCGACCGTCAAAAAGACAAAGAAACCGATAGTTTTTACTTGAATAATTTCAGATATGGATTGCGCCTTCAAATTGGCTACCGTTCTACCGACTTATTCTTTAACTACGATTTGAACGAACTTTTCGCAGAAGGAAAGGGACCGAAACTCAACGCATTTAGTTTCGGCGTAATATTCTGACATCATGAGATTAGTGCAGGTCACAATGTCCACCACGAACCACAAAGCACACGAGTATTTTCAGCCCTTCACATCGTGCTCGTGGTGCCTCCTTTGTGATCGTCGTGACCTGCATTTAAAGCTTTTGCTCCCATGAGCAACACAAAGAACCGTAATTGACAGCAAGAATTTTTAAATTGTTAGTAAGTAATCAGGAATTCCGTACCCTTGAGCTACCAATGCAATCAGTGTTGCAAAATTTCATTGTTTATTCAAATTTTTAAAAACGGAGAACTCACAGGCGCCAGAATACAGTATGCTAAACTTTTCACCATCGTCGCAGCATTTATGAATTTTGAAAAAGGTCGTCCCAGACCTCCGAAAAATCCGGAGGTCCTTTATTCCTCTGCCACAACGATTTAGATCCTTTAATCAACTTTATTCAACTGTTGTGCGTCACTTAGTGTACTCCACAAGTTGTTAGCCCTAACATCTGTTTGTCCAAAATATTTTGCGCTCAGTTATTTTGTCGACTTGATGGATATTCCCTATGTTTTTATTTTAGCTCTCTTTAATGGATTATTTTCTAACTTTATATATTTAAGGAAGTATGTCAGAAGCATTAGGAAATTTATCCCGAAAGGAACAAGTCATTCGGAAAGCCGCTGAGCTTTTCAAAGAGAAGGGTTATGCAGCTGCATCCATGCGGGATCTTGCCCAATTGTTAGGTATAGAAGCTGCTAGCCTCTATTCACACATTAAATCCAAGGAAGAAATTCTGCGAAGTCTTTGCTTTGATATGGCGGCTGAATTCCGCAAGTCGCTGGATGAGGTAGAAAAACAGAATGTCCCTGCCAGTGAAAAACTCAAAATGGGAATCATTGGTCACATCCAGGTAATGGCTAAAGACCTTACCGCCTCGGCCGTTTTTATGAACGAGCACCGACATCTGAGCGAACCCTATCTGCGTGATTTTCTTTTGCTGCGAATCAACTACATCAATCGCTTCAAAACTATTTTCGAAGAAGGCGTGCGCATGGGAGAATTCAAAAGCTCCATTGACAAAAAACTCGCCGTCATGACCCTGTTTTCATCGTTGAATTGGATGCCCATGTGGTACGATCCAGATTCAGCGATCGATCCTTCAGCATTGGGCTATCAACTAGCGGATATGCTGGTGAACGGATTGAAGAAAACTCAGTGATCACAGATTCAATTCGGCCGCATAAACGGTCCTGCCAGCAAGCGTATCTCTTTCCAAACTGCTGACCATGCCTCGTAGGGAGAATTGAAGCAGCTTTTTAAATAGACAAGCGCGCTACTGTCTTCCGGTAGTTCACCGTTAATCCACTTGAATATATCATCCGCTAAAATCAAAAGCTCGTTTGAATGATATTTAGGGTAATACCGGTAGAGAAAATCCAACGCCCACAAAAAGTCCAAATACTTCAAACTCATAACTCAAAGAACGAATTTTTTAAACGGATAGTTTTTCCTCTTACTTATTATAATCACCATGCAAATAATAATTCAAGAACTCCGCGACCTGATTCAAACCTATGACGAGAAAATTACCGCCATTTCAGCTCCAGATTTTTACGCTAAGCCTATTCCGACCAAATGGAGTAAGGTGGAAGTGCTTGGTCACTTAATTGACTCGGCTCAAAATAATTTGCGCAGATTTGTCTGCGGTCAATACGAATCCACACCGCCCCGGATTATTTATGATCAGGATTTCTGGGTATCCTCGAACAATTACAAAAAAGCGAAAAAGGAGAGCATTATTCAGCTTTGGAAGTTACTAAATGAGCGCATTTGTGATATTTTGGAAACTATGCCCCCATCTAATTACAAAAAGGAATGTAATACCGGGAGGGATATCGAGCAGCTTCGTACGCTTCAATGGCTAGCGGAGGACTATGTAAAGCACATGAAACATCATTTGAATCAGATTATTCCAGGTTCCTTCGATATCGTCTATCACTAGGAGAGCGCCCCTGTTTGCGACGTTATTTTACATTTTCAGTCACAAATCATACATACATTACAAATTGATAAAAAACGGGATAACATTTTAATACCCTGGCCGTATTCATGAGCAATAAAAATAAACCATGAGAATGCGTGTTTCAGGAATTCTTTTTTTCTGTGCGGGAATAGTGTTGGTTAATTGTGGAAAAAAAGCCGAAACCACCCACCCTACTTTTACAAAGGCGGACTCGTTAACGGATTTATACCTTTCCCTTCAGGACAGTGTGCTCCAATCCTGGAATGTCATGATCAACGACGATAATCAAAAGATTAAGGCTATGCACAATCTTTTGCATGAACTAATGATTACGTCTTCCAATCAAGATGATCAGCTTGATTCATACGAAGAGCAGCTTGATCATTTGATGGAGCTCAGGTATAATCAGAAATCGATGGCCAATGAAGATCTGATTGAAGAATACGATTTTGCTTCTAATTTATTGGTAACTGAATTAATCACACAAGCCGAATCAAAAACTGAATTTGCCTACAACACGACGCTTCAAAAACTCGTGGAAGAAATTCGGGTCGCTGACCAACGCGTAAACCTTTACCGGGAAGAGTACGATGCCATTACTTTCAAATACAATAGCTTTCTGGAAAGGAATAGAAATTATCTCACCGAAATCACCCAGAAAGATTCAATGGAATTAAGGCCGCTTTTTCAAATGACTTACGGAGATTAAGCCAGTTAACCGAAATTTCAGCCAAGCTTTTTCTCGTCTTAAATTTCCCTACATTAGATTATTAGTTAGCGTCCGTCTAAAAAGTCAAAAAAAATTAACCGCAAAGACGCTAAGACGCAAAGAGAGTTGCTTAGAATTTATTAACACTTTGCGCCTTGGCGTCTTTGCGGTGGAATATAGTATCAACTTTAAAGACAGACACTAGTTAGCCGAATCTGTTGCTTTCAACACTTTCTGTTGACAGTTGTTAGCATAACTTACCATCAATAATGCGTCGTCACCCATGGCATCATTAATTAAAACCAGAGTAGCATCTGATAATCAAGATATAGAATTTACGAAAGACCTGCGTTTAGCGGTTTTAATTGATGCCGATAATGTGCCATACGCCAACATCAAAGGGATGCTTGAAGAGATCGCAAAGTATGGCAACCCAACATTTAAACGGATATATGCTGATTGGACAAAACCAACTGTTTCGGGATGGAAAGCCGTTTTACTGGAATATGCAATCACGCCCATCCATCAGTATAGTTATACCACTGGAAAGAATGCTACAGATTCTGCGATGATCATTGATGCGATGGATATCTTGTATTCGGGAAGAGTGGACGGCTTTTGCATTATTTCAAGTGACAGCGATTTTACGCGGTTGGCCACGCGCTTGCGGGAAGCTGGCATGAAAGTTTTCGGTTTTGGGGAAAAGAAAACCCCCACAGCATTTATCTCAGCTTGTGACAAATTTATTTACATAGAAATTCTCGCGAAAGACAAAGCGACGGAAGAAGACGTCATCGCGCCAACAAAATCCAAACCGAAGACGTCGCACCACCCTCCAGAGACGAATGGAAAACAGCCCATCAGTCCGGTCACCAAAAATCTGGTAAAACTAATCAGTGACAGCATAAATGACCTCGCAGACGAAAGCGGCTGGACATTCTTAGGTGACCTTGGAAATATTTTGCTGAAAAAGCAACCTAACTTTGATCCACGAAATTATGGTTTCAATAAGCTTGTATTGCTTTTGAAAAGCTTGAAGCAATTTGATGTGGAGAAACGAGATACAGGAAAAGGTAACGTCAAAAATTTCTACGTCAGGAACAAGTCGTAAGTTGTAAGTAGTAAGTAGTCAGACGTGATTGGTGAGGCGCCTGGGATCTTGACGAATAAAAGAAATAAACTTCTCAAATGTGAGTTAATATTGCTATTTGTAATATGTTACCTCTACTCTAAAGCGCGGATCGATCGCACCCAATCTATCATAGGCGGATTTAGAAATTTTTATAACAAGTTTATCATTCAATGCTGTCTCCGGAAGTTTGCCCATGACCCGAACAAAAACTTCCCTGTTGTTCATTTCATTTCTCACTTTCATAATGGTACCCACAGGCGCATTACGATGCAGCGCGAGATACTTTCGGTTCCCACTTGTACCTTCGATCAGTTCTGCCAGTCCGGTTTGAAGGACTTCATCACTGTTTTTTACTGATTCGGAAATACGAATGGTTTGTTCTTTTGCTTCTTGTTTTGGCGGAGAGGAAGTTTGAACAGCGGTTTCCTTCTTATGTTCCGCAGCAACAACAACAGGAACAGTACCTGTAGGGACCGATGGTGAGGTCTGCGCAGGCGTTGTATTTTGAGCTGCGGAAGTATTTTGTTTTACAGCTTCTCCGGTTGGAGCAGCAACCAGCAGTTCCTGGCCAATACTAAGCTCAGTTCCCGTCAGATTATTCCACTCCTGCAACTGCTGAACCGAAACGCCATATTGCCTGCTGATAGAATACATTGTTTCTTTCGCGGCAACGGTATGGACTCCTTTCTTAGCAGCGGCAACACCGACTACAGTTGTAGCGGTTGCAGCGCTTGTGCCAGGGGAAGAAGAAGCAGAAGTTGAACCTCCTTTTTTAATGGTAAGTTGTTGGCCAATCGACAAACGTGTTATCAGAAAGATTATTCCATTGTTTTATTTCGTCAACGGTTACACCATACATCTTTGAAATAGAAAACATCGTCTCTTTCGCGGCAACAGTATGCGTAGTTCCGCCAGTCGAGCGTACTGTTTTCTTAGGTATATAGGGAATCTTTAATATTTGACCAATCTCTAAACCAGCATCAGCGGTTGGATTGTATTGAAGTATACTTTCAACAGAAGTGCCATACCGTCTTGAGATCCCATACAAGGTTTCCTTCTCGCCGACACTATGAATTACAAAAACCTTCCCATTAACAGTTTCGGTCCCAATCGAATCCTGAGGGACTTGATGAGCATTAAAAAATAAAACGCTCGAAAAAACTAATACATTAATCATAAAATTTTATAACAGACCAGCTCCACTTTGTTCTTCACGAAAAATACGTAACCTGATAAGACGAAAAAAGTATCCAGCCCAATTCCTTTGAGATGTTCGTCTAATTTTTCTTTCAGCAACAAATTTCCATCAGCAGAAATAATAAACAAATAATTCGTCAAATCATTTTCCTGAAGGTAGCAAGAAACAAAAATTAAAGAGTCATACTCCAGATATTCCAACGCTGTAATCGGTAATAAATTGAATTTCTGGTTAAAAAATGTTTTGACAGTTTCAAAATACGAATGTCCCTCAAAAAATTGATTCGGTCGCAATGACCTTTCCTGGTTTTCCGTATAAAAAGCCGGCGCTTGGATCGACTGTCCTGTATTGAGATCGAGCACCACTTCGCGCTTTCCGTATTTTTCTGAAAATCCAAGCTACAAAGTTATCAGAAACGGAACTAATGGAAAAATCATTTTGCCACCATACCAGGTTTCCATCCAAAAGATTGTACGCAACAGTGGCTTTTTTATCGGGATTATGCGTATCTGTGTATAATGTAAAAAGAACAATTGTGCCTGAAACAGAGGCAAGGTTGATCCACCAGGGTTCATCCATCAGCTTATCTTTCCATAAAAATTTTTGAGTGCTGTAATTTAAAGCCGTGAACCGCACCTCTTTCCGCTGGCTGTTGCGAATTTCCAGTACTATAATCTCATTTTCGTGGGATACTTTGGTCGTCCAAACAACACCATCAAAAACCTCTGAAAAGTTAAAAGCAATACTGCGAAGCAACCGGTTTTACATTAATTTTATGTAAAGTAAAGGAGGTTTTTCAATTTTTTTGAACAGCTCGCTTACTGATTCATTATTGACAGCACTATGAAGCTCATAAAATTGCCGATGTTATTCATTTTTTTCTTGCTTTCATGGACTGCCATGGCCCAAAAAAGTAAGGTGATGGTGATGGAAATCAAAGATGAAATCGATCCACGCATGACACGATATGTCGAATTGGCGCTTGAACCATGCAACCGCCATCAATGCCGACCTGGTAATTATCGAAATGGATACTTATGGAGGAGTGTTGGCGGATGCGAAAGACATTGTCGACAAAATCATGAGTTTTAAAAAACCCGTTTGGGTATTTATCAATGCTGACGCCGCTTCCGCTGGAGCATTAATCTCCATTGCATGCGACAGTATTTATATGGCGCCGGGAGGCAGTATTGGCGCTGCGACGGTGGTGGATGGCAGCGGCCAAAAAGCTCCTGATAAATATCAGTCGTACATGCGTTCCATTATGCGGTCTACTGCAGAAGAAAATAAACGCAATCCAACTATCGCAGAAGGAATGGTTGACGAGGACGTCGTGTTAGACAGCGTAAAAAAAGTCGGGCAAGTCATTACCTTTTCAACCTCGGAGGCTATACGACATGGGTATTGTGAAGGCAAAGTGGAGTCGATCGAAGAAATTCTAAAGAAAAATAATATCAAGGACTATGAGCTTGACCGATTTGAATTGAGTTCCACGGATAAAATTATCAGCATTTTTCTGAATCCATTTATCAGCGGTATACTTATTCTGGTTATACTCGCTGGAATTTATTTTGAAATGCAGGCACCAGGACTTGGATTTGCTGGTTTAGCCGCATTAGTTGCCTTGATCCTTTACCTCGTTCCTTATTACTTGAATGGTTTGGCAGAAAACTGGGAAATAATTGCGCTTTTTATTGGATTGGCCTTGATAGCCGTCGAAATATTTGTACTTCCTGGATTTGGCATCGCGGGAATCAGTGGAATTATTGTGCTGTTGGTTCCCTGGTGCTGATCATGGTTAATAATGATGCTTTTGATTTTGAATTTGTCAGCATGAACGATCTTCTTAAAGCAGTGGCCGCGGCGATGGCAGGATTATTCGGCTCAATGATTTTATTTTTTGTGGGAGGGGCCAAATTGGCTGGATTCAAAATTTTTCAAAAGGGTAGCTCTAACTGACACGCAGGAAAGCGACCAGGGATATACATCCAATTTTATAACATCGGTGGTCACGGGGAAACGAGGAATCGCACAAACGGTATTAAGACCCAGTGGAAAAGTTGCTATTGACGGAATGATTTATGATGCTTATACTCGAGGCGAATATATAGAGAAAGGATTTCCAGTTGAGGTTGTGAATGTCAGTGGTTCCAGTTTGCAAGTGAGAATTATAAAGGATAATGCATGAAATATCCATGCCTACACGTCCTCCCATAGGAATGTTAATAAGCATGGATATTCCATGTGTCCATCAAGAAAAAGTTGTTAACACATGAAAATAATCGGAATAATTCCCTCGCGTTATGCCTCAACGCGTTTTCCGGCGAAATCATTAGCCATTATTAAAGGAAAGTCGATGATTCAAAGGGTCTACGAGCAGGCCCAACAATCAAGCGCGCTAAATACAATTATCGTTGCCACTGATCATCAGGAAATTTACGACCACGTTAAAAAATTTGGAGGAGCCGTATGCATGACGAGACCCGATCATGTCAGTGGAACCGACAGATGTTATGAAGCCCTTGCCCATCAGCACAAAAAATATGATTACATCATTAATATTCAAGGCGACGAACCTTTCATACAACCAGATCAAATCGATCTGCTGGCCGGAAAGCTGGATGGCATGACGGAAATTGCAACGTTAGTAAAAGCCCTGCAAAAGGAAGAACAACTTTTTAATCCCAATGTTGTAAAGGTTGTTCTTAACAACACGATGGAAGCACTCTATTTTAGTCGCTCCCCCATTCCTCATATTCGAAATACTCCAGAAAAAGACTGGCTGGGCAAACATAAATTCTACAAGCATATAGGAATGTATGCATACCGTTACGATGTACTGGAACGACTGACAAGACTTTCCGTTTCGTCACTTGAAAAAGCTGAGTCATTGGAACAGCTTCGATGGCTTGAAAATGGATTCAAAATAAGTGTTGCCGAAACGCTGACGGAGACTATGGGTATTGATACTCCGGAAGATCTCCAACGTGCATTACAAGGATTGAAATAAGTATTCAGCACGTACGATATCAAGTCCGCTGAATTGTTGATTCTAGAAAAGACTACTCCAAAGAGCTGCGATTCTAGGCTCTTTGTTAAATGATTTGACGCGGGTATACCGCACAATATTACGAGGGGAGCCCTCGCATATCGATATCAGCGCTCAAATTCAAGCCTTCAAGGTTTGAAGGATTCAATGTTCCTTCCAGTCCGCCAAACCGTGCATTAAAACCTATTACCAGTAGCTGAAAGCATGACAAAACAATAACATAACCGGTAATTTCGATAAGCGAGTTGTCGAAAAGGTAACTTAGAAAGTAGAACTATTCAGGTAACAAGTCAGTCTCAACTTTTTCAGCAGGCCCTAATTGGAAACCGTTCCACTTTGGTCATCTTCAATTTATCAATAGCAAATCTTTCGATTTCATTGTAAACACCTTCCAGGTCTTTTGAAGTCATGGATGAACCTAGAACATGCGCACCGGCATCAGGCATCGCCTTCGCGACTTTAAAATCAGCGGGAGTACCAAGCTGTTCATTCATGGTCAACATCGCGCTGACTTTTACCTGGGGATCCTGCTCTTCTTCGTTCTTATAATAGTAAAGTGTAAGGGAAGGCTGTGTTACACTTTTAAATGTCTTATCGGTCATGGACGACTCCACCAACTCTTCCAATTGCGTGAGGGACTCCAAGCGATATTTTTTATTCCAATATTTGGCGTGCTCTTCGTTCGCATCTGTAACGCGATAGTTTCCCCCCATAACCATCCGGGCTATTTGTAGTCCCCAGGGATCATTCAGAATAAACGCTGCCCCATCATTGATAGCAATGTTTGGCGACAAATTGATCAACGCGAAAACATCCTCAGGATATTCCGCTGCCAGCATCAAAGCAAGTGTACCACCCGTTGATGTACTGAGCAGGATAACTTTGTCACCGAGCTTCTTTCCGATGGCCAGGGCTTCTTTCGCGCTTTCCCAGACACGATCCGGCGTAAATTGTAGTAACGCTTCCGTTGTATCGATCCCATGATCTGCTAAACGCGAAAGGAACAAGTTGCATCCAAATTCCTTGGCAAACCGACGATGCGTAGGATCACCTTCTGCCTGACTCGCAGAAAACCCATGTAAATACACTACTGAATATGGTGTTTTTTGTCGGCTGCTGTCAAACCAAATAATCTGTGCTTCATTATTGGGTTTGATTTTATGCTTTAGCTTCCTGATCGGCAATGTACTTCTCCAATGCGTCAGCGTCATCAGGGACGGCTGGCATTACCTTGCTATACACCGGCTTGTCTGGCTAGGGTCCCAAAAAATAAATACCTAACAACAAAATAATTGGAAAACTGATTTTAATAAGACGTTTAGTTGTCATAAAGGAAGGTTCATAACTGAAAGATAGGAATCGTTTTCCAATTCAAATTATGGCTTAAGAGACTTAATCTTGTCAAAAAACCCGCGCACAGCTGCGATTTTCAATTGTTAATAAAAAACAATTTTTCTTTTATGAAATAATCCGTTTGGCTGCATCCTATAGTTACAATAAAAAATAACTACAATGAAAACGTGGAAATTTTCGCTTTTAACATTCTTTGCCGTGAGCGCCATTTTGTTATTTGGATTTTCCGTCCGGAAATTTGGCGAACCTGAGAAAAAAACAAAAGCCTTTGTTCCGCCCAAGGGGTGTGTATTCAGAACTGTGATGGGAGAAGAATCGTCAGATCTTAATTCAATTTATAAGACTCCCGAAAATGTGCAGCGCTCCGTTGACCGGGGACTTTCCTGGATCATCCGTGCGCAAAATCAAAATGGAGGATGGGGAGCCGGAAGTCACGGACGCCAGGATATTACTAGATCCGCATGCCGTGCAAGCGGATCCCGCTACTACCGCGATGGTATCGATGGCGTTGTTGCGAAGTGGGTCGACATTAAAGGCAGGGCAATACTCTGCCCAGTTGCAAAAAGCGCTGGAATATTTAATGAAAGCCACAGAGAATTCAGACGTCAGTAGTTACAACATTACCGAATTGACCGGTACACAAATTCAAACCAAGCTCGGACAAAATATCGATGTAATTCTGACCGCGCAATTCTTCTCCAATGTGTTGGATTATGCCAGTCATGATGCGGCATTGAAAAAACGAATACAGAAAAATCTGAATACCTGTGTTTCAAAAATTCAACGCGCACAAGACAGCAATGGAAACATCGCAGGCGCAGGATGGGCAGGTGTACTTCAATCGTCCTTTGCTGCCAATGCATTGGAATCAGCGCAAACCAAAGGTGCTAACGTAGATGAAAAAGCACTGGAAAGATCACGCGAAGCGCAGAAAAATAATTTTGATGCAAAAACCGGAGATGTGAAAACCGATATGGGCGCAGGCGTTATGTTGTATTCTGTTTCGGGATCTGCACGCGCAAGTGCGAAAGAAGCGCGCCGCGTTGAAGAAGAAATCAACAAGGCAAAAAAATCAGGAGCCTTGAAGAAAACGCGCCGGCTACTGCCGAAAATCTTGAAAAGATTGGTTTTGATAAAGATGACGCCATGAAGTATTCCACCGCCTATGAAGTTTATCAATCTGCTAAAGTTCAGGCACAACGTGAAGATGTGATGGATGGGTTTGGTAGCAATGGAGGCGAGGAATTTTTGAGCTATTTACAAACTGGCGAAAGTATGGTCATTGGGAAAGACAATTCCTGGCAACAATGGTATGACAATATCAGCGGACGTATGCTAAAAATTCAAAACAACGATGGAAGCTGGAACGGACACCATTGCATTACGAGTCCGGTGTTTTGTACAGCTACAGTTTATTGATACTTTCTATTAACAATGATATTGAAAAGCTTATTGAAATAGGCAAATAAGACAAAATCTCTCATTAATTGTCCAAGTGTAGGGCTAATCAAGATAAGTTGTGTTCTCTATGAGCACAATTTATCTTGAAAATTACAGGTAAACTTTTTATCGATAGATCTCGCCGATCATAAGATCATTTTATTGGTGCTTAAATTTCTTTTGATCTTTTCCACGAGAACGATCGGGTTTTCGATTTTTTCATTTGCTTTTAAAAAATATGCGTATTCTCTTCGGAATAATTTTTCATATTGTTGGCACTTTTACCGCTAGGATCTGATGGATTATGGCCTATATGGTTGGAGTCATTCATGATACCGAAGTAATTTTTTTTGTAGAACTCAAAATAGTGGGCAAGGTGAGGTACCTGGTATTTTACATGCCCAAGTTCATGGGCGAGTACCAAGAGAGCATTGTTGACAATCCAAATCTTAACAGAAACGGTATGATCTCCATATTCTGAGAGGTAACCATCCGGATCGTTCTTAACCTGACTCATATAGGTTGTTCCCCATGCCTTAACTTCAGTTGCATCGGTTGGTATAAATTTCACAAAAACATCAACTGCTCTTCCATTTCTATCTCTTAATTGTATCAATTTCGCTATAAAGGTCTGAAGCAATAATTTTGAATTGATTCAGTAAATTTTCAGTTAATTCGTAATAAGAAATATTGCTTATCAGTAACTCAATTTTAGATTCTATTTTGCGCCTTGCAGATGGTAATAGGTCGTTCGTTTCGCTAATAATTCTGGTGAGATTTTTTAGGGATTCCTGCATCCTGAATAACTCACTTTCATATCCGTTTTTTATTTCCCCGAAAACATTTAGCGCAATGCATAAAATTGAAAAAAGAATGCAATACTTTTTATTTGCAACGGAGTGGTTACTGCGTATATAATTTTTCATAAGGGTAAATTTTATAAGTATTTTTTGATTCAATGACCAAAAGTATATACGCGCCATTAATCCAAAATTTTTATTCGACAGGAAAAGCCAGTCAGACTAACATATAGCCGCGATATCGTGCTATTCTCAAGTCATCGTTGTTTTCTGTTGTTGATAGTTGACGAAAACCACTCGGCCGCAAATGGCTGTATTCTGTCTGCTCTGATTCACATGGCAACGGAATCATTTCAACTTGGTGTGTCGCCCTTTGAAATTCTCCCCTTTATTAAATAAGAAACACTGCTGAGTAACGCACGTGATTCTGTAAGAAATCCGACTTGAATTCAGTTATCTAGACAATTCTTGTAAAATATATTACGGTTAAAAATTGATCGCTCGTAGACGAACACCACTCGTAGACAAATTTTTGTTATCTGACTATCATTCGTCTATTAAATACCTAAAACCTGTGGGTTTGCTCGCCTATTAGTTATATTTATGTTAAGCCAAGCAGATTACTGTGTTCGGGTACAATTTCATATTCTCCAATCGTATTTCCTTCAGACTTAGTCGACATCTGATTTTCTGGCTATTCATTTCGGTATGGTATGTCCTACTATGCGGTTTTCCTTTTTTCCACCTTAATTTTTCTATCGTTTTAGTACTCCTTTATAGCAGGCTACCAGTTTGTATTATAGCTACCTACATCACCCTCTATTTTTTGATACCACGGTTTCTATTTCGAAAAAAATATAAACAATTCATTCTAGCGCTTGCTGTTCTCAGCATTGTCTTTCCCCTCTTACTTTTTTATGTATTCTTACCTTGGTTAGGTGAACAAATGGAAGCTTTGACCAAAATAAGGGTGAGTTTATTGGATGGTTTAGGTCTGACGATGGCGGTTAGTGGTTTTGCCGCAGTTATCAAACTCATGAAAACATATTACATTGAAAATTCTGAAAATGAACGCCTGCAGCAACAAAAAACGAGTCACGAACTTCAACTGCTGAAATCTCAACTTAACCCGCGATTCCTTTTTAATTCATTGAAAAGTATTCAGCAGCATGTTCACATTCAATCTTCGAGGTCGTCGGGCTTGATACTAAAACTTTCTGATTTGCTGAGCTACATTTTATATGAAAATGATGAAACGTTAGTTCCTTTGCATAAGGAGATTGAAATCATTAAAGGATACCTGGAATTGGAAAAAGAAGGGCATGGCAATGGGATAGACATCCAGGTAACACAGCACGGGAAAGTCGGAGAAAAAAGAATTGTGCCTTTAGTAATACTACCTCTGGTTGAGTGTTGTTTTGAACATTCTTCAATTACTCAAAAAAAGGATGCTCGTATTTCGCTTGATTTCGATGTAACTGACTTGGTACTGCTTGTTACACTAAATATCAATAACATGCGCAGCTTTAGTAACGATGTGTTTCAGAAAAGTTTGCGGCTTAAAAATGTTAAACAAAGGCTAAACTTGTATTACAGCGGTAAGCATCAACTTGAAATAACGCAAGAAAATAATAATTATATCGTCCAACTTGAAATGGGACTCTAATCTTGCATGGAACTTAAGACACTGATATTTTCAGATCAATTGAAGCATCGGGTGCTCCGCCATACTTTTTTCTGGAGTGCACTGTTTTGTATTCCGCTTGTAGCAGGTCATGGATTTATAATGTCTCCTAGGATTTAAAAAAATAATGCAGTGGGACATCTTGTTTGCCATTTCTACAATTCCACCGCAAATACCATTCTGTTACTTCGTTCTTTATTTTTTAATACCATTTTTTTTTATTCGCAAGAAATATGCGATTGGTATTATCATTTTTATGGGCTCCATCTTTATCTATTGGATAATAAATTATGCTATTTTGAACCTGTTAGCTCCGTATTATTTCGCATTTTTTGGGCAGAATCTATACCTAACGGAGGAGCTAAAAGCTTTTGCGTTCTGCTCGTACCTTTGAAAACTACCGGAATCTTGGTCTCCTGTAGCCTAATGTGCACAATAAAATTTCTGAAAATCTGGTATGTTAAGCAGCAAGAGAATTCAGAGTTGGTGTGAGAGAATGGCCAGCGCAGAGTTGCAATTATTAAAAGCGCAGGTGCATCCTCATTTTCTATTTAACACGCTGAATAATATTTATGCCTTTACTATCACGAAGTCCCCTATTGCAGCTGATTTGGTAGACAAATTATTTGGCATACTTCATTACATGATTCTGGAAGGGCAAAACATGTGGGTTCCTTTAAAAAAGGAAATTAAGTTAATCCAGGATTACATCAGTCTTGAAAAGGTCCGCTATGGCGATCGCCTTAACATAAGCGTGAACATTCAAGGCAACGCAGAAGGCAAATTTATTGCTCCCCTATTGATGATCCCGTTTGTTGAGAATAGTTTCAAGCATGGTTCAAGCAAAATGCTCACACACCCAAAGGTAGAACTGTCAATCATAATCGAAGGGGCCCAGTTGATATTTGTATTAAGAAACAACAAGCCAAATTCCAATACACAAGAGTGTCAATCCAATACAAAGGTGGCATCGGTTTAAAAAATATTGCAAAAAGGTTACAGCTCCTTTATCCAGATAAACATAATCTGAAAATTGAATCAACCGATACTAGTTTCTCCGTCTATATGAATATTATATTGAAAGAAATGAAAGAAGTGAACCTCGAGAAATTCCCATCTTTCGCCTACACAACAAACCCTTTCGTATGCCAGCCCTTGAAAAAATAATCTGCCTTGCTGTTGACGATGAACCTCCTGCCTTAACCGTCATACAGCAATACATGGCAGCGGTACCCGGACTTGAATTAGCGGGAATTTGCAATAATGCCGTTGAAGCCATGTCGTTTATACAACAACACCACATAGACTTGCTTTTTCTGGACATACAGATGCCGCAATTGCTCGGCACCCATTTTATACGAACCCTGAATAATCCACCGAAGGTGATCTTTACAACCGCTTATCGGAAATTTGCCCTGGAGGGTTTTGAACTCAATGCGGTAGATTACCTTCTTAAGCCGATTTCATTTGAGCGATTTATTAAAGCAGTGAACAAGGTTATGGATACACGCTTAGCTGCAACCCCTGATGCAAGCCAGCCGAAAATAAAAAAGATACAAGTGATCATTATTTGTATTTTCGGTCAGATCGTAAAATGATCAAAGTCTCGTTAGAGGAGATATTATATATAGAAAGTTTAAAAGATTATATTAAAGTCGTTACACCAACAAAAAGCTATTATAACGAAACAATCGATTTCCTCTCTTGGAAGAAACATTACCAAAAGATAAATTCATTCGAATTCACCGATCCTTTATTGTGGCTTTAAACAAAATTGAATCGTTTAATGCTGAAATGATTGAGATCGCAAAAAAAGAATTCCCAATCAGCAGAATGTATAAACACGAAGTTGAAAAAATTCTTCAATGCTCACTGAAAATAATGTCTACTTGGAGCGAGGATCATCAAGGTTGAAAACCCAAACTAAAAAATATTTATAGTCACTGTTCTGCATTAACATACAAACAGGTTGAGGTGTCAAAATGGACATCCTTGGGGGTTGATTTGGACAAGTGAATAACTTAGCTTCGTTAAAACTTTTTTATATGAAGCACCTCGTTATTCTGGTTCCCGAAGGCCAAAACAATCTCAGTAGTATTGTTGGAGCTTATAAAATTATGACGCGGGCAAATCAATATTGGGAAAATCTTGGAAACCGTCCTGTTTTCGATATTCAGTTGGGTGGCCTTTCCAAAGAAGTGAAATTTCACAATGAGTTATTTGCCGCGTACCCCACCAATATCAACAAAATCAAAAACGCTGACTTGATCATTATTCCTTCGCTGAATCATAATTTTTTGGTTGGCATCGAAAAAAACCAATCATTGATCAAATGGATCAGAGAGCAACACTTCAAAGGCTCGGAAATTGCAAGCATTTGTACGGGCGCATTCCTACTGGCTTCCACAGGATTGTTAGATGGAAAAGAATGCTCCACGCATTGGAGTGCCTCCGAGGCTTTTAGAAAAATGTTTCCGGAAGTGAACCTGGTCTCGGAAAAAATAATAACCGACAACCATGGCATATATACGAATGGTGGAGCTTTTTCATTCCTGAATTTAATATTGTACCTGGTTGAGAAATATTTTGATCGAAAGACAGCCATCTATTGCGCCAAAGTATTTCAGATTGATATTGAACGAAGCAGCCAGTCGCCCTTTACAATTTTCTCAGGACTAAAAGATCATCCTGATGAGGACATTAAAAAGGCGCAGCAGATAATTGAAAAGTCTCATGGGGAAAAAATTCTTGTTGAAGATTTAGCTTCAAGATTTGCTGTTGGCAGGCGGAATTTCGACCGACGATTTAAGAAAGCAACAGGCAATACGCCGATCGAGTATTTACAAAAAGTCAAAGTAGAAGCTGCCAAAAGGAGTTTGGAGACTTCCAGAAAAAATGTAACCGAAGTCATGAAGGAAGTTGGATATTCCGATCAGAAGGCCTTTCGGGAATTGTTTAAAAAATTGACGGGGCTTATCGCCCCTGGAATACCGGAATAAATATAATAAAAGCGTAAAGCTTAAAGCTTAAAGCAGAAAGCTTATACGCCTTTCCGGTCTTTGCTTTCTGCTTTAAGCTTTCGCTTTCGCTCATTTCGTGCACTCAGTTGAACATTAATGAACAGCGTTCAAAAATTTTTTACCTTCAATGTGCTTGAAAGCAACCTTTTGCCTGACTGCATGATCTTTGCGTAGCAATCCCTGTCCAAACAAAATTTTATCCTTATGATCCGCAATTATCTTAAAGTAGCGCTTCGCTCCATCTTCCGGAATAAGCTAACGGCCTTCATCAATATTGCAGGGTTGTCGCTGGCGATGGCCTGTGCAATTCTCATCTACCTTTTTGTTTCGGATGAAATCAGCTATGAGAAATATCATTCAAAAGCTGATCGCATCTACCGCGTTACCCGGAGTTTTCATTCCCCTGAAGGCGAAGTAAATCTTCACCTGGCCAATGTTGCACCGCCGATCGGGCCGCTTCTCAAAAATGACTTTGGTGAAATTGAAACTTTGGCACGGACGATCAATTTTGGATTTGTTGTGAGCCTGGAAGAAAATGGTCAAGTGAAAATGTCGAACAACGAACCTGAAGTTTTTCTCGCGGAACCCAATATTTTCAAAATCTTTGACATTGAAATCAAATCCGGCGATCCCGCTAAATCCCTGGAGCGTCCATTTACCATCATGCTTTCTGAAAACGCCGCGAAACGATACTTCAATGATGAAAATATCATCGGCAAGCGATTGCGCGTCAACAATCAGTTTGATCTGGAAGTCACAGGCGTTTACAAAAATTTTCCACTGCAGTCGCACTGGCATCCTGAATTTCTCGTCTCGTTTATCACATTAGAAAATGATAATATTTATGGAAGGACAAGGACTGGAAACCAACTGGGGAAATAATTCTTTTGGTACCTATTTTCTTTTACAGGAAGGTGCAGATCCAAAAAAATTAGAAGCCAGTCTCCCTGCGTTTATAGATAAACATTTTGGGAACTATGCACGGGCAAACTGGGGTGTACCTCCTGATTGGAAAGCTTCTTCGACAACGACGTTGTATGTTCAAAAGGTGACGGACATTCACCTCCGGTCTCACCTGGACGATGAGATTGAAGCAAACGGAAACATCACGAATGTATACATGATGAGCATCATCGGCCTCTTCATCGTTCTCATCGCATGTTTTAATTTTGTTAATCTTTCCACAGCACGCGCAACGAAACGCGCCAAGGAAGTGGGAATGCGAAAAGTTGTCGGCGCTTACCGCGCACAACTCATCAATCAATACCTCAGCGAATCCATCCTAACCGCGGTGCTTGCTTTGATCTTTGCTGTTGGCATTGCCTTTGGCGCATTGAGTAGCCTCAACGCATTTACGAACAAACAGCTTTCGCTTGATCTGCTCCACAATGTTCCGCTTGGAATCGGGCTCATTTTGTTTGCTCTGGTGATTGGAATGCTGGCAGGGATCTATCCGGCATTTGTCATTTCCTCCTTCAAACCCGCATTAACATTGAAAGGTCAACAGGGAATGGCTCCTGGCAAAAGTTTTCTACGAAAAGGTCTTGTTGTATCTCAGTTCACCATTTCTATTGTCCTCATTATTGCCACGCTGGTTATATTCAGACAACTGGATTATTTGAATTCGAGAAGCCTGGGTTACGACCGCAATCAGGTTGTGACTTTACCGTATTATAGGGAGCTTGCGGCTAACTATGAAGCCTTTTATAATGAACTCACCAAAGTCTTCGGCGATAAAAAATGTTGCGCGTTCATCGAGAATACCAACGGGAAGGTTGCTGGATTCGTATGGATCAGCCCGTGTGCTAAAGGGCGATAGCCTGGTCGATGCACAGGTCGATCTAAAAACTATCATCACAGACACGGAATTTTTTGACACCTACGGCATAGGAATTTCACAGGGAAGAAAATTTTCAAAAGATATTGTGACAGATGATTCTCTTGCTTTCATCATCAATGAAGCAGCCGCGAAAGAAATTGGCTGGGAAAATCCCGAAGAATATTTAGATAAGGAATTTCAATATGCCGATGTGAAAGGGAAATTAATTGGCATTGTGGAAGATTTTAATTTTGAGTCCCTGCATCAGGAGATAAGACCTATGATTTTTTGGCAACGCGGACAATTACAATGCACTCTCGATTAAAATTAACAGCGAACCAAATGAAAGAAGGATTGGCGCAATTGGAAAAAGTGTGGAAATCGTTCCTTCCGGCAAGGCCATTCGATTATCAATTCCTAAGTGAACGGTATCGCACTTTATATGAAGCGGAACAAAAGCAAAGTCAGTTGTTCACGGCTTTTGCCGGTCTTGCGATTTTTATTGCAAGCTTGGGGCTTTTTGGTTTAGCGACCTTTAACACCATGCAACGCATTAAAGAAATTGGAATCCGAAAAGTACTCGGAGCGTCGATCCCCAATATCCTGACATTGCTTTCAAAAGAAATAATCATTTTGATTATCGCCGCGAATGTCGTCGCCTGGCCCCTAGCCTGGTATTTTATGAACAAGTGGCTTGACACCTTCGCCTATCATATCGATATGGATGTCTTGGTATACATTCTTGCGGCCGTTGCTGCAATCTTAATAGCATTGATAACGGTAAGCGCCCAAACCATCAAAGCAGCGATGAGTAATCCTGCTAAGACTTTGAGGTACGAGTAGAGTTGGAGGTGATCGGTGATCGGTAATCGGTAATCGGTGGTCTCGTAGGTAGGTTGGATAGTCGTTTAGAATGTAAGTAGTAAGATGGTAAGTTGTAAGATGTGAGTAGTGAGATGTGAGAGTGAGAAGACGAACTACTATCTTACTAACATACTTACAATACTTGACTTAACAATTACATAGTCCCAGTAACGCACACGACCAACTGACCTTACCGACCACCGGCTACCGATTACCGATTACCTGATTACCGATTACCATTTACAATGCCACAATCTCATCCCATACTTTCTGAATCACAGGAATTCCATTCTTGGATATTCTCCGCCCGGACCGATAACACTCTTTCGCCGGGATATAAAATTTTTGAATTCTTGTCGGGGATAGATTGATGATAATCGTCGATGATGTGCTGAAGCAATGAAGGGATGGAATTGGAATTTTTTAGCTTCGAAAGGTTGAATAGCGATGAACACCTGTGAAAGGTTATTCTCTACATTTTGCTTTGAAATATCCACAACCGGAAATCCACCTGAAAGCACGGCGGCAAGAATATCCAACAGCAACGATAGGCCTGCGCCTTTCCAATAACCAATCGGTAATGTCCGTTCAGAATCGCGAATGGATGCTGGATCGGTAGTAAGCACACCATTCTTATCATATCCACCAGGCACAGATAATTGTTGATTTCTCAATGCATGTAGATCAAGGGCACCATAAGAAAATTGCGACATGGCCATGTCCAGGACGATTGCTTCGTCCTGATAAGGAACAGCAAACACCAAGGGATTATTGCCAAGCTTTGCATCGATACCTCCCCAGGCTGGCATATTTTTAATTGTATTGGTCCAGCCGATAAACGCGTAACCTTGTTTGGCCGCTCTCCATCCATAAGTTCCTCCACGCATCCAATGGTTAGTATTAGCAATCGCCACGCAACCCATGCCCTGTTGGTCAGCAAGCTGGATGGCCCGATCCGTACAGATCAACGCATTTAACGGTCCGGGACCAAGCTGCCCATTCCATTGTTCCATTGCGCCCATTGAATGAATACACACTGGTTCTTTATCTGGTTTGATGTGACCATCAACGACGTACTTGATGAACCGGGCAAATCTATTCACGCCATGTGTGTATACTCCTTCCAGACTATTGACGGTATAGATCTGTGCAAGGGCACTTGCTTTCGCTTCCGTAAAATTATACTTGAGCAGGATACGCTTGAATTCAGATTCCATAACATCTGCCGGAATCTTGACTGTAGGTGTATTAGCGGACATTTGAATTAGTCAGATTGAGGTTTAAAATAAGTCCGAAGTATAAGAAGTAATTTCGTTAAAAAATTGCCTCTCCTGTAACTTTAATGTTTATGGAATTTGAAGGTGATCCCGCCCTTGCAGGGCTTGTGTTCATCCTTAGTTAGAGAACTCAGGACTTCGTCCTGAGTTGATGATTACGCCCTTGCAGGGCTGTGGCCGCCAATGACTTTGACCTCTGGGCCTTCTATTGCTTCAAGCAATATTGTGTCTTCAGGATCGTTCGATCTTTAAAGATCCTTAGTATGTTCATTTCAACTTTTTCTCCACGGCTCCTAATTGCTGATAAAACGCTTTCCTCCCTTGTTTGTCTTTGTTCAGGATTTCCAGGGCATATTCTGCAACTTTTTTAGCATGTTCGCGCGGTACCACTGCAACGCCATCCCCGTCCGCAACAATGACGTCGCCGGCGCGAACCAATACACCCCCAATAGTAACCGGCTTGTTGACAGACTCAATCTCATTTCTTCCAGGCCTGATACCGCGGCCGCGGTTCATGTGATCTAGGTAAACAGGAATCTTCTGTTTGATAATTTCATCCGTATCCCGAATACCGCCATTAGAAATAATGCCCCTTGCACCTTTACTCACCCAGGCAAGGGAGTTAAATGAACCAACCGATCCAGTATCGCCATCACCTTCTACATCAAGCACAACAACAGAACCTGGCTTAATAAATTCAACATAAGGCTCCGTTGAATATTTACCATACCACTCACCTTCCCATTTTTGAAATTCTTCTTTTGGCATCGGATTTTTAATAATCTTGTTCGTGGGAATGTAACGGGCGGTAACTTCAATACCTACCAGCAGATGATTTCATATTTTCCGTGTCTATCTACAATGATTCGATCCGCTGATCCATTAATCCGGCATCGCGAAGACCGACCATGTCCATGCCATCCGAGACATCGGCAACCCGGAGACCGTCGTAAAGCTTTAGAATTTCGTCATCCGTCAATTTCTCTTGTGCAGGCGAATGCAACGGATAAATCGAAAGTAAAAGGAATGAAAAATAAATTGCTTTCATGGCACTATTGTTTAGGTTCTACAATGTAATTAAGTCTCGCTACTTATAAAACAGATAAATGCTCCTAACTACGTAAAACATAATACGGCCATGAGGCATCTTTCACCTCCCGGTTTCCAAAATTGCTCAATACTCAAATTGTTATTACCACGGTTGATAAACTCTTTGCAGGGATGGCAATTACGTCATCAGCTGATGTTGGTTCTAATCGTTTAAAGAAATCGCCCTCCTTGCTCTGATCTATAGTAATGGTGCCAATCGTCTTCCCGCTTACTTCAAATGCTACGTCTTCTGCGCTAGTACCGCTGTTTATAATCACAAGCGTAATCTGAGTTTTACCGGCATTGATAAATCCTGTAATATTCAAATTCTGTTTGCTCGATGACACTTCTATCCTCTTATAACCTGCATCAATATTCTTAGCGTAATGCTTCATCACATGATAAAACGGCGTGATAGCATAATTGCCATTTTCATTCACGGATACCATAGCTGCGTCCACGGCGCCACTTGCTGGTTGTGCCCAAACCAGTTTCCAATAAATGTAGCCCGACGAATTTGCATAAACCAGGGCGTTGTGAATAAACAACGCTGTATTAAACCAAGTGAGATTGTCGGAGTACTCAGTCATGATGTTGGGTTTTGTTTTATAGTTCGCGACGGCCTGCAAAGAGGTTTTAATTTGGCTGGCTGGCGTATTTGAATTGATATCATAAGGATGATATCCAAACATGCCCACGTGTGGTTTGTCCTTCAAGGCTTCGGCAAAGCTTGAATATGATGTAGTGTTTGGAGACTCTGGGCCAATCATTATTGGCAGATCCGGCCTGCCTTGAATCTTTTCATAAACTTTATCAATGGCAATATTATAACCAGGCAGTGACGATGTTTCTGTGGCTGACCATTCACAGGTTGTCCATCCCGGATTAGTGTAAGAAGGTTCGTTTTGAATGCTGATGTATTCGGGATCAAACGGAAGATTGTTCAGCAAATTTTCCCAATAGGTCGCATAGGCGTCATACATAAAATTATCACCTTCCTTTTTGAGCGTTCCTTGCCTGGTGCTGTTGTTGCTTTTTAATCCCGCCGGAGGTCCCCAGGAACTTAGGAGTATTTTTACATTGGGGTTTTGCGCCTTGGCCAGCTGGTGCAGCTGGTTCGTCGCGTCCCACAATACCTTTGAATTGTCGTCGCTCATTGACGATGTACTTGTGACTGTGGGATAGTTATCAGGATAATAACAATTTTTGAAGCGGATGATATCCGCACCAAGGTCACTAAAAATCAGATTCGTAATTTCATTTTTTTTACTGCTGCTCAAAATGCGTTCACTGTACCAGGTTAAGGCGCCCCCAAATCCAACCATGTCCTGATAGGTGACAGCAGGATCAATTGCAATTTTAACAGCCTCAGGTTCGGGTGGCATAGGATTCACTTCCTTATCGTCACTTCCACATGAGAATACCAGACTGCAGAATCTAAAAAATCCATGGACGGGCTTTTAACAAATTTGAATTCCTTTTTCCATCTTCGACACAAACTTCATACAAATATCAATTTTGAAAATTCCCTTAGGTCTTAGTTGAATTTAAACGCTACGATTTATTTCCTTTGACGTAAATGATTATAGTTTAATCACTCGAATAATTTTTGGTCCGCTATCGAGTATAAATTTTAACAATGTACACTCCAGCGGATTTCTGGGTAAAGTCAAAATCCAGGGAGCCTTTGTGATCGTTGTTCTCACGGGAGAATTCCACTCGTCCCTGGACGTTGTAAATAATAACTTTTGAAATATTTTGTCCGTTTTTCGAAGAAAGAACAAGTCTGTTATTTTGAATTGGATTTTGGTAACCAATATTCAACGCAACCCAATCTTCAGTTCCAAACACGACCTCGTCATCTCAACGCGTCTCGTTTCTCCTCCAGATCAGCGATGATTGCATCGACGTCATTCAATTCATCCAGGGTTATCACGTACTCATGATTAAAAACAGTATTGATTTGGGCCGCCGAATTCGATAGACCATCCGTGATGAAACTGCCCGACCAGGTACAAAACCAATTCCATGCAGCTCTTTCTATAAACAAGCCGCTCAGCATCTGGCATCGGACCATTCTCGGAAAGGGTTATGATTTTTTTTCCCCCGAAGATCGAGGCCAAATTGTCAAACATAATGAAGCTGCTGCTGTAGGTTCCTGCCGGCAAATAAATATCAGCGCCGATAATATCGACATAGTCGTCACCAGGATACCAGTCTATGGCTGCAGCCGAAGCAGTGGACGTCCAAACCCAGATAAGATTATTGAGCTGATGATAATTCACCAACCTATCGAATACCAGTTTCCAAAGCCACTTGCAAGGCTCGGGACCTTTTGCACCCCACCAGAACCACGCTCCTTCTGCTTCATGCAACGGTCGCCATAGTACCGGAACATTCGCATCTTTCAGTTTCTTTAGCTGAACCGCGATAGCGTCGATATCGCGGATGATGAGTGTATACTCTTCACTTGCTGTATTGTTCATCGCTTTAGTGACATCAAAGGTTGTCGCCTCGGTATAAAAGCCGCGCCACCATTCTTTTCCCGGTTGATCAATCAAATCTTTTGGAGCATTCCAATGCCAGGCAAAAGTTACGATTCCTTTTTGCGCGTGCCAGGCAATTGCTTTTTCTGTCTCCGTTGATGTTGCGCCATGCGCTACGCGGCTTGGTGAATATTCTATGAGGTCAAATCCTCGTATCAATGGAGTCTTACCCGAAACCGATTTTATCCGGTTGAACTCAACATCACCTCCATACTGACCCGAAAGAATTACCTTGCCATACGTTTTTGCAAGGAACCCATACAGTTCGGTCGTCGCGGTCGAGGGGTTTGGTGTGACCACATTTGACGCAATATGATTAATCTCTGATGGTAAAGTTTTCTCCAACCTGATGTTATCCAGTTCAAAATATCCCCACTCCTTAACGATTGCAATAGTGTTGACGCCTTTGTCAAGATATATCTTACCGACCAAGGTTTCCTTGAAAATATTAGAGGCGGCAAACTGGACACTTCCCAGGTTGACGTTGTTAACATAAACGAAATTGTATTTTTCACCGAAAGGTGCCGCATAGCGAATGTATAAATTATAGAGGTCACCCTTCGTTCACATCTACTGTCATAGTGACCTTGTCACCGTCCGAATCAAAGCCCGTAACGAATCCAGTCCCCGTATAGCCAGCGTGTTGCGTGCTTACCTGTGTACCACTCAGGGAACCACTTTCGGCCTCGACTGTTTGCGCCTTAATTGATATCGCTGCTAAGTATAAACAAAGGCTTATGAAAATTCTCATTCCTCTCATTTTGAAATAGTTTTCTTAATATGGCAACTTCCCGCACGAGCCTTTAGAATGAAAGAGGGGAAAAATTTCCCCCTCTTTTTGAGGTTAATTCTTAAAGCATTTTTGACATATTATTTAAAACCGATCCGATCCACATAAATGGTTGAGGATGCCGTTCCCTCAACTTTCAACGCCCACCTTACAATGGCGTTGAAATCAACGTCGGGATAGTCCGCGATTGGAATTTGGAATTCGGTCCATGCACCCTCGACTAAGGTAACGGAATTATAATTGTCACCACTCCAGGTATCATTCAATATGGCTGCCATCTGCTTTCCATTCGTGCCTGCGCCTCCATAGATTGAAAACAAAAAATGAGTCATGGCGCTGGCATTGATCGCTGTCATCCCACCAACTGAAACACCGCCGGAATTTGTTGTTTGAAATTTCCATGAGACGTCACCAGCATAAGCTTGTTCAGTATTTACCGGATCTGAAACAGTCTTTTCCCAACCCCAATCCCCTCCGCCAGGCGCGATGGTTTCGTCATACATGGTAATTGCCAATGGTGGAGGACCAGCTGGGTCAAATCCCACTCGGTCAACATAAATTGTTGAGGATGTAATTCCTTCGACCTTAAATATCCATCGCCTTACAGCGTTAAGATTTACCGTTGCATAACTTGTCAATGGAATTCTGTATTCGGTCCATTTACCTTCTTGCAATGTTACAGCATTATAACTGCCCCATTCGTCGCCGGAATCATCACCAAGAATAGCTGCAACCTGCGCTCCCTGCGTTCCGGGGCCACCGTAAAGGGAAAATACAAAAACACCCTGTCCACTGACATTAATCGGAGTCATACCACCGGATGACGCTCCGCCACCGCTACCGGTTTCAAATTTCCAGGAGACATTTCCTGAATAGAATTGTTCAGCATTCGCAGGGTCTGAAATCACTTTATTCCAACTCCAATCACCGCCTCCTGGTGCCATGGTTTCATCATACATCGTAATGGCTAGTGGTGGAGGGCCAGGCGCTGGAATAATAAGGCTTACGCCTAAATTGTTGGAATAACCATGAATAGTTTTGTAGGCAATTCCGCCGGACTTTGCGTCTGCAGGAACGGCCAATACAATTTGCGTCGCGCTCTGACTGACAAAGTTAGCTGCTAAAACAGGACTCGCGACAGACGGCAGCGTCAATTCTGCCACAAGATCCAGGTTTGTACCTGTGATCGTAATGTTATCAGTGCCCGGTACCGCAGGCTTGGGAGAAATCGCAGTCCCTACAGGAAGAATAATGACCAGTTCATCCGCGGTAACGACATTGATAGGCGACGCCTGTTTCAATGTTAATTTGCCTTTCAAAGCAGTGGCCGGAACGGTTACAACGATCTCGGTTTCCGACTTGCTTACAAACTCGGATACCTCTGTATCACCCGTAAAAACAATGGAGGTGATCAAATCAAGGTTTGTACCGGCAATGGTTAAATTATCCGTATGCTTAATTGAGCCAGGGCTAAGTGATGTTACTGTTGGCACGGTTACAATCAGTTCTCGCTCGAAGCGAAATGTTAAAGGTTCTGTTCCGCCCGTCGCAAATATCAAAAATCCAGTTTGCGCTTCCATTGGTACTTTTACCACTACCTCAGTCGTAGATTTGCTTACAAATTCTGTCGTTGTTACGCCATCATTGAATGTTACCTCCTCGATCCAGTTAACCAACGATCCTTTAATGGTGATGTTAGTACCGGGCTTAGCTTCAGGTGTAATCGATGAAATAACTACCGGCACTTCGAAATTCAACGGTGTTTTTGTTTCAATGTCACCGTCAGGAGTCTTAAGGATTACTTTTCCGGCTTCAGCAGCCGGAGGCACTACGAGTTCAATTAAACGGGAGGACTTAGAAGCAAACTCACCGGCACTTACCTCAACTCCGGGAAGTACGATTGCAGTGACTTTATCCAAATTCACACCGATAAATTTAATTGTTTCTCCATGTTTTACCCCGGCAGGGCCAAAACTGTTAAGGACAACGTTGGTATTCTCTTCTTCGTCATCGCATGAAGTGAGAAAACCGTTGCTCAATAGCAATACCAGCATGATTACCAGTAGCCCCTTCGTATAGTTTAAAATTTTCTTGTTCATAATTGTAGCTTTTACTTGTTCGGTACTATCCGAATGTTATCGATGTAAAACTCAAAAGGAGAATTATCAGCTTCCGGAGCTGATAGCACCCATAGTGACAGACTACCGGTCACGGCCTTATTAAATTTCATTTCAGTGTATGTAACCTGTCCGCCGGTTAGTCCCATGGCCCATTTGAATTCCGTCATCGGTATTGTTACGGTAAACCATTGATCGTTGGTACTAACAGGAGCTCCGGTTGCCTCCCATGGTCCCCAGACCGCTCTTGCATTGATGGTATTGCTCCAGATCTCCTGGTTGCTACCCGAATGATTCCAGGGTGCAAAACAGAAGTTCAGATGCGATCCGTACCAGTCAACTACCTTGATTTCAAATTTCATATCATAGTCGCCAGGTTCGCCGGGCAACAAATTACCTTCTGGCCGGCCACTGCTTTGTGCCCAGAACTGGGATTCATACGGACTTCCCTCACCTTCAATTCTCTCTCCCGCGTTATACACACCTTGGAATTTCACATAGTTACCGTCAAGGCTATGCGCATCATTTACTATGATTCCATTTCTCCAAGCTCCGGTCGGTGTCTTCCCTGGCTCATCATAATTGAGAAAAACATTTCGTTCATCACGGAAGTTGAGTACAGATTCAACAACACCAAAATTTGTTGTAACCCTAAGGGGTCCTGATCCGGCACCCTCAGGAACAATTACTTCCAGCCGCCGTCTCCGTTGTATTGACCACTTCTGCTGGTATAAATCCTCCGGCGCCATCAGAGAATTCCACTTTCACGGGTACAACATCAAAGAAAAATTGACCGTTAATAAAAGCTGTTTCACCATCTGCTACGTATTCAAGATCCATGTAGAGTGACTACAGGTGGAGGAATGCTTACCGCAAAATCATATAGCAATTCAGATCCATCTTTAAATACTATTCTGATCTTGTTGCTGATATCAACGGGTGCCTCATTGGGTACTCGCACGAGAATTGAAGTATTCGTGACAAACGTCGGTGTTATCACAGCTTCCTTATCGTTAAAATAAACATGGCGCGCTTCACCCAGATTATCGCCCATGATAGCGACGAGATTCCCCAGAAAAGCACTGGTGACCAATGAATCTGAAGACTCAGGGCTCGTTATACGTACGTAATAGATGGCAGGCTCTCCGCCATTTTCCAACTCATCATCGTCGCATGAAGAAAGCAACGCTCCCGCTAAAACTATCGGCACGATGAACAGGTATAAATATTTTATTAATGTTTTCATTTTCATTAGAAGTTTAAAACGATCAATTCAAAAACATAATCCACGGGTTCGTCGGCAAAGCGAGGATTAATGGCGGCCTCGTCACCAGGAATCGGAAGTCTGAAACTATTGGCTGTGATGGTCACGGGCGTTGTTGGTTGCCGAAATTCATAGGCGTCGTAAACGTTACGGTCGCCCTGCCATCCTTCAATCTGAACTAGGGTTACTGCGCGATTTTGCGAATTAAATAGTTTATTGCCGCACCTCATCACGATAATATCGGCGCTTGACGTCATACCATGCAATTCCTTCAATCCCAAATTCTACTCTTCGTTCGCTCATGAGTTGTTCATACGTCAGCGAAGTTCTGGGTTGCAGTTTGCCATAGCTGCCATTTCCGCGGGTACGAACTTTGTTGAAATACTTCCAGTGCTTTTGCATTGGTTGTCGAACCGTTAAGTCCGAATTCTGCTTCAGCATACAGTAAATACACATCTGCCAATCGCAACATGTATTGATTCAAAGGAACACCTTGATTTTTTATTGGGACGCCCGCATCATCCTGGGTTCCCACAATGTATTTCTTTAATGTTATTTAGCAAAGGAGCTTTGTATTCGAGATCGCCACCTCCGTCCGGATTAGGAGTCACTATATTATAGGTGTAGTCGTGAACTTCAGGATATACTTCTCCCAAGAGTCATCACGATTTCACGCATCCGAGGATCTTTGATAGGATTGTCCCTGTGCGTTTGTTCCCGCGTTTGTAATCGCACTGGTTTCTATGAAACTATAGGTTGCAGACTTGCCTCCGCCCCAAGCTTCATCATTTCCCGTCACGATGCTGTTTCGAGCAAATACTGCCTGACGGCTATTGCCCACGCCCCAATTGTTGTTACTCCATTGCAGGCAAAAAGCGACTCCTGATTATTGTTGTTTGCAATTCTAAATAAGTCACCATAGTTGGCCACGAAGGAAAGACCACTATTCTCAATGACATCGAATGCATATTGCTTTGCCAGATTAAAATGCTCTTGTGATTTTGAGTATTGTCCTAAAGTCACGTGCAATTTTGCCAACATCCCTTTTGCTGACCATGATGTCACCCGGCCAGGGGAACTTGTAGCAGGAAGATTCTCGGAAGCAAACACAAGGTCACGTCTGATAAATTCATAAACACTTGCCTGTGTATTTCGTGGCAAATCCATATCGTTACTGCTAATCTTTTCAACTGGATTTTCAACGATCAGGTACGTCGCCCCAAAATTCTGTTAAGAAAAAATAAGCGGCTGCGCGCATAAAACGTGCTTCTCCTAATCCGCGATTTATGACATCCTGGCGAAACGCCATTCTTGCTGGCAATCCTGGGCATATCATTGATAATGGTATTGGAAATTGTAATGACATCATACAAACTGATCCATGCATTGATATACGATAGAATTTGTAGCAGAATAGGTAAAGAAGAAGAGCTGTCCTTCATCTTGGTAATCGTTATACAAGTCACCTGCCATCCCATCACCGGCGGCCCAGGAAAATTTATCATTAAAATTAAACCAGGGTCTGCTGTACAACGATCCTGTTACCGATTGTATCTGTACCTCATTTTTAAAATAATCATCCAGCACGGCTTGATCTTGCGGGACAACGTCCAGAAACTCTTCACCGCATGAAATCCCCACAAAACTCAGGAGGAATGCGAGTATATAATTTGTTGTTTTTTTCATGACAATAATTTTAAATCTTATCAAAAACCAATTTCAACACCTGCTGTATAGATCCTCGGTGTGGGGATACGTCCCATATCAATATTCTGCATCAATGCATTTTGGTTGAATGCACCAATTTCCGGATCATACCCGCTATAATTGGTGAAAGTGTAAGCGTTCTGTACATTGACATAAACCCTTGCCCTGCTCATCTTTATTTTACTGATAAGAGGTTTGGGGAACATATACGAAAGACTGATATTCTGAATTCTTGCATATGATCCATCCTCAATCCATAGATCCGACATTCTTCCATTAGCATTGACATTGAATTGGGAGAAGCGAGGAATGGTTGCATCCGGATTAAGGAGTACATAATTATCGATATCTTCCGCCGACCCCGCCGGATCGATCATTTCAAATTGCGCACGATTCGCTACTCGCTCAGCTGGTTATCATTTAATGAATTCATTCCCTGGTTCCGTGACCGTTGATAGTTGAAAACATCAAATCCATACACACCGATGATATTGATATCGAGCGTAAGATTGCCATATGAGAAACTATTATTAAATCCAAAACTGAAATCAGGATTAGGATTGCCGATTGCCACCTGATCCTTTTCGTCAATTCTGTTATCACCATTTTGATCCTTGAATTTGAGATCGCCTAACCACACTCCATCACGCTGATGAATCAGATTTGTCTCTCCTGATCCGACCTGCACGGCATGGCCTTCAATATCAGCCCTGTCGACAAATATGCCTTCCGTTTGATAGCCATAGAATTGGCCGATCGGATTATTGATGGTCGTACGTGTAACCGTTTGGAATCCTGCATACCAATATAAATTTCGGATTTGTGGTCGGTCTATCTCTGTTATTTTATTCCGGTTTACGCTGTAGTTCAGGTCCATGCGCCATGCAAATTTTTCAGCCTGAATATTTCGGCTGGAGAGTGTAATTTCCAGACCCTTGTTCTCAATCTTACCATAGTTTGAATACGGAGGATTTATCATCGAGCCGAGGATGTAGCCTGGGGGATTCAGTTCTAATAATAAATTTCAGAATATTTTTTATAAACATCCACTGTTAAGTCGATTCTACCGCTCAAAAAGGATGCATCCATTCCAGCATTGTAAGTCGCTGTAGACTCCCATTTCAAATCAGGGTTGGGTATTCGATTAGGAATATAAGTAGTTCCCAATGCTGTATTTTGGATCGACTTCTAACGAAGCACCATAAGCATAATTGGGTATATCCTGATTACCCACTTTGCCATATCCGATCCGCAATTTTAGATCGCTAAGGAAATCAGATTTAGGCATGAACTCCTCATTGGCTATACGCCATGCGAATGAAACAGCAGGAAAATTTCCCCATTTACTATTGGGTCCAAATCTGGACGAACCGTCCCTTCTGATCATCGCGGTTAAATAGTAGCGATCTGCAAAATTATAAATCAACCGGCCGTAGTAGGACGCCAACGTATTTTCGCCTTGCCATCCATTGATCGAAGTTGGTTCACCTTGATTTGGTGTAATGATGTCGTTGGATGTGAGATTTGATTTAGTAAAATCAGATCCTTCGTAGGTACTCTTTTGCGATTCTTGCCCTACCATTGCAGTAAAATGATGCCTGTCAACATCAAAATCATAGGTGAAGTAGTTTTTCCAGATCCAGAAGAAAGTATTTTCCTGTCGATGTCTTAATTGATTTGCATCATTTTTAATAGAACCCCATTCATATGTTGGCTTGAATACCTTATTTAAAGAATGGCTGTCGTTTACGGCATATTCCGTGCGGAAAGTCAAGTCCCTTCGTAAGCGTTGCCTCGGCATAAAAATTGGCGGTAAGTGCTTGTTTTTTAACTTTGTTATTAATCAGTAACGACACGGCTACAGGATTTGAGGTAATTTGCGCTGACCCCGCATCCGGTCCGGCAAAATTCCCATCAAAATCATAAACGGGAGTACTCGGCGGCATTTGAAGCGCCTGAGAAATTATTCCATCCCCACCATCGCTTCGTCCAATGACTTCATCCGTGATGCAAAATTCAGACTGGTTCCGACTTTTAACCAATTGGTTACTTTTGTGTCGAGGTTTATCCTGCTTGTAAATCGTTCAAACCCTGAATTTCTGAGAATACCATCCTGCGAGTAATATCCACCTGACAAAAAATATTGTGTTTTTTCGTTACCACCGCTCGTCGATAGTTGATGATTTTGTATCGGCGCTACTTCAAAGATGGCATCCTGCCAATCGGTTCCAGGACCGAGGATACTTGGATCAGCAAATCTTTCATCGGGATTTATACTCGGGATTTCACTTAGCTACGCTATATTGATAGGCAGCATATTCGAGGCAAATCCATCATGTCAAGTTTCTTGGGCACTTGCTGAAGACCATAGTAACCATTGTAATCTATTTTTGATTCTCCTGACCTTCCTCGCTTGGTCGTAATCAGTATAACACCATTGGCTGCCCGTGATCCATAAATTGCAGATGCAGAAGCATCTTTGAGCACTTCCATGCTTTCAATATCATTAGGGTTAATATTTGCGAGCGGATTCACGATATATCCTGTCCGTTGGCGCCACCTGCAAAATCAAATCCTGCGATTTGCCCAGCGCCTACCCCCTACTTGAACACCATCAATAACATATAGTGGTTCGTTACCCCCATTTACAGACAGCTGTACCACGAATACGAATGGAAACAGCACTACCCGGTTGGCCACTATTCTGCGAAACCGTTACCCCTGCAATTCGCCTTGAAGTGCCTGGTTAACATTTGCCGCCATTGAGCCTCTCATTTTATCTCCGCTGAGAGACGCAACCGATCCGGTCAGATCGCTTTTCTTCTGCGTACCGTAACCGACAACAACAACTTCTTGAAGTTCGGCTATGTCCTCCTCCAACTGCACGTCGACTTTTGCACGATTGCCAACAACGATTTCCTGAGATTGATATCCGATAAAGGACACAACTAGAGATGTCGCTGCCAGTGGCTTCAATGGAATAATTTCCATTTGCATCGGTACTTGTCCCGGAGGTTGTTCCCTTTTTAATAACGTTCACGCCAGGTAGGGCCTGGCCGGCTTTGTCCGAAATTTTTCCCGTTACCAAGCTCTGCGCATGAAGCAGCAGAACTTCCTACCAGGAAGAGCATTACGGAAGCAAAGCATACGCTTCTGTAAAATTGTTTTATCATAGATTTAAGGTTTAGTGTTTTTCTGTAAGTCGGCCGAAGCAATCGTTTTCATCATTCGATTTCTAGAAAACGTTTGTAGACCGAATTTAAAGGTATGTACAAGTGAGCCTCACCGCGGGTATTGAATTGTTACATTTTGCTTATTGGCTCGTTAACTGCCAGCGATGAAATTGTTTCAAAATCCTGTTCAGATTGTTAATTGGAACGTGTCAAAATGTTTTAAAACCGCGGATTAAAGGTGAATATCAAAGGTTGGCTCGGCATAGTTTGTTAAACTTAAGAAATCGAAAAAATCCTGATCAGAAGATCGAGCTTCTCCTTTTTTTACAACTAACATGAAGTTTTAAGCGTGATTATTAAATCGCAGGGCGACTGAATTGACTAATTGATAATCGCGTAGGCCATGCCACAAGCGATGGAAATGTAAAGCACGATTTCAATGAAGAGCAAAAATTTCGAAATCTTATTCTTTTTATTCACGGCCATGAAAAGAAGCGTTTACTCAAAACTACTTCTTCATCCAACATCATAAGGTTATTAAATCGTTAGAATATAGGATTAAAATGTTTCTTCATATACAATTTTGTTTCAACATTAACAACGAGTTCACAATTTTTCGGCTGAAGGTTCTTTCTTTTTTGATTGAACATATGCAGACGGAAGCATACCAAATTCATCTTTAAAATATTTTGCAAAATATTTCGGACTGTTAAATCCAACTTTATAAGCCACTTCTGAAATGGTCAATTGGCTTTTTTCCAACAATTGTGCCGCGCGTTGAAGGCGGATGGTGCGAATAAATTCCAGCGGGGCCTTTCCTGTTAAGGATAATAATTTCTTATACAAATGTACGCGGCTCATTCCCAATTCGCGGCTTAGATCCTCCACAGAAAAATCAGCATCAGAAATTTTATCCTCAACAAACTTTATCGCATTCTGAATCAGCTTTTCGTCCATCGAAGTGATTTTGATGTCAGTTGCCTTGACTTCAATCTGTCTTCTGAAATCCTTATGAAATATTTCTCTTTGGTGTATAAGATTTTTTATGCGGGATTGCAAAATTTCAAAATTGAACGGTTTAGTGATATAATCATCAGCGCCAATTTCAAAACCTTGCATCTTTTGTTCTTCGCTTGTGCGCGCCGTCAGCAGAATTACAGGTGTGTGCGAAACGGTTGCATTGCTTTTGATCTTTTTACAAAGCTCAATACCATCCATTTCAGGCATCATAATATCAGACACAATCAAATCAGGAAGATATTTTAAAGCGAGTTGCAATCCTTCTTTTCCATTGCGCGCTTCAAAAATGTGATAGGTTTGTCTAAGATTATCCTTCAGATAAAAACGAAAGTCCTCGTTATCCTCCACCAATAATAAAGTAGGACTTTATGATCCGATTGTCCATTTTGCTTAGCACGGCTCCGTGGAATCTTGTGCAGGTCAGGACTCTTCATCCGACAGCTCTGCGATTGAGGAACGTCAACTTTAATATCAACAAACGGAATTAAGACGCTGAAACAACTTCCTACATTTACTTCGCTTTCAACGGTAATGATACCACCATGAAGTTTTACAAACTCTTTGGTAATCGACAATCCAATACCACTGCCTTGATTAACCATGCTGGGAGGAACATCACTTTGAAAAAATCGTTCAAAGATTTTCTCCTGTTTTTCGGACGGAATTCCAATGCCAGAATCTTTCACGCGTATCGCCACCCATTTGGTCTGTTCTTCCGTTTTTTCGAGCAAGCCAATGCTTACTTCAACTTTTCCATGCAGGGGTGTAAATTTAAAAGCATTGGATAAAAGATTGAAAAGGATTTTCTCCAGCTTATCCTTATCAAACATGGTTTCTAAAGAAGTCAGGTCTGAATGGAATGAAAACTCAATTTGTTTTTTTTCTGAAAGGTCTGTAAATGAGTGAGCAGCCTCTTTTACAAAAGCTACAATATCACCTTCCGATTGATTGAGTTTTACTTCCTGAACCTCCAACCTTCTAAAGTCCAAAAGCTGATTAACCAGATTTAATAACCTTCGGGCATTGCGATGAATCATTAAATATTGTTTCCGTTGCTCCGGATCGCTCGCTGCCCTTAACATTTTTTCCAACGGTGTTAGAATGAGCGTTAACGGCGTACGAAACTCATGACTGACATTGGTGATGAATTTTATTTTCATCATATCAAGCTCATGGACCTGTTGGGCATCCTGGCGTTCCTTTTCAATTTTATATTTCATCCTTTCCCGCGCCAAAATCAGTTGTCGTGACAAAAGCAAGGCGCCTAAAATCAGTGCGATGTAAATAACAAATGCAATACCCGATTTCCAGAAAGGAGGCAAAATCGAAATCTTTAATTGAGCACCTTCTTCATTCCAGATGCCATCGCTGTTTGATGCCTGTACATGAAATGTGTAATTACCAGGATCCAGATTCGTATAGGTAACTTTTCGCTGACTACCATTCGTCGTGAGCCAATCTTTATTAAATCCTTCCAGTTTGTATTTGTACTCGCTTTTTTCCGGATGAAAGAAATTCAACGCAACAAATTCAATTGAAAAAACATTGTCGCTGTATTTCAGAATGATTTCATCCGTTTCAGTGATTGATTTGTTGAGAATAATTCTTTTGTTAATGGGTTCACCAATCGCTACGCTTTTATTGAAGATTTGAAAGTCAGAAAGTTTTACACGAGGCTTAATATTATTGATCTTTATCTCATCGGGATGAAAGATGTTAAAACCATTTATCCCTCCAAAAATAATTTCTCCGGCCGAAGTCTTAAGGCGTACATTTTCATTGAATTGCCTCCCCTGCAATCCATCCGACTCGCCATAATTTTTATAACTCAGGGAAAAATTCCTGGTTTCGGGTTTGTAATTAACTGTTATATTTGAAATGCCATGCGGCGTACTGATCCATAAGTTATGATCATCGCTCTCCACCAGTGTTAGCACCGAATTGTGCAGCAGACCATCACCTTCATTAAAAACTTTAAATGTACCGCTGGCTTTGTCGAAAAGGTTTAGTCCACCATGCGTCCCTATCCATATTAATCCACGGCTATCTTCATACATATCCAGCACGCTATTGTTGCTAAGACTGCCTGGGTTGCCGCTATCGTTCAAGATAATGGGTAAACCGGTTTGTTTTTTTATCTAATACATCAATTCCATAACCCGTTCCAATCCAAATATTTCCCTGGCTGTCTTCCATGAAAGCCGATATGTATTTCGAGTGAATCGAGTTCGGTTCGCCTTGCCGATAGTGATAAAATTCCTTGCGCTCGCGATTAAAAACATCTACCCCTTGCGTTAGTGTTCCGATCCACAGGTTTTTGTTGGAATCCTCAAAAATTTCCCAAATACTATCATCTGAAATACTTTTAGGATTGGATGGATCATGCTTATAACGGATGAATTTTTTTCCATCATAACAATTTAACCCTCCGAAGTATGTGCCTATCCATAATTTGTCATCCCTGATCTAGGTATAAGACTAACAATTACATTATTGCTTAAGCTGTTTTCATTCTTTGGATCATTCAGATGCTGAATGAATTTATTGTTTTTACGATCAAAATAAATAAGGCCGCCGCCATTCGTTCCAAGCCACAAGTTGCCCTTTCTTGTCTTCCACAACGCTATTGACGTCATTGAAAGGCAAGCTGGAAGGATCCGAAGTCTGATGCCTGTAGTAATCGAAAGCGAATAATATCTTCATGATAAAACGAAATACCTTTTTTGAACGTGCCAACCCAAATGATCCCTTCATAATCTTTATACAATGCACTGGTGCTATTTTCGCTGAGGCTTCTGCGGTCATCGCGATCAGTCAAAATGTATTGTACGCTAAAATCTTTTTTATCCAGCAGATTAATCCTCCATGATCGGTAGCGATCCAAATTAATCCCTTGTTATCCTGCACTATTCCTCTTACAATGTCAGAATTCAACTTTGCTTTTGGAGATGTTTTATTTATGCGAATCAACGGATTTGTCATCAGACTTAAAATAAAATGCACCCTCATTTTGATCACTAATGAAAAGCCATACGTCATCGTCGTTATCCACCGTAAGGCGATAATCAAGCACTTGTTGATTGTACAAGTTCATTTAAGTAATTATTTCTGTAGGTAATGGTCAGCGTCTTGCCATCCAATTTTTCAAAGACACCATTTTTGTGAAGGATCCAAAAGTTGCCTTGTTTGTCTTCAGCGATTGATGAGATCTGATTGGATGCGAGTGAGGTTGAGTCGAGCGGATTGTAATATAACGGGGTAGTTTTTTTATCGGCAACATTATATTTAAAGAGTCCTTGTGAGGCATGAATAAACCAATAGTTGCCGCTCCGATCCTTTTTTATTTCTGATATCCCGCCATCTGGGATATATAATTTTCGCAAGTAGCTATTGGGATCGTGACTAAATGTTTCTGTATCGGGATCATAAATATCGATACCCGTCCACGTAGTCATCCAAATGTTACCATCCGGATCTTCAAACAAACTATTGATGTCACTATTTCTGACGGATTTGGGATCGCCTGGAATATTTCGGAAAGTCTTTATGGTATAACCATCGTATCGGTTTAGCCCGGAGATTGTTCCAAACCACATAAATCCTTTGCTATCCCGGAAAATGCATTTTATCTGGTTATGAGAAAGTCCCTGATTAACGTCAATATTTGAAAATTTATATTGATCAGTTTGCGACAACGCCGGAAGCGCAAAACCAAGAAAGAAAACTAACCCCCAAAATATGCGTAAATCACTCATAGTAGAATAGGCTGCCAGGTCCTGGAAAATTAGAAAAATCTCCGGACAAAGATGACCTCAGAAAAATACTATGTTGGCTGTAATCTTACAGCTTGACCCTTTCAATTCTAGGCGCCAGCAAATGCAATGTCAACCAGGCAATCAGATAAGCAGATCCGCAAATTATAAACATGATATAGTAAGCGGTTTCGATCTGCTCCGATCGCGCGATAGTGAACGAATAAACTTTTCTGAACCAGCAAGGTGAGTAAAATCCCACCCAATGATCCAAACATTCCGCCAATACCCGTAACAGATCCTACCGCTTTCTTAGGGAACATGTCGGAAACTGTCGTGAAAATATTCGCACTCCAGGCTTGATGGGCAGACAGCCCCCAGCCCAATCACCAACACAGCAAGCCACATGTTTACGCCTCCTAAAATTTGTGCAAACACAACGGGCGTTACCATAAATGCATAGATCAGCATCGAAGTTTTACGCGCCTTGAAGGCAGCCCAATTATTTCTGATAAGATACATGGGCAGCCATCCTCCGCCAACGCTTCCAATAGTAGCAAGAACATACACCGTTGCGACGGGCAGCGCCATTGCTGTTCCCTTAATTCCGTATTGACTTTCCAAAAAATCGGGGAGCCAAAACAAATAAAACCACCATATCGGATCGGTCAAAAATTTGCCCATTACAAAGGCCCATGTCTGTTTAAATCCTAATAGCCGGACCCAGGATACCTTCTCTTCTTTCGTAGCCTCATCCGCCTTGTCTTCCGCATCGCCGTGGATGTAATCGAACTCGGGTTTTAAAAGCTTTTTATGTTTGGCGGGAATTTCATAATACATCAGCCATAGAACGACCCATATAAAACCGATTGACCCGGTGATGATAAACGCCCACTTCCATCCCCAGGCCACCGTTATATAAGGCACTGTCAACGGAGCGACTACTGCTCCGATATTTGTTCCTGAATTAAAAATTCCAGTAGCTAAGGCCCGTTCCTTTTTAGGAAACCATTCAGCAACTGTCTTTATCGCGGCAGGAAAGTTGGCGGATTCTGTAACACCCAATGCGCTCCGGGCAACAATAAAACCCAAGGTGCTGTTGACGAGGGCATGGCCAACGGCTGCCAAGCTCCAAAAAAAAGTGGCCAGGAAGTATCCCATCTTTGTACCTACCTTGTCGATGATACGGCCTGAGAACACCATCCCCAACGCATAGGCTATCTTAAATGCAATTTCAATGTTGGCATAGTCGCCGTCATTCCAATTGAACTCACGCGTCAAATCAGACTTTAACAAGCTGATGACCTGGCGATCGATATAATTGACCGTTGTAGCGAAAAAAACAAGCGCGCAAATTGTCCATCTGTATTTTCCGACCGTCTGGTTTATCGTGTCGAGGTTTTCCGCAATTCTGGGGTTAGTTGTCATTTTCGGTCAGCATCAATTGCTGCATTAAGTTCTAAGTTTATTTATGGTCTGAAGGATATCCCGAACATTTTTTTCTAAGGCCGTCCAGTCCTTCTTCTCTAAGATTTCTTTTGTGAACAACTGTGAACCCATTCCCACACTCATGGCTCCCGCTTTGAACCATGCCGCTTAAATTTTTTTCATTTGGTTCCACGCCTCCGGTAATCATCAATTGCAGGTCAGGAACTACGGGCATGATCGACGACACAAAACCAGGTCCTAACACGGATCCGGGAAAAACTTTGATAACCTGGGCTCCATTCTCTTTTGCTGTAACAATTTCCGTCAATGTAGCACAACCCGGCATCCATAAAATGTTATGGTCGACGGCAGACCTTTGCCATCTCAAGTTTTAAGATGGGAGAAATAATAAAGTGAGCGCCAGCATCAATAAATTTTTTTGTGGTAGCGCCGTCCATTACTGTTCCAATTCCCAACATCAGGTCAGGAAATTTTTTACAGTAATCCAGCATGGCCACAAAAACTTCAAAGGAATTTTTTCTGCGATTGGTAAATTCAAATACTCTTACACCGCCGCGATAAGCTGCTTCTATTACCTGTTGCGACGTCGGTATATCATCGTGTGTAAACAGGGGAACCAACCCCAGCTCCTTCATCTTTCCAACAATTTGTTGATTCGTAAATCCCATGATTTTAACGTAACAGTTTACCGATATTTTCGCCTTTGACCAACGTCTCTATTTCCTCAGCTGAGGCAACATTGACATCTCCCTCCACTGAATGTTTGAACGCTCCTGCGGCAGTCGCAAATTCTATCGTTGATGCATCATCTTTTTTATTTATCATACCATAAATCAACCCTGCCATAAAAGCGTCACCCGCCCCTACCCGATCCACAATGTGCGTAAGATCATATTCTTTAGATTGAAACAATTGCTTTCCGTTCCACAACACCCCTTTCAATTTGTTGTGCGATGAACTAATTGAATTGCGTTCCGTCGTTGCAACTTTTTTGATATTTGGATATGCTTTTTTGAAAGCAGCACACGCTGCATTCAAAAGTATCACCGGAAATCCCTACACAATTCTCCATATCCGCAATTCCAGAAACAATAACGTCAGTCGATTCTATTAACGCAGGCATTATTTCACGAGCGGTCTTTCCGTATTGCCAGAGATTTCTCCGGTAGTTTATGTCACCGGAAACCGTAATATTATTTTTGCGCGCAACCTGAATAGCCTCATAACACACATCAGCAGCGCCTTGCGAAATGGCAGGTGTTATTCCCGTCCAATGAAACCATGACGCATCTTTCAAAATATTTTCCCAATCAATCATTCCGGGCTCAATGTGCGCAAAGGCAGAATTAAATCGGTCATAAACGATGCGTGATGCACGATGCATAGAACCGTTCTCCAGAAAATAGACGCCCATCCGCTCAGGTCCATAAATTATATATTGCGTATCCACACCATAGCGCTGAAGCGTTTGCGTTGCGGCCTGCCCTAAATCATTATTCGGAAAACGCGTTACGTGTGCCGCAGAGATTCCGAAGTGGCTCAAAGATGAAGCGACATTCGCTTCCGATCCTGCATACAGAACATTAAAACTGTCCACTTGCGTAAATCTCGCGAAGCCTGGCGTCGAAAGACGCATCATGATCTCCCCAAATGTGATTACTCGTTTTTTCATTTGAAAAAAATAACGCTATAGTTATACGCCTGGTCAAGTCTTAAACGCCAGCGTAAGAGCTAAATCCACCATCAACAGCTACTACTACTCCCGATACAAACTTAGCACCGTCAGAACACAGCCATATAAGTGTGCTGGCCAACTCATCCGGTTGTCCAAATCTTCCGTAGGGGGTATGTGCGATTACAGATTTTCCTCTATCTGTCAATCCTCCATCCGACGTAGTCAAAAGGTTTCTATTTTGTTCCGTTAGAAAAAATCCTGGCGCAATAGCATTCACACGAATACCTTCGCCGAATTTTTTTGCCATTTCAATGGCCATCCATTGTGTAAAATTGCTGATCGCCGCTTTTGCAACGGAATATCCAACAACACGTGTAATTGGTAGATAGGCTGCCATCGAAGAGATGTTTATGATGCATCCACTCTTAGCTGCCATGATAGGCTCAGCCAAAATCTGAGAAGGTAACACCGATCCCGTCAAATTGAGCTCAACCACTTTCTGAAAATCTTCAATCTTTAAATCAAGAAAAGTTTTATCGGTTGGGATAGTCGCACCGGGCATATTACCACCGGCACCATTCACTAATATGTTGATAGTACCAAACTGATCCAGAATAGTTTTCTTCGCGGCGTTTAATTGCTGCGCATTTAATACATCGGCTGAAACACCAATGGCTTCGCCTCCTGATTTCTTTATCTCTTTTGCCAGATCGTCGGCAACATCTTTTCTTCTTCCTACAATAGCTACCTTCGCACCGGCCTTTGCCAGTGCCTTGACCATCGAACTACCCAGCACTCCCGTGCCTCCTGTAACAACGGCGACTTTCTTCTCCAGACTAAAAAGTGAATTCAAATACGACATAGGATAAATGATTTTAGATTTTAGATTTTAGATTTTAGATTTTATATACATTTTAAATTTTAATTGCTTTTCGTGAACGGTTGCTTTCATAGCAGGCTTCAATCAACCGGATAACATTTCGAGATTCTTCAGGCTTAACCGCTAATGGTTTATCGCTACGAATGCTGTCATGAACATTTTTATAAAATTGTGTGTAATCGCCGGCAATTGTTTCTACAGACCCTTCCAAATGTAGTCCTCCCACCGTCGTATTCAGTTTTCCCCACAGATCCTTTCCTTCGGTTCCCCATCCCGCGGTTCCGGGAATTTTTCCATCCTTCAAGGCTTGTTCCTGCGGATCAATACCATATTTAATGAAAGAACCTTCAGTACCATGGAGAATATATCGGGGCGTTGCTTCACGAACTAAATAACTTGATTTGACGATCGCATGAAAATCCGTGTAGTGCATGCGGATGTCGTAAAAGTCCTCCACTTTTCCATTGGGTCGTTGCGTTCCAACCCGTGCATCTACTTCCAGCGGCATTCCGAACAACACCAGAACCTGATCCAACATATGCGAACCTAAGTTGTATAAAATTCCGGAGCCGGGCCCTTGCTCTTCTTTCCAGGTATTGGCTTCGATGTAGTTTCGATAACGATCATAGTGTAGTTCAAACTCCGCGATTTTTCCAACCCAGCGATTGTCCACCACTTTTTTTACCGTCATAAAATCGCCATCCCATCGGCGGTTTTGAAAGACTGTAAGCAGCCGGTCTTTCTTTTTTGCCAAGGCAATAAGGTTGTCGGCTTCCTGCGTTGACACAGTAAATGGCTTTTCTACGATAATATGTTTTCCAGCCTCAAGCGCTTGTGTTGCATATTGATAATGTGAATCATTCGGAGTGTTAATCACCACCAATTCAACACCATTATCGTTGATCACTTCATCTACCGAGCGTGCGATTTTCGTATGTGGGTAGCGTTGTTTCGCTTTATCACTATTTCGCTGCAGGACCATGGTAAGGTCAAAGCCAGGATTTACCGCGAGCAGCGGCGCGTGAAAAATTTCACCTGACATACCATACGAAAGCAAAGCAGTTTTAATCGGATTCATTCCAAAATTCTAATGGGGATTTACAGACTTAAGAGCGGACCTTATCTTAGAAATATTTTTTAAGTGGCCAAATATACCTTTTTCAATCATCCCCCAATCTTTTAATGTGATGGCTTCCTTTGGAAATAGCGGCGCGCCCAATTTTATACAAAGTGAACCGGCTTCGAACCATTTAGCAAGAATCGGTGGATGAAGATCCATTATGCCAGAGGGTATAAATTCAAGATCAGGATATTCACGTTTCACCGACTGTATAAATTCCGACCCTAAAATATTAGCGGGTAAAATGCCAATCACACTTGCTCCTAACGACTTCGCCCAATTGATATCTGAAGTTGTGGTGCATCCAGGTACCCACAAAATATTATGCTCGTGACATACTTCCGCCATTTCCGGTCGTAAAAAAGGTGAAGCAATGAATTGAGCGCCTACCTGAATGTATCGTTCTGTCATGGTCGCATCCAGTACTGTGCCCGCCCCCAATATTATCCCCGGATAGTGGTGAATTCGTTCATTTATGTAGTTGAAAAGCCTAATCCCTTTATTATCACGTTGGTGCATGAACTCAAACACCCGAAGCCCGCATCTGTACGAAATATCCACCACCTGCATCAACACATCCACATCCGGATGATAAAATACGGGCACTACGCCCGTTTGCTTCATTTGAGTTATAACATCCTGCTTGGTGAATGACATTCTTTGCGTAAAATTGGTCCGATTTAGAATTTGAAATTTCAAATTAATAAAATTAAAGTATAAATTGCGCAATCGATTGCGCAAGATAACAGTTTTCTCACTATGTCAACTAAATTTTTAAAAATTCATCCGGCTGATAATGTATTCGTAGCATTAACGGATCTCAAAGCCGGCGAAAATGTAAACCTGAATGGTAAACTTCTTACACTGGTGGATGACATTCCTGCCAAACACAAATTCACAGAGATGGCCATCCAGCCTGAAGGGGAAATTTTTATGTACGGGACGGTTGTGGGTAAAGCACTCAAGCCCATACCGGCCGGCGGTGTGATCGGCACGCATAACTTAAAACATAAATCTGCTCCATTTTCCGGACGTACGAAAAGCTATCAGTGGACTCCGCCAGACGTATCCAAATTTCGCGACAAAACTTTTCTGGGATACCATCGTCCTGATGGGCAAGTAGGAACAGCAAATTATTGGCTGATTGTTCCCTTGGTGTTTTGCGAAAACAGAAATGTTGAAGCGATCCGGGAGGCCTTCATGGACGAGTTGGGCTTTAGCAAGCCGGACGCCTACAAAGATTATGTTCATCAATTAGTTCAATTATATCAAAATAATAAACCCATTTCGTCCGCATCGTTTCAACCCGCAACAACCAATGGTCATTCGCGCATTTTTAAAAATATCGACGGCATTAAATTTTTAACACATCAAGGAGGATGCGGTGGAACCCGACAAGACTCGCAAACGCTTTGTAAACTTATTGGAGGATATATCCACAATCCCAATGTCGCGGGCGCAACGGTGTTGAGTCTCGGATGTCAGAATGCTGAAATAAAAACATTGCAGGAATCACTTAACAAGCTTGACCCCAACGGCACAAAACCAGTTTTTATTCTCGATCAACAACAATCGGGAACAGAACAGGAGTTGCTGACACAAGCGATACAAAAAACTTTTTTGGGCCTGGTCGAAGCAAATAAAATCGAACGCAAACCAGCGCCACTAAGTAAACTGGTAGTAGGATTGAAATGCGGCGGATCCGATGGATTTTCGGGAATTTCTGCAAATCCTGCGATTGGACACACGTCCGATCTGCTTGTCGCACTGGGAGGTAGCACCATCTTGTCAGAATTTCCGGAACTCTGTGGTGTTGAACAGGAATTGATTAACCGATGCGAAAGAGATGAAGCCGGCGAGCTGTTCATCAAATTGATGCGTACCTATTCTTCAGCCGCAGAAGCTGTAGGATCAGGATTTGATATGAATCCTTCACCAGGAAATATTAAAGATGGTCTCATTACCGATGCTATAAAATCAGCTGGTGCTGCAAAAAAAGGAGGTACCGCACCCGTTGCAGATGTACTTCAATATGCGGAATACATTAAAAAACCGGGATTAAATTTATTATGTACACCTGGCAATGATGTCGAAAGCACAACAGGAACAACAGGATCCGGGGCGCAAATAATTCTTTTTACCACGGGACTCGGAACGCCCACAGGTAATCCCGTTTCTCAAGTCGTAAAGCTTTCCACGAATACAAAGCTTGCGCAAAGAATGCCTGACATCATTGACTTTAATACCGGGCCCATTATTTCCGGTGAAAAGACAATCGAACAAATGGGAGAAGAAATTCTTGACTTTGTAATCGACATCGCCAGCGGAAAGGTTAAAGCTAAGGCCGTGGAGTTAAATCAGGATGATTTTATCCCGTGGAAGCGTGGGGTGTCCTTGTAGTAGGAATTTATCAGGACTAAACAGACAAGCGGACACTTTAATGTAAAAATTCTTCGCGCAGCGGGTTGAAGCTATCAACCAGCTTTGCAGTATTTGTGAGCAATTGTATGGTATGTTCTTTTCCGGAGGGAACTGAAAACATATCACCGGCTCTTAATCGCTGTTCCGATTCTCCTTCACAAAAAAAGATGATCTCTCCCTCGACAACGTAAGTGGTTTGTTCATGTACATGACTGTGTGGCGGATCCGGTTGTTTCCACGGGCCATTTTCAAAATCTATTACGACCATCATCAGCGCATCGGTATGAATGAGTCTTCGCTGAACACCTTCCTTAACTGGTGTCATAACAGTATCATTAGCTCTTAGTACGGGCATGCTTTCTATTTTTTTGAGATTACAACTTTAACTGGATTTGACAATTCCCCTGCGACTTTCTCCAAATAATTTTCAAATTCCTTCTGATCTTTTATTCCATCAGGCTCCTTTTCCCAGGCAGACAAAAAATAATAAGTAAGCTTACCTTGTGAGGGTTTCAATTTGATCACATGGCTGTTGGCATCCTCCGTTATCTCAATTAAATCATTGGGATTAAAAAATACTGCCAAACCTAAATTATCAGCATTTAAACTTTGCTTGCCGTATGTGGCGATGTACCCAAAATGCTGTCCGTCGCCATTTTTCTTGATCAAGACCGCCGCCTTATCTTTTACTATGCCTGTCGCCACATTCTCAATATTGTTGGTTACAGTCAGCGTTTGTTGAGTCGCCCGGGTTCCTGCATGTATTGTAAGGCGCGAGTGGACGTCATGTTTGTTATTACTCACCTTCCAACCATAATAGTTTGTGAGGATAGATGAATACACGTTGCCATTTTCGAGAATTCGGCAATTGACACTATCGGTCTTTTCAACGCGTATAGCCTCTCCATTAACAAAGGACCCTATTGATCCAATTCCCAATGACTTTCCTACCTTCATGACATCCATGCCCCAAGGTTGCATTTCGTGATAGGAATCAAAACCATCCTGCCCTACTTGCTGCAATACCATCTCGCGCGTCACTTTTCCGAATACGTCCGTAGCATTCCGCTGATCAAGATAAAAACGATATCCAACCTTATCGGATTCCCATCCCGGACCTTCATAACGAATGAACCACGAATGGTCTTTATGCTCAGGTGGCACGCGAAGGAACTGTGTATTTTGAAAGGCTCCTCCGATGTACTCGCGGTTTTTCCATTCCCCTCCTTTTTTATAGGACAGTTCCGCTTGTGTGCGCTTGGGATAAGTTCGAGGTTTGTTTCCGGAGGGATGGAATCGAACGGACACCTGGCGGGTTTCTGACGCCCCTAGTCCATCCAAAACAAAAACAATTCCCGACTCGTCCGCATCATTTTGATTGTACTGAGAGGGAATTTCCTTTTCACCATCCATGACCACAAAGGCGTGAGGATTGAATTTTTTAACGTTTTTGGAGAGTTGTTGGGAGGAAACTAAAACCAGAACGTTTTCCCTTGAAACCGTTAAGGGATTTGATATCGTGACCTTGAAGGACTCCGGATAATCCGTGGTAACGGATTGGGTATATGCCTTTGCAGAAAAAAGGAATATTACCAACAGGAAAAAATTTCTCATTGTAGTATTAGCTATTTACCAATCAATTCTAATTCGACGCTTGCCTGCATGAAGGGCCCTAGTGCCTTTAGATCATCCGTCCGCACTGGCTCCTTTATATAGTATTCATAACTCCCATCGCGTAAGGACATTTCCGCCAACACCTGCTCCAGCGCAGGATTTCGTCAAATGCGGCAATCCGTATTCGTCTTTCACAATAAAATTTTTAACAATACCTTCAAATCCTTTCGTTGCGGCATCTCTAAACGATTTATCCAGATAACCCATCCGCACTCCCTTAGCAAAGGCGTAAACAAACATGCTGCTTCCGGAAGACTCTAAATAATTACCGGGCGCTGTTGCCTTGTTGGTTACCTGAAACCACACACCCGAAGCAGGGTCTTGATATTTTTTTAGTGCTGTCGCAAGGCGGATGAAAATTTGCGTAACCTCATTTCTTCTTGGGTGATTCTTGGGCAGATAATCCAGAACATCCACCAACGCGATTGCGTACCACCCCATTGCCCGGCTCCAGAATTCCGACGATTGTCCTGTAACGGGATTTGCCCAGGGCTGTTTTTTACTTTCATCCCACGCGTGATAAAGTAAACCTGTCTTGGGATCACGCGTGTGGTTTTCCATCCATACAAATTGGTTGACTACATCGTCAAAATCTTTCGGCGGACCAAATACCTGAGCATACTCGGCGTAAAAGAGATCACCCATATAAAGTCCATCGAGCCACATCTGGTAGGGGTACCGGTGTTTGTGCCAGAAGCCGCCCTCCTTAGTTCGTGGTTGCCAGTTCAATTGTTCCCGAAGCACCTGCGCCGCTTTCTTATACTTTTCTTCCTTCGTTGTCTGATACAGTGAGAGCAAGATTCGTCCAGGCGTGACATGATCAAGGTTATATTCAAGGAGATCATACGTTTTAATGTTGCCGTCAGCTTCAATATATTTATCCATCATTTTCTTGATGTAGTTGAAGTAAATAGGATTATTGGTTTGTTTTCCAAGCGTCTCCAATCCCTTCAATAGTACAGCATGCTCGTAGTTCCAGCTGCTTCGTCCGCGCGGTAATGTTGTTTCTATTTTTTCCTCAGCGGGTCCGTGCGTTACATAAGGTTTTACCACTAAAGAATCTGCATGCAATTTCATCACCATTGATGCTATTTGCTCTGCCCATGACTTTGATTGCGTATACCCTTCCGTTGCAAGCAATAAAAGAAAGAAGGTGACGGCGGTTTTTAGATAGTCTGTTGAACTATTGGTTTCTGTTAGCGTGGGTCATGGTTTTAAAATAAATTGAGCGTGGCATATGCGCAATCGATTGCATTTTAAAAAGTTATTTTCAAAATGCCAACATTTGATGCCCTTTTCTTTTTCAATCCAGGTTACGACTTATGTGTCAATGAAACACTTGATAATCAAAAGATTATGGATATCGGGTAAACTTTAAGTTCCGTGTATTTAATTTTCTATTATATTGCGCAAACGATTACGCAAATTATGACTGCCTCACGTTACGCCATTCACCCTGATGCTTGTAAATCTTTTCACACCGAGCAACTTCGTGAAGCTTTTCTCATCGAAAGTCTTTTTGAAGATAATAAGGTCACGGTGGTCTATACACACTACGATCGTTTGATAATCGGGGGCGTAAAACCGAGTTCGGCGCCAGTGTCGCTAAAAACCTATGATTTCCTCAAAGCAGATTTTTTCCTTCAACGCCGGGAAATAGGAATCGTCAATGTAGGTGCAAAAGGATCTGTATCAGTTGACGGTACAGCATTTGTCTTAGATCATAAAGATGCACTCTATATTGGTAAAGGAGCAAAGGAGGTAATCTTCTCTTCATCCGGAACAGCGTCATCGTTGTTTTATTTCAATTCAGCTCCCGCTCACGCCACCTATCCAACGCGGAAAGTCACACTGCAGGAAGCTGAAACGGTAGAACTGGGTTCACTCGAAACATCAAATCAGCGCGTCATAAGAAAGCTCATGGTAAACAGCGTACTGCCTACCTGCCAACTACAGATGGGACTTACAGAACTTAAAACAGGAAATGTCTGGAATACCATGCCTCCCCACGTGCACGACAGACGAATGGAAGCATATTTTTATTTCAATCTTCCAGATACTCAAGTAGTCTGCCATTTCATGGGTGAACCGCAGCAAACAAGACATTTGTTTGTCAAGAATAATCAAGCTGTCATTTCTCCGCCATGGTCTATTCATAGCGGTGTGGGTACCAGTAACTATTCTTTCATTTGGGGAATGGCGGGTGAAAATTTAGACTACGGCGATATGGATGCCGTAACACCGCTGGAGTTGAGATAGTCGAGTTTTTATATGAACGGGAAACAACGTCATTTGAAAAGGCTCAACGAATATTAATCTTCGTATTGGTTTTCGATCAACATGAAAAAGAAATACACCATACACGATATAGCGAAGAAATTAAATATTACTGCGTCGACAGTTTCCCGTGCGCTGAATGATCATCCACGGATCAGCGACGCTACAAAAAAAGCGGTTCAAAGGGCCGCAGTAAAACTAAATTACCAGCCGAATAATATTGCAGCTGCTTTGCGAAATGGAAAAAGCAATATCATCGGTATCATTGTGCCGACTGTAGACCGGAATTTTTTCGCGTCGATCGTTCGTGGCATTGAAGAAATTGCAAATGCGTCGCGATATAATGTCATGATTTGCCAAACGTACGACAACTATGAAAAAGAAGTCGCCACCGTTGAGGCCCTTTTAAATGCGCGGGTCGATGGTATCATTGCTTCACACGCAAAGGAGACAAAAGACTTCGATCATTTTTTAAAGGTGAAGGAAAAAGGAATTCCTGTTATCCTGTTTGATCGATTTAATGACGAACTCGAAGTAAGTCAGGTGGTGAGCGATGATTTTCTGGGCGCCTACAAAGCGACCGAGCACCTTATTCAACAAGGCTGCAAACGTATTGCGCATTTCACAAACATTCTGAAAATAAGTATTTATAAAGAAAGGCTTCGTGGTTATGTAGAAGCACTACAAGCCCATGGATATCCTTATGATGAATCGCTGGTGGTTGAAAGTAATTTGCAGTTAGAGGATGGCCGGGAGAGCATGCAAAAATTACTGGCGCTTCCTCAAATGCCCGATGGAATTTTTTCCGCCAGCGCATACGGAGTCATGGGGGCCTTACAAGTTCTGAAAGAAAAAGGAATAAAAGTTCCCCAGGACGTTGCACTGATAGGGTTCACCAACGAGCCCTTCTGTTCTTTTTCAGAGCCAGCCCTTTCGACGGTCGACCAACATAATCTGCGCATGGGAAATGCTGCTGCAGAAATATTTTTGGAAGAAATCGGCGACGAAGAAAAAAAATTCATTCCTCAGAAAATAGTGCTCAAGCCAGAACTTGTCATTCGACAATCGTCACTGCGTAAGAAATAAAAATTGTCATGCTTAAAAAACTTAATCGGAAAAATGCTTCGGCGGAAAAACCACGGCCTGTAAAAATCCTGCAATTTGGAGAAGGGAATTTTTTGCGAGCCTTTGTGGATTGGATGGTCGACATCCTCAATGAAAAAACGGACTTCAATGGCGCCATCGAAATTGTGCAACCCATCGCCAAGGGAATGGCGAAAGAGGTAAATGCTCAAGATGGTTTGTACCATGTCGCACTGAAGGGAATTCAACAAGGAAAAATCTTTTCTGAAACAAGACTTATCACGTGCGTTTCAAAAGCCATCAATCCTTATGAGGACTTTTCAAATTTTTTAAAGTCTGCGGAAAATCCGGACCTTAAATTTATCGTCTCGAATACAACGGAATCGGGTATTGCTTTTAATTCATCGGACTCCAATCCCACTGCATTGGCGGATACTTTTCCCGGCAAGGTCACACAACTCTTATTTCACCGGTTCAAATTTTTTAATGGTGATAACAAAAGAGGTTTGATCTTACTTCCATGCGAGTTGATAGAAAAAAATGGGGATACCTTAAAGAAAGCAATTCTGGATTATGCAACACTTTGGAAATTACCTCCTGCTTTCACCCAATGGATTGAAAGCGCCAATATATTTTGTAATACACTGGTTGATCGAATCGTTCCTGGTTTTCCGCGCGATACCATTCAAGAAATTCAAACGACGATTGGATATGAGGATAATTTGGTGGTGCAGGCCGAGCCATTTCACCTTTGGGTGATTGAAGGACCAGACTGCTGTTCAACAACACCTTCCAACTGCAAAGGCAGGACTTGATGTAAAATTTGTGACTGACCTCACGCCCTACAGAACCCAAAAGGTAAGAATTCTGAATGGCGCGCATACAACGCTTGTTCCGGTTGCATACCTCGCAGGATTCAGAACGGTGAGAGAATCGATCGATGACGCTGCCATCGGTACCTTTATACGCAATACCATCGCCAACGAAATCATCCCGACGCTGGACCTGCCGGCCGATGAACTTAAAAAATTTGCCGACGACGTCATCGAACGTTTTCAAAATCCATTTATCAAACATGAATTGTTAAGCATTGCCTTAAATTCCATTTCAAAGTACAAAGTAAGAGTTCTCCCTTCTGTTCTGGAATATCACAAACGCACAGGAAAATTGCCGGCAAATTTGTTATATGCTCTTGCAGCGCTGATTCGATTTTACAAAGGCGAATGGCAGGGAAGTGTCATTCCCTTGAACGATTCTCCCGAAGTATTGAATTTTTTTAAGATGGCCTGGGAAAATCAAACCATTGATGAGGTCGTTCAAAACGTTTTAGCCAACGAGTCTTTTTGGGGACAGGATCTTAACAAGGTCAAAGGATTGACTGAAGTTGTCACCAAGGCGTTGAAACAAATTGAGAGGGGAACAAAAATATTTGTTTCATAAAATTTGCACAGGCTCGAACTCGCAGGAATGAGAAAAGTCTAGTCCATTAAAATTCTTCGCCGCTTTTCGTCTTCAACGTTTTTAAAGCCGCACGCATCACGCCGTTGTTGGTGTTGCGCGTATGGAAGAGGGTTGGAATCACCAACAACCCTGCGCACGATGAGACGCATTGTTTACCAGCCTTGCGTGTCAGTTTGTCCGAAGGACTCCCTGGAGAAAACTGACAACATCATAGGTCCGAGTCTCGCCATCTCGCAAACCACGCAGGAAGACTCGAACCAACCATGGGTAGTTACTGCGATGGCGAAAGCGTGTGTTAATGTTTTGTGACCTGAACTACGTGAAATACACCATTCATCAATTGCCCTGGTGGCCACCATGAAGAAAGGGGTGCGCAATGTATTAGCCGACAAACCAATTGTTTGACCGCGATGAAGAGGTGATTGAACGGCGGATCCTGTAAGATTGGAGAAATTCCCCTTAACTTCGTTCATCCATGACCAATCGAAAATGAAATTAAACTTGGAGAACATGATCAATCCGAAAGTAACATTCTATATCTTTTTCACTGCATCGTTCATTGCACTATCATCGTGTTCCAGCGTTACCGTTGAGACCGAGGACAATTTTGAGGTCGTGGAATTACCGGATGGTTCCATCGCTTTCCTGAACCATAATAGTGCGATCGGTTATGATAAAGAGTTTAGCCCGCGAACGTTAGAAGTTCAGGGCGAAATTTTTCTTAGTGTAGTTGAAGGGGAAACGCCCTTTGTTGTAAAATCGCAGCATGGAGAGCTTAAGGTGCTGGGAACAGAATTCAACGTGAAGGCGCAAGCAGAGGAATTGGAGGTGGAAGTTGAAGAGGGTATCGTGGAACTGAAAACGATGGCACATAGCGACAGAATAAAACGAGGCGAAGCTGCCGTATACAAAAAGGCCGAAAATGATTTTAAGAAAGTTAAAGCTGAATTTAAATTCAGAATCTGGATGAAGGATCTGAAGGATGAATTCAAAAGGTTGGGTAAGGAGATAAAAGCTAGCGCTAAAGAAATCGGAAAAGAATCAAAAGAAGGTGGAAAGCAACTTAAGAAGGAATTGAAAAAGCTCAAAGTGAAATAATGAGGGGACGCAGTGTTTACCAGCCTTGCAAGGTTGCATTTCGATTTGGCGTCAGTTTGTCCAAAGGGCTCCCTTCGAGAAAACTGGTAACCCTGGCAGTTGCCGGAGTTCTAACGGAAGCCGCACGCATCACGCCGTTGTTCGGTGTTGCGCGTATGGAGGAGGGGTAGAATCACCAACAACCTTGCGCACGATGAGACGCAGTGTTTCCCTGCCTCGCGTGTGAGTTTGTCCGAAGGACTCTTAAACTAATGTTCTTCCATTACGTTTAAATCCGATCCTGCGTAGCGGTTCAGTTTTTGGGTTCAGTAACTCTTTTAGATATTCAAAGATCAATTTTATGTCGCCATCATGTTGAACCGCTTTCCCTTCTAACTTTTCAAGCTTCATTAAAATATCCTTACGGTGTAAGGAACATTTCGCGCATCCGTATAAATATTCTTACGATCTGAACATTAACTTCAATTGCTCTTTCACTGCTCAATACGCTGGCCAACATTACTGCTCCATGCTCAGTAAAGGCAAATGGAAGGCTTGGCGAGTATTTCAGCTTATTCAAGTGGGCATGGCTTTCTATTAAACGTTGCTTCTCTTCCTTACTTAGTTGGAACATGAAGTCTTCAGGAAAACGTTTGACATTTCGTTTTACTTGCTCATTCAACCGCTTGGTTGTTACTCCGTATAGCTCGGCAAGGTCCGTGTCGATCATTACTTTTCTTCCCTCTGACAATAAATATTTTAGTAATTACTATTTCATCAGGAATGGTTACTTCTGCGTTCTTTTTGCTCATAACGTGTGTTTAAGAGGTGGTCGCATTTTGCGACCACCTCTTTGTGGCTAAATTAAAAATATGCGCCTAAAAAAATTTTTGGAAGTCCCAATTTGTAACCAACAATTTTCCTAATCACGTTGTTCGGTGTTGCGCGTATGGAAGCGGGTTCGAATCACCAACAACCCTACGCACGATGAGGCGCAGTGTTTACCAGCCTTGCGTCAGTTTGTCCAAAGGGTTCCTTTCGGGAAAACTGAGTACATTCCCAATGCTCGCTAATCCGAAGCGGTTTAAGCAGGTCTCCGGGCTTTCGGGCAACACCCCGGAGAATCACCCAATCTACCTGCTGCCAGTTGTCAAGGTTATCGATTGGATTTTGGGACAGCAGAACCAGGTCAGCTCTTTTACCCTTTACAATTGAACCAAACTCTTTTTCTTTACCGACGGCCCGCGCTCCGTTAATAGTAGATGACTGCAGGAGCTGCCACATATCCAGGCCACCCCTACGCATGGATGACAATTCGTCGAAATAAGATGAAACATGTTGTGACCCAATATTGCCTGCATCGGTTGCCGTAGCCACGGTAACGCCTGCATCAACCAATCTCTTTAAATTAACCAGCAAGATTGAATCATTTCTTTTAGCAATTGGAACTGCTCTCAGCGTCGCCCTTCTCAACCCTTCGGTTAAAGCTGTGTCGGGCAGATCCCTGAAATGCATGATCGATTGGACTGGCGTTGGGTGAGCATACAAGGAGTCGTATCGAGTAGGCCGGTGGTATTGACCGAATGTTTTTCGATAGCCTTCAAAGACAGTTGTAGACGAAGAAAGTACGACTTTTTTATCCTTCATGAGTTGTACGAATTCGGGTCCGACCGGTCCATCAAATGGAATGTGTACAAGATGATTAGCCCCTGCCTCTACGGCCAGTTGAGCGGTCAGCCGTTCAAAGGCATGGACTGCTACGCGTAAGCCCGCTTTGTGCGACTCATCAATGGCAGCTTTAACCAGGGGCAAATAACTTCTCGCCACACTGTCTTTGTTCCTGCCGGGAACCACGTAGGCGATCTTAATGAAATCCGGCTTGTACGGCAATTCCCTTCGCACGTTATTGCGTGCATCCCCCTCCGTTTTCATGGCATAAAAGGGCCCATCATTTCCCAATCCTTCGTAAGCTGAAATCTCGATTGGGACCAGGAGCGGCCCTGTCATATATACCGTTGGGGCATAATCTTTTAACCGGAAAGTATCCCGTTGCAAGAGGAAGTTGATGGTGGAACCAGGGTCTACAACGGTTGTGATACCCGCCCTGGCATAACGGCGCAGAATATTTTCCATATTCTGGTGTGTCCAGGCGATTTCTTCAGCATAGGGCTTAAATTTTCGAAGATCCACCTGATCGGGACGGGTGTATATACCGCCAGACTGGAAGAAATGAACATGGGAGTCCACAAGACCAGGTATAAGATATTTACCGCTGCCATCAATTACCTGAGTGCCTGCAGGTGCTTTTATCCGCTGGCCGACCGCGGTAATGATGCCGTTTTGAATCCATACATCCCGGGATGGTAATAATTTTTTGTTTTCCACATCCACTACGGTGGTATTGGTAATCAACAGCTGCGCACGAAGAGGGGAAGTCAAAGAAATGACTACCAGACAAATTATGGGTAAGTGACTGGAAACTCGTTTAGCTGGGGCAAAATTTCTTATCGATATGTGAGCCGCCAAGTTTGTGTCGTTGATATCGAAAATAATCAATTTTAAACAAACTTGCTACCGATGTCCAACCTATACCCCGCTTATGTTTATCCTTTAGTCCGCAAAGTGTTAGTAATACAATAAATAGTCCGACTTTAATTTGTCGTCTCATCCGTGTTGAAACTATTGCGCACAACGTTTGGCTATAACACGTATGCCTTAAATACTTCCTTTGTCCCACGTGGCTAACGAATCTTCGCCGCTTGCCGGTCTTCGACGTTTTGAAGGCCCACACATCACGCCGTTGTTTGGTCTTGCGTGGCGGTATCGGTGCGGGATCACCAACAATCCTGCGCACTAAGAGATGCAGTCACGAAGATGGTTTCGACCTGCAATTGTTCTCCTGTATATCATGCCTTCCTAGTCGACAAAAGATTCGTTTGGAAAGGCCTTCACGAAACCAAGTTCTCCTTATCAGAGGGGACTCATACCTTATGTCGCCCATTATCACTCCACGTTGCTCCAATTTTATCCAAGGCGCCTTGGTCGATCGGATAATGCCATCGAATTCGTGTTAATCGCACATTTAAACATCTCATTTTCAAAACATTCGTTTGCCCGCCCCAAATCAGGATTATATCGGCCTAAATTCCCAAAAAGGAAGAACGGGCTGGTTTTCAGCAAATCATTGGACCGATAAAAAGCTCATTCTAAGGCCAATAGAGCGATGTAAGCGGGAATTCCTTCAGTCGGGTACAACCATTGCTAAGTAATATGGAATCCATGTATGAATTTTATGAGAACACTTGAACTGAACTGGTCATTTTTTCGCATGGGGTGAAGACCCTAAAAGAGCAGCCCCTCTCATTTTTTAGACTGCTATTGGACAAATGATTGAATATGTGCGCGTGAAGTCCTATGACTCAGTGCGGCAATAAAGACCAGTTAACCTAAACGACCTAACTAATGGGTGCGCTACTAAACATCCCTCTATCCGTGTATCCTTGCGCGAAAGCGAAAGCTTCGTTAGCAATTTTCGTTTTCGTTGATTTTCCTCCTCTTCTTTACCTGTAACGAAGCATTCGCACAACCAGCGGGATACCTCTATAAGGTTAAAATCACAATTGCACCACCGGCAGCATGTGGAGGCGGTAACCTAAATGACTTCCCCATTCTTATTGAATATACTGCGCCCGTTCTTCGCTCCGTCGCAAATGGAGGGGTGGTAAACAATGCAAATGGATATGATGTAGTCTTCACGGCAGCCAACGGTAACACCCTGCTTGACTTCCAGCTCGATCACTATAACGCAGCCACCGGAAACTATGCCGCTTGGGTGCGGATGAACAACCTTTCCCTTTCGGGTACGACGGATATTTACATGTACTATGGCAATCCGGCCGTCACTACGAACCAATCAACAACAAATACGTGGGATGCATCCTTTGAAACCGTTTACCACTTTCAGTCCGATAGTTTCGTTGATGGCACAGTCAATGCCGTGAACGGTACTAACAATGGAACAACAGATTTAGCAGGTGCCAGGATCGGCGGTGGCAGAACCTTTGATGGCACGGACGATTACATCCAGGGCAATAGCACTGTTCTGAAAACCGCAAACAATCTTACCATTTCAAGCTGGTTCAAGGCCACCAGCACCACGAATCCCGGCCACATCATGTACCAGGGAGCACCAATAGGAGGGGACGGCCAAAATGGCTGGGGCGACGGAGGAACTTCAACCGATGGACAGGAACTTCACCTTTCAATTGGAACATGTTGCGGCGCTGCCGGTAACTCCGTATCAGCATTCCTCGGACACATTGAAGAGCAGTTGGATGCTGGCAACGCGCTCCTGGCAGACGATCCGTTTACGAACACCACGGACTGGCATTTCCTCGTAGCCACAATGTCTAACCTCAATTCAGGAGGTACCCCCACCGTTAGGCTCTACGTCGACGGTGCACTGGTAGAGACAAATACAGGCACCACAACTGCAGTAGCGCGGAATAACTTAAATACCTTTTTCACGATCGGAAGACCCATAGCCAATCAACGTTTCTTCAATGGCCAGCTCGATGAGGTAAGAATAGCCGACACGGATCGTGCGTTTAAACTGGATCTGCGCAGAATACACTAACCAGAACAACCCGGGAAGCTGGCTCACCTTTACCAACGTTGCTCCGGTGCTGGGCAGCATGGAAAGTCCTGCCTTAAATTTCACTGAAGACGCTGCTCCCATTATTATTACAGCGAATACTGCAATAACCGATGAGAATGATGGCTACATGAATGGAGCCACTATCGAGATCACAGCCAATTACACAAGTACTGAAGACGTGCTGGCCTTTACCAATGCCAACGGTATCACTGGCTCATGGAATGCCGGCACAGGTATGCTTACCCTTAGCGGAACGGCCACCGTGGCTAATTATCAGGCCGCCCTTCGCTCTATTACCTATCAAAATACAAATACGGGAAACCCTTCCATAGCAGTGCGCACAGTGACATTCAGGGTCACCGACTCTAATGGAGCGTTAAGCAATACCGTTACCCGAAATATCGGCGTCACCCGGGTTAACGATGCGCCTGTGCTGGCGAATACGGAAGCAACAGCTTTAGCCTATTCCGAAGGACAGATCGCTACAATTGTCACGCCACTAACAACCGTCACCGATGTGGACAACACAAACCTGACGGGCGCTACGATCAGGATCTCCTCCGGTTACCTCAATACCGAAGATGTGCTGGCGTTCACGAATACGGCCAACATTACCGGAACATGGACTGCTGCTACCGGCATACTCACACTTACAGGAACGACAACGGTGGCGAACTATCAAAGCGCTATTCAGTCCATTACCTACCAGAACACTCAATAACACTACTCCCTCAACAACCGTCCGGACTGTTAGTTTCCAGGTGACTGATGGAGCGGCGCCGAGTAATATCACAACAAGAAATATCAACGTCACCGCGTCAATGACGCACCCCTGCTGGCAAATATGGAAGCAGCAGCGTTGGCTTATTCGGAAGGGCAAGCGGCGACTGTTATTACAGGTCTGACGACAGTTACAGACGTTGACAATACAACGCTTACAGGCGCCACAATCTCTATCTCCGCCGGCTACCTTAATACCGAAGATGTGCTGGCGTTCACCAATACGCCCAACATTACCGGAACGTGGACTGCTGCTACCGGTATACTCACACTTACAGGAACGACAACGGTGGCGAACTATCAAAGCGCTATTCAGTCCATTACCTATCAGAACACTAACAATAGCACTCCATCAACCACTACCCGTACCGTTAGCTTCCAGGTGAATGATGGCGCAGCACTGAGCAATATCGTCGTAAGAAACATAAACGTAACACCGGTCAACGATGCACCCGTCCTTGCAAACATAGAAGCTGCGGCATTGGCTTATTCTGAAGGGCAAACGGCTACTATTATTACCATAACTGCTACAACAGTCGCTGATGTTGATAATACAACGCTTACCGGAGCCAACGTTTGGATCTCCACGGCTTATGTGAATACCGAAGATGTCCCCCCCCCCCCCCCCCCCCCCCCCCCCCCCCCCCCCCCCCCCCCCCCCCCCCCCCCCCCCCCCCCCCCCCCCCCCCCCCCCCCCCCCCCCCCCCCCCCCCCCCCCCCCCCCCCCCCCCCCCCCCCCCCCCCCCCCCCCCCCCCCCCCCCCCCCCCCCCCCCCCCCCCCCCCCCCCCCCCCCCCCCCCCCCCCCCCCCCCCCCCCCCCCCCCCCCCCCCCCCCCCCCCCCCCCCCCCCCCCCCCCCCCCCCCCCCCCCCCCCCCCCCCCCCCCCCCCCCCCCCCCCCCCCCCCCCCCCCCCCCCCCCCCCCCCCCCCCCCCCCCCCCCGCTGGCGTTCACCAATACGCCCAACATCACCGGAACGTGGACTGCTGCTACCGGTATACTCACACTTACAGGAACGACAACGGTGGCGAACTATCAAAGCGCTATTCAGTCCATTACCTATCAGAACACTAACAATAGCACTCCATCAACTACTACCCGTACCGTAAGCTTCCAGGTGAATGATGGCGCAGCACTGAGCAATATCGTCGCAAGAAATATAAACGTGACACCGGTCAACGATGCACCCCTGCTGGCAAATATGGAAGCAGCAGCGTTGGCTTATTCTGAGGAGAAGCAGCTACTGTTATTACAGGTCTGACGACAAGTCCAGACGTTGACAATACAACGCTTACCGGAGCCAGCGTTTGGATTTCCACGGCTTATGTGAATACCGAAGATGTGCTGGCATTCACCAATACGCCCAACATTACAGGAACATGGAATGCCACTACGGGTATCCTCACACTTACAGGTACTACAACGCTGGCAAACTATCAAAGTGCTATTCGCTCCATCACCTATCAAAATACAAACAACAACAATGCGTCAGCCGCTGTTCGCACAGTCAGCTTCCAGGTAAATGATGGCGCAGCACTGAGCAATATCGTCGCAAGAAACATAAACGTAACACCGGTCAACGATGCGTCCGTGCTGGCAAATATGGAAGCGGCGGCGTTGGCTTATTCGGAAGGACAAGCGGCTACTATTATTACCACTGCTACAACAGTCGCTGATGTTGATAATACAACGCTTACCGGAGCCAGCGTTTGGATTTCTGCAGCTTATGTGAATACCGAAGATGTGCTGGCATTCACCAATGCTTTCAGTATAACTGGATCATGGAATGCAACTACTGGTACGCTTACACTTACAGGTACCACAACGCTGGCAAACTATCAAAGCGCTATTCAGTCCATAACCTATCAGAACACTAACAATAACAATCCATCAACTACTACCCGTACCGTTAGCTTTCAGGTGAATGATGGCGCAGCGCTGAGCAATATCGTCGTAAGAAATATAAACGTGACACCGGTCAACGATGCACCCGTGCTGGCAAATATGGAAGCAGCAGCGTTGGCTTATTCGGAAGGACAAGCGGCTGCTGTTATTACAGGTCTGACGACAGTTACAGACGTTGACGATCCAACGCTTACCGGAGCCAGCGTTTGGATCTCGGCGGGTTACCTCAACACTGAAGATGTCCTGGCTTTTACCAATGCTTTCAGCATAACAGGATCATGGAGCGCTACGACAGGTATCCTTACCCTTACAGGTACTACAACGCTGGCCAACTATCAAAGTGCTATTCGCTCCATCACCTATCAAAATACAAACAACAACAATCCGTCAACCACTACCCGCACCGTAAGCTTCCAGGTAAATGATGGCGCAGCACTGAGCAATATCGTCGTAAGAAACATAAACGTAACACCGGTCAACGATGCACCCGTCCTTGCAAACATAGAAGCTGCGGCATTGGCTTATTCTGAAGGGCAAACGGCTACTATCATCACGAGTACTACAACTGTCGCTGATGTTGATAATACAACGCTTACCGGAGCCAGCGTTTGGATTTCTACGGCTTATGTGAATACAGAAGATGTGCTGGCCTTCACCAATGCTTTCGGTATAACTGGATCATGGAATGCAACTACTGGTACGCTTACACTTACAGGTACCACAACGCTGGCAAACTATCAAAGCGCTATTCAGTCCATAACCTATCAAAATACTAACAACAACAATCCTTCTGCTACCACCCGTACCGTAAGACTTCCAGGTTACCGATGGGGCTTTGAGTAACATTGTCTCGAGAAATATTAATATCACCCCGGGCAATGACGCGCCTGTTCTGGCAGAGCATCCTAAGGAAGCCGGTGCCTTGACGTACACAGAAGGTGATGTCGCTACGGCCATCACTGCAACAACAACAGTCAATGATGTTGACAATACAACACTTACCGGAGCCACCGTGTGGATTTCTGCAGCTTATGTGAATACCGAAGATGTGCTGGCCTTCACCAATGCTTTCGGTATAACTGGATCATGGAACGCACCTACCGGCACGCTCACACTTACCGGCACTACTACATTGACTAATTACCAAAGTGCCATTCGTTCTGTCACTTATCAAAACACGAATAATCTGGCTCATCCCTCGGCTGCGGTTCGCACCGTCACAGCTTCCAGGCCGGTATGCATGGTGTCGCGTTGAGCAGTATCGTCGTAAGAAACATTAACGATTACTCCGGTCAACGACGCTCCAGTTGCTGTCAACAACGCATATGCCACTACAGAAAGCACGGTCCTCACCGTGGCCCTGGCAAACAGTGTTTTAGTTAATGACACAGATGTCGAAGGAAGTGCACTCACAGCGGTTCTCAATGTGGGTCCAACAAACGGAACGCTGACATTAAACGCCAACGGAACATTTACGTACACTCCCACGGCGGGCTACAATGGCACCGACGCATTCACGTATCATGCAAATGATGGCACGGCTAACGCAAACATCGCTACGGTAACCATCACCATTAACGCGGTGAACGATGCCCCGGTAGCCGTCAATGACACTTATACCACAAATGAAGACTCGCCACTCGTGGTCACGCTTCCTGGCACGATTCTCATCAACGATACTGATATTGATGGAAATCCGCTGACCGCTATCCTGGTATACAGGACCTGCCAATGGAACGCTGACGTTGAATGCGAATGGAACGTTTACCTACACCCCGGCTGCCAATTACAACGGCAGCGATAGCTTTACCTATCGTGTAAATGATGGAATGGTTAATTCTAACATTGCCACTGTAACGATCACTATCAACGCTATTAACGACTTGCCGGTAGCAGTGAATAATACCTACACTACAAATGAAGATACACCGCTTACCGTTGTCGTTGCTAATAGTGTCCTGGTGAATGATACGGATACCGAAGGTAATGCCCTCACGGCTGTGCTCGACGCCGGTCCTTCTAATGGTGCACTCACATTGAACGCTAACGGAACATTTACCTATACTCCTGCCGCTAACTATAACGGCAGCGATAGCTTTACTTATCATGCAAATGATGGCACTGGTAATTCAAACATTGCAACGGTGACCATTACTGTCAACGCGATGAACGATGCACCGGTTGCCGTGAACGATGCTTACACTACAGATGAAGACACACCACTTACTGTTGCCCTTGCCAACCGAATCCTCTTGAATGATACAGATGTAGAAGGAAGCGCGCTCACTGCTGTGCTTGATGCCGGCCCTTCTAACGGTACCTTGACATTAAACGCGAACGGAACATTCACCTATACCCCTGCCGCTAACTACAACGGCAGCGATACCTTCACCTATCATGCAAATGACGGCACAGGCAATTCAAACATTGCAACAGTAACGATCACCGTCAACGCTATCAACGATGCGCCCGTTGCTGTGAACGATGCTTACACTACAAATGAAGACACGCCACTTACAGTTGCTCTGGCAAATCGAGTTCTTGTTAATGATGTAGATGTAGAAGGAGGCGCGCTCGCCGCTGTGCTTGATGCCGGCCCTTCTAACGGTACCTTGACATTAAACACGAACGGAACATTTACCTATACTCCTGCCGCTAACTATAACGGCAGCGATAGCTTTACCTATCATGCCAATGACGGTACCGGCAATTCAAACATTGCAACAGTAACGATCACCATCAACGCGGTCAATGATGCGCCGGTAGCAGTGAATGATGTCTACACTACCAATGAAGATACGCCACTCACCGTGGCCTTGGCAAGCAGAGTACTGCTTAATGATACGGACACGGAAGGAAGCGCTCTTACCGCGGTGCTTGATGTCGGTCCTGTCAATGGAACGCTGACATTAAACGCTAACGGAACATTCACCTATACTCCTGCTGCTAATTACAACGGCAGCGACTCCTTCACCTATCATGCAAATGATGGCACAGGCAACTCAAACATTGCAACAGTAACGATCACCATCAACGCAATCAATGATGTGCCAGTCGCGGTGAATGATACCTATACTACAAATGAAGACACGCCACTTACCGTTGCCCTGGCAAATAGAGTTCTTGTTAATGATACAGATGTTGAAGGAAGCGCGCTCACCGCTGTGCTTGATGCCGGCCCTTCTAACGGTACCTTGACATTAAACGCTAACGGAACATTCACCTATACCCCTGCCGCTAACTACAACGGCAGCGACTCCTTCACCTATCATGCGAATGATGGCACCGGTAATTCAAATATCGTGACAGTGACAATCACTATCAACATGATCAATGATGTACCTGTCGCTGTGAACGATGCTTACACCACAAATGAAGACACACCACTCACCGTGGCCTTGGCAAACAGAGTTTTACTTAATGATACAGACGCAGAAGGAAGCGCTCTTACTGCGGTGCTTGATGTCGGTACTGTCAATGGAACGCTGACATTAAACAGTGACGGGACGTTTACCTATACTCCTGCTGCTAATTACAACGGCAGCGACTTCTTCACCTATCATGCAAATGATGGCACGGGTAATTCAAATATCGTGACAGTGACAATCACTATCAACATGGACAACGATGCTCCTGTTGCTGCGAATGATGCCTACGTCACCAATGAAGACACGCCGTTGACCATTGTTCTTGCAAACAGTGTTCTGGTGAATGATACGGATGTAGAAGGAAGTGCTCTCACCGCCGTGTTTGATGCCGGTCCTTCTAACGGAACATTGAGCTTGAACGCTAACGGAACATTTACCTATACCCCGAACGCCAACTTCAACGGCAGCGATACCTTCACCTATCATGCAAATGATGGCACAGGCAATTCAAACATCGCGACAGTAACGATCACCATCAACTCGGTTAACGATGTTCCGACTGCATCAAATGATATTGTTTCTACCATCGAAGATACGCCTGTGGGCATCAACATTTTGGCTAACGATAGTGATGTTGAAGCCGGCATTGATCTGGGTTCTATTGTGATCATCGTACCTCCTGTCCATGGAACGATTACCATAAACAATACAACAGGAGTTGTAACGTACACGCCGGACGCTAACTACCAGGGAAGCGATTCGTTCACCTACTCTTTCAAGGATGTTGACAATGCGGTTTCTAACTCCGGATCGGTCAGCCTTACGATTACACCGGCAAATGATGCTCCGGTAGCAACTGCTGATACCTATACGGTAAATGAAGATCTTATCCTCACGGTTCCCGCCAACGGAGTTCTGACGAACGACACGGATAGCGACGGCGACGCGATCACCGCTGCATTGGTTACGACTACCACAAACGGAACGGTTGTACTCAATCTAAACGGAAGCTTCACCTATACACCTAACGGCAATTTCAACGGCACTGATGCGTTTACCTATGCGGTCAACGACGGCACAGTAAATTCTTCAATTGTAACAGTCACGATCACGGTGAACCAGGTGAACGATGCTCCGGTATCTTCAAACGATGCAGTAACAACATTGGAGGATACGCCGGTAACCATTGCTATTCTTGCGAATGACACTGACATCGATAATGCACCGCTCACTTCATCGGTCGTTATTACAAGCCCGCCGGCTAATGGTACGGTAACCGTGAACCCCACAACGGGACAAGTTACCTACACGCCTGATCCGGATTTCAACGGAAGTGATTCCTTCTCTTATACCGTAAATGATCCTGATGGCAGCACGTCCAATGTTGCAACCGTGAACATTACGATAACACCGGTAGTTGATGCTCCTGTTGCAATGAATGACAACGGCAATACGCTTGAAAACACGCCTGTCAATATCAGCTTGCTTCCGAACGACCAAAGTCAGCACAATAACATTGACCCGTCATCGGTTACAATTGTCAGCAATGTCGGCAACGGTACATTGACAATCGATGCTACAACTGGTATCGTTACATACACACCGGCAGCAGCATTCCTTGGCAATGATACTTTCACGTATACCATCCGCGATCTGAATGGAAATATTTCCAACATCGCCACCGTAACGATAACAGTCACACCGGTAAATGATCCTCCTGTCGCCGTAGACGACGGTCCGATAACGCATAACACAATTCTCCCGATCACCATCGATGTCCTGGCCAACGACAGCGACCCCGACAATGCTCTCACAGACCTGACTATTGTTTCTGTTAGCACGCCAACCTTAGGCAGTGCGTCAATTGAAAATGGTATGATTGTTTATCAGCCTACCGGTACAACATCAGAGACGGCCACATTCACCTACACCATTCAAGACCCGGGCGGATTGACAAGTACGGCTACGGTAACAATTTTCTATGAGTATGCGCCATTGGAAGTGTCACAAGGATTTTCTCCTAACAACAGCGGCGGCAATGAAACATGGTTTATACGCAGCATCGGAAGTTATCCCAACAACAACATCAGAGTGTTTGACCGTTGGGGGATACTGGTTTTCGAAGCAAAGCACTACGACAATTATTCTGTGTTATGGGATGGCAGGGCGAATACAGGTATGTTGTCGGGCAAAAATCTTGACCAGGGCACATACTTTTATGTAATCGATCTTGGAAATGAATCGAAAGAGCTCACTGGATATGTCATGATCGTACGGTAAAATTATTTAGAACCCAACATTTTTTGACCTATGAATAAAATAAAGCAATACTCAATCGTCGGCCTTCTTACAGCCGTTGCTTTTTTTATCGATCGGAACGGCTATGCGCAGCAACAACCGATGTTCACGCAATACATGTTTAATGGGTTGGTGATCAACCCGGCATACTCAGGTAGTCATGAATCCATGACTATGACCGCATCTTTCCGGAAGCAGTGGACAGGCATTCCAGGATCACCGCAGACAACTGTTTTCTCCGGTCATAGCCCGATCAAGCTCACACGCTCTGCCGCAGGCATGGTGATAATGAACGACAGAATCGGTGTAACAAATCAGTATATGGTTTATGGCACGTATGCCTATCACATTCCCGTGTCGGATAACGCGAAGCTGGCCGTTGGTGGCCAGGCAGGGGTTACGCTCTACAAAACGGATCTGAACGATTTGAATATTGTTACCGATAATTATCAGCCCGATGATGCCTTTGCACAAAGCGATAGCCGTGTGCTTCCCAATCTCGGTATCGGTATTTATTACTACAGCAAAAAGACCTACGTCGGCCTTTCACTTCCAACACTTGTCAACAATAAATTGAACAACGCTGACGCTGTGATGAAGGCAAGACAGGACAGGCACTACTTTTTATCAGCAGGCCATGTTTTTGACCTGAGCCCTGATCTCAAGCTGAAGCCCAGTGTCTTACTGAAGTGGATGGAGCACGGTCCTTTTCAATACGATATCAACGCCAACCTGCTTATTCGCGAAGTGTTATGGGTTGGCGTTTCGTATCGCATGAAGGACTCGGTTGATGGCCTGTTGCAATGGCTCATCAACGACAAGTTTAGCCTTGGATATTCTTATGGATATCCCGTGAACGGATTAGGGTCCCTTCAATCAGGAACGCATGAGTTCGTTCTCAACTTTCGCATAAATAAAAGCAAAAACATAGTTCTCTCACCCCGATATTTTTAAGCCGTGAAGAAGTTCATCCTTTCTATTCTACCACTTCTATTGTCGCACATCATCGTTGCGCAGCACAGCAGTAATGCCTATCGCAAGCTGGCGGACTCATTGTTCCAGGCACACAACTATTCCACCGCGGCTACCTACTACGAAAAAGCCATAAGGAATGCGCCTAAGCCGGGCGATGTGATGTTACAGATCGCGAAATGCAACCAGAAGATGAACCGGATTGGCGATGCCGACAAGTGGTATCACGAGGCTAAAAACAACAGCGCAAACTTCACCAGCCAGGATTCCTATAACTTCGTCTACATTCTGATGGAGCTGCAGAAGCGCAAGGAAGCAGAAAGTGTTCTTAATAATCTTATCAGTGAAAAGCCCGGCGACCTGTATGCGAAACGCATACTGAATGATCTCCTCACCATCGAAAAATATTACAAGGATTCACTGGCGTATAACATCGCGCCGTTATCCATCAATACACCGGTAGCAGAATTTGCACCGGCCTATTATAAAGAAGGCCTTGTATTTTCTTCAGCTCAGCCGCAGCGCTCCACAAAGGAAAAATCCCCTTGGGACAACAGTGAATTCCTCAATCTTTATCAAAGCATAAAGACACCGGATCAACAATTCCAAAAGCCGGTCGTGCTGGAGGAAAAGCTAGATAGCCGTTATCACGATGGCCCAGCTGTCTTTTACAGTGGATACGATAAAATGATCGTAAACCGCAACCACGCAGCGCACGCGGAAGGAAAAAAGAATACCTGGATTTGGCATTTATCGTTGTATGATGCTCACTATTCAACAGAAAGTAAATCCTGGCAACTCACATTGCTGCCGTTCGATCAGCCTCCCTATTCAACTGCGCATCCGTTCATGACAGAGGATGGTAACACCCTATATTTCGCCTCTGATCGCCCGGGTGGATACGGTGGTAGCGATATTTACCGCGCAACAAAAGTAAACGGCGTCTGGGGCAAACCCTTTAACCTGGGACCAGTAATAAACAGTCCCGGCAATGAAGTATTTCCGTTCCTTTCAGACAACACATTATACTTCGCATCCAACGGTCACGGTGGCCTTGGCGGTCTGGATATTTTCAAAAGTCCTTTGGGTGCTAGTGGTTTTGCTACCCCTGTCAATGTTGGCTACCCGATAAACTCAACGGCCGATGACTTTTCGCTCATTACAAAAGGCAGTGGCGAAAATGGTTACTTCGCCTCCTCGCGAAACGGCAACGACGATTTGTTTGAGTTCCATAAAAAGGTAGAGATGGTTAAAATGCTCGCTTACGTCTACGATGGCAAAACAAAGCAACCCATCGCGAATGCGGAGGCAAAGTTGATGTCATCAACAGACGAAGATCGTGCTTTAACGTCAGATAAAGACGGGTATTTTCATTTCGAGCTTAGCCGCGAGACAGCTTACATTCTCATCGGTAGCCATGAAGGAAAATCGGGAATGATCAATGGCTTAGCATTGCCGGAGGAAGACCATCAGCACATCGTTCATCAAATTCCCCTGTTTGGCGATAGCGCTAAGATCGCCTGCGTCGGGAAAATACAAAATGCGAATGGTGAGATGCAGGAAGCTTCAACCATAACCATTTTCGATGAGACAACAGGCAAAATAATCCAGGAAGACAAGAACAAATCTATCGTGGATTTCCGGGGTGAGAAAGGTCACTCCTACCGCGTCGAGATCAGAAATAAAAACGGTGATGTCACCACGCAGCAGGTAACGATAGCACCTGATGAAACAGAGCCAAAGACATGGAGCATGGTGTTAAAGGATGCCACCGTTATGATCGAGATGGCGGCCCGTATCTTTAATGGGGAAAATAATCAATCGCTTGGTGGCGCAAGCGTCAAGGTGTCGACGTTCCTGGAAGAAGATATCGATCTGGTTGCCAACGAAAATGGTATAGTAGAGTTCTCGCTAAAACAGGGAACGGTCTACTTGCTAGTCGCATCAAAAGACAGTCTGAATGGAATCTACCCTGGCGAAGCGGAATTAACAACATCTAAAACGTCAATAACACACCCGGTTCCTGCCTACGGCAAGCCTGCAAATCCACTTTCTTTCGCCGCGCTCATCACCGATGATAAGGGACAGCCAATTAGTAACGTGGCCGTAACGGTAGTTGACAAAGCCACCGGCCAAAAAATCCCCGTGAAAGTAGCGAATGGCCTGATCAGCTTCCTTGGCGAGCGGGGCAAAGAATACGATATCCAGGTTAGTGCAGAAGGCTTCAAGCCTGTAGCCACGAGTTTCACAATCCCTCCCGACGCCGACACAGTTAGATGAAATTTCCATCGTGATGAGTAAGCACTCGCCATCCGGTGAAGCTTTATCGATGACTGCCCACGTATTTAAACAGGATGACAATCTACCCCTGGCAGGAGCTGCAGTAACAGTTATCAGCTTTGAAGCCGATATGGAACTCAAAACCGACAATGACGGCAACGCAGCGTTTACTTTGCCTGAAGGTACAGCGTATCTCATTATGGCGAACCGTGATAGTTACAGCGGCATGTACTCGGGCATTGCAGAGAAGGGAACGGACAAATCAACAACGGTACTTAAGGTCGCCACTAAGCGACTGAATGACAAGCAAGTTACCGTTGCCGGGAAACTCAGGAACACCCAGGGAATGATGCTCGATGAAGTAACGGTGATGGTAACCGACAAAACCACAGGAGAAAGGATTCCTGCCCAATTTAAAAATGGTTTGCTGGGTTTTATTGGCATTAAAGGACATACCTATACCGTTTCTGTTGAAGATAAAAATCATCGCATTCAAACACAGGACGTCACTATCCCTGCAGACGCTGGCGCACAGGAAAATATTGATCTTGTCTTTGATGATGCAATACCTGCAAAAAGCAAAGAACAATCTGTAGCCGTAACCGGAAAACTCAAGAAGGCCGACGGCACCATGCTCGACGAAGTTGTGGTCACTGTTTTCGACAAGACGACTGGGAAAAGGGTTCCTGCTCAATTCAAGAATGGTCTGCTGACCTTCCCTGCCATCAAGGGAAATATCTACGCCGTTTCGGTTGAAGATAGCAATCACAATATTCAATCGCAGACTATTACTATCCCAGCCGATGCTGGCGACGAAGAAAACATTGACATTGTCTTTGGTGACCAACAGAGCGCAAACAAAAACCTTGTGTCGCTGAATGGAAAACTCACAAAGGCGGATGGTAGTATGCTGGACGAAGTTATTGTCACTGTTTTCGACAAGACCACCGGCAAAAAAATTCCGTCCCAATTCAAAAATGGCCTGCTCACCTTCCCTGCAATTAAGGGAAATATTTATTCCGTTTCGGTAGAAGATAAAAATCATCACGTTCAATCGCAGGATGTTATTATCCCTGCGGATGCTGGCGTCGAAAAGAACGTAGACCTCGTCTTCGATAACCTTCGCGACGCAACACCCGAACAAAACGACAAACGTCGTATCGGTGACGGGAAAGATCGGAACGGGTGAAGGAATTATGCTGGATGAAGTTGAATTCAGTGTCTTTAATAAATCAACAGGAGAAAGAGTTCCTGCACAATTCAAAAATGGTCTGCTCAACTTCCTTGCGATTAAGGGAAATATTTATTCCGTTTCAGTAGAAGATAACAATCATCAGGTTCAATCGCAGGATGTTACCATCGCTGACAACGCGGGCGCTGATGAAAATATCGAGTTGAACTTCGATAACAAAGGGGATGCAGCGACAGACCAGGTTCAAAGGCTCGTGCCGGTGAACAAAAGAATCAGAACAGCCGACGGAAATGTGTTAGACGAAGTTACCGTAACTGTCTTTGATAAAGCAACGGGAGAACGGGTTTATTCGAAGTTTGAAAACGGACTCCTGAAATTTGCAGGCATCAGTGGAAATATTTACGCTGTTTCAATCGAAGATAAAAATCATAATATTCAGTCGCAGGACATAGCGATCCCCGCTGACGCAACTGGAGAACAAAACGCTGACCTGATCCTTGGCGATCAGGACAACACAATGGCAAACGAGGATGAAGGTAAACGCATACCTGTCGTCGGCGAAATTATGGTAGCCCAGGGCAATATGTTAGACGAAGTTGAAGTGACTGTCTCTGATAAAGCTACGGGAGAAAGAATTCCTTCTCAGTTCAAAAACGGATTGCTCAGCTTTATTGGCGTAAAAGGAAACATCTACTCCGTTGCTGTTCAGGAAGGAAATCAACCGGCGAGGATTGAAGAAGTTGTCATTCAGGAAAATGCCGTCAACCCGCAACGGGTTTCTATTCCATTCGACGATGCAACTAACACGCTGGCCAATACGGGCGCAGCAACGACGTTGGGATCCAATGATCAGCAAGTCGCTGTCACAGGACGATTGTCCGACGAAGAGGGGATGATTCCTGATGAAAATACTGTGTCGGTTACCAACAAAGAAACAGGTGCAACGGTTCCTTCAGAATTTAAGAATGGGGTGCTTGACTTTACGGCAGAAAAAGGAAACGTCTATACGATTACAACCGAAGATAAGAATCACCAGGTGAGATCACAGGACGTGACGATTCCAAATGATGCCTCAACTTCCCAGGAAATTTCATTGGCAATGAATGAAAGTCCTGCTACCATTCCCATGTCACTGAACGTGTTTAAGTCCGATGACAAAACGCCGTTAGCGGGTGCAAATGTTACAATTACTACTTTCGATGGAAAGCAAATAGAACGCACGTCGGATGAAAATGGAAACGTCACGCTTTCACTGCCCGAAAATTCACCGTATACGGTCTTTGTTAACAAAGATGGATACAACGGAATGCAATCGGGAATTGTGCAAAACGGATCGGCAGATTCAATACAGTCGCTTCAGATATCAACACAAAAACGAGAGAGCGATGTAGTACCCGTTGCTTCACAACTTACGGGCATAGATGAAAATGCGCTCCGCGAACAAGACATTGTAGTTACCTCCCGCTCGACCGGCGAAGTAATACCAGCGCAGTTGAATGACGGTATTCTTAACTTTTATGGTAAGCAGGGTGAAACTTATTCGATCACTGCCGCAGACGGAAATCTGTCTCTTGAATCAAAAGAGATAACCATTCCTGGAAATGCCACAGAAGCATATTCCACGATTGCACTTTCAGATAAGCGGAATTCAATAGGTATTTCGGGTGACGGGAGCAATGCTATAGCGTCAACGATGATCAGACTCAACAACGATGGAGCCGGAGACAAGTTCTACATCAGCACAGGAAATAGCAATGCCGAGATTACGGAACGAAATGGAATGCTGTACCTTAATGATGGCACCGGCGAAAGAAATCTTGGTGAAGGAACGCTTGCCAGCCTGCAAAACGATCCCTCCTACTTGAAACAGCTAGGACTGTCATTCGATGAAATCATAGACATCCAAAATATTTATTTCGACAATAACAAAGCCACACTCGACGACACGGACAAAAAGGAACTGGATAAAGCCAAGATCGTTTTGCAACGTTATCCTCATCTTCAGCTCACCATCTCGGCGCATGCTGACGATCGTGGAACCAACAAGTACAACCTGAATCTTTCAAAACGAAGGGCCAAGGCCGTTGCATCGTACCTTGCAAAGATCGGCGTGAATAGCGGCGGTGTTAGCATCGAAGCACACGGCGAATCTATTCCCGCAATACCATGTCCTCCGGAAGAGTGCAACGACGAGCAACGTCAGAAAAATCGGAGGGCTGAATTTACCCTACAATCATCCGGACAAGTCGTAGCAACACAACACAGAGTTAAGTCAAAAACAAAAACTGTTTCACATCCAAAAGTGAGTTCTTCCAAGCTGGAAAAAACGCTGGCGAAGTATGGTGACAAGACTGCCGAAGGATTGTCTTTCAAGATCAGCATCGGTGCATACCGCTTCAACCACACGCTTACATTCGATAAGCTGAAAGACCTTGGAACAGTTGAAAAAGTTCACATCGATGGAGTAACGTACTATTACCTCTCTTCATTTGCTACGATGAGATCCGCTGAGACGGTTAAAAAAGAAGTGATCAAACGCCGTGTGAAAGATGCGTTCGTATCCATCTTCCGTGACAACGAAAAAATCACGTTCAAGGAATTCCTGGTACTGATTGGCGAAGGCTCACCAATCGCAGAGGCAACAACAGACAACAGGTCAAAGGCAAGTAACGGAATTATCGGTCCCGTAATATAGTGCTCAAGATGCTCGATGATGTAGCGTTGCTCATCGATAATATAAGATTACGATGCAAATTTATCGCGATGTAGTATAAGTTCAAGTGATATCATGACAGTTAACGAGCACAGATTCAGAGAACGCGTTATTTAAGAAATCAACCAATTCAGGATCTAATTAAAGACACTTAATATTTACACGTTGATCCTAACTATTAATTGGTTTAATATCAGTTTCGAGCATTATCCCTTGAGTTTGCATTGATTAACGTTTGCCAGTACTATTTTCTTTCGCACCTTTGAAAGTCAAACGTTTCTCCAATCACGTAAGAGGCACCAATGATCAATACTTTAGCCATCCCTGTCTCGTCAACTTGGTGTCCGTTTAACCACCTCTTTGGATTATGTCCGCCTACAATTGTCGGATTCATCTTATGCCTTTCGAGTTCCTCTTTGTACGCCTCCATTATTTTAATCGGTCCCAGAACAAATAGTCCCACTGGTCGATTTACACAATTCAATTGTCGAAAGCGCGTGAAAGTTGATTTGAAAAAATAAAAACTCACGTCCAACGTCCCTGCGAATTGTCGAGGTATGCGCACCCATGATAATAGTATTGCCTCTCTTGTTTCCGCTTTGTCCCGGATATGTTACAAATTCAGGATCCCGAACAAAAAATTGGATAGAGTCTCCAGGGTGTATAAGCTTTTACCGGAATAATTTCTTTTTCGCCAAATACAAAATGTGCAATATGAAAATTTCTTACATAGTCTTGCAAGGCAGGGCTTGGTAAAAAATAATCAAGAAGCATAATCTATTGTTACGTCATAATTTACTCAATTATTTTGCCAATAACTTTCAACACCTTAAGTTTCTTCCTATCGCAACACGGTAGTGATTTCAATTTTCTTCTATGCACAAGCAAACGCGATCCTTGAAATTAATTCCTTGTGAGAAAAAGCTACACAAGAGCATTAGCTTGTACTCAAAATATTGCCAAGGTTGAAAAAGCTTTAGCCAACTGCGCCAGAATCCCTTAAAAAGATCATCAAGTATCTTCGGCACCAATTGCAAAACAAAACTATCGATGAGCAGCGAGATGTATTACTTGATGTGAAGGTGAGGCGAAAACACCGAGGGATCAATCTATCGGATGGAATGGACGTTGCGATTAAGATACTTGACATAGGGTCGGTTGATACAATCGGTGCAACCGTGGGTGGGGCTATCGCAATTAGTTCCAGCCTTGAAGTATCATCGTTCCGATATAAGCAGACAAATCGGGGATAATTGAAAAATTTTAACGCGTTTAGATAGGCAACCGGCCAAAAATAGAATAACTTATATAAGTTCTTTCTGTACACGTATTTTCATGTACATGAAAATATTACTTATTGCATTCATTTGTTTAGTAAGTAAACTAAATGCACAATGTGTTTCTAAAACAGTTTCATTAGGAAAATTCAAAACCGTTTGCTGGAAAAGAAATAAAGAATTGTACAATTGGTTATAGCACAATCGGTAAACTGAATGCAGACAAAAGCAATGTAGTTTTATTTCCAACCTGGATTACTGGTCAGAAGTGAGAAGATCTGCCATGAAACAGTTCCTTTGCTCATAGACACTACAGGTTTGTATATTGTCGTCGTGGATGCTTTCGGAAATGGCGTTTCCTCTTCACCTTCTAACAATCCTTCATTCCCTGAAATTACGATTCGGGACATGGCGAATTCGCAGTACGAATTATTGACGAACCATCTTCATATTAATCATTTGAAAGGACTCATGGGCGCCTCTATGGGTGCATTTCACGTAATGGAGTGGTTAGTATCTTATCCTGATTTTGCAGATTATGCCATTTCGATTGTTGGAACACCAAAGTTATCCATCTTATGATTTCATGCTGTGGAAAACCAATGCATCTTCATTTAACTCTCCATCAAACAATGAGAAATCCAAAGAATTAGCAATACGAATGGCTTCGAATATTAACTTGTTAAATACTTTATACTCCGTCTTATTGGCGTCGCAGTACAAAACAAGAAAAAGTCGATTCCATAATGTTGGCTCGGCAAACAGATATTCTAAAAAGAAGAAACCAGAAGATTAGCTTTGTCAGGTGAACGCTATAATAACACAAGATATTTATCAGAGTTCAGGAAAAACTATAGCTAATATGAAAGAGCTAATTAAAGCCAAAGCTCTTTTCATTGTTTCTAAATCTGACCTCCTTGTGAATCCGCAAAGTTCCGTCGATTTAGCTAAAGCTATCGGCGCTACTTTACTTGAACTTGACAACGACTGTGGGCATGCTGGGGTTCATGCGAATCGGCCACTCGTGAAAGAAACAGTCACAAAATTTCTCCGGCAACAATAAAGTGCATTTAGTTAAGCAGGCACAGATTCTATTTAAACCATGCCGCCAGAGTTTGATAATAAATTATTAATCTGGTCTGCCGCACGCCTTATATGCGGGACGTTGGCAGCAAGTTTCAGGATAAACGATTACAACTATTTGCAATTTTTTCAAATTCGAAATTGATCGAGGCAAATTTCGGTAAAAAAAAATCGACGTTGATATTCACCAAACTCACGAAGATGAAAGTCCTTGCTTTTAGTGCCTTATGTCTCATTTTTGTTGAATTTTTAGTCAAAATTTCCTGATGCCGGTAGACTGTGTCTATATCGTTATTGGTCGCGGCACTATGGCTACCGGCGTTATGGAGAGAGGTATTATCAACACTGGCGACGCAGTTGAAATAGTCGGAATGGGCGCTAGAAACCTGACGTCTACTATTACCGGTGTGGAAATGTCTCGAAGGTTAGGCAACAGGGGTGAAGCAGGCGATACTGTCGGTCTTTTGCTCCGTCAGATTGACACAACTGAGATTAAGAGAGGGATGGTTATCTGCAAGCCAGGTTCTATTACAGCGCACTCAAAGCTCAAAGCTCAAGTTCATTTCCTGTCAAAAGAAGAGGGTGGCAATCATGCTCCATTCTCTAATAGGTACCGGCTTAAGTTCCATTTCCGTAATATCAGCATTTCAGGAGAAATAAAACTTCCAACGGGTGTCGAACTGGTCACGCCAGGTGAGAATGTTTCTCTCGAAATTGAATTGATAAACAAGGTTGCGATGGAAAGAGGTTTGCGTTTCGTTATCCGTGAAGGTAGTCGTACGGTCGGATCAGGTCAGGTTACAGAAATGTTAGACTAAAGGCAGCTGCAATTAAATACTCTGTGGGTGTCCTAGTCCACTTCTAAACAACCTTACCAATAAGTTTCATCATCTACAGCTGATAATCTGATCTTGAACGATCAGAATCAAAGTTGATTGCGCGTAATCCATCACTCATCTTAAAAGATCACCTACCTTGCAAATCCGATAGAAAAATTTAAAATTGGAATTTTAAATTCTCCGAGATTGAAAAAGATAACAGCAAATGCCGACATCGATCAATTAGCTTTACGAACAGAACTACGAGTTGTTGGTGAATTTTTCTAACCTAAAAATATTGATAATGCTATCTAACACAGGCACCGTATCATTTATCCTTTATGGCATCTTTATCGTAATAGCAATTCTAGGTTTGTTCATTGCTATCTATTTTATTAAAAAGGACAATATTCCATCAGAAAAATTGGAAAAAATAATTGACCTTTCAAAATACACAATAGTATCTGTAGCTATCACTACACGTGGCATTATTATTACTAATTTATTCAAAGAAAGAGAACAAGATGTAAAAGAACTTGAATACTTTGACAAGTATGTTCAAGATGTTAAAAGGTAGACGGCATACAAGAAAGATATCAGTTATCAAGATATTTGTCTATCGTCGCACCAAGTGGAGAACTAAAAACATCATGGAAAGAATATTACGATACACTTAAAGTCGAATACGAAGAATACCTTCGGCTAAAAATAGAAAAAAAGAAACTTGATACAGTAGAAAATCCAACTGACAAGCAGATAATTGAAAAAGAACAAATAAATGAAAAAATAGATCAGAAAGAAGCACCTCTTGTTTCTTCGTATTCCAATTTGAAACCTCGGGTATACATTCAAATAAGTGAAGAAAATCAGAGACAAACGGCAAAATCTCTTCAGGCAATATTACAAAATGAAAATTTCTTAGCACCGGGTATTGAAAACGTAGGAAGAAAAGGAAATGTTTATCTTCCCGCTAAAATTGAAGTTAGATATTATAGAGAAGAAGAGTTATCCGATGCTTTACGATTAATTGAAATAATTAAAAGTCAAAATATAGGGTTGCCAATTAATGAGCTTCCTCAAAAAGTCCCTGGTAGTGGACGAGGCACAAGGCCTGGCCATTTTGAAATATGGTTTTCAAAGCCCTAGTAACCCGGAACGCCATTATTCTAAATTAAGAAAATGTGACAAAATCAGATGAAGAGGTAAGTCACCTTCTTTCGCTGAACGATATCGCTCTCCGCTGGACATGTTAAGTCGCTAACAAACAATTTCTAGGTTGTAAAAATCGAGACTGAGGGCCTTATTGCTTATTGGTCTTCCTCATCGGAAACTCAAAACCAAACCTACATTTAATACATCGGCGTACGGACTCTTGTGATCTGGATTGAATAATCTTGTCATCATAAGGCAGTCCGTTTATCTTCTTGAAAAACCGGTATTCTTTCTTTATTCCAACGAACGCACCCCACACCCATTCGCGATGCACTGGATCAACGGCCCCCATAGGCGTAAGTGGTGGTACATTGGTATTCATCACTTCTAGTTCCGCTCGAGGGGAGAATCCTCTCCACAATTTATATTCTCCAAAAACACGCGGGCCATAGATCTTTGCGCTTGAAAATTGTTTCAAAAACCTGACTATATGTTAACGACAGATTCAGCTAACCTCTTAATAATCAATGAGCGGGAAACGAGGCTCGAACTCGCGACCCTCAGCTTGGGATCCGCCAGCTGGCGGACTACCAACTGAGCTACTCACCGATAGCCTTCCTGTGAAGGCGCCTTATCTTGAGCGGGAAACGAGGCTCGAACTCGCGACCCTACAGCTTGGGATCCGCCAGCTGGCGGACTACCAACTGAGCTACCACCGATGTTTCCTGTGAAGGCGCCTTACTTCAATGAGCGGGAAACGAGTCTCGAACTCGCGACCTACAGCTTGGGATCCGCCAGCTGGCGGACTACCAACTGAGCTACCACCGATGCCTCACTTGAAAGCGCCTTACTTTGAGCGGGAAACGAGTCTCGAACTCGCGACCTACAGCTTGGGAAGCTGTCGCTCTACCAACTGAGCTACTCCCGCATATTCAGTTCCTAGTTTCGAAGTTCGAGGTTCGAAGTTGCCGAAGACTCTAGCGATTTCTGGTGCAAACTAATTTAGTAAATACCAGCTTTACAAACAACATTAAAATAAAAAAGGCCATCCGTCGGACAGCCTTTTTTTATTTCAGATCAGAAAAGTTTCTAAAACAATTTTATAATATCATTGGCGAAAATGAATACCATTAGGGCCAGCAGAAAAACCATTCCAACCTTCTGTGCATTTTCCAGGAATTTATCCGAAGGTTTTCTTCTGGAAATAATCTCATAGCTTAAGAACATCACATGCCCACCATCTAAGGCTGGAATCGGCAGCAAGTTCATAAAAGCCAGCACCAGAGAAAGTACGCCGGTCAGGGACCAGAACCTGGACCAATCCCATTCGTTACCAAAAGCCTGCATAATTCCTATTGGTCCTGATAATGATTCTTTGGGAGACAACGCACCCGTAATAACTCGTCCGAACGCTTTTACCTGAACGGCCAAAGTGGAAAACGCCCTTTCGGTTCCACGCGGGATAGATTCAACAAATCCATACGTGATAGTTTTTTCCGCCTTTTCTAAAAAAGGCTTGGCGTCAGGGTAAAAGCCAATGCTTTTTTGACCCTTAAAATATTCCTTTAATGTCAGGATCGACCCTGCGCGTGAAATCTTCAGCATTAAAGTATCCGACTTTCCCGACAGCGAATCGGCCTTCATGGCTTTTACTTTCGGTGTTACCTCATCGTGAAATACAATAGGCTCTCCGTTAATTTCCAGGATCTTATCCCCGGGCTTTAGAATTTTACTGGCGATAGTTCCTTTTTCAATTTCGCCTACGACTGGCGACAACCGGGGAAAAACAAAGCTGCCAGCGCTGCTTTTTTTATTGAACTTTTGAATAAAATCCGCCGGTATTTTAATCTCAATTATTTGTCCGTCGCGATCTATGGTATAGCTTCCGTCGGTGCTTAATAAGGTGGCCGGCTTTAAGATATCTTCATAGTATTCAAAATCTTGTCCATTGATCTTTATGATCTTGTCACCGGTCTTCAAACCTAATGTTTCGCCAACCGGCCCAACATGATAACCTCCACTTTCGTTGACTGCATCTTTAAGAATGTAGCTATCGCCATAGACGTAGGTAATTCCAATAAAAATCAAAACGCCTACTACTACATTAACAACTATTCCCCCCAACATCACAATTAATCGCTGCCACGCCGGCTTGGCTCTGAATTCCCAGGGCTGTGGGGGCAATTTCATCGCTTCTGTATCGAGCGACTCGTCAATCATTCCTGAAATTTTGACATAACCACCCAACGGAATAGCGCTGAGGGCGTATTCAGTTTCTCCCTTTTTAAAGGAGAAAATTTTAGGTGGAAACCCGATTGAGAATTGTTCCACCCGCATTCCAAAATATTTTGCTGCTAGTAAATGACCAAACTCATGCACCGCTACCAAAAAAGAGAGGCTCAATAAAAGCTGAGCTAACATTATCATCCAATCCATTCTTCGTTATCCGTTAATCGTTATCAGTTATCAGTTATTCGTTATCAGTTATCCGTTATCCGTTATCCTTATCTGTTTGTCTGCGTCTCCTTTATCAGTTATCTTCAACCGTAGCCACGATTAACGATTAACGGATAACGAATAACGTTTCATCCATTCTAAGGCCTTAATCCTTGTCTCTTTGTCAGTATTACGTAATCCTCGTATGTCGGATTCTTTACATAATCCATTTTTTCGAGGCATTGTTCAACTAATGCTGACATTTCAAGGAAACCAATTCTATCGCTCAAAAATTCGGCCACAGCCACTTCATTGGCAGCATTTAACACACAAGGCATGTTTCCAGCCCGGTTCAGCGCCTCAAAAGCCAGCGCAAGATTACGAAAAGTTTCCGTATCCGGCGGCTCAAATGTCAATGCAGGATAATCCCTGATATTAAAACGGGGAAAATCTGACTTAAAACGATCCGGGTAAGTCAAAGCAAATTGAATAGGCAAACGCATATCAGGCAAACCAAGTTGCGCTTTGATGGAGCTATCTTCAAACTGCACAAATGAGTGGATGATAGATTGCGGATGAATAGTGACCTCAACTTGTTCGGGTTTTAGACCAAAAAGCCACTTTGCCTCTATTACTTCCAGCCCTTTATTCATCAACGTTGCCGAGTCAATGGTGATTTTAGCACCCATATTCCAGTTTGGGTGCTTTAATGCCTGTGCTTTCGTAACGTTTTTTAAGTCCATTGGTTTTTTACCCCTGAACGGACCACCAGACGCAGTAAGGATCACCTTTTCAATCTTATTCTGAAATTCACCTACGATGCATTGAAAAATGGCCGAATGTTCAGAGTCAACGGGATAAATATTTACGCCTTTTTGCCTTGCCAATCCGGTAATCAACTCACCGGCAACCACCAGCGTCTCTTTGTTGGCAAGGGCAATGGTCTTTCCTGCTTCTATGGCGCGCATGGTTGGCTTTAAACCGCAGTAGCCAACCAGGGCCGTTAACACAAGATCAATCGTGTCCATCGTGACCACCGAACTCAATGCATTCTCGCCAGCGTAAACTTTTACATCCTCATCCTTAAGCTGATCTTTTACCTGCTGGATAATGTGTTTCATTTGTAATCACCACAGCGTTGGGCTTGAATCGTCTTGCCTGCTCGACCAAAAGTCCGGCGTTATTTTGTGCGGTGAGTACCTCCACTTCAAAAAATTCGGGATGCGCGGCAGATCACTTCCAGCGCCTGCTGTCCAATGGATCCGGTAGATCCTAAAATGGCAATTCGTTTTTTCAAAATTCGGCGTTCGGTTGTAAAATGATTTTCATCACTGGCAGAACTTCAAACCTGCCTATCGGCAGGCTTCAGACGTCGAACTTCGACTTCCCTGCGTGACTTTGATGTTTTATTGTGGAAAACGGTTGAGAAGATTGATGATCCTTTGAATTCATAGCCGAGGCACCTCCACTTATCAAGCCTTTTCGGCCGTAAAATTAATTAATTCATCCGCAATTTTTCGGTCGTTCGAAAGGCGCGGTACCTTGTTCTGACCTCCTAATTTCCCCATTGATTTCATATAATCAATAAATGCGCCCCTGCGCATGGGTTGAATCCGAAGTATCCGTAAAATATTTCCTTTGATCAAATCGTCGTAGTAAACATTCAGTTTCCGCAGGGCATTATCCAATACAGATGAAAACGCTTCCATGTCCCGCGGCGGGTTTGCAAATTCGATGAACCATTCATGGTGCGGCAAACCCAGGCCTGGAGTTACCTGGGGCGCTACCGTAAACTCCACCAGGTCAACTTCAGGAAACTTTTCCATCGTCGCCTTCATCGCTTTTTCCACCTCTTCGCCTATCACATGTTCTCCAAAGGCAGAAATAAAATGTTTTATCCGACCGGTCACAACCAGGCGATAGGGATTTTTGGAAACAAACTTTACAGTATCACCGATGGAGTATCCCCACAACCCGGCGTTGCTGTTGATAATGAGCGCATAATTTTTGTTCAATTCCACTTCTTCAAGATTCAACCGCTTTGGATTTTTATTAAAAAATTCTTCGGTCGGAATGAATTCAAAAAATATCCCGCTGTTGACCAACAAAAGCAACCCCTGGTCTACCTGCGAATCCTGATAAGCGATGAAACCTTCGGATGCCGGGTAAGTCTCAATGGAATCGATGCGTTTGCCAATCGTGTCAAATAATTTTGCGCGATAGGGTTCAAAGTTTACGCCACCGTAAACGAAAAGTGAAAAATCAGGAAATACATCTTTAATTTTTTTTCCGGTACGCGCTTGAATTCGATCAAAATACATTTGCGCCCAGGGCGGGATCCCGGAGATGAGCGTCATATTGGAATGAAGTGTTTCATCGATGATCTTCTCCAGCTTTTCCTCCCAATCTTCGATGCAGTTCGTAGCATAACTTGGCTTTTGATTTGAACGTAAATACTGCGGCACATGATGGTTAACAATTCCCGAAAGTCTTCCTGTTTTTATTCCTGCTTTAACGCTTAACTCCGGACTGCCCGAAAGAAAAATTAATCCACCATCCAGGAAGGACGCATTGCCGGTCTCATGCACGTAACTCAACAAAGCATTTCTGGCACTATTGATATGGTTGGGAACTGAATCTTTTGTGATGGGGATATATTTAGTACCGGAGGTAGTGCCGGAAGTCTTGGCGAGATATTCCGGTTTCCCTTTCCAAAGGACATCGGCTTTGCCTTCCAACACCTGCTGGATGTAGGGCTTCAAGTCCTCATAGTCCCTGATCGGTATATTTTTCTTAAAGTCGTCGTAGTTTTTGATGGATGCGAAATCATGATCACGACCGAAAATCGTTGATTTCCCTTGATAGATTAAATCCTTCAAAATGTTGTCTTGATACCTGAAAGGTTCTGTTGACCATGCCCTGGTATTGGAGGCAATGTATGCAGCAAAAGGTTTTGCAAGTAAAGAGCGTATACCCATAACATGCAAAACTAAGAAAATAGATTCATTGGAGACGCTTGTTAAACTTCTTAGTTTTACGCGTGTTTTAAGGCAATAAAACTTTTCAATTTTTCGTTGCATCCTGGCACGTAATAACGTTTAACTTGTAATATGAAATTGACACTTAAAGTAATTGTTATCGCATTTATCGCAGGTTTTTGTGGGGCTTATGTGCTCTATTATTTTGCTGTTAAACCTTCGTTGCAAAAAGTTGAAGAAGATGCACAACTGCAGCCTGTCCATTACAGTGCTGATGAACAGCTATTCACCGCCGCTGTCAAGTACTTCATCATCTCCTGCGCCAATTCTCGCAGGAGTAGATTTTAGCGATGCTGCGGCGAAAGCCACGCAAAGTGTGGTTTTCATAAACAGCATTTCACAAGGTGCTTCTGTTACTTACTGGGATTGGTTTTTTGGCGATGGAACCACGGGAGGGCGAACACAAGTCAGCAGCGGGTCAGGCGTTATTTTTTCCGCCGATGGTTACATCATAACCAACAATCACGTGATCGAATCGGCAGAACGTATTGAAGTGAATTATAACAAGAGAGTTTATCCGGCTGAATTGATCGGAACGAATCCCTCCACTGATCTTGCAGTAATTAAAATAAATGAAACGGATTTGCCTGCTATAACGCTTAGGGAGTTCCAAAAATGTGCAAGTAGGCGAATGGGTAATAGCTGTCGGAAATCCGTTTTCATTGTCATCAACGGTCACGGCAGGCATTGTTAGTGCTAAAGGAAGGCGCATCGGAATTTTACAGGACAAATTTCCAATTGAATCTTTTATTCAAACCGATGCCGCCATCAATCCTGGAAATTCCGGAGGTGCATTGGTAAACAAGAACGGTGAATCTGGTTGGTATCAATTCTGCTATTCTCAGCAGAACGGGATCGTACACTGGCTATGCTTTTGCTATACCGGTGGATATCGTCAGAAAAGTTTTTGAAGACCTGCGGAAATATGGAGTTGTTCAGCAGAGTTTTGTCGGCGGATCAGTTGTCGAGTATAACTATGAAAATGCGAAGAAATACGATCTCAACACAGACGTGAAAAGCTTTAACGGTGTCTTGCTTGAAAGCATTGAAAAGGATGGACCTGCGATGAAGGCGGGATTGAAGCCTGGAGATGTGATTATTAAATTAAATTCAACAGAAATAAACACGCAAAGTACTTTCGAAGAAGAATTGAGCTATCGCTATCCCGGCGATAAGATTACGCTTTCGTATTTACGCGATGGCAAATCGCAAACCACCTCTCTGACGTTAGTGAATTTGAATGGCACTACCGAAATTATCAAACGAAACATTTTCAGCAATGAAGCATTGGGTGCACAACTCGAAGCAACTCAATATGGCGTTAAAGTTTTCAAGATGAAAGAAAATAGTGTATTAAGACGTATTGGCGTACCCGAGAACTTCACCATTATTGCGATCAACCGCGAACGTGTAAAAGAACCTGAAGAGGTTGTAACCTTCTTTGAAAAATTTAAAGGGAGAGGTTATCTGTACGGAATTAACAGTTCAAAACAGCAGGTAGAGATACCGTTCGTTGTAAGATAAATTGTTCGAGGTTCGAAGTTTGAGGTTCGAAGTTTCGTGCTATCTAAAGTGTAGGTGCTTGTAAGCGATCCGAGTTCGGCCAACTTCGAACTTCATGACAACTCGAACTTCGAAACTAACTTACGCGCATCTTCAGCTTCTTGCCCAGATCGTCGACGGTAGCTTTGAAGTTAGCATCCGTTTTCATCATATCTTCTACCGATTCGAGCGCATGGATCACGGTGCTATGATCGCGACCTCCAAAATTTTCTCCGATAAGGGCAAGGGTTAATTGTGTGTAGCGCTTGCAGAAGTACATGGCTACCTGACGGGGAATTACAATCTCACGTTTTTTTACTTTGCCTTTCATGGCTTCTAAATCAACCTTGAAAGTATCAGCAACGGTCTTTTGAATAAAATCGACACTTACGTCTGACTGAATTTCTTTGATAATATTTTTAAGAACTTCTTTTGCAAGTTCCAGGTCGATTTCTTTTTTAAGAAGCGTTGCGTGAAAGATGAGGGAATTAAGCACACCTTCCATATCGCGAAGATTAGTATCGACGCTGTAGGCAAGGTATTCAGAAACTTCCTGCGGAATTTGAATACCATCGGCCAACATTTTTCTATTGATGATCGCAAGCTTAGTCTCGAAGTCTGGCTCCTGTAAGTCCGCTGTGAGTCCCCACTTAAAGCGGGAAAGCAGTCTTTCCTGAAATCCTTTCATATCACGGGGCGGACAATCGCTGGTCATGATGATCTGTTTCCCAGATTGGTGCAGCTGATTGAAAATATGGAAAAACATTTCCTGGGTTTTCTCGCGGCCTGCCAGAAATTGAACATCGTCCAGAATCAGCAAATCAACCTGCTGATAAAAATTTTGAAAGTCCTGAAGCTTATGATTTTGAAGTGCGTTCAAAAATTGGTTTGTAAAATCGCTTTGATCGACGTATAACACAACCTTATTCGGCATGTTATTTTTGATTTCGTTACCGATCGCTTGCACCAGGTGAGTTTTGCCTACGCCCACTCCGCCATATAGCATCAATGGATTAAAAGAAGTTACGCCTGGTTTTTTTGCAACAGCGACACCTGCTGACCTTGCCAGTCGATTACAATCACCTTCCACAAAGTTGTCGAAGCTGTAGGCCGTATTGAGCCTGGAATTAATTGTCTGGGGATTTAATGCACGAAGGGAAAATGGCGAATATTCATCAGCAGTAAAGGCACCGCTTCCAACGCCACTCCTTCTGTTTCCTGCACCATTGACAGGATAATTAACCGACACAGCAGGTGTTTGCTGATTACCGCTATCAACCACGACAGAGTATTCAAGCCTTCCTGTAGGCCCAAGAACGGTGTGAATTGCCCGCTTTAGAACAGGAACATAATTATCTTCAAGCCACTCGTAGAAAAACTGCGAAGGAACCTGTATAGTAAGAACGTCACCGTCAACGCGTAAGGGGTTGATAGGTTTAAACCATGTATTAAAGTTCTCCTCCCCTACGTTTTCACGAATTACTTCTAGACAATCATTCCATACTGTTCCACAGTTAACTTCCATTGATCTCTTAATCATTTTTGGTTTTAAAGGTCCTGCTGAGAAAGGGAGACAAAGATGTAAAAAAAGAGATAAAGAAAACAAGCGGGAGGGTCTTTGATTTTTTAGAAAAAAAAATCATTGCGAAATTTTAAAATTAAACGCAAGGCTGTTAACAAAACTTGCTTAAAATTGAATAGAAATATTTTCTCAGATGCCCGAACCATCTATTCACTCCATTTTAGATGAATCTTTTCCTAAATCTGGAAAAGATGAATGGCTTCGCATCGCATCGCAAGAACTCGGCGCGCAAAATCAAATCGAAAATTTAATTTGGAAAATTGGTGGACTCGATTTTTATCCGTATTACGAGGAAAAAGATTTGCAAAACCTATCATATTTAAAAAATTATCAGGTTCCACATCAGAAATGGACTAGCTGGGAAAACTTACCAAAAGTAAAAGTTGCAAATGAGAAGGACGCAAATCGACGCGCTTTAACATACCTGGCGGGAGGGGCAAATGGAGTTTTATTTGATGTAACAGACTGTATAGATTTTAATATCAATCAATTATTAGATCGAATCACCTGGCCATACTGTTCGGTGTCATTTCTTACGGAGGGCGAAACAAAAATTGCGACAAAAATTTTAGCGTTTGCCGAACAAAACAAATATGATTCGTCTAAATTACGAGGATCTATATTTTGGAGAACAGTCCCTGAAAGCACTGAGACACAATCCGGGGTTCTTTCATCGCTTGCAAATTATCATGTGTTTGGAATAACCATTCCAGCCGCTTCGCCTGTTGAAGAAATTTCGAAATCCCTTGAACAAGGCGTAAAGCTGATGGACTCGCTCACCGATTTGGGAATGGAAAAAGAAATCGTATTTAGAGCCATTTCTTTATCGTTTTCCGCATCAGAAAATTTTTTAGCTAACGTAGCGAAACTCAAAGCCGTTCGGATGCTCTGGTACCAGTTGTCACAAGCATTTGAGATACTGCACTACACTCCGGAAGACCTGTATATCCATGTGACCTCTCATGAATTGGATTCTCAATAATTTTCAGCCCACGGGGAAACATGATAAAAAATACAACGGATGCGTTATCCGCAGTTCTCGGTGGATCCAACGCATTAACATTATGCGCTGAAGAGGAAGATCGTGAAATGACAAATAGAATAGCACTCAATGTTTCCAACATTTTGAAAGAGGAGTCGCATCTTGACAAAGTTACACACGCCGTGGCAGGCGCTTATGCCATAGAAACTATGGCGAATGAATTGGCGCAGGCATCCTGGAAAGTCTTTCAACACAACATACGGTCATGAAGCCTGATTTTGCCTCGATCCGCTTCAATCAATTTAATCCACCTTCAACCGAGGCAAAAAAAAACGCTTCATGGACGAGTCCTGAAAAAATTGAAATAAAGAATTTCTATACTGCGGAAGATAATGCCGGATACAATCAACAGTTTGCTGCAGGTCTGCCACCCTATCTCCGCGGTCCGTATGCGACGATGTATACAGTACGCCCGTGGACGATCAGGCAGTACGCAGGTTTTTCGACAGCAACAGAATCAAATGCTTTTTATAGACGAAATATAGCAGCGGGTCAGCGGGGCCTTTCAGTGGCTTTTGATCTTCCAACGCATCGTGGATACGATTCCGACCATCCACGCGTAGAAGGAGATGTTGGAAAAGCTGGTGTCGCGATTGATTCGGTGCTGGATATGAAAATACTTTTTGATCAGATTCCCTTAGATAAAATGTCGGTATCCATGACGATGAATGGTGCTGTCATTCCAATCCTGGCATTTTATATCGTCGCCGCGGAGGAGCAAGGCGTAAAACCATCTCAGCTTAGTGGCACAATTCAAAATGATATTCTGAAGGAATTTATGGTGCGCAATACTTACATCTATCCGCCGGATGCTTCGATGCGCATTGTTGCCGATATCTTTGCCTATACATCAAGACATATGCCCAAGTTTAATTCTATCAGCATAAGCGGCTATCACATGCATGAAGCAGGTGCACCGGCAGACTTAGAATTAGCCTACACTTTGGCGGACGGACTGGCCTACATTCGTGCAGGTTTAAAGGCAGGAATTGATATCGACGATTTTGCCCCACGCCTTTCTTTTTTTTGGGGAATTGGAATGAATTTTTTTATGGAAATCGCTAAGATGCGTGCCGCGCGAATGTTATGGTCGCTGCTCGTAAAACAATTCAATCCCAAAAATCCCAAGTCACTGGCATTGCGGGTACATTGCCAAACGTCGGGATGGAGCCTGACGGCGCAAGATCCCTATAACAACGTGACGCGAACTTGCATCGAGGCCATGTCTGCTGTTTTTGGTGGAACACAATCGCTACACACAAATTCGCTGGATGAAGCGATGGCATTGCCCACGGATTTTTCAGCAAGCATTGCCAGAAACACACAACTTTATCTGGAAAAGGTTACCGGTATCACCAAGGTTGTTGATCCATTTGGCGGTTCGTATTTTCTTGAAAGTCTCACGGGGTCGCTTACGGAAAAAGCATGGAGTCTCATTCAGGAAGTAGAGGAACTCGGTGGAATGGCCAAAGCCATTGAAAGTGGAATTCCGAAACTTCGTATCGAACAGGCAGCGGCAGCAAAACAAGCACGAATAGATTCAGGCGAGGATATAATTGTAGGCGTCAATAAATATCAGACTGATTCAAAGTCTGATTTTGAAATTTTGGAAGTGAACAATGCGTTGGTTCGGAAGGAGCAAATTGACCGGTTGCAGAAGCTGAAGATGGAGCGGAATCAACTTGATGTTGAGCAGTCCCTTCAGGCATTGACAAATGCCGCTCGAAATCCCGGAAGCAATCTGTTAGAATTCGCTGTTGATGCCGCGCGTAAACGCGCTACCTTAGGAGAAATTTCCAGCGCTTTAGAGAATGTATTTGGCCGATATAAGGCCACCATCCAATCCGTTTCAGGTGTATATTCCAGGGAAATGAAAACTCAAAAAGAAATTGAACAAGTCAGAAAACTTTCCGACCGTTTTGCCGAGCTCGATGGGCGGCGGCCACGAATTTTAGTAGCGAAAATCGGACAAGACGGGCACGACCGGGGCGCGAAGGTGATCGCCACAAGTTTTGCTGACTTAGGCTTTGATGTTGACATTGGTCCATTATTTCAAACCCCGGCTGAGGTCGCCATGCAAGCAGCGGAAAATGACGTTCATATGGTAGGGGTTTCCAGTCTGGCCGGCGGCCATAAAACCTTGATCCCTGAATTAATTGAATCGCTGAAAAAAATAAACCGAGCCGATATCATCGTAATTGCAGGAGGGGTAATTCCTCCGCAGGACTATGACTTTCTCCGCCAGAAAGGGGTAGCATTTATCTTCGGACCCGGAACCAAAGTTACTGACGCCGCAAAAGAAATTTTGCAAAAACTCCTGCACAAATAAGAAAGGATCGTTTGACATTCCGGAAAAATTCGACGCCTGCTTCAAATCGGTATTTACCATTCACGATTATTCCGAATTAATATATCCAAATTCACTAGTTTAGTAGTACAATCCTTAAACCCGGAGCCATGAAAACCATCAGGCCTCTTGCCTTATTGTTGCTAACAGTTATTGCTCTCCCCTCCTTTTCGCAAGACAAAAAATTTGACAAAAGCCTAAAAAAGATCGACCGCTATTATGCTGAAGGAGATTTTAAAAAAGCGAGCGCCAACCTTGTCAGTCTTAGAAAATCCATTGTGGCAAAACTGGGGCAAAAAAATACTTACGTTCCTGGACTTTTCATTCGTGAGGCGAGAATTAATCTGGGAGCAGGTTTATTAAAAGATTTTGATAAAATCCTGAACGATGCCCTGCTCAGCAGCGGTAGTATTTTCGGAGATAACAGTACCCATTATGCGTCTACCCTGGTCGATGTTGCTGCCATCTATAATGACTATGGGAACTATCGGATCAGCAGGGAGTACGTTGATCGCGCAAGGGACTTACTCACCAAAACAAATCAGTTGACGGAACCATTGAAAGTCGCGAATTGGGTTAGTCGAGGCAGAGGCCATGACTGGCCAGGGATTTAGCAATGAGGCCATTGTTTTGCTGCGAAGTATGGAACAATACTTTGCCGGCAGAGCGGTCGAAAAAGAAACCATTGTCGATGGAGCTACTATCAAGACGCAACGCGTTCCTTTCGAAGAGTTGGCACCACGATTTACCGACTACGCAAAAGTATTGACACTGATCGCCAATGCCTATGGAAAGAAAGGAAATCTCATTTCAGCGGATTCTGCGTTTAAAGCGGCACAAACCTGGATTAGAAAAAACCAGCGTTTTATGGGTGAAACAACGCTTACCCTGGTGCAAAATAATTTTTTGTACGCCCAAATGCTTGTGGATAATGGAAATGAAGATCGAGAGCGCGAACTTCAGTATGACAACATCCTAAGTGACTTTAAAAAAAGAGCTCATCCGACCCATACCTTGGGACACGATATCTATTTAGCCTATTTGCATCAACTGCTGGTAGATGGCGACAAAAACAAATACCTGAATGTAAAACAGGAATATGAAAAATTAATCGATAAATATTTTACAAGGTCCAGTCTTATTCATATCAACTTACAGGCCGTCGAATTTGATTCTAAGTTAGAGCGTGATAAAACCAAGGACTTGGAGAGAAATGCCCTCGCGGTGTTGAAAGGAGAGTTGCTTCCAAAAAACTACAGAACAACCGAACGTATCGTAAACTTCTTGTACGATGTTTCGCAGAAGGAAAGAAAATATGAGAGCGCTGAAAAATACCTGACCCAGGTTACAGAAATCCGCAAAGAGTTGTACGGAGAAACTTCTCCGGAATTTCACCTTGCCAGAATACGGTTAGCCGGTTACTATCTTGACTACACCAACAAAATTGAAGAAGCGGAAAAAATATTTGACGAGAGTTACACGAAAATTGTAGCAAATGAAATCGGGCCGTGGCACAAGGACCACCTCAACATTCTTAATCACCTGGCTACGTTATATGAATTTGCCGACAAATATGCATTAGCGTCCGCTACCTTAGACAAAGCATCAGATGTGGCGCGATCAAAATTCAGCGACAAAGACCCAGCGTATGGCGTGGAGCTTGACCGGATCGCACAACTCCAAATTAAATTGGGCCAATATGAACGAGCCGAACAAAATATTGACAAATCATTAAAGATCCTTGAAGAATATAGAAAAGACGACAAGCGAATTGGCGATTATGTGCATGCCATTGAGACGCAGGCGAAGCTTATGGGCGTCAAAGGTTTGTTTGATGAAGCGCAGGAAAACCTGGACAGGTCGGCCAAGCTTATAGAAAAAGCTGATGTTATTGTGGGAAGTGATCTGTCCTCTGCCGAAGAGCTTACTTCCCTGTTTATCCAGCTAGGCCGTTATGCGGATGCCGATAAGCTTTTACAAACGCAAATACCCGCGTATGAAAAATTGTATGGGAAGAATTCACTTCGCCTTATCGAGCCGATTGTCAACAAGGGACGGATATTGTTGGCCCGAGGCGACTATACCGAGGCTGAACGCACAGCCATCCGCGCCAATCAAATAGCCGTTGACATATATGGCATATCTCAACAAAAACGGCGCCAACACAACGACTATTAAGTGATATCTATTATACGCTCGGCGACTACGATAAAGCGCTTCTTAATGTAACAAATGCTATTACCAGCCAGGAAAAACAGTTTGGCAGAAATCACATAGAGGTTGCCAAATCCCTGGCTCAGCTGGCGCTTATTAAATTTTACAAGGGCGACAATCGTAGTGAAGTTGAAAAATTGATGCTGGAGGCCCGTGACATCATCGCCGCTAAACTCGGAAAGGAAAATCCTCAATATGCCGAAGTATTAAAAAATGTGGCAGTAGTTTATATCTCGGAAAAAAAAATCGAGATCGCCTTCAACTCGCTCACCACAGCTGAAAGCATCTGGCGTGCTAAAACGGGTACAAAATACAATATCAACGCCGCAGCGATTTACACACTCACCGGCGACGTGTATTATCAAATAAAAAATTATCAGAAAGCAGAAGAGTTTTACAACCAATCAAAAGATCTGTACGAAAAATTTTTTAGTGTCAATCACCCTGAATACGTCAAAGTTCTCTCGAAACTGAGTAAAGTTCACTACATGCAAAAAGACTATAAACGTTCGAAACGTTTAATAGAAGAATCGCTTTCCAACTATGAAAACTTCATCAAGCAGTTTTTCCCTGCGCTGAGCGAACGCGAGAAAGCAAAATATTGGAACACGATCAAAGGTGATTTTGAGTTTTACAACACACTCGCTTTTAGCAACCTTGATGATTTTAAAGATCTTTCCGGAAAAGTATATAACTATCAACTACTGACAAAAGCATTGCTGCTAAGCTCTTCCATCAAAATCCGGGAGCGAATCTTGAACAGTACGGACACAGCGCTCATTGGACAATACAACCTGTGGTTACAAAAAAAGGAAATGCTGACGGTAGCGCTCTCCATGAGTCCTGCCCAACTCGCTGAAAGTAACATTGAACCTGTTGGACTGCAACAAGAAGTTGAGCGCCTGGAGAAAAACCTAAGCCAACGATCGGAGCTTTTCGGACAAAGTTTCGAAACAAAGCGTATTACCTTCGACGATGTTCGAAAATCGTTGAAAGAAAATGAAGTTGCTATTGAAATGGTCCGGTACCGTTACTTCAATCATGATTTCACCGACTCGGTAATTTATGCGGCGCTTTATTTAAAATCGACTACAAACAAACCAAAGGCTATTCTACTCCGAGGACGGGAAAAAGATGGAGACACGTTTTTTCAAATTTTACAGGAATGCTATTACAGGGAGGATTCCGGATGAAATTTCGTACGGGATTTTCTGGGAGCCAATACAGAACGAAATTGGTCAGGCAACAACCATTTACTTCTCCGCAGACGGCATTTATAATCAAATTAACTTAGAGGCTATTCCAACACCAGACGGAAAATATATTATCGACAATGCAAATATTGTGTTGGTAAGCAACTCCAAAGATATGTACCTAAGAAAGATCAGCGGCAAATTAAGTTTGCCGGAGAATACAGCTTCCATGTTTGGAAATCCTACATTTTACCTCACTGCCTCCGCCAGTAAAACTGTTGCTCCATTGCCCGGCACCGAAAAAGAAGTAAATCAAGTCCAGTTCATGCTTAAGCAGAAGGGCTGGGTTACCGCGGAGTATGTTGAAAATTCGGCGTCAGAAGAAAATTTGAAAGAGATTAACAATCCTAAGATTTTTCATATCGCCACGCATGGATTTTACAAACCCACAGCGCAGCTGACACTGCAGGATGAGTTGCAGGGGAATGAAGCCACGCTGAATCAAAATCCATTGATGCGAACCGGACTGCTTTTAAAAGGAGCGGGAGATCTAATGGAAAAAACAGAGTTTAACTATAACATGGAGAATGGAATTCTCACAGCATATGAAGCAATGAATCTTAATCTTGATAAAACTGATCTGGTGGTATTAAGCGCATGCGAGACTGGTCTTGGGGATCTCGAGGCAGGTGAAGGTGTCTACGGATTACAACGGGCATTTCTTGTCGCTGGCGCAAAGGTACTAATCATGAGCATGTTTAAAGTCGACGACGACGCCACACAAAAACTAATGTTGATCTTCTACCAAAAATGGCTCAATTCAGGGAATCTTCGTCAAAGCTTTATCGAAGCAAAAAAAGAATTAAGAGTAGATTATCCGGATCCTATTTATTGGGGAGCATTTATGATGATCGGATTGGATTAACAACTTCACCTCTCCTATTCCGTTGGCCATGGAGAAAATTCATAACCACCTTCCTTTAGAAAATTAGGATAGAGCTGAAGATGTTTTCGTTTTACCTCTTCAAAGATCATTTGTTTTAGCGCTACGATATTTTCGCCGGTAGCAGCGGAAACAAAAATTACTTTTTCATAACCCATCTCACGATAGTACCCCATCATTTCTTCCTGATTTATTTCATGTTCTTTTTTGTACAGGTCGATTTTATTCAAAATTAAGATTGTCGGAATGTTGGCAGCCCCAATCTCCTGCAAAGTCTTCGTCACTACCTCGATTTGGTTGTCGTGAAAGGGATGCGCGAGGTCCACTACATGAAGCAAGATGTCGGCTTCTCGTACTTCGTCGAGTGTGGACTTAAACGATTCGATCAAATGGTGGGGAAGTTTGCGAATAAAACCAACGGTATCGGAAAGCAAAAAAGGAATATTACCAAATGTTACCTTGCGGACCGTCGCATCCACTGTTGCAAATAGCTTGTTTTCCGCCAGCACCCCCGAACCCGACAGCAAATTCATCAGGGTAGATTTACCAACATTCGTATACCCAACAAGGGCTACCCTCACAACGTTACCCCTAGACTTTCGCTGAGTGATTCGTTGCTTTTCTATTTTCTTTAGCTTTTCTTTTAATATATCAATCTGGGTTTTGATGTTTCGCCTGTCTGTTTCCAACTCCCGCTCACCTGCTCCACCGCGTGTACCTGTTCCTCCTCGTTGGCGTTCCAGGTGAGTCCACATCCGCGTCAGTCGTGGCAACAAATACTGGTTCCGCGCCAATTCTACCTGTGTTTTCGCCTGTGCTGTTTGGGCCCTCCAAAGAAAGATGTCGAGGATCAATAAACTCCGGTCATAAATCCTGATTTTCGGCGCCTCAGAATCCTTTGGATTGAATTCCTTTTCCAGATTTCGCAGTTGCGACGGCGATAGATCATCATCAAATATTACATTGGTGACTTTATTTGCAACTACAAAATCACGTACCTCTGCAAGCTTGCCTTTTCCTACAAAAAAACGGGTGTCTGGGTGTGTAAGGTTCTGTACGAATTGTTGAATAGTATGGATGCCAACCGTCTCCGCGAGGAAAGAAAGTTCATCCAAGTGCTCCTGGGTTTCGACTGCGTTTCGGGGGGTACCCAACGCAATTAAAATAGCTTTATTATCTTGGTGCTGCATTTACCGTTATGCTTTTCTAAAACATAATTTTTTTCAAACATAACGGATATTTTTTAATGGTTTTTATGGAGTTACTTATTAGCTCCCTTTTGTATCTAAAAACTGAGTGATCTGAAGCTTATCCGATGCCTCGACTTTTTATCGGATAACACTCCAGATTCTCTCACCAGAGCCCATGAGAATTGCTATTGTGCTTAACACGTCCTGGAACATTTACAACTTCCGGATGAATTTTATTAAGAGTTTGCTGAAACAAGGGTATGAGGTTCATACCATTGCGCCAGAGGATACTTATACTCCTTTGCTACGCGAAGCGGGCTGTATTCATCATCGAGTAAAGATGGATAGCCGTGGAGCAAATCCCATAAAAGATTCAGCGCTGATTCTTGAACTCTTTGGAATTTACCGCAAAGTCAAGCCAGATGTTATTCTTCATTATACCATTAAGCCCAATGTGTATGGCACAATAGCCGCTGCGCTGTTAGGCATCCCGGTAATCAATAATGTTTGTGGGCTGGGAACAGTCTTCTTGAAGGACAATATGGTATCGGCCATAGCGATTTTCCTGTATAAAATAAGTTTCAGATTTGCGAACAAAGTATTCTTCCAGAATTCTGATGATCAAAAACTGTTTCTTGATAAGAAGTTAGTTCGCGTTAACGCTGTGGATACGCTACCTGGTTCAGGCATTGACCTTACCAAATTCCAACCCGCTTCCTTTAAGCGAAATAAGAAATTCACGTTCTTATTAATTTCCAGACTTATTACCGATAAGGGTATTCTTGAATTTATTGACGCGGTGAAAAAGCTCCGATCCAACGGAATGGATGCACATTTCCAGATACTAGGCGCTATGGATCCATTGCATAAAAGGGGTATTAAAGTTGACTTGATAGAAGAGTGGATTAATTCGGGGACCATCGAATACCTGGGCACAACCAGCGATGTGAGGGAATTTATTAATAATGCAGATTGTGTCGTACTACCGTCCTATCGCGAAGGCACTCCGAGAACTTTACTTGAAGCTGCAAGCTCCTCAAAACCGATTATTGCAACCGATGTTCCAGGGTGTAATAATGTGGTCGAACATGATTTCAATGGTTTTCTGTGCAAGCTTAAGGACGCAGATGACCTGGCGGATAAAATGAAAGCGATGGCTTCTTTAAGCGATGAAAAATTGAAGCAATTTGGTACAAATGGGCGGGCGAAGATGGAGGCTGAATATGATGAATCTCTTGTGATAAATAAGTATCTTGCCGCTTTAGGTGAACTAAAGCAAGCCTCTTAATAGAGCACTAAAAGACCCATGCAAATAAGAACTACAAGCTTTGAAGGCTTGATAGAAATATTTCCCGATGTTTTCGCGGATGACAGAGGATGGTTTTATGAGTTTTACAAAGAAGAAACTTTCAAGAAAAACCACCTTCATTATTCCTTTGTCCAGGAAAACCAATCCTTTTCAAAAAAAGGAGTGATTCGGGGACTTCACTTTCAGCACCCTCCATATGCGCAGGCCAAATTGGTTACAGCGTTAACGGGTAAAGTACTGGACGTGGTGGTTGATCTTCGTCCCACTTCAAAAACTTTTAAACAAACATACTATTGCCTTTTAGAAAGCAGTAAACGCAACATGCTTTTGGTACCGGAAGGATTTGCGCATGGCTTTGCAGCCCTGGAGGATTCAATATTTTTTTATAAATGTTCAAACGTTTACAACCGGGCATCGGAAGCAGGAATTCGATGGGATGATCCAGATTTAAAAATTGAATGGAGGGTAGAAAATCCAATCATCTCTGGCAAAGATTCAGAATTACCGCCGTTAGCTGCTCTACTTGAAAATTCAATAATTTCGTAGATATAGAAATAATTTTTTAAACGTTGAAAAACACTTTTTTTCGCAACGAAGTATTTTATTTGTTTTTAGGCCTACTTCTTCTCATCCTGCGCTTCATATAAGCAAAATATTATGTTCCAGGTGCCGGAAGGATCTGCCTTAAAACAGCAAGTAGATACAGCTGAAAAAAATTATACTATTCAAAGGTATGATCAGCTGGAGGCCGAAGTTTTTACGAACAAAGGAGAAAAAATTATTGACCCTGACTTCAGGTCGAGCACCAACGAGGATGGTCAAAATACCCAGCCTGTTAAACCCACCTATGAAATTGATGTGAACGGCGTTGCCAAATTTCCTATGATTGGCGAGGTGAAGCTTGAGGGACTAACCATAAGACAAGCGGAAGAAATTTTGCAGCAAGCTTACTCCAAGTTTTACACTGATGCATATGTGGTTCTGCGTTATACGAATAAACGTGTAATCGTATTAGGGGCGCCCGGTGGTCAGGTGATTCCATTGACAAATGAAAACATGCACTTAGTGGAAGTGCTGGCACTAGCCAAAGGGGTGAGCAACGACGCAAAGGCCCAGAACATTCGAATATTGCGAGGCGATCAGGTTTTTGTTGCCGATCTCAGCACGTTCGACGGGTATGTTAAAAATAACATCCCAATACAATCTGGTGATATCGTGTATGTGGAGCCTATCCGGAAACCGTTCAGTGAAGGTATTCGTGACTATGGGCCGATCCTGAGTATCATAACTACATTAACAACGCTGATTGTCGTAATCGTTACGTCTATAATTAGAACCTGTGGAAAATTTAAATCACATACAAAATCAATCCGCAGCGGAGGGCATAGATTTTAACAAACTTAGAATCGCCTTTCGAAATAATTGGGTATGGATTGTGCTTATTTTTTTCCTTGTAAACTTCACTGCATACCTCTTCGTTCGGTACACTAAGAATTTATACGAGTCGTCATCGGAACTTAAATTGGATGTCAAAGAGGATGCAACGGAATTCGGCATCAAAACCGCCATTGAAGACCAAAATTTAAATTTGATTTCGGGTGAGATTGAAATTATTCAATCCAGACTTTTTTTAAGCAGGGTGTTAGATTCGGCCAACTTAGAGGTTAGCTATTACAGCATTGGGCGTGTATTAAACGAAGAGCTTTATCAAAGCATTCCCTTTTTCGTCAGCTATGGCGCAAATGCCAAAAGCTTGTATAACATTCCCATATATTTTGATGAAGATGGCGCTGGGTCGTTCACGCTAACCGTTGGCAATGAAGGTGAGGAAGTTTCCGGAAAATACAATACGCCGCTCACTGTCAGAGGTGTAACACTGAAAATCGACAAAAATAAAAATTTCTCAAAAGGCGACGAGGTAGGATATTTTTTCATCATTAATAGTCGGGATTTGTTGCTTGACTATTTACTAACAAATTTAACAGCTGAGCCACTTAATTTTAACGCCAATACCATACGCATATCCTTTAAAGGTCATAATCCATATAAAGCTCAGGATATTCTTAGCAAAATTGACACGCTATACCTTCAATATAGCAACGAACAAAAAAATCTGGCTAACAAACAAAAGATTGACTGGGTTTCAAATGAGTTAGTTACCATCGAAAACAGAATGGAGGATTACGAAAATTATTTTGAAAACTTTACGCTTCAAAATAAATCCAATAATCTGGATGACGACCTCAAAAAAACAGTGGCTTCTATAAATAGAATTGATTCCCAACGTTACCTGTTAACGAAACGGGTAAATGAAATGGACGGATTATTAATGAGCTTAAAAAATGAAAATTTCTTAATTTCATTTTCGCAACGACAATCGCTCCCGCTTGCTATGGCCAGAGATCTGGAAACGCTCGAACAATATTACCTGGAACTGGAAAAACTCAAACTTTCGCATAGCGAAATAACTTTTGCGTATCGTCAAAAGCAAAAAGATGTTGACGTGCTAAAGGAAAAAACCATTGGACAACTTACGGAATTGCGAGATACAGCCATCAAAAATCTCGAAGATGCAAACAATAGAAAGCGAAGTCTGGAAGCCGAATTCGCCAACATTCCTGATAAAAGCACTCAGTTTTCAAAGAATCTACGGTTTTATAAATTGTATGAGCAGTTTTATTTATCGTTGATGCAATCAAAATCTCAATTTGAAATAGCCCAGGCAGGTAGCATTCAGGATTTTAAAATTCTCTCGCCTGCAACATTTCCAACGTTTCCAATTTCACCAAATAAGATGATGATTGCAGGAATCGGTTTTGTTTTAAGCGTGATATTAAATCTGTTTTTTATCGGAATCCTCTATCTTCTTAATAATCGGATTTCTGGTCTAACGGAAATTGAAAAAATCACGAACGTTCCTGTACTCGGCGTGGTCCCCTCAACGCGATATCCTACAGATGTAGGACTGCATGTGTTGGATCATCCCAAATCAATGGTCAGCGAGTCCATTAAAACACTTCGGACGAATCTTGATTTCTTTAAAGTAAACTCCACAAAAAAAATTATCGCAGTCTCTTCGACAGTGTCTGGCGAAGGTAAATCGTTTATAGCCATGAACCTTGGGGCTGTCATGGCAGTGTCTAACAAAAGAGTTATCTTACTTGACCTGGATATGCGGAAGCCAAAAGTAAATCTTCCGGCTGAAATTGGAGATAAATCAAGAGGCGTCAGCACTGTATTGATTGGTAAGGATTCATGGAAGGATTGTTTGACAAGAACAGGATTAGCAAATTTCGATTACCTACCTTCCGGACCTCATCCTCCAAATCCATCGGAGCTACTTTTAAATGGAGAATTTAGCGGTCTGCTCGACGATCTTAAAAAGACTTATGACTATATTATTCTAGACACACCACCCGTGGGTCTGGTAACGGATGGCATAATGGCTATGAAGCAAGCAGATATCTCAATTTATATCTTCAGAGCTGATTACTCTAAAAAAACATTTGTTTATAATCTCCAACGCATTATGAACATAAATAAGTTTTCTAATATTACGACGGTACTCAATGCGTTACCGTCCACCGGAGAACAGCGGTATGGGTATGGTTATTATGAAGACCCGGTGAACAAAAATTGGTTTCAAAAGTTTATCAAAGTATAGTGTTTAACTGGGGAAAAAAAGAAACGAAGGTCGTCAACGCAATTAACGTCGACATACACTCTCATCTACTTCCAGGGTTGGATGATGGTGTTCAAACCTATGAGGAATCGGAAGATATCATCCTGCATTTTCAAAAAATCGGCTATCAGAAAGCTGATCACTTCACCTCACGTGATGAGCGACACCTACAGAAATACCACGGAACGTATTTTGGCTCGCTTGGCAAAGCTACAGACCTATTTAAAAAACCAGCAAGTAGAAGTGGAGATTCAGGCTGCAGCCGAATATTACCTGGATGAACATGTATTTAAGATGGTCGAGGAAAATCAGCGCATGTTAACGTTTGGGAAAAACTATCTGCTTTTTGAAACCAATTTTTTGAACGAGCCATTTCAACTTAAAAGATTTTATTTTCCTCGCGACTACGAAAGGCTATAAACCAATATTGGCACATCCGGAGCGATATGCCTATATCCAGGGCAACCTTGATAAAGCAAAAGATTTACTCGACCGGGGAGTGCTCTTTCAGATCAATATTAGTTCTATCACGGGACATTATTCAAAGATTGTTCAAACCACTGTCAACAAATTGATTGATAAGGGCTGGGTACATTTGCTAGGTAGCGACTGCCATCATTACCAACATGTCAAGCTGGTAGAGGAAGCTCAACAGATGAAATATTTTCAAAAGGCGCTTGAACTGCCGCTTCTTAACAATTCGCTTTGACATTTTGAATTTAGCAAGTACGTTTCGGGAAAAATTAAGAACCAGAAACATATGATAGCAGTTACAGGTGCAAATGGTCTGCTGGGAAGTTTTATAGTTCGGAAGCTTATTCAAGAGCAAAAATCATTTGTCGCCATCAAGCGCGCTGGCAGCGATACTACGTTGCTTCAAGACGTCGCAGAAAAAATTGAATGGCGTACCGCCGATGTATTAAATCCATTTACGCTCAGTGACGCATTCGAAGGTTGCACGCATGTTATTCACGCAGCTGCAATTGTCTCATTTAATCCAAACCGGGCAAATGAAGTTTTGGAAATCAATGCGGTGGGTACACGAAATGTCGTTAACGTTTGTTTTCATCAAAATATAAAACGCTTGCTACACGTCAGCTCAGTAGCGGCGTTGGGCAGACAAAAAGAGCAGACGTTAATTCGAGAAGATAACAAATGGGTAGACAATCCCATGAATAGCGTTTATGCTAATTCAAAATACAAAGCAGAGCTGGAAGTATTCCGCGGCCAAGAAGAAGGCTTGAATACTGTCATATTAAACCCCTCTGTAATTCTCGCCCCTGCAGATTGGAATCGAAGCAGCGCAAAACTATTTAAGTATGCCTGGCAACAGCGACCTTTTTACATCGATGCATCTTTAAATTATGTGGATGTAAGGGACGTAGCTTCATGTGCATATCAATTGCTTCAAAGCAAATTCGAGGCTGAACGTTTTATTGTGAGTGCGGGCAACATCTCTTTCAAGAATTTTTTTGAAAAAACTGCGAACAAATTTGATGTAAAGCCACCTTCGCTGAGACTCTCAAAATCATTGTGAAAAGCGTGGCACGCGTCGAAAGGTTCAGAACTTGGTTTACGCGATCTGAGCCTTTAATTACGCGGGAAACGGCCCAACTCGTCGGAGCACAATTTCTATATGATAACAAAAAAATTAAAAATAACCTAAATTTTGAATTTCAAACACTTGATAACACGCTGGAATGGTGCTGTGATTATTATAGTAAAAAATTCGATTCTAAAAAATAGTCTGAAAGATTTAGCTTTACCTCAGATTTACCTATTTTAGGAAAACGTTTTAGTCCATGTCGAAAGAATATCGCAAAAGAGAAGAAGGTAACGAGCTGATTAAAAGATTTGAAGATCATCTCCGAAAAAAGAAGGCAGAATTTTTTGACTTGGATGCTTACGAGCAGATCATCGAACACTACATGTTTCGAGGTAAGCACAACAAGGCACTTCAGGCCGTCAATCTGGCCATAACGCAATATCCATTTTCAATCGAACTAATAACAATCAAAGCGCAGATATTGTCCAATCTTGAAGAGTATAGCCAGGCACTTGAATTATTGGATCAGGCGCACGCACTTCAACCGAACGATCCTGAAATTTTTCTGACGAAAGGATCCATCCTTTCGTTGCAGGGAAAACATGCTGATGCAATCGAAAATTATGAACGAGCATTGTTGCTTGCCGATGATAAAGATGAAGTTTACTACAGTATCGGCCTTGCTTATCAAAGCATGGAAGACTATCCAAATGCAATCGAAGCTTATAAAAAATCAATCGAGCTAAATATCAATCATGATGGTTCGTTGTATGAGTTAGCCTTTTGTCTTGATCTAACCGGTCAGTTAGAAAGTAGCATCGAATACTATCAAAAGTTTATTGATGAAGATCCTTACTCAACTGCTGCGTGGTACAATTTGGGAATAGTTTATAACAAACTTGAAAAATATCAGGAAGCTCTGCAGGCTTATGATTATGCCATTACGATAGACGACTCATTTGCATCTGCACATTTCAATACGGGGAACACCTATATGAACATGGGCGAATATACGAAAGCCCTGGATGCATTTCGGAAAACGGTTGAGATCGAAGGTCCAAGTCCTGAAGTGTATTGCTGCCTTGGTGCCGCATACGAAAGCCTGGAGCAATACGAGCTCGGTTTAAAATATTTTCAGAAAGCGACAAAGCTGGATACACTTTATGATGAGGCGTGGTTTGGCGCCGGAGCCTGTCTGGAAAAACAGGAAAAATGGTATCAGGCGCTACATTTTTACAATAAAGCGTTAAAGATCAATACGGAGAATGCTGAGTACTGGAAGTCTGTTGCCCATGCTGAATTTAAGGTTGGAAACACCATATCCAGCATCGATGCCTATGAGGAAGCCAGCAAACTTGATCCCGACAGACAAGGAAATCTGGCTGAATTGGTCATTTATTTTTTACGAACAAGGCGATTATACAAAAGCAATAGATACCTTATCACAGGGATTTGATGAGATTCCAAATGATGCTGAGTTCTTTTATCGGATGACGGTTTACTACATTGAAGCAGGTCAGTTTAAAGAAGCCTTTAATTATCTGGAAAATGCTTTAATTTTAGACTTTGATGGTCATACTGCCTTGTTTGATTTCTTTCCGAAACTTGAAACTCAAAAGGCTTTGTACAAAATCATCGAACAGTTTAGAAAAGAAAATAATTAATGAATTTCGATCTTAATAATCTGCCTGAGCGTACCAAAAAGCCCAGGCAATATGGCTTTACCATGGCGATGGACAAAGGCCTGAGTATTCGTGAAGCAGAAGATTTTGCCAGCACTTCTGCCGACCATGTTGATATCGTAAAATTAGGATGGGCAACTTCTTTCGTCACTCCAAATCTTAAAGATAAACTCAAAGTATATAAAGAAGCAGGCTTACCTGTTTATTTCGGTGGAACCTTGTTTGAAGCTTTTGTCATTCGAAATCAATTTGACGATTATCGAAAACTTCTCGACAAGTATGATATGTCGTTTGCTGAAGTATCTGATGGGTCGATGGATATTGATCACGATAAAAAGTGTGACTATATCACTAAACTTTGCTGAGCAAGTGACAGTGCTTTCGGAAGTAGGTTCAAAGGATGCTGATAAAATCATTCCTCCTTATCAGTGGATAGAATTGATGCAAAAGGAATTGGATGCAGGTGCCTGGAAAGTAATTGGAGAAGCACGTGAAGGCGGAAACGTTGGTTTGTTCAGATCGACTGGCGAAGTTCGATCAGGTCTGGTCCAGGAAATTTTGACGAAAATTCCATTTGAAAAAATCATCTGGGAAGCGCCTCAAAAAGCTCAGCAAGTGTGGTTTGTTAAATTGCTAGGTGCCAACGTAAACCTGGGTAATATTGCGCCGGAAGAAGTCATTCCCCTGGAAACAATCCGTCTCGGTTTACGTGGTGATACCTTCCTTCATTTTCTTGGCATTGAAAGGAAAAATACCAACACCGCACCTCCATTTGAGATTGACTAAGCATCAGACGATTTGAGAAAAAGACAAGACTATATTTTCTTGTACGTTAAAGGTATTTGTATGGGAGTGGCTGAAGTTATACCAGGAATATCAGGTAGTACTGCAGCGCTGTTAGCAGGTATTTATGAAGAGTTAATTCGATCATTCAAGTCGATTGACAAGGAAGCCTGGAAAGCTTCTTCTCGAGAAAAAATTTCATGATTTCTGGAAACACATCAATGGAAATTTTCTAGCGACGGTCTTTGGCGGAATTGTGACAAGCCTTTTTGCTAGTCGCGCGCCCAATTCTTTATGGCTTGAAACATCATCCGATCCCGATGGGATCCTTTTTCTTTAGCTTGATGGTGATGGCAACGCCACTTGTTATGCGCGAAGAGATAAAAAAATGGGATACGGGTGCTATAATTTGTTTTGCTGTCGCCCTGTTAGTTGCTTACGCCATTACCTTTTTACCGCCGATCCAGGCTCCCCGAGCACTTTGGTTGATTTTCTGCGGTTGCTACGGTTGCTGGCAGTATAGCCCTTATTCCAGGTATATCCTTTATCTTTATTTTGATTCTTCTTGGTCAATTTGGATATATTACATCAGCCTTTGCAGAATTCAACACTGTAGCCATATTGATTTTTATGTCAGGTTACGCTGTTCGGCCTGGTTGGATTCTCAAGAATTTTAGATCATTTCTTGAGCAATTATCGCGAGGCCAACCATAGCTTTACTGTTGGGAATTATGCTAGGCTCTTTAAATAAGGTATGGCCCTGGCGAGAAGTGTTGGAATTTGCCACCAATCGAAAAGGTGACCAAATTCCGGCATTCGACAGAAGTATTTTACCTTGGGATTATTTTGCGACAACCGGAAAAGACCCTCAGGTTTTTCAAGCGATATTGATGATGGCGCTTGGAGTTTTTATTGTGATTTTAATTGATAGAGATTGCCTCGCGGCGTAAAACAACATTCTGAACATGGAAAAAATATTCGGACTAATCGGTGCAACTGTTAGTCACTCATTCTCGAAATCATATTTTGATGAAAAATTTTTTCGCGAAGGTCTTCGTGATTATCACTATGAATTATTCCCACTAAAAAATATATCCGATCTTGAACCGCTTTTAAAAGACACAAAAGGACTTACTGGTCTTAATGTTACAATACCCTATAAGGAACAAGTCTTAAAATATCTGGATGAAGTTGATGGGTTTGCAAAAAAAATAGGTGCTGTCAATGTGATCAAAATCAAAGATGGCAAACTAAAAGGATACAATACCGATTCAGAAGCTTTTTACGAAACCATTGAAAAATGGCTTCCTAAAGATCAAGAGATAAAAGCTTTGATACTGGGTACCGGAGGATCTTCAAAAGCAGTACATGGAAGCGTTAAAGAAATTAAAAATAGAATTCAAGCTTGTTTCCCGTGAAGCGAAGAAAGATGTTCTAACCTATGAGTATCTTGGAAAAGACATCCAAAACAATAAGCGAATCTCTTCTTATTATCAATACAACTCCCCTTGGGATGAGCCCAAATACCGAAACGATGCCATCCATTGATTTCGAGCATATCGGCGCCGATCATTTTGTGTACGACCTGATCTATAATCCTGCGCGAACGATGTTTCTACAAAAAGCAGAAATGAGGGGAGCAAAGATTAAGAACGGCTTGGAAATGCTTCACATTCAGGCTGAAAAATCCTGGGTGATCTGGAATAACTAGCGTTATCAGTTATCCGTTATCAGTTATCCGTTATCAGTTATCAGTCTGTGGGTTAAATTTTAATGCTTTGTCGAAACTATTTCCCTCGCCGATCGATTAACTATTTTATTTCTACTTTAGTACGTTTGGTGACGCATTATATGCTGAGCCAAAAACTGATTTCTTTGGAGCTATTCCAAACGATTAACGATTAACGATTAACGATTAACGGATAACGATAACGGATAACGACTAACATGGATTTCAAACTTACAAGCACATACCAACCTACCGGTGATCAACCCGAGGCCATACGTCAGCTGACAAAAGGAGTAGAGGAAGGTGAAGCCGCATCAAACATTGTTGGGTGTGACAGGATCTGGAAAAACTTTCACCATGGCAAACGTTATTGCCCGTACAAATCGGCCAACATTGGTTCTTAGCCACAATAAAACTTTAGCAGCTCAGCTTTATGGCGAGTTCAAACAGTTCTTTCCTGAAAATGCAGTTGAGTATTTCATATCCTATTACGATTATTATCAGCCTGAAGCGTTTATTCCCTCTTCCAATCTTTATATAGAAAAAGATCTTTCAATCAATGAGGAAATTGAAAAGCTTCGTCTGAGTGCAACCTCCTCGTTGTTAACGGGTCGGCGGGATGTTATTGTGGTGGCATCAGTATCTTGTATCTATGGTATCGGCAATCCGGAAGAGTTCGGCAAAAATGTGATCAAACTAAAAGTGGGTGAAGTTGTCGCGCGAAATAAACTATTATTTGCGTTGGTGGATATTCTTTACAATCGAACTGAACTTGATTTTAAAAGAGGAACATTCAGAGTGAAGGGCGACACCGTTGATGTTTTTCTGGCATACGCGGATTATGCAGTTCGAATTTATTTTTGGGGCGATGAGATTGAATCAATTCAACGAATTGATCCAGATCAGCGGAAAGAAAATTTCCGATGAAAAAGTTCTCACCATATTTCCAGCAAACCTCTTTGTCACGGGAAAGTCAACCCTTCATCAGGCCATACGGGAAATTCAAGATGACATGGTCGCTCAAGTGGGAATGTTTGAAACCGAATTGCGACACCTTGAGGCAAAACGTTTAAAAGAACGAACTGAATTTGACTTGGAAATGATGCGTGAGTTGGGGTACTGTTCGGGTGTCGAAAATTATTCACGTTACTTCGATCGCCGCAGGCCAGGGGAACGTCCATTCTGTTTGATCGATTATTTCCCAGATGATTTTCTTTTGGTAGTTGACGAAAGTCATGTTACGGTTCCTCAGGTCAGGGCCATGTGGGGCGGTGATCGTTCACGCAAAGTAAATTTGGTTGATTATGGCTTTCGTTTACCCTCTGCCCTCGATAACCGGCCGCTTACCTTCAACGAATTTGAAGCGCTTCTCAGTCAGGTAATCTATGTAAGCGCTACACCTTCGGAATATGAACTGCGAAAATCAGAAGGCGTGGTAGTGGAACAAATCATCCGGCCAACAGGACTTCTTGATCCCCAAATCGATGTTCGGCCCAGCAAAAATCAAATTGATGATTTACTGGAAGAAATTGATGAACGGGTAAAAAAACATGAACGGGTTCTTGTTACCACCTTGACGAAACGCATGGCAGAAGAGCTTACCAAATATATGGATCGCGTTGGAATCAAATGCCGTTACATTCACTCGGAAGTTGCTACACTTGACCGGGTTGAAATCCTTCGCGAATTGAGGCTGGGAATTTTTGATGTGCTCGTGGGTGTAAATCTATTACGCGAAGGTCTCGACCTTCCTGAAGTTTCACTCGTTGCTATCCTTGACGCTGACAAAGAAGGATTTTTAAGAAATCAACGTTCGCTGGTTCAAACTATCGGGCGGGCAGCACGCAATGAGAATGGTCGGGTGATCATGTACGCAGACAGGGTAACCGAATCGATGCAGATGGCCATTGAGGAGACCGACCGGAGAAGAAAAATCCAAATGGATTATAACCTGGCTAATGATATCGTTCCGAAAACAATTCTAAAATCCAAAGATTCTATATTGGGCCAAACTAAGGTTGCTGATTCAAAAAAATCTGTCAGAAACTACTACGTTGAATCTGAAGAGGTGACGCTAGCGGCTGATCCAGTAGTAGCTTACCTTTCAAAAGATGAATTGTTAAAAATGTCGGAACGTACTCGCAAAGCGATGGAGAAGGCCGCTAAAGAATTGGAATTTATGGAAGCTGCCAAGCTTCGCGATGAGTACATGGCGCTTCAAAAGATGATTGAATCACGATAAGGTCGGCGACAGAACAGATTTCAATTTCCTAACGGTAACATATTCCCTGATACGAACAGAATTTACATAATTCCACATCGGTCGTTTGGTCGAACGGTACTGCTGGATCATATAGCTCGTCTAGCAACGATTTTAAGCGAGCGTGAAATTCAGTAAGCAGTGGATCTACATCATCCACAAAATTTTTTCCCACTTTTAATCCAAACTTAAAATCATTGTCAAAGAGATTCATACGGTTGATCAGTCCCGGCACAATTTTTTGTGAAGTCCGCGGCGCATTGGTCTTATACAACAACGCATATAGCATGGTTTGAAAAGCCGCTTTATTTCTTTTTCCGTCGCGACTAAACAGCGACGCAACACTGTCAAAATCGAGTTTGTCTTTTCCTGTCTTGTAATCGATTACACGTATTAAGTCACCCTTTCGATCTACTCTGTCAATTTTTCCCCCAAGCAACGTTGATCCTGGATACTGGTCGATAGTCACTGAATATTCCAACCCGCCTTGTTCCAGTACTTCTATTTCGAAGGGGGCGTATTCTTTGTCCATTTCCAAAATGCGATGTGCGAACCGTCTTACAATTTCCCTTACCACCAACCGTTGTCCTTCATATTCTACTGGCTTGCCAGGCTCGAGGTGATATGCCTTTATAAAGACCTTGTCAATAAGGTCATCAATGATCGCTTCTCCGTTGGTAAAATCCGTTGCCACCACAACATTACTTTGCTTTTTATCTTGAAGTTGCCGATAAAAAAGCTCCATAACTTCATGCAAAAAATTTCCCAGCACACGTGCATCGAGATCTTCTTCTACTTCATCGGGTTCTTTTACTTTGGCAACGTGGCGCAAATAAAAACGAAGCCGGCATTCGATATATGTATTGAGCGCGGAAGGTGAGATACCTTTAAACCTGCTGTTTCCTTCACTCAGTTTTATCAAGGCCTCGATCACCCCTTCGTCCTTTTTAATAACGATTGGATTTATCAAACTTGGCTGAATCGGATCGTGTAAAACTTTACGCTCCATTGGCAGGCCGCTTTCATACATCAATTGCTTCAGATACCTGCTGCTTTCACCTTGCCCCAACACATCGGTTTCAGTATTGTAAAATAAAAAAACATTTTCGGCACGTTGCAGCATCCGATAAAAGAGGTAAGCATACATTGCATCCTGATGCTCAGCCGTTGGCATCCCGTAGGCCTTGCGGATACTGTAAGGGATGTAAGAACTTTTAGAGCCAAACGACGGAAACGACCCTTCGTTCAGCGAAAGCACAAAAATATTTTTAAAATCGAGGTTTCGCGTCTCAAGCACGCCCATCACTTGTAATCCCCTGAGGGGTTCGCCACTAAATGGAATCTTATGAGCCTGGGCTAATTGTTTAAATAAACGTAAAAATGCCTTTAAAGAAATATTAGAAGATTTTGCGGTTTGGTTTGTTGGCCCAGTAGGCGACCGTCGTTGGTAACCGTTTGAATTTTAAAAGCGTCGCCTGTAACCTCTTCTACACGGTTAAGAAGTTTTATAAAATGAAGGATGTATTCCTTGTCAAAATCCGCAATAGCGCTGAGGTTTCCGATGCTCGTAATGATGGTACGCAGGTACAACAGAATACTCCCTTCAATAGGCTTGAATATAAGGCGATGCAAGTGTGTCGCTGAGGCCAAATATCCCATTGGTATGTGCACCCAATTACGGTACAAAATTTCCTTTCGCTTTACATTGGCAGCGCCTGCATCTTCGGCAATAAGATACGGATGACCCAGCAATGCGAGTACCGGCCGATGATTAAAGTCCGATCCCTTGCGACTAATGTGCAATTCGATCAGGAGCTCCACTAAATTAAATACCGGTGTCGCGCCAATGGGAAATCCCATCGTGACATTTAGTTTTTCAATATATCCAGAAACGCTGTGAAGCACTGGGAGCAAAAGGTTTTCATCCGGTAAGACAATTAATGTTTCTTCCGGATTGATCCCCTTTTCCAATTCTTCCTGCAGCACCTGAGCCATTATTTTTGTCTGGCTGACAGGTTGCGCAGCACCAAAAACGCGAATCGATTTTTTCCCCATTGCCTCGCCTGCATCTGATACTCTTAGTCCACGCGCGAGATGCGAAGGAATATCTTTTGGAAAAGTCTTACCCAGCACGACATGATTTTGATACTCGCGAAAGAATTTTCCTGCCTCCTGTGCAGTATTATTAACGTAATACTCATCAATGTCCCAATAAACTTCCGCGATGCCTTGCTGAACATGATAGCTGATTATTTTTTCTTCGGCCTTTGTAAGCGCATTAAAACCGGCAAAAATTATCTGGCGAGCGTTGTTTCTCATTGCTCCTTCAATTCTTTCGGCAACGCCACGTTGCAACATGCCTTCATAGGCAATGCCCTTCTGCAGAAGTCTGTCTTTGAAAGTCACATAAAGCAAATGTAATTTGCTCCACACATTGATGAATTTTTTCTTGTTCTCTGTAAGGTTCTCATCAAATGTTGCCCAGAAGCTTTTAAGAAACGTAAGCTGTTCCTCGGTGAGGTAATCAAAGCTAGAATCCAGCTCTTTTTGATTTCGCAGATCTTTAAATAACTGGCTTGTTTCTACGAGGTATTTGTCGGCCTCATCAAAATCCCGCAATAACATTTCACCCCAAAAATAAAACTGGTGGAAAGGCTCAATGTCAGCGTCGTTTGATTTACGACTATCTAATACTACCTCATGGTAGACCTCATAAAGGTGGTGGATCAGCTCAAGCTTGTCGGGTGTTTTCAAACTCGACAGACTATTAAAATAGTCCTCAATGGTTAATAGTCTTGGAGCGAATGCTGGTTTGCTTAATAGAGAACTTAAATATTTTCTGAAATACAGGATAGCCCTGCGATTAGGAAATACAATCGTCAGTTTATCGAAGGATCGATATTTTCCGTGAATGGTATTCGCAAGTTCAGCAAGGAAAGGTCGCATGAATAAATTCTAAATTAACCGATAATGTCTACCGCGCAAATCTATGTTCAATACTTCGCAATTTAGGCGCATTCACAAGAACAAAGGGTACGCACAAAGGAATGCAAAGCGGTTGAGTCGTCAAAGGCATTTGTTTGCGTCCTGGATGCCTTCGCGAAAATTATTCTAACCCATAATCCGCGCCCTTAGTTCAATAGCCAGCCGTATAAAAAGAATGATACAAAAGCAAATGCCGAACATTTACGTCCGGCATTCATACTCCCTGCGCGATTTGCTTTAGCTTAATTGCAAATAAAAAATAGGCGCAACGTCAGTTTAAAAATTGGCATTCCAGCGTCGGCAAAAAATATTTACCACCAACAACCACTACGAATGGAGTAAACACCAGTCACGCTATAATGCCATGCCTTTGAATCATGAGCCCTAAACTGAATCAGACCCACCATCATATCCTTTAATCTACATTGTCATGCAAAAATTTATTGTTACCCAGAATGTTATTATCATCATTCAGATTGTATTTGGAAATGAACGGCTGGGAAGAGTGAGGAACATCCTGCATGGTCACACCTCTTCTTAAATAAGCAGGAAGCGCCCACTTCTCATTAAACTCTTCCTTGGTCATTTCATGCTTGCGCGCTTGTTTCAAAGTTTCTTTTCGCTGTTCAGCTTGTTGTTGCAAGCGCTGTTTTGTCGAACGTAATTCCATCATACCTTCTTCACTTATTACCTGATCACCATACTGTTCTACAGAATCATCAAAGTCATCATCATTGAGCAAGCTTTCCTCTCCTTCATCCTCTTCATTTGTAGGTTCCTCCACTTTGTTGAAAGGACCCGCAAAGACCAATTCACGTTCAAGGGGTTTTTCCTCCCTAACTTCGGGTTTGATTTCCGGTTTGATCTCCGTTACTTTTCTGACTTCCAAATCGTTGTTTTCGTTTACCGAATTATCGGGCGTGAACAGCCATCCTTGGGAACGGTCCAGATCATGAACTTTCTTCTCTGCAACCCTTGGCACCATTTGTGATTCGCTCTGAAATCCAGTAGCAATAACGGTAACACGGATGCGATCGCCCAGGTTAGAATCTACACCATGTCCAAAGATCATCTCAGCATCCTCACCTGCTTCACCCTGAATATATTCTGTAATTTCAGAGAGTTCATCCATCTGCAATTCTGCCTCTTCACCCGAGATAATGGATAGCAATATTCGTTTTGCTCCCATGATATCGCGATTGTCAAGCAGCGGTGAAGCAAGGGCTCCTTCAGCGGCTTTCCGTGCGCGATTTTCGCCGCGGGTTTCTGCAGAACCCATTACGGCAGCACCGGCATTATGCATTACCGTGCGCACATCCTGAAAGTCTACGTTAACATAACCGGCCAAAGTGATAATTTCAGCAATACCTTTTGCTGCGGTCGTCAAGATATTATCAGCCTGGGCAAATGCCTGGCCGATGGAAAGATTGCCGAAAATTTCACGGAGCTTATCATTCAAAATTACAATGACCGTATCACAATTTTGACGAAGAGACTCCAACCCGATGCTCGCCTGGCCCATTTTTTTCTTTCCTTCAAATGAGAATGGGGCAGTCACGATTCCAACGGTAAGGATATCCATATCTTTGGCAATTTTCGCGATCACAGGCGCAGCGCCTGTGCCTGTGCCACCGCCCATACCAGCCGTGACGAAAAGCATTTTCGTTCCGATAAGCATCTCTCGAATCTGCTCCTTGCTTTCAAGGGCAGCATTTTTCCCCACCTCAGGATTCGCGCCGCAGCCGAGTCCTTCGGTAAGGTTCGCACCAATTTGAAGTTTGTGTGGAATCGGGCTATTGCTAAGCGCCTGATTATCCGTGTTGCACACAATAAACTCGACATCTTTTATGCCTTGTTTATACATGTGATTCACGGCATTACTTCCTCCCCCGCCTACGCCGATCACCTTGATGATGGATTGTAGGTTATTGGTTTTGGGGATCTCAAATTTGTAGGATCCAGTTTCAAACATGATTATTTTTTTAAGTGGTTGTTTAATAGGTTAAAATTAGACTTTCGAAGTTCCGCACTTCGCGGAGTTGTAAAGTCTTGTCAACTCAATACTCATTTTTTCCATCCAAATCATCGATCAACAAACTTTTGGTTTTATTCAAAATTTCGTTGAAGAAATTTTTGGAGGCACCGACATGCTTCTTCACTTTCGTAGCTCTTACTATTTCGCGAGCTTCCTTGTAACGATCTTCTCTTTCATCAAGAGAGCGAAAACCCGCGAGAACCAAACCGACAGCAGTAGCATACATCGGACTCTTTACAGACTCGATTTTACTTTTGCCAAGATGTTCGTTGGGGTAACCGATACGCGTATCCATACCAGTCATGTATTCAACTAATTGTTTGAGATTGCTCAACTGAGCACCTCCACCGGTGATGACGATACCGCCTGCCAACCTATTCTCAAATCCTGAACTGATAATTTCAGCGTGCGCCATTTCTATGACTTCTTCCATTCTTGCCTGTATGATGTTGGAGAGATTTTTTACAGAAATCTCCTTGGCGGCACGGTTCCTTATTCCAGGAATCGAAACCACCTCGTTTGGACTTGCTTCCTCAGCAATCGCTTTCCCAAAACGTGTCTTTAATTGTTCTGCCTGTTGCGGCAGTACCATAAGACCTTGTTTGATATCATTTGTCACGATATTACCTCCGAAGGGGATTACAGCAGTATGACGAATGATGTTATCGTAAAAAATTGCAATGTCAGTTGTGCCACCACCGATATCAATGAGGCAAACACCAGCTTCCTTTTCTTCGTCATTAAGCACGGCCAGGCTAGATGCCAACGGTTCGAGGATCAGATCCTGAATTTCAAGCCCACCCCGACGAATACATTTATTGATATTATTGATCGCATTCGTCTGCGCTGTAATAATATGAAAATCTGCCTCTAACCTCACACCAGACATCCCTACAGGTTCTTTGATGCCATCTTCATAGTCGACCATATAATCCTGAGGCATCACGTGAATGATCTGGCTTCCCGGCGGAACCACCATACGATACATATCTTGTGTCAGGCGCTCCACATCATCGATTGTGATTTCATCCTCTTTGGAAGTCCGCGTTATACCACCATGCTGAATGAAACTCCGGATGTGCTGCCCCGCAATACCCACATTTACAACCGCGATGTCAATACCAGCCTGATCACCGGCATCGCGTATAGCCTTCTCGATTGCATAAACAGTTTTATCAATATTGAAAACTATTCCCTTGACGACACCTTCCGATTCGGCCTTGCCCATCCCAAGCACTTCGAGCTTGCCGAATTCATTTTTGCGGCCGACAATAACACAAATTTTTGTTGTGCCTATATCGAGTCCGACTACTATTTTTTCTTGTTCCATGGTTGTAAAGAGGTTATTAGTGGTTGCTATTTAAAGTTTGTTATTCGGTTACGATTTGTCCTTCATATTCTAAATTCACCCGGTTGTATTTATTCCAACCAGTCCGCGGAAGAATCTCTTTATAGAATATCATCAGCTTTTTGAATTTTACTTCCGTGTTTTCAGGCTTACCAAATTCAATCCTTTCGTCGCCTACCTGCGGAAAAATTGTGATTCGCGTTTTACTGTCGATATCCAGCTGCGCGATCTGTGCGCTCCAAAACTCATCTTGGCGAATAGCGTTGATCAGGTCTAAAATTTTTTGTGTTTCCTCTTTCTCATGCATGTTATTTTGTTTCAGAAGCTGAGGCACATAACCTCCACTTACCAGAACGACGCGTGACGTAAATTTTTCAGATACCGGCATTATCGTTCCATCCTCGGCGATGTATCCATCGGGACCATCATTTCTGACAATTCGTGCAATAGGTCGGCGTAATTCGGCACGTACTACAAGGTTTCCTTTCAAGATCGCTGTAGAGATCGGCTTTTTTTATGAAAGGCTGTTTACTGATCTTCTTTTCAATTCCCTTCAAACTAACGCGATCAATACTGGTCCCTCTTAAATTGTCCTTTTTGAGTTGCATCAGGTCGATTATATCTGACTCATCCAAAAAATGATTTCCCTGGATATTATCTATTTTGATAGTAATATCCTTTATGGATACATCTCCTTGCTTTCTCTCAGTAAAAGCAATAATGATTGCAACTATTAGGACAGCAGCAACAATTTTAAGCTCCCGACGCAGGTTAAACTTAAACTTCATATTTCTTAATAAGCAATTGTTTAATGGGTTCAACAAAAGTATCGATATCGCCTGCCCCTACCGTTACAACGACGTCAGCATCAATGGAATCTAGCTTTTCCATTAAGTCTGACTTTGCACATCTAATTTTCACAGGGCTTGTTATGTCCTTCATCAACATATCTGAATCGACCCCGGGTATGGGTAGTTCCCGTGCCGGATAGATATCCATCAGGAATAATTCGTCCGCCAGACTCAAACTCTTTGAAAATCCTTCTGCAAAATCTCGCGTGCGGGAGAATAAGTGAGGCTGGAAAATTACGGTCAGCTTGCGCCCAGGATACAAAGATTTCATCGACTTCAGAAACGCCTCAATTTCTGTTGGATGATGAGCGTAATCATCCACATAAACCACACGCTTGCCTTTGATGATATATTCGAATCTTCTTTTCACGCCTGTGAAGGACTCAAGCGCCTGTCGGATGATTTGCGTCGAGATACCCACAAAGACTTGCTGCAATGGACGCGGCAACGGCATTTTCAATATTATGAAAACCCGGGACGCCAAGCTTGACATGTTCAACCTTACTAAAACCTTGTAAGTCGAACTCAAAAAATCCGCCCTTTGCGGTAATGCTGCTGGCAAAAAATTGTCCCCGGCTCATGCTGTAAATATTTTTAGTCACATGAGGATATGTCGGATGCAAGTAATTCAGCGATTGATTCGTGGATAATCAAAGAACCACCGCGGTTGATCTGACTGATAAAATCTTTGAAGGATTGAATAAGGCTTTCATGATCTCCATAGATATCGAGGTGGTCGGCATCGGCCGAAGTGACCACGGCTATTTGCGGAAACAGTCGGAGGAAAGAACGATCAAACTCATCAGCCTCGACAACAACAATTGTATTGTCGTCAATTTCTCCATTCATTACAAGATTGGAATTATAGTTCGTTGTGATTCCCCCTAAAAATCCAACCATATTTTTTCCACCAACCTTTAGGATATGGGCAACCATGGATGATGTCGTCGTCTTTCCATGCGTCCCTGCCACGGCAACGGTCTTGTATCCTTTGGTTATCAAGCCAAGTACTTCCGAACGTTTGACGATCGTATAGCCATTATCCTTTAAATAATTATACTCCACATGATTTTTCGGAATTGCTGGCGTAAAAATCACGAGGGTCTTCTCCTTTTGTTGGCGCACCACTTGCGGAATGTTATCAACACTGTCTTCAAAATGAATTGCCATTCCCTCTTTTTGCAATTCATTGGTCAACGTGGTGGAGGTTCGATCGTAGCCCGAAACGTTCAAGCCTTTCTTTAGAAACCACCGTCCCAAAGCACTCATACCGATCCCGCCGATGCCCAAAAAATAAATATTATGGTAGTCTTCTAGTTTCACTTTGTTTCTATCTTATCTACTTCTTACCAATACTGTTTGTAATCTTCCTGAATTGTTTCCGCTCGTATGAGGATCGTCCGATGAAAGCTTGTAGGACTGCATCTTGCCATCTACTGACTTCTCATCCAGCAGTTTTTCTATTTCGTTCACAATATCACTGGTTGCGCGAGGCTTGGCCAACTTTGCAATATTTTCCGATAGCTTTGCTGTTCGCGATCCGTCAAAAATCAAGCTCAATGCAGCATCGACCAATATCGAAGCTGCATCTTTGTCGGGCACCAATATCGCCGCATCCTTTTCTGCCAGGGCCTTCGCATTTTTGGTCTGATGATCTTCCGCAACATTGGGTGACGGAACCAGTATCACGGGTTTTTTCGCGATACAAATTTCAGAGACGCTTAATGCACCGGACCGCGAAATAACCACGTCTGCCGCGGCGTAGGCTAAATCCATTTCCCTTACAAAATCCTGGACACGAATTTTTCGCAGATCAAATTTTGTAAGTTGAGTCTTATAGGACTCATAGTATCCCTTGCCGGTTTGCCAGATCACCTGGATCTTTGCTTCCAGTAGTTTTTCCATTCCGTGAAGTATGCTTTCGTTAATGGTTCGTGCGCCTAAACTTCCGCCAATGATCAGCAGCGTTTTAACCTGCGGGCTAAATGCGAAATGGGTTAAGGCTTGATCGCGTTTTGAATCGATGGTTAGAATATCTTTTCGAACCGGATTGCCTGTAATGACGATTTTCTTTGCAGGAAAATATTTTTCCATTCCCTCGTATGCTACACATACGCGACTTGCCTTGTCTGCGACTTGTTTGTTGGCAAGTCCGGCAAATGAATTTTGTTCCTGAATGACAGTGGGAATTCCTTTGCGTGTTGCCGCCATCATAATGGGACCGCTGGCATAACCACCTGTACCGATAACAACGTGTGGTTTAAACTGATTTACAATTTGTCTTGCCCTGAAGTAGCTTACAATAAGCTTGATGGGGAACAACAAATTTGACAATGTAAGCTTGCGTTGTAAACCGCTAATCCACAGTCCGATTATTTTATAACCTGCTTCCGGCACGCGCGTCATCTCCATTCTGCCTTCAGCGCCGACAAAGAGGATTTCGGAATTTGGATATCGCGAACGAAACTCATTGGCTATTGCGACAGCAGGAAAAATATGGCCACCGGTGCCTCCACCGCTGATGATCAAACGATATGGTTGTGAACTATTCATTTCCCGTTACGCTGCTTTTGCTGCTGGCATGTTTCTATTTTCCTTTTCGTTAGGATTTTGGCTCCACTCCTGATCCCGGTCACCTCGACTTACACTGAGAATAATTCCTACTGCCAAACCCGTGAAGACCATCGATGTTCCGCCCATTGATACCAAGGGCAAGGGTTGACCGGTAATCGGCCCCAACCCAACCACTACACCCATATTTACCAGGGCCTGGCATACCAAATCAAAACTCAATCCCGCTGACAATAGTCCTCCAAAAGCTTTATCACTATTGTAAGCAGCCTTCATTCCGCGATGAAGCAATACCAGATACAGGATTAGCACGACTACTCCCCCTATCATTCCATACTCTTCAATGACAATGGCATAAATAAAATCTGAATAAGGGTGTGGTAATATATTGCGTTGATCGCTGTTGCCTGGGCCTTTTCCAGCTATCCCTCCGGTAGCCACTGCGATGCGGGCGTGTTTCGCCTGAAATGGCAGTTCATTGCCATTCATAAAGTTTGTAATTCTGTTCTTGGCAGTTTCACCCCGTACACCAAACTTAACTGCCAACGCGCCAAACAAAACACCGACAAAAACCAGCATCGCCAGATATTTTGTCGGCACCCTGCCTATGAACATTATCAACATACAAGTCAGAAAGAGTAGGACGGCGGTTGAAAGGTTGGTCAATGCAATCAATCCGCATATAATTCCACACCAAAACAGAATCGGAATCAATGATTCTTTGATATCATCAATATTCTGTTGTCGTTTAGACAACATGCTTGCAAGATTTACGATCAACGCAAGACTGGCAAAGTCGGAAGGCTGGAACGATCCAATAATTGGAACATGAATCCATCGCGCCGCATCATTAATGGTAACGCCATTGGTAAAAGTATAAATCAACAAAGGGATGCTAATCCATAAAGCAAATTTGGAAAGCTTGGAATAGTACCGGTAGTCTACCCGATGGGCAAACCACATTGCTGCCAGCCCGACCAAAACCGTAAATGTGTGCTTGATCAAAAAGCTTTCCGGGCTTTCAGTCCGCTTAAAAGCCAATGTTCCGATGGAACTGTAGACCACAAGAATGCTAATCAGGGATAGTGCAAATACAACCGCCCATATCACGCGATCGCCTTGCAAATTTTCATCGGCCCATGTTTTAAACTTGTTCATGCGCGTTGACCCTCCACTTCTTTTTTTAAATCCAATACCGCTTTTCTAAACTGATCTCCACGATCTTCATAATTTTTGAAAAGATCAAAACTTGCGCAGGCCGGCGAGAGCAACACAACATCGCCAGGCTGCGATACCTGAAGTGCCTGGCGCACCAAGTCTGTTACACTTTGTGTTTCATAAATCTCTTTTACGACATCACCAAATGCTTTTTTCAGTTTTGCATTGTCCTTGCCTAAGCAGATCAGCACTTTTACCTTCTTCTTAACTTCATCTTTGATGATGTTATAATCATTTCCTTTATCAACGCCACCGGCAATCCAGATGAGTGATTTTTCATAGCTACCCAATCCATATACTACGGAGTCTACATTTGTAGCTTTAGAGTCATTTACAAACTCGACACCCTTGATCGTCGCGACAGATTCCAACCGATGGGGAGCGTTCTTAAATGTTTTTAATCCCGATTTGATTGCATCCAGCGAAGCCCCAGCAATGAAGACAGCAGAAACTGCCGACATCGTATTAATAAGATTGTGAGGTCCCTTTAATGTTGTTTCCGATTGTGCGATTTTGAAATTTTCTTTCAATTGGAAATTCATTTTCTCTCCATCAAAATGAATTGGAGCCTTAGATGAGGGCAACAATGAAACTGGCACCTGCTTTGGAATAAGCGTGCGCCTGTTTACCTCGCGTTCAATGATCGGATCGTTCACGTAATACACAAAGTATTGTTCCTTCCCCATGTTCTGGATCAACTGAAATTTTGAATTGATATAATTGTCCAGCGAGTATTCATAACGATCCAGATGATCCGGTGTGATGTTCAACAATATCCCGATCTCTGGCTTGAATGTTTTAATTCCATCAAGCTGAAAACTGCTCATCTCAAGAACATACCAATCGTATCTCTCCCGGGCTACCTGGCGCGCCATGCTAAATCCCACATTCCCGCCAAGCGCCACATTAAAACCTGCTTCCTTCATCAAATGATAGGTCAACAATGTTGTCGTCGTCTTTCCATTGGTTCCAGTAATGGCAATGATTTTTGCGTCGGTGTAGAGGAAAGCAAATTCTATTTCATCGATGATCGAGATTGAAGCTGCCTTAATTTTTTTTATGATCTCTGCTTTAAGCGGGATCCCCGGGCTCTTGATGACGAAAGAAGCATTTAGAATTTTTTCTTCTGAATGAAGATTTTCCTCGAATGGAATACTCTCATTCTGAAGTTCAGACTTGTATTTGTCCTTAATGGGTCCCTGGTCCGAAACAAAAACATCAAAGTTCTTCTGCTTCGCGAGCAATGCTGCCCCCGTTCCACTTTCACCTGCACCCAATATGACGACTCTTTCGCTCATCTAAGTTTTAATGTTGCCAGACAAATGATCGCCAATAAAATTCCTATGATCCAAAAGCGCGTTACAATTTTTGCTTCTGGAATATTTCTTTTCTGATAGTGGTGGTGAAGCGGCGACATCAAAAATATTCTCCTGCCTTCTCCATATTTTTTCTTTGTGTACTTGAAATAGGATACCTGAATTATCACCGAAAGGTTCTCGACCAAAAAAATCCCACAAAGAACAGGTATCATTAATTCTTTTCTAACAGCAAATGCCAACACCGCGATAACACCACCAAGTGTCAAGCTTCCGGTGTCGCCCATAAAAACCTGAGCAGGGTATGCATTGTACCATAAAAATCCCAGGCATGCTCCTACAAATGCCGTACAAAAAACCACCACCTCTCCTAAGTTCGGGATGTACATTATATTGAGATAACTACTAAAGTCGATGCGGCCTGATACGTAAGCTAAAATCGCAATGGTCAGCCCGATGATGGCGGAAGTGCCTGCCGCAAGTCCATCTATTCCATCCGTAATGTTTGCACCATTGGAAACAGCTGTGATGATCAAATATCACGACTCCAACATATACGATCCAGGTATATTCAACAGGTAAAAATGGAATCAAGCTGCTGTAATCAAATTCGTTGTTCTTAAGGAACGGCACCGTGTTTTGGTCGACTTCACCTCTCTGTAGGACTCGGTCGTTTTGCGATGTACCTTCGTTATTTTCAACCATAACGGGAGTGCAGTGATGGGATAACTTCCCGAACCACCACCTGTGTATTAAAGTACAGCGTAAATCCAACTATTAACCCGAGGCCTACTTGCCCAACCATCTTAAAGCGCCCTGCAAGTCCTTCCTTATTTTTTCTAAATACTTTAATATAATCATCCACAAATCCAATAATACCCAACCAGCATGTGGCTATGATTAGCAGGATTACATAAACATTATCGAGTTGGCGAACAAAAGAGTCGGGATCAGGATCGCTGCGATGATAATGATACCACCCATGGTAGGAGTGCCTTTCTTTTGAATCTGTCCGGCAAGTCCTAAGTCCCGGATATCTTCTCCAACTTGTTTTTTCCGGAGTATGTTGATCAGATTTTTTCCGAATGTAATGGTGATCAATAAGGAAATAAAGGCTGCCATGCCCGCTCGGAAAGATATATATTGAAATACGCCAGCGCCGGGAATGTCCAATTTGTCGAGATAATCAAATAGATAGTACAGCATCCGTTAGTTGCTTGTTAGTTTTAACATTCGTTCAACCACTTCCCTGTCGTCAAAAGGATATTTCACTCCCTTTATTTCCTGGTAGGTCTCATGTCCTTTTCCAGCAACGAGTATTATATCCTTTTCTTTAGCCATCATACAGGCCGTCTTAATGGCTTCTTCCCGATCAGCAATGACCAGTGTCTTGCGAGCCTCCGTTGGCATCACGCCCGTTTGCATCTCCTTAATAATCTCCATCGGATCTTCGTCCCGCGGATTGTCTGAAGTCAGCACAACCTTGTCACTCAGGCGGCAGGCAATCGAAGCCATCAATGGACGTTTCGTTCTGTCGCGATTTCCGCCGCAGCCTACCACTGTAATCACTTGCTCATTGCCAGATCGAAACTGCGCGATAGTCTCCAATACATTTTTCAGAGCGTCTGGAGTATGAGCATAGTCAACAATGGCAATCTTTTTCGAGCCCGGAAGCACCAATTCAAATCTTCCAACAGCGCCCTTAATGAGGATAGTTTTACCAATACCTCATCCGAATCTTCCCCTAACAATACGGCTGCTCCGTATACAGCCAACAGGTTATATGCATTGAAGTCGCCGATGAGTTTGAACCAAACGGTTTTTCCTGCGAGTTCAAGCTCAAGACCTTCAATCGAATTTGTAATTATTTTAGCCTTGAAGTCCACCATCTTCTTAAGGCCAAATGAATATTTTGTGGCTTTGGTATTTTGCATCATCACCATGCCGCGTTTGTCGTCAGCATTCACCAACGCAAAAGCATCGCTTCCTAACTCATCAAAATATTTTTTCTTTGCTTTAATGTAGTTTTCAAATGTCAAGTGGTAATCCAGGTGATCATGCGTGATGTTCGTAAACAATGCTCCTACAAACTTCAACCCTGCAATTCGCTCCTGATCGATGGCGTGCGAACTTACTTCCATGAAGACATGCGTACACCCTTCTTCCACCATCCGCCTCAACAGTTCATTTAATTGGATTGGGTCTGGTGTAGTATGCGTGGAAGGAATGACCTGATCTACGATCCGGTTTTCTACAGTTGAGATCAACCCTGATCGGTGTCCAAGTGCAGCAAAAAGCTTATACAATAAAGTAGCAACGGTAGTTTTACCATTCGTTCCCGTCACACCCGTCAGTTTCATTTTTTCGGAAGGATTTCCAAAAAAATTGGATGCGATAATTCCCAATGCCTGGCCGCTATTCTTAACAGATACAAAAGTGATTTTATCGGTTACAGCGTCGGGCAATTTTTCGCAAACAACTGCAATAGCACCCAACTCAATTGCCTTTGCGATGTATTCATGTCCATCGGATTGCGTTCCTTTTACAGCAATAAACAAGAAGCCCGGTCTCACTTTGCGTGAATCAAAGCAAATTCCCTTGACGTCAACGCTCATATCTCCGTAGCTAGACGTAAGTGACACTTTGTAAAGTATGTCTTTTAATTCGGGCACTGGTTTTAGTTATTGGTGGGTGTGTGGTTCTAAATTTGTTATGTGATTATCCTAGTCTTAAATAAATTGTACTTCCTTTTGCAACTCTTCCTCCAGGGTTTAAAGATTGTTTGATCACCCTTCCCTTTCCCTCGTACGAAACCCGCAACCCAGAATTCTCCAGCAAATAAAGCGCATCGCGAAAAGTCATTCCAGTGACATCCGGAACAATATCCCTACCGTTAATACTTTTTTTCCATTTTACACTTCCGCCTCCACTTCCGGAGGACCGCACCCATTCTTCTTCTGTTAGGGAATGATTTGAAATCCCCAATTCGTTACATAGCATGGTCAGTTCGTGCTGATTGCCTGCGCGGATCACTGGCAAAGTGCTGGCTACTCCAAATTTCTTCGCATCCATTGGTCTGATGAAGATTGATATCGCGTGCATAAATATTGTCTGCAATTTCCTTAAAGACCGGTGCCGCTACACTGCTTCCATATTGATACCAACCCCGGGGATTTTTAATCAGCACGATGGCACTGTACTTTGGTTCGTGGGCAGGAAAGTATCCTACGAAGGATGTTATGTACTTCGTGGTATATCGGCCGTTCTCGAGAATTTTCGCCGTACCTGTTTTCCCTGCGATGCGATAATGGGTACCTTTAATGTTTTTAGCAGTACCATTTTCAACGACACCTTCCAAAAGCAGCTTTAGCTTATCAAGGGTTTTGGATGAACAGATTTTTTTATTGATCACCTGCGTGGTGAAAACGTCTTCTTCCTCATCGGCACGCTTTACTGATTTTACAAATACCGGTTTGATCATTTCGCCATCATTAGCCACAGCATTGTACAATGCAAGTGTATGGAGCGGCGTAATTTCAAATCCATAGCCATAAGCCATCCATGGCAAGCTGATTCCACTCCAACCCTTTTGGCCTGGGCGTGTAATTTTAGGTGTCGGCTCGCCGATGATTTGGAGACCTAACGGTTGGGATAACTTTAGTTGATCGACATAGTCAACAAATTTCTGCGGTCTCAAACCAAAATGTTTATCCACTAATTTGGCCATCGCTACATTCGACGAATGTTCAAAAGCTTGTTGAATAGTTACTGTTCCTAATCCCCCCTCCTCGTGATCGCGAACTGTTCTGTTATAAAACACAAACTCGCCATTTCCGGTATCGATACTGTCCGTTAACTCAACGGGACTATCTTCCAACAACGCCATCATTGTAACCAACTTAAATGTTGAACCAGGCTCGAATAATTGGCCCGCAGCGAAATTGAATCTTTCATGAAAATTTCCCTTCCCGTCGGAACTTAGATTTGAGATGGCTTTTATCGCGCCGGTCTTTACTTCCATCACTACCACCAGCCCATCGGCCGCATTATGTTGCGCCATAGCTTTGTGCAAGGCAGTTTCCGCGACGTCCTGGAGGTTAATATCGAGTGTTGTTTGTATATCCAATCCGTTAACCGCCTTTACATTACTAGCATCAAAGATTGGCTTCCAGACTCCTCCCGCAATTTTCTGGTAATAGGCAAAACCGTCCTGTCCACCGAGTGGTTTATTAAAACTGTATTCAAGGCCAACTCCTTTCTCATTTTCATTTATATAGCCGATGGTTCTTCCACTCAGATTTGAGAAAGGGTGATAACGTACATCTACTTTTTCAAAAATTGTTCCTCCGCCAAGTCTTCCCTCACGAAAGATTGGCCAGGTCATCATTTTCTTTTTCTCCTGATAATCGATCCGTTTGCGATTAAGAATGATGTATTGCTTTCCGGAAGCGCGTGCGTCGAGAAGGATACGCCTGTATTCTGTTTTTGATTTATCTCTGAAAAATCTTGAGAGGTTATAAGCGAGTGAATCCAGTCCGTTTTTAAAAATTTCATCACTGGGAAGTGTGGCATCAAAAGCAACTTTGTAAAAAGGCAATGACGTTGCCAACAGACTTCCATTGTCGGAATAAATATTTCCGCGTGTAGCCTTTACCCGTTTGTAATCAAATGAAATCCGCTCACCCATAGCCGCCCACTCCTCACCTTCTGCAAATTGTATATGTGCAGTTTTAACGACGATCGCAATAGCAAAGAGTACAGCAAACAAAAATGCTACGCGTACTCTCAGTAATATGGACTTCTTAATATTCACCTTCTTCTACTTCGACTTTATAGGGCGGTTTTAAACTTTCTTTTAATTCAAATGCTTTTACTTTTTTTGCGACTTCAGATTGTTTACTGGCAAACATGAGATCGGATTTTAAGGTCGTGTAGTCAGCGCGCAAGTCCTCTACTTCGGCTTGAATATTGTTAATCCTGCGGACGGTCTTTTCGGCATAATGGGTGTTGCTGATATAGATCAATCCTATTACCATAACAAACAAAATCTTGGGTAGATACTTAACCGGAAAACCTTCTTCAAAATAATTTTCAAGCTTCAGACGTCTTTCAATGCCAGAAAATATTCCTTTGGCAAATCCTTTGCTTTTTGTTTTTGGATTTGATTTTAAATTTGTTCTCCACTCCGTGTCCGTTATCAGTTATCCGTTATCAGTTATCGTTATCCGTTAATCGTTGTCTAGAGCTTTGTCGCGACGCGTAATTTTGCGCTTCGTGCCCTGCTGTTTTCTTCAATTTCCTCCTCCGAGGCTTCAATCGGTTTTCGATTTACCGCTTCGAATGGTTTGATCTCATTTCCAAAAAAATCCTTGTCAACTTCGCCAAATACCTTTCCCTTGTTGATGTAGTTCTTTACCATTCTGTCTTCCAAGCGAATGGTATGACATCACCACCAACCGTCCGCCGGTTACGATCACTTCGCCACATTGGTGCAAAAAATCTTCAAGGGCCTTCATTTCTTCATTCACTTCAATACGAAGCGCTTGAAACACCTGGGCGAAATATTTATTCTCCTTACCTCGGGGAGCAATGGGTTGAAGCGCTGCTTTTAAATCCTCTGTTCTCTGAAGCGGCTTTGTGACCCTCCGCTGCACGATCAATTTTGCGGCGGTCTTCGCGTTCTTCAACTCTCCATACATTCCAAAGATTTTGTGGAGTTGATCTTCACTGTATTCGTTTAAAATGTTTGCAGCGGTCAACGATATTGTCTTATCCATTCGCATATCCAACGGGCCGTCAAAGCGCGTTGAAAAACCACGTTCCGGAGAGTCAATCTGATGCGATGAAATCCCCAGATCGGCCAAAATACCATTGACAGTTGTAACACCATTTAATTTCAAGTACCGTTTCATGTACATGAAATTGGCCTGACAAAATGTAAAAGAACGATCCTTAATTTTTTCCGCTTCCCTTCTGGCATCTTCATCCTGATCGAAGGCGACTAATCTGCCACCTTTCAGACCTTCCAAGTATTTTTCTACTATGCCCACCTCCACCAAATGTTACGTCCACATAAGTACCCTGCCGGTTCTATTTGTAACGCTTCGATGCATTCTTTCAGCATCACCGGCTTGTGATATTTATTCGATAGCCACAAGCTGCAAGCTTCAAGTTTCAAGCTTGGTTATAAACGAACTTACCATCCTTTGCTCTTCGATCACTTTGCTTAAGAGTTCGTTTATGATTTCTTCCGGAAACCAATTTTGTCCTTTTGCAATCAACAAGTGCGTTTCAAGTTCAAATGCCGATCCAAGCGACACTTCCAAAAAATATTTGTACTCCTTCTGCTTTTCTTGGCACTTCCTTCAGCGATGTTTGCAGGTATTGAAACTGCCGCCCTAGTCGTTTGAGATCGCAAGCCGAACAATTCCTCTTTCGGAAAAAATTTGCTCGCTTTATATATCTCACTCGCTAGTACCATACCCTTTTGCCATATCATCAACTTTTTAAAATCCTTCATCTTCCTAATCTTGAAGCTTGAAGCTTGCAGCTTGAAGCTTTATTTATCAAGCTTCTGCATCAGTTTGGAATACTCCTTTTGGTCTTTCAGCAGATGCTTATCAAATAAATTAGGATCCCAAACGGCTATCATGTTTTGCATACCGATTAAGACTACTTCTTTTTGAAGCCCTGCGTAGACCTGCAAATTTTTAGGAATCAGAAAACGACCGTTAACATCCAACTCGACTGTGGCAATGCCCGAAAAAAAATTGAGGCGTATTTGCCGGTTCTCTTCGCTGAAATCGCTCAACCCAGAAATTTTCGACACTACTTTTTTGAATTCCAGCAAAGGGTAAACAGAAAGGTAGGGCTCGATTCCTTGTTGAATTATTAGTTCATGACCTCCTTCTTCCGGCAACTGAGCCTTGAATTTCGAGGGCAATACAAGTCTGCCCTTGGAATCTAGTTTGCTATCATATCGACCTGTGAAGAAAGTCATAGACGTAGTGGTTGTCTTTACTCCTAAAAGCAAACTTATGTAATTTTACACCACTTTCAACCACTTTTTACCACAATTTTACATTTTTATGAATAAATAGGCATAAAAAGTCTATAAAGACGCGCTTTCTGAAGCCTAATTGATGACTTGGCTTTAGATAATTATGCCCGCGCTCGATCAAGGATTTTACCTCCTGGGCCGGCATTGCAAGCGATTGAATGAGGATTTCCTGGGAATGTTCTCCGAGATGAGGTGGTGGTAGAAAGTGGGACGATCCATCGCGAAAAGGGGTCCCGACATAGGTTCGAACTCCGATCCGATCGTCCGAATGCAAAAGTAGACTTTGCACTTCAGGAGTTTCAAATACCGCTTGCATGTCTTTTATGATCCCATAAGGTATGTTTGCAGCCTGTAGCTCGGAAACCAAGGTATTTAAGGGAACAGCGCAATATTTTGACCTAATAGTTGATTCAAAGCCGGTCGATTTTTGACCCGGAGGACATTGGTACGATACATTTCATTCGCACCATCGAGGTTCAAGATTTTGCATAGCGAAGTGAACTGGCGATCGCTACCAATCGCCAGCAGAATTTCATGACCTTCAAGCGTCCTGAAAATATCGCCATAGGGAGCGATATTAGGATGGGCTGAACCTTGCTTTTGAGGTGTTACGCCAGCCACCAACCAATTCGCGGCTTGATTCGCCAATGAAGATACCGCTGCCTGCAAAAGAGAAACCTCCAAAAAATCACCTTTGCCGGTCTGATTTTTTCGAAGTAGCGCCAGGAGAATACCTTCCTTCAAATGATGTGCAGCAAGAATATCCATTAGCGCTACCGGCATTTTAAGCGAGGGGCCATCCGGTTCTCCATTTAAAAACATAAAACCTGCTTCTGCTTGAATAACAGCATCGTAGCCAACGCGAGGATTACTGGACCCAAATCCACTGATTTGACCGTAAATGAGATGAGGATTCAGGGAAGATAAAGTCTTATAGTCGACGCCAAGTTTTTCAGCATCACCGGACTTATAACTCGCGATCACGATGTCGCTCTTTTCAACAAGTTTGTGTACGATTGCCTTTCCTTCCTTTCGATTTAAATCCACAGCAATCGATTTCTTCCCCCAGTTTACGGAGCAGAAATAGGAAGATCGGTCGTCTGTCTCTTCGTTTTTAACCTTCCAGGTACGGGTCACATCACCACCTGTGTGTATGTTTTCTACTTTGATAACCTCAGCACCTAATTCTGCGAAGAATTGGCCAACGCTGGGGCCTGCCAGAACCGAAGCCAACTCCAGCACTTTTAATTCATGAAACATCCGAAGCAAGATTTAAACAACATCCAAAATGTAAATCATTTCCTGCATTTTTGTGTTTTGCAATTCATAAAACATTTACAAATGAATCGAGTTGGGTACATCCTCGTCGCTTTGCTGTTCACTGGCTGTTTCGCCAAAAAAGAATCTTTGCCGGAACTGAAAAGTGGGATATGGCGTGCCACGGTAGAAATTCAGGGCAGGGAAGTACCATTTAATTTTGAGGTCAAGAGAAACGATACTAACGATATAAATATCTACTTGATCAATGCCGAAGAGCGCCTGTTGTTGGACGAAGTTAAAGTAAATGGTGATTCGGTCGACATCGCACTACATATTTTCGATGCGAATATCAAGGCCGTTGTAAAAGGTGACTCTCTTAAACGGTTTGTTTATTAAAAATTTCGCTCAGGATTATCGCCTTCCTTTCCGTGCTGCGCATGGACAATCGAATCGCTTCCCAAAGGGCACTAATCAGCTTGAAGTGCCCAATTTCAGCGGTAAATATGAAGTGACATTTATTTATGAAGAAAGATACCATTCCAGCGATCGGCATTTTCAATCAAACCGGCGACAGCGTAACGGGTACATTTCTAACCCCGACTGGCGATTACCGGTTCCTCCAGGGAAATGTTGCCGATGGCACCTTACAGCTAAGCTTATTCGATGGCAATTATGTTTATCTATTCACCGCTTCGAAGCAGATGGACGGCACGCTTACGGGAAAATACTATTCAGGTAAAACCCGGATGGAAACATGGACGGCCATCAAAAATGATAATGCCACTTTGCCCGATGCTGAAAAACTAACCTATCTGAAAGAAGGATATGATCGTATCACTTTTAATTTCCCAGATGTAAATGGAAATAACGTTAGCCTTAGTGATGATAAATATAAAAACAAAGTCGTGATCCTTCAGCTCTTCGGAACCTGGTGTCCCAAACTGTATGGACGAAACGAGATTTTTATCACCGTGGTACGATGAAAACAAGGACAGAGGTGTTTCGATTATTGGCTTAGCCTATGAGCGGAAAGCCGATTTTAACTACGCCAGCACCCGCATCAAAAAGATGATCGATAAGCTCCATGTATCTTATGATTTTGTTATAGCAGGCACCGATGATAAGGCCAAAGCTTCGGAAACCCTGCCCATGCTGAATAGCGTAGTAGCGTTCCCTACCACTATTTTTATCGGGAAAGATGGCAAGGTCAAAAAGATACATACCGGTTTCACAGGTCCGAGTACCGGCATTTATTACGATCAATTCAAAGAACATTTTAATGAAACGGTGAATGAACTTTTGGCTGAAGGTACTGCGTTAAATTAATTCGCTCCGGTTGCTTAATTTTGAGCCTATAACTATGAATTCGCCTGATAAAACGTTTGCAAAAAGCCAAAACCCTGAAATAGGGAAAGGCAAACGCGTGGTCGTGGGGCTTTCCGGCGGTGTAGATTCCAGCGTTGCAGCATATTTACTCAAAGAACAAGGCTATGAGGTGATCGGAATGTTCATGAAGAACTGGCATGACGATTCGGTGACCATCAGCAAAGAATGTCCATGGCTTGATGATAGCAACGATGCCATGATCGTTGCTCAACATTTGGGTATCCCATTCCAGGCGATCGACCTTAGCAAAGAATACAAAGAAAGAATTGTGGATTACATGTTCGCCGAATATCAACGCGGCAGAACACCCAATCCGGATGTCCTCTGCAACCGGGAAATCAAATTCGATATTTTCTTAAATGCTGCATTAAAGATCGGCGCCGATTTTGTCGCTACTGGTCACTATGCGCGCAAGGGAGAAATCGAAAAAGACGGAAAAAAAATTTATCAGTTACTGAGCGGCAAGGATTCAAATAAAGACCAAAGTTATTTTCTGTGTCAACTCACACAAGCTCAACTTTCGAAGTCACTTTTTCCTATCGGAGAATTGCTTAAACCTGAGGTAAGAGAAATTGCGCGGAAAATAAATTTAGTTACCGCAGATAAAAAAGATTCACAGGGTTTGTGCTTCGTAGGAAAAGTACATCTTCCCGATTTTTTGCAACAACGCCTCGAGGCTAAAAAAGGAAGAGTGATTGAGATTCCCTCCGTCTCACCTGTTTTCAAAAATGGATTTGATTCGGATGACTTAAAAAATATTTCCGCTAATTATAATCTTTCACCGGAACAAGGCGAAGTTATTGGCGAACACAAGGGAGCCCACTATTACACTATTGGCCAGCGTAAAGGATTGAATTTAGGTGGGAATGAAAAGCCTTTGTTTGTGATTGGAACCGACACCCAAGAAAATATTATTTATACAGGAATGGGTGAAGATCATCCGGGGCTATATCGAAAAGGCCTTTTTATACCGAGAAATGATATTCATTGGATCCGGGAAGATCTGGCTTTGGCAGCGGGAGAATCGAGAAAATATTTTTCACGCGTTCGTTATCGTCAAATGCTAGTACCCTGTACGTTAAATCAGCGGGAAGAAGGACTCTATATTATTTTTGATGCGCCACAAAAGAGCATTACTCCTGGACAATTTGCAGCCTGGTATGAAGGCGAAGAATTAGTTGGATCCGGCGTGATCAATTGATCAGAAACTACTTTCACGAAGTCCGCTTACTCCTCCTGAGACAATATACTTCATAGCCACTGTTCCTGAAACATTTAGTGGGGTGACGCGATCTTTTGGGATCACGTAATGCAAGCCAGAGACTGCGTAAGAATGCGGCAAGTAAACTGAAATCATATCCTTTAGACCAAGCTCCGTAAGGTCAGACTGTGTGATAAATCCGATCTGGTAAAGCTTATTCTCCCTGTTGATTTCCACCAACACCGGTTTGTTGAATTTTTTCTTTTCTCCCACAAATGCGTTTAGCAGATCTTTCAAGGCACCATAGATCAATTTCACCAATGGGATCTTGTTCATGCCGCGATCAAACCACCCGGTAAGGGTTCGAAAAGCAAAGTTGGTTGTTAGATATCCAAATGCCGTAATGGCAAAAAGGATAATCGCAAAGCCGAGACCCGGATAGGGAAGATTTAAAAGATCGTCGAGCCACGTAAAGGAAACATAAATGAAATATCCCGTGGCCACTAAGGGCACGATAAAAAGAGTGCCGCTAAAAAAATAGCGAATGATACGTTTAAAAGTGTTATCCATAGCGTTGAAAATAAAAAAGGCTTCCCGTTTAGTGGAAGCCTTAGTTTATTGGTTTAATTTTTTTATAATGAAAAACCTAAAAAGCTAAGGAATCCAAGGGACATCAATCCCACGAGGATAAATGTTATCCCAAGTCCCCGCAAGCGGCGCCGGAACATTTGAATACTTCATCTTTTCGCGCACACCAGCTAATGCTACAATTGCCAGCATCCATCCAATACCGGAACCAAAGCCAAAAACAGTAGCCTCCGTGAGATTGTAAGGTCTTCCCACCATAAACAATGCGCCGCCCAAAATAGAACAATTCACCGCTATCAGCGGAAGAAAAATTCCAAGGGTTCCATACAATGCCGGCGAAAATTTTTCGACCGCCATTTCCGTGAGCTGAGTAACCGCAGCAATTACAGAAATGAAGACGATAAACTGAAGGAAATTTAAATCAATTTCTGCAAAGCTGGGACCAAGCCAGGCTAATGCGCCGGCTGTCAGTACATAATTTTGAACCAACCAATTGATTGGAACTGTGAGGCCCAATACAAATACTACCGCTATTCCTAAACCAAAAGCGGTACTTACTTTTTTAGAAATGGCGAGGAATGAGCACATGCCTAAGAAGTAAGCAAAGATCATGTTATCGATAAAGATCGATCGAACACCTATGTTAATGAGATTCTCCATGTGCTTAAATTAATGTGACTCGCGATAACCGTTTATTGAGCGCTGTATCCAAATGATCACTCCAAGAAGAATACAGGCACCTGCTGGCAACAGCATCAGACCATTGCCTTGATAATGCACACCCATGGATTCGAATACTTTGAAACCGAAGAGCGATCCACCGCCGAGTAACTCCCGGAAGAAAGCCAATGTCATTAAAATCAATCCATATCCTAAACCATTCCCAAGGCCATCCAAAAATGAAGGCCAGGGTTTATTTCCCATCGCATATGCTTCGAGGCGACCCATCACAATACAATTCGTGATGATCAACCCTACGAATACTGAAAGCTGTTTAGAAACGTCGTATACGTAAGCCTTTAAAAGTTGATCGACCAGAATTACCCACAAGGACACAACTGCCAGCTGAACAATAATCCGAATACGGGAAGGTATTGAATTTCGCATCATCGAAATCACGACGTTTGATGATGCCGTTACAATTGTTAACCCCAACGACATCACAAATGCCGGCTTCATTTGTGTCGTTACTGCTAAAGCAGAACATACACCCAGGATTTGCACCGTAATCGGATTATCAATGTCTAACGGATTGGATATCAGTTTCCGGTTTTTCTTTGAAAAAAGTGGCTCTGATTTTTTCTCCTGAACTTCAACAGCTTCCGTACTCATAACCTGTTATTTAATTTTTCTTGTTTTTCTTCATGTAGTTTTCATACGCTACAAAATAATCCTGTAGCATGTTATTAACTCCTTTGGCCGTTAACGTCGCACCCGACAAACCATCGACCTGATGCGAATTGCTGGAATAATCTTTACCCTCGCCCTTCATCATTGTAACTGAAACCAACTTTCCATTATCATAAATGGTCTTTCCTTTATATCGGTTCTGAACATCCTCGTCTGTTTCGATGCGTGCGCCCAGCCCTGGCGTCTCACCAGCATGCTGAAATTTCACACCTTGTACCGTATTCAAATCGGATTTTAGCGCAACAAAACCCCAGATATTATTCCAAAGTCCATAGCCATAAACCGGAAGGACGACATAATCTGTCTTGGAAGAATCGGTCTCATTCTTAAATTCATAGACAGGAAGAAGTCGCTGCTCGCGAGGTTTTTTATACTCCGCCGCTAAATTCACATCCTTCGGTTGCATGCCTTCTTTTACGCTCCCTTGAAAATCAACAACGAAGGCTTTCACCCTTTTAGCGTAAAGCTGATTGATATCAACACCTTCCTCGAGGGCAATAACAGTGGAGAGAATATTTTTCTTCTGCTCCATGTCAATATTGAACTGCTGCTTTTCTTTTAGACCTTCAGAAGCCAAAGCCAGAAGACCACCACACACAATGGTGAGGACGCCGGCATAGATGACGATATATAAATTAGACTGTCGCACGTTTTAGTCTTCGTTTTTTGTTTGCACTTACTACAAAATAATCAATCAGCGGAGCGAATACATTCATTAATAATATCGCCAACATAATGCCCTCGGGATAGGCCGGATTAAACACACGAATCAGAACCGTCATCATTCCAATTAGTGCTCCATAAAACCATTTCCCAGTTTCGGTGTGGGCCGCTGTTACAGGGTCCGTTGCCATAAAAACCGCCCCAAATGCCAGGCCGCCCATCACTAAATGATAATGTGCAGGCATTTCGACAAATGGATTTCCGCCCACCAAATTCAAAAACAGTCCCATGCCAAACGCTCCCGCAAATACACTTACAATAATTTTCCAACTGCCTACCCCTGTGAAGATCAGAATAAAAGCTCCAATCAGACACATTAAAGTAGAAGTTTCACCGATACTTCCCGGGATCAATCCCGAAAACATGTTTCCAAGACTATACATATTGTCAGCCCACCCGCGCCCAAAATTTGCAAGCGCAGTAACTACATTTTCACCAGTCGTAATTGAATTGGCCGCAATAGCCAACGGCGTCGCTCCTGAATATCCTTCCACCGTTTTAGCTCCTTCAGGCAATATAAGTCCAAACCTCACCGGCGATGTCAACGGGATAGGCAAAGTATAAAAATGCGCGTGCCGTTAATGCAACATTTACAACATTCATTCCAGTTCCACCAAATGCTTCTTTACCAATAACAACTGCAAATATTGTTGCAATGGCAACCTGCCAAAGCGGAATATCCGGAGGCATCACCAAGTGGAATAAGCATCCCTGTTACCAGAAATCCCTCATTCACGGGATGTCTTCGAAACGTTGCAAAAATAAATTCTACACCAAGACCGGATGCATAAGAAACTATGATTATCGGGACCACCTGAACAGCACCGATCCAAAACATTTCGCCAATTCCAGCTTCTTGACCCAGCGCAAGAAAATGTTGGTAGCCAACATTAAACATCCCAAAAATTAAACAAGGAACCATCGCAATGATTACCGTCATCATCAGTCGTTTCATATCGACAGCATCACGAATCTGTGCACCCTTTGGAGGAGTTGTTGTATTCGGTACAAAAGCAAACGTATCGAAGGCCTCGAAGACATAGTAGAATTTTTCCCACTTGCCTCCTTTTTCGAAATTGTGTTTTGCCTTGTCCAAGGCATCGCGTAAAAACTTCATATACGTTTAGCTAGTCTGCATTAAATCAATTCCTTCCCGTAAAATGGCCTGCACTTGATGTTTGGATACATCCACAAATTCACATAGCGCAAGATCCTCTTCAATTACTTCATAAATTCCAAGGGCCTCCATATCGTCAAAGTCCTCGGCAATAATGGCCTTTAGCAAGTGCGTTGGCAGGACATCCATGGGTGTTACTTTTTCAAAGACTCCCGTTTGAACAAAAGCCCGGGGCTCACCTTTGGTATTGCTGTCTAAAGTATATTCTTTATTATAATTCAAAAATGAAAACAACCCCCAAGCACGGCTAACACTGAGCTTTTGAGCCGATGGAAGTAATCCAGCCGAGGAACTCGTACTTATCTCCTTCCGGAATTACCGAAACAAGCTGGTCGTAAAATCCCACATGACCATCGCTATTGATTTTTGTACCCGTCAGAACATTGCCCGAGATCACCCGCACATGCTCCTGCTTCAAATTATTTTTGAGGAATTTGCTAACGGACGCACCGATATATGTCTTATAATACTGCGGATCCTTAACTTCTGAACCAGCAACCGCTAGTATTTTCGAAGCATCATAGATTCCATTCAGGAAAAGTTTTCCGATCTGGATTACGCCGTAGGGATTGATCGTCCAGACTACATCGCTTTTTCCAAGGGGATCAATATGATGAATCTGCACACCCACACAACCCGCCGGATGAGGTCCTGAAAATTTATTAAGCTCCACTCCCTGGACCTGCGAAAATATTGCTCCTATTTCTTTTTTGGTGTGGACATTGAGATGAATAGGTCCGTCCGTAAACTTTTTCAAAATATCGACGCCGACCTGAAAATATTGTTCCTGCCCCTTATACAAGAAGTTGTAATCAGGCGCTAAAGGATGTGAATCAAAACCGGAAATAAATATGGATTTGGGTGTTTCGGCAGGATCTGCCACTATGCCAAATGGACGTTGTACCAAATTGACCCAAACACCACTTTTCAAAAGCTGCTGCTGAATTTGATCGCGGGTCAAATTTGCAATTTCAGATACCGAATATTTGGTGAACGAGAGATGTTCTACCGTTCTATCTGCCAATATTTTGACTTCCAGAAGTTTGCGCCTTTCCCCGCGCTTTATTTCAACCACTTCGCCGCTTACAGGCGCGGTAAAAATTATATTTTCATTTTTCTTGTCATGGAAAAGCGGAGAACCAGCCTTTACGATATCACCCTCATTCACCACGACTTTTGGCATGTAAATGCCATAAAAATCAGTGGGTTTAATAGCAAATGTTTCAGGCTGTTCAGTTTGTGTTAGTTTTAAAGTGGCTTTTCCTGAGAGGTTAATATCAAAGCCCTTCTTCAATCGGATAAATTTGCCCATGTACCTGGCGTCTAAATTTAGGACGGGGCAAAATTAGCATTTTTCACAACATTCAATAGGAGAAATATGATTTTTGAAGAGTGGTATAAAAGATAGGTTTTAACGATTTTTTCGACCGAAAATTGAACTAATCAGGACACCAGAATCACCCTCGCAAGCGCTAAGCGAACCACTTCATCCACTTGTTCATCCAGCGTTATGTGTGTCGTGTCAATGGGGATAGCATCCTCTGCCTGTCGCAACGGACTTTCGATGCGAGTGGTGTCAATTTCGTCCCGCTGAACAATATTGCTGATGACGTCATCCAGATCCACCATCCGGTCTTTCTCCAACAATTCCTTCTGACGACGAAACGCCCGAACCAGTAAGTCGGCGCTCATGAAAAGCTTTAATTCCGCATTTGGAAATACAACCGTACCGATATCCCGTCCATCCATGACGACGCCTTTTTCCTTGCCCATCTTCCGTTGCTGTTCTACCATTGCCACGCGTACATCTTTAATGGCACTGACTTCGCTCACGCGCTCCGATATTCGCATGCTTCGAATAGACTTCTCTACGTTAAGGCCGTTGAGAAAAGTCTCTGTAATATTCTTCGAGTTTACTTTAAACGATATATTGATTTGCTGAAGCGATCTTGAAATTTCTTTCGGATTTGTCAATGCAACATGATGTTCCATAAAATATAATGTCACTGCGCGGTACATAGCTCCTGTATCGATATAACGGTACCCCAAAATATTAGCGACCAACTTAGCTGTGCTACTTTTTCCACATGCTGAATAGCCGTCAATCGCAATGACAATTTTACGAAGGTTCATCAGCAATCTTTTAATGGACAAGGCATCGGTTTTCCAGGTTTTATTTTCTTGTGCTTGTGCGAATGATGTGATGACGCACAGGAAGCCAACAGCAACACGATAAGAATAAGTGACAAAAATTTTTGTAGCCTTTTCACGTCCTTGAATGTGGGTTATTGATTAACCAAAAATAGATAATTGAACCGGCTGTACAACTCGGCTGAACGCTTATTTTGATAACCTAGCCCCAAATCCATTCCTTTTTGTATTTGAAAATATGTTTATACATTAATACGGATGTAGGTGCCTTTTGGTCATTTATAACGGCAAGACGGAAACACAGATTTCGCCAGGTGTGAGTTTTGAAACTTTAAGATGCTTTTGATGGTATAACAAATATAAATTGATTAAAAATATTCAAGGCTATGGAAACAGGCAACGAAGGACGAAACGAAAAAAAGTTTAAAAACTTTGGCAAAAGGGTAGACGATTTTATGGTGGATTTGCATGAAGCTGGTGACAAGCTTCAAAGAGAATTCAGAGAGAAATTCGAAGAACTTAAAGCAACTGCTGAAAAAATAAAAAAAGAATCGGAAAACAACGAACGCTGGAAGGAGGTCGAGGACAGTCTTAAGAAAGCAAGCGATGAATTGGGAAATGCTTTTAAAGCTGCTTTTAAAAAGCGGGATGATCCTGGTAATGTAAATGGTAAGTAGTGGTTTGTAAGAGGTAATCGGTAATCGGTAATCAGGTAATCAGTAATCGGTATGTCCGGTAGGAAAGTGCGGCTGATATTTGATAGTCAGTATCAAATAACGGTTGTCTGAAAATGTAGAACTATTTAAGTTAGAGGTAGTTGGTAAGAAAGCCTTGGAGCAGTTCCGCTCAGGCAGATCTCTTTGTGGTAAAGATGTAGCCTTTGCTCCGATGCTAAAAAGTTTTCTGGTATCGGCTCTAGAAGTGGTATTGGATTCTCATTTGGATGAAGAAGAGCGAAGTGAAGAGAATCGAAAAAATTAGAAAACTAGTAAGACCTTTCTGACCTCTTATATACTTGTTGATCTAGATACCAGCCTCGATCGTAAAGCTACTTTTTAACCTGAATTAGTTAAAATGCGTGAATCTGTTTTTGCCGATACACTGTAGTAAAAAATTCTGGTTATGTATGTGCTATTCATGTGTTTCCGTCTCTTCGGTTCTCATCTTAAGGAATGTATGTTGCTTATATTTCTCATTCTACTTTAATCTCCATAACACACCTTATTCTTCCTACCATTATCAAATTACAATCTCGCCCACTTTTATCTTTGTATTTCATCGTATCTCTTTATTCGTTGCATTACTAATTATATTTTTTATTCCTTTTTTTTTCTCTTTCTTTCTTTCACTTTTTATTTATCTACATATTATTCCATATATTTTTTATATTTATTTTTTTTTCATTTATTTTTTTCTCTTTCTTTTTTCTTTTTTTTCTTTCAGTCTGCGAAACTCTGATTACAAGATATTCTTATAGCCATCATTGTATCCTCTGTAGGCATTAACTGATGCGATTCAAATTACTTTTCCAAAGGCATAGATTCAAAGCTGTTTAGTCCATCTAATCCGAAACAGTCTCAAATATGTTGCCAGCAAAGTCAGAAGGCATTTTTAAAAGATTTAAAATTAGTTTATCAAGCTACCACTAAATACTACTCTGAACAGCAGCTTGACTCTCTGTTTCCGAAGTGGCGCAAGAAATATCTCAAAGTTATCAATTCTTGGCGATTCAATCGTTTCTAACTTATTACCTATTTCCAGTATTATCCTTATATCCGCCGGCTAATTTACACACACTTTGCTACCGGACACCGATTACCGATTACCGATTACCGATTACATTAAATCTCAACGGTCTTCCATTTCCCTTGTCTGAATATCAAGATTGACACTACAGCCATAAGTGATTCTGCTATGGGGATAGCGGAGAAAACACCTGTTGTTCCGGCACCCCACCAGTTGGCAAGGGCATACGCCATCGGGATTTGAAATATCCAAAATCCAAAAAAACTGATCAGCGTAGGTGTGCGCGTATCGCCAGCACCATTGAACGATTGCCCCACGACCATACCATACGCATAAAATATATAACCAACGGAAACGATTTGTAAACATTGAATTCCATTCTTCAAGACCAGTTCATCGTTTGTAAAAAGTTGGATAATGTAACCTGCCAGACTAAAGAACACCAGCGTCACCAGTGCTAAAAAGACCATATTAAAAAAAGCCGTTCTCCACACTGATTTTTCTGCTCTTTCCGGATGACCGGCCCCCAGATTTTGCCCAACTAATGTAGCCGCTGCATTTGCCATGCCCCACGCCGGCAGAATAGCAAAAACAATTACCCGAATGGCAATGGTATACCCTGCAACGGCAGTACTCCCAAAATCTGAAAGTATGCGCACCAGGAAAATCCAACTAGCAGAACCGATTAAGAACTGACCTGTGCCCCCGGCAGAAACTTTTATCAGCCGCCAGATGATATCCCACAGAATCGCGGAATTCCCGCCATGAAGTTTTATCAAACTCTTGCCTCTGAACAAATGATAGAGCTGAAATAAAATTCCTGTACCTCTACCAATATTTGTCGCAATAGCGGCACCTTCCACGCCAAAAGCGGGAACAGGTCCGAAACCAAAAATAAAAACGGGATCTAAAATTATATTTAATCCGTTGGCCAATAAAAGCGCGCGCATTGCGATGGATGCGTTTCCAGCGCCACGAAATACACCATTGATTAGAAACAATAACATAATCGTGATATTGCCGGTAAACATCCAGCGTGTATACCCCGAGTTATTTTTAATAAGTGATTCGCTTGCACCCATCAGGCGAAGTATATCCTCAGAAAAGAATACGCCTACAACGGTGATCAATAACGAGAGCCCTAAACCAATGTAGATCGCCTGCATGGCTGCTACCCGGGCTGCTTTTATATCCCGCTCGCCTACTCTTCGTGCGACCATAGCAGTAGCGCCCATGCTCAGACCCATGGCCAAAGAATATATTAAAGTAAGTACGGATTCGGTTAATCCCACCGTTGCAACGGCATCGTTGTCATGTAACTGACTTACATAGTAAACATCCACAACCGCGAACAGCGACTCCATTGACATTTCCAAAATCATGGGAATGGACAATAAGAGGATCGCCTTGTCGATACTACCAGAAGTGTAATCCTGTGTGTCGCCTTTTATGGCCTGAACAAAAAGACGAAAAAAAGACTTGGTCTTGTTAAAAACTGACATTTAATAACGTTTTAAGAATGAAACAAAAGAGAAATGCTCCAGGGATGGAGTTCAGAAACTTAAAGGATGTTTGGACGTACCAAACTTAAAATAGAATGATCATAGGCGTTGAGATCGCTTGAATCTTTGCTTACGGCAAAAATGAGGGAAGGTTTTGGTAATGGTGTAAAAATGAAAAATATTTTTTGACCACGTATGAAAACAAAAAAGGAGCTTTCGCTCCTTTTGCTATGGTTAATGAGTTAATATTTAATCCTTTTGAACAGTACTGGCTCCGGAAATATTGGAAACAACTGAAGGATTGCCCCGATATAAAACAGAACTGGCGCCACCGGCAGTTACTTTTAGCTCATCCGTTACAGCAATTTTTCCTTCACTTGCGCCCGAGATATCAATCATAGCTTCTCTTACAGGATAGTCGAACGTCTTGAATGTTGAAGCACCAGAAATTTCCGCATGGAATTGATCTCCTGAACCAAACAATCACCAGACTCGAAGCACCTGCTACTACAAGATCAATTTTCACGATAATTGGCATCCAACTGTGAGATCGATGCGCCTGACAAGTAAAAATCAAGATCCTCTTCGCTTTCAAAACCGCGTATTTTAGAAACGCTTGCTCCAGAAAAATTTACACCCTTCAGGCTGGGCATTGTTATGTAGATGTAGGTGTCGTGATGACGGTTAGCATCATCATCATCAAACTCCACGACTAGTGTACTGCCATTTTTATAGACATTCAGATCATCGATATTTCTTCGGTCTCCTTTTACTTTCACGCTAAATGCATTGCCTTGTTCGACCTCTATATTGAAGGCACTTCCCATTTCCAACCGATCAAAATCGACAAGAGCATATTCTTTACGAGTCTCTTGTATGGGACCAGGGTCTTCATTACAGCAGGACGTTAGAATTGAAAATAACGCGTAACCGCTAAAACGGTTTTTAGGATGGTAACAGGACGTAACATAATTTTTTATGGTTTGGCTCTAGGACAATTCACGTTGTCCTTACCCCTATCGTCCTTAAATAATTTTCAAACAATGCTAACGCTGGGCGATGGAAATCGTTTTGACGTTCACAAATTCCTTGATACCGAATTCTGATAATTCACGTCCATATCCTGATTTCTTAACACCTCCGAAGGGCAACCTGACATCAGAACGCATCAGAGAATTGATTAAAACGGATCCTGAATCCAGTTCGCGAGCGATGCGCTCACCCCTTTTTAAATCCTGGGTCCAAACTGTCGCCCCCAATCCGTATCGGGTTTTATTGGCTAAGGCAATAGCTTCGTCTTCCGTTTTGGCTGTAATGACGGCCGCTAATGGACCGAATGTTTCCTCCTCAAAGGCTGCCATACCTGGTCGAACATTATCCAATAAAGTAGCTTGAAAATTGCATCCATTTCTCTTACCTCCAACCAAAAGTTTAGCACCTGCATCAATTGATTTTCTGAGCTGAACCTCCAATTTCTCTGCGAGATCAAGACGTGCCAACGGGCCCAACGTACTTTTTTCGTTGAAGGGATCTCCCTGCACAAGCGATTGGATACTTTCAGCAAACTGGGCAATAAATTTTTCTTTTATTTCCTCCAGGACAATAAAGCGTTTTGCTGCGATGCATGATTGCCCCACATTTTGCATCCGGGATTGAGTTGCAATTTTAACCGTTTCTCCAGATCAGCATCTGGCAACACAATAAAGGCATCGCTTCCACCGAGTTCTAAGACGGTCCTCTTAATATTTTTGCCTGCAATGGATCCTACCTGTGATCCCGCTGCCTCGCTTCCCGTGAGGGCAACGCCCTGGATAATGTCAGACGAAATTATTCCTTCTACAAGATTCACTTCGATGATTAAACTTTGAAAAACTCCGGGAGGGAAGCCAGCTTCTGAAAAGATTTTTTCGATCATCAGCGAGCACCTGGTAACATTTGGTGCATGTTTCAAAAGGCCCACGTTTCCCGCCATGAGCGCGGGTGCTGCGAATCTGAATACTTGCCAAAAGGGAAAATTCCAGGGCATAATAGCAAGCAGGGCACCTACGGGCTGAAAGGCTACAAAACTTCGTTTCGCTTCCGTTACCACCGTTTGATCTTTCAAAAATTCCTCCGCGTGCTGCGCGAAGTATTCACACGCAGTGGCGCTCTTTTCAACTTCAGCTCTTGCTTCCGTCAAGAGCTTGCCCATTTCCAGGGCAATGGTTCGTGCATATTCCTCTTTGTTATTACGGATGATCGAAGCCACTTTTAACATCAGGCTAGCGCGATGTGCGAATGAAGTTTTTCTCCAATCTGCAAACGCTTTTGACGCGAGATCAAGTTTTTTTTGAACGTCAGAACTATTCATCAAGGGAAATTCTCCGACAAGGGATTGATCGAAGGGATGTATGGATTTAAACATGCACTTAATTTATTCTTAATTGAGCAAAACGTAAAAAAGAAAAGCCAGGTTCATGGCCTGGCTTTTCTAAGGAGTTTAATTTCTTTTATCCGATGGTTACTCGTTTGAATTCGGCAACTGTTAATCCTTTGGAAACACTATCCAGGTATTGCGCCACCGTCTTGGAGCTATCCTTTACAAAAGCCTGATGCAAAAGCGTGCTTTCCTTAAAGAATTTGTTCAGCTTACCCTGGGCGATCTTCTCTACCATATTTTCAGGTTTCCCCTCAGCGAGAATTTGAGCTTTTGCAATCTCCAATTCTTTTTCAATCAAGGTCTTGTCGACGGACTTTTCATCGACCGCTACCGGATTCATCGCTGCTATTTGCATACCTACATCCTTTCCTGCTTCAGTAACGTCTTTGCCGTTGATACCTTTCAAGGAAACCAATACACCTAATTTAGAACCAGCGTGAATATAGGGTACGACAGTCTCACCTTTCATGTGAATGTACTCGCTCACCTCTATCTTTTCACCAATCTTGCCGACCAGTTCAACAATCTTGTCATTCAACGTAAGGGCACCTGCTTTTAAGTTCAAGAGCGCTTCCTTATCAGCAGGCTTATTGGCATATGCCGTATCGGCAATTAGCTTTCCTAAAGCTTGGAACTCTTCATTCTTAGCCACAAAATCAGTTTCGCAGTTAAGCGCAATGAGAACAGCTTCCTTCTTATCATCACTTACCTTAATGAAAACAGAACCTTCTTTTGCATCTCTATCCGAGCGGGATGCAGAAACTTTCTGGCCTTTCTTCCTTAAGATTTCGATGGCTTTTTCAAAATCTCCATCGGCTTCGGTAAGGGCTTTTTTACAGTCCATCATACCAGCTCCAGTCATCTGGCGGAGTTTGTTTACATCTTGCGCTGAAATAGCTGACATATTATTAGTGAATTTAGATTTTATGATTTGGCCTAAAATAAACCGTCCTACCAGCTTAATTGTTTGCAAAGCGGCAGGACGATCAAAAACTTCTATTTCTTAGATATTACTTTGCTTCTTCTACCGGTTCGTCAACTCTTCTTTTTTCATCTTCATCCTTTTTGTGCGCAGCATCTTCTTTATCTTTCTTGCGCTCCATCAACGATTCTTCGATTACTTTACCAACGTGTTTTGTAAGTATAGAGATTGATTTGAAAGCATCGTCATTGGCTGGAATCGGAAAATCAACACCAGATGGATCTGAATTGGTGTCAACCAAAGCAAATACAGGGATATTTAATTTTTGAGCTTCAGTAACTGCGATGTGCTCACGTTTTACATCAATTACAAAAAGCGCTGCGGGAAGTCTGTTAAGATCGGCAATACCACCTAACAATTTCTCCAAGCTTTGCCTTCTCACGGGTGATCATCAAACGCTCGCGTTTTGCAAGGTTATTGAAAGCCTCATCCTTTATCAATTTCTCGATCTGAGCAAGTTTTTTCAATGATTTTCTGATCGTCGCAAAGTTAGTCAACATACCACCAAGCCAACGCTCAGTTACGAAAGGCATGTTTAAGCCGTTTTGCTTCTTCAGTAACAATATCCTTTGCTTGCTTTTTAGTAGCAACGAACATGATTTTGCGACCAGAGCGAACGATATTCTTCAACGCAAAGATCGCTTCGTCAAGTTGCGACAAAGTCTTGTTCAGGTCTATAATATGGATACCATTGTTTTCCATGAAGATGAACTCAGCCATCTTCGGGTTCCACTTACGGGTAAGGTGACCAAAATGAACACCTGCATCCAATAATTCCTGATATGTTAATTTTTCAGCCATTCTGTTTACGTATTATTCTATCGCTTGCTAAACTGGAATCTTCTTCTTGCCTTTCTGCGGCCTGGTTTCTTCCGCTCAACCATTCTGGAATCGCGGGTCATAAAACCTTCTTTTCTCAAAGTAGGTTTGTTTTCAGCGCTTATTTCTACCAATGCACGGGCAATACCCAAGCGAACTGCTTCAGCTTGTCCAGTAACTCCACCACCCTCAACATTTACAGTTACATCGTAGCTGCTTTCTAATTTAAGCGCTGCCAATGCCTGTTTCACCAGGGTTTGATGAATTTCAGAAATAAAATAATCTTTTAAATCACGGTCATTTACGATGATCTCTCCTTTACCCGGAGTTACATATACTCTGGCAATGGATGTCTTCCGTCTACCGATGGTGTTAATTATCTGCATGTATCAGAACTTTAATTCTTTAGGTTGTTGTGCGGTGTGAGGATGCTCTGTTCCTGCATAAACATGCAGACTTCTATAAAGCTCGCTTCCTAATCTGTTTTTTGGAAGCATTCCACGAACAGCATGTTCAATAAGCCGTTCAGGGTGTTTTGAGCGTATTAATGTAGGCGTGTGCTCGCGCTGGCCACCTGGATAGCCGGAGTGCGTAAAAATGACGCGATCCGTCCATTTTTTGCCAGTCATTCTTACTTTTTCTGCATTGATAACAATAACGTTATCTCCGCAATCGACATGCGGGCTGTAGCTTGCCTTATGTTTTCCGCGAAGAATGTGCGCTATCTGGCTTGCCACACGTCCTAAAACCTGTGAATTTGCGTCCACCACAAACCAACTTTTTTCCACTGTGGCCTTATTGGCGTAGCTTGTTTTATAGCTATTGTGATCCATTTTTTGTGAATTAAAATACAGTACCCCTTCAAAAAGGGACACAAAGGTAATTTGCTGTTCCGGGAAATGCAAGCTGGTTCCACAAAAATGTCCCTTCAAGGTACGAGGTATGAGGTACGAAGTACGAGGGATGAGCATTAAGCCTCGCCGTTTGCCTTATAAATCGTTTGCGATCAGGTGGTTATTGATAGCTCGCGCCTTCGCTTTGTAAACTTAAAAATTGAGTCACCAGTTCCCAGGATTCCAGGAAAGGATAAGATCTTGATAGCAAACACAGCACGTCGTCCTTCGAGGTACGAAGTACGAGGATCGAGGTCGAGGTCGAATCGATTTGCCTGTCATATAACTCCTTTAGATTCAAGCTACGTTATAACTGTAGTCTTTCCGCTTGAGCGCGTGACATTTGAACCATGGAATCGTACTAACAACCAATAACTATGCAAGCAAATTGCTAGACTAGGGAAGTCCGGCACCTCGTACCTCGTAATTCGTACCTCGTACCTCGAATCAATCGTTTATTTCCAATTGCTTTACCAGCACCTGCAAATCCTTGGGATAGGGGGCTTCGATGGTTTGAATATTTCCTGACAAGTCGGCGAATTCGAGCGAAAATGCGTGCAACGCCATTCTTTTCATTAACGGCTGCTCTTCAGTTTCCTTTTTCAGGTTGAATTTCCGCTTCACCTGAGACAGGAAAAAAAGTTTTCCTCCATATAATTCGTCACCCGTAATGGGCGCGCCCAGATAAGAAAGATGAAGTCGGATTTGGTGCATTCTTCCGGTGATCGGCTTACAAGCAATAAGCGTATGATGGCGAAAGGGCTTTATGGAAGTGAAAAAAGTAACGGCCGGCCTACCCTCACGTTTATTTATTTTTGCAATACCATCATCTTGTTTTAAGATAGGTTGGTCAACTTCTGTTTCATTGAACTGATGTATCCCATCGGAGACAGCATGGTATAATTTCACCACCTGCCGCTTTTCAAATTGAATACTAAGATGACGGTAAGCTTCCGGATTTTTTGCTATCGCCAACACGCCGGACGTATCTTTGTCCAGACGATGGCAAACCTGGGCATCTGAAGCATACGTTCTGGCTAGACGTAATAGATTTACTTTTTCATTCCGGTCTTCCAGCGTGGATAAAAAAGGAGGCTTGTTAACCAACACATAATTCTCGTCCTCGAAAAGAATTATGTCTGCAAATTCAATCTTAAAATGTTTCAATGTTTTTCGCTTTTTGTCGCATCCTGGAAATCGCTGCTTTCCGGTCTGACGCGCGGCAATTTAAAACTAAACGTTGAACCTTTGCCAGGAGTGCTTTCTACTTCTGCTTTTGTATTGTGTCCATCGAGGATGTGTTTAACAATTGCAAGCCCCAAGCCTGTTCCACCTTTTTCGCGACTGCGGCTTTTGTCAACCCGGTAAAACCGCTCAAAAATTCTCGCCTGGTGATCCAACGGAATTCCTTCACCAAAATCACGAATCAAAGTAGTAATGTTTTTCTTGCCTACTTCAAAGGAAACGACTACTTCAGAATCATCGTGGGAGTGTTTAATAGCATTCGAAATCAGATTCGTCATCACCTGACTTATCCGCTGCCAGTCGGCGTATACAGTGGTTTTTTGTGGAGGACCTTCTATTCGCAGGGCCACATCTTTCTTATCGGCTTTACCTTCAAACTGTTCAAATACTTCTTCGGTGAGTTTATACAAATCGATATTCTCGAAATGCATTTTAATCTGGCCCGTTTCAATATGCGACAGCGTAAGCAGATCTTGCACCAAGACATCCAGTCCATCCAGACTTTTAGCCGCTTTTTTTAAGAATTTTGTGCGGACGTTTTTATCGTTGACAGCGCCATCCAGCAAGGTGTGTACAAATCCCTGCGCTGCAAAAATCGGAGTCTTCAGCTCGTGCGAAACATCGGCGATAAACTCCCGTCGGAAAGCTTCCAGCTTTTTTAACTCGTCAATTTCTTTTTGTTTGAGATCAGCGAAGGAATAAATTTCTTCATTTATCGTCTTTAACGGATTGAACGCTGCTGACTTTTGTCTGTCGATTTTCGAAAGCTCTTTTTTCTTGAGCTTGTCCATCAGTTTATAGATCTTGTTGATTTCGCGAAAGATGAGAAACTCGAGTACCACGAAGATGAGGAGATAGGAAACGGAGAAGCTGATAAAAAAGGCGACGATCAGCGCGCTTAAATCCACACTTTTAAACAACGATAAAAAAAGGGAAGTAATAATTGCAATGCAGACCGCTAATAAAAGGGCTAATCCCCTTGAACTGTAAACCATGCCCTAAGATAGTTCTGTTATCCGTTATCCGTTAACAGTTAATCGTGAAAAGTTAGTTAACGCTAAATCTTGAATTCGAATCTTTATAATGAGATTGCAATTAATGTTTATTGTGTGAATTTATACCCAACGCCTTTTACCGTTGTAATATAATCTTCACCAATCTTTTCGCGAACTTTACGAATGTGCACGTCCACTGTTCTGGCTAGGACGTAAACATCGGAACCCCAGATATTTTGAAGCAAGTCCTCCCGGCTAAACACTTTATTAGGATTTTGCGCCAGGAAGTATAAAAGCTCAAATTCTTTTTTCGGAAGATTTATTTCTTTGCCTTTTACTGAAATCGTGTAACTCGTTCTGTCAATAGTAAGGTCTCCAATGGTAATAATATTGGATGGCGACGATTTCTTTGAATCCCTCCGAAACAATGCACTTATCCGGCTCATCAAAGCCCGTGGCTTGATGGGCTTCGTGATGTAGTCATCTGCGCCAATATCAAAGGCAGCTACTTCAGAATACTCTTCCGAACGTGCTGTCAGGAATACCACGAACATTTTTTGCAATTCCGGCAAATCGCGAAGCAATCGGCAGGTTTCCACACCATCCATTTTCGGCATCATAATATCCAGCAGAACAAGGTCTGGAATAAATTTTCTAGCGATGTCGACTGCTCGTGCACCATCTTGTGCCGTTTTTACTTCGTAGCCGTTCTTCTCCAGGTTGTATTTTAACAGTTCCAGGATCGGTTCTTCATCGTCTACGACAAGCACTTTGTGCATTTGCTTGTTTCCCATAGTTAAACTCTTTGGTCAAAAATAAGGTAGAAAAGAGGGTTTTAAAAATGAAAGCGAGCTTTATTAACAATTCCTTAATAGCCTTCAAAAAAATGAAAAACCAATTTTGGAGCAATTGATCAAATTGAAATGGATTCTTTGATTTTCATTCGATTACAAAAAAGGATATTTATCGCTGAGATAAACAATATAGGCTTTTAAATCACCTCTAAATTTCGTTCGCCATTCTTCTCCAAATATATTCTGCTTTGCCTGATATTGTCGAAAATTCATGAAGTACGCGTTATTCGGCAACTTTTGATTAAATCTAGCGGAAGGATGTTTAGTTAATGCGAGCGATAGCGTATCCATGGCATTAACGACTTTACGAATCGCTGTTTCCTTAAGGGCTCGTTTTCGACTCAACGAGTCAGATTCGTTCATTCCGGCATAAAGGCTATCCAGGAGCTTGGCTCCGCGTAACATATGGTTAACATACTTAAGGTAATCCTCGTCCTCCTGGATATAGACCGTGTATTCTTTGGAGCTTCTTCCATATTTAGCAATGAGAAACAACTCCGCGCCACGATCTCCAATAAACGTTGCCAGGTTTTCATTAAATTCCACGCTGTCCTTTACAAAAATCGTGGCGTGTGACATTTCATGGATAATCAGATTAGCCAGGTCGCCTTCACTCCTCATCAACATTTTACTCAATATCGGATCCGTAAACCATCCCAGTGTTGACCAACCCCCAGGATTCCGGACCATCACATCCCATCCTTCTTTTTCGAGTTCTTTTCTCAAGGCTTCAGCGCGTTCTTTTTTGAAAAAACCTTTATAGGGAACGGATCCAATAACGGGAAATGTCCATTCCTTGGGTTTCAAAGCAAAGGGTTCGCTTGCCATTACGACCCACATTACCTCTTCACCTTTTTGGTCGTAAAGTGTTTTATAATTTTCCGTGTCCTTCAAACCCAATGAATCAATTGCATACTTTCTGATTTCATTGATCAATTCGAGCCTGGCTTTCAAAGAATCTGGAAATATTGGATCTCCTAAATAATGTTCTACTGGTTTTGCGTTCCAGATAATGTTGAATTGTCCGTAGCCTTGTTGAAAGCCGTAGACGATCAGCTCCCAATAAATCAGCACCAACACAACCAGGACCGCCAGCGATGCCAGTAGAATCCGTTTGATAATGCTTCGGATACTAGATTTCATGTGGGAGAAATGTTGGGGTTCGAAATGTTGAAGGTGGTATAATAAATGTTTTACAAATTTGATGCATTAGATCTTTGAGTTAATGGCAGCTCAACGCATCCGAATATTTTAAAGATGAAGTATGAATTAAAATATTTTCCTGATAAAATTTCTTTGACACTCGTTGTCATTTTTATTTTGAGCATGTTCAACTACTTGAGTTCATTTTATTTAGACAACCAATGCTAAAGCAATAAAGCAATAAAACAGATCCCGTGTTCCATTTATGTCGATCTAACTCGTTTTAAATTTAACCCTGAAGTATTAATTTCAACCTCATAAACCGTTGACAGTTAGCCGTAGGCAATTAAAAATTTTAGATGATTCATCCTACCCTTTCCCTATCAACCGGTTTTTTGACTTGTAACTTAAAACATGAAAAACACATATGAGCGACGCTAAAGAAAAACTGAAAGCACTTCAATTAACGCTGGATAAGCTTGAAAAGACTTACGGCAAGGGAACGGTCATGAAACTCAGTGATGAGAAAGGTGATGGATGTACCTGCCATTTCAACCGGTTCCTTAGGCCTGGATCTTGCGTTGGGTATTGGGGGTATTCCCCGCGGAAGAGTTACAGAAATTTATGGACCTGAATCATCCGGTAAGACGACGCTTACCATGCACTGCATCGCCGAAGCTCAAAAGAAAGGTGGCCTTGCAGCTTTTATCGATGCGGAACATGCTTTTGATAAAGCCTATGCGGAAAAACTGGGGATCGATACTGAGAACCTGTTGATCTCGCAACCTGATAATGGCGAGCAGGCATTGGAAATTGCTGATCATTTAATTCGTTCAGGAGCTATTGACATCATTGTGATCGACTCGGTTGCTGCGCTCGTTCCAAAAGCCGAGCTCGAAGGTGAAATGGGTGAAAGCAAAATGGGCCTTCAGGCACGTCTCATGTCTCAGGCGTTGCGGAAGCTAACGGGAACGATCAACAAAACGGGTTGCGCATGTATCTTCATCAATCAGCTTCGTGAAAAGATCGGAATCATGTTCGGAAATCCTGAAACGACAACGGGTGGTAATGCCTTGAAATTTTATGCATCTGTTCGATTAGATATCAGAAGAATAGGACAAATTAAAGAAGCCGCCGACGACATTACCGGTAATCGTGTAAAAGTTAAAGTGGTAAAAAATAAAGTGGCACCTCCGTTTAAGGTTGTTGAATTTGATATCATGTATGGAAGGGGCATTTCCAAATCAGGTGAAATTATTGACCTCGGTGTTGAACTTAACGTGATCCAAAAATCAGGATCATGGTTCTCCTATAGCGGAAATAAACTAGGGCAAGGTCGTGATGCTGTAAAACAACTCATCGAAGATACCCCAGAATTGATGGACGAGCTCGAAAGAAAAATCAAAGAGAAAATCTCTGCGGAAGATCCTAAGGCTGTTCTCGAGGAAAAGGTTTAAAGGTAATCGGTAATCGGTGATCGGGTAATCGGTGCTTCGTACGTGCGTTGCACGTAGGCAGCGGTTGGTGGCGGGTTGGTAGAGAGAGTGGTAGTTGGTAAGGTGGTAGTAGGTGTTAGTATGTTGGTTAGGAGATTCTCGCTTTGTGAAACTTTGTGCCTTAGGGACTTTGTGGCTATGAATGTGAGTCCGATAAATGGTAATCGGGTAATCGGTGGTCAGGTGATGATAATCGATTACCCGATTATTTTTAAGACTGTAATTTGGCAAGCCAATTTGGACCATTGATATGAGAAGTATAAAAAAGATTTTAAGATGGACGAAACTTGGACTCCTGACCATTACGATTTTGACAGCGGGGTACTTTGGATTTTTTTACTTGACTAGAAACCTGAAGTCAGCTGACGAAATTATTCATTGAGGCCTACTATATGCAGTATTCATGTGGTGACGAAAATGATGACATGCAAGTTCATAAAGGTAAATTCCAAGGAATATGAATTTTTAGTAGAAAGATTATTGTATTCACAAATTACAACTTTGATCATTGGGCTATGAGATTGAAGAGACTACTTCTATAAAAACAGGACTAATGAATTTGGTTTAATGTTTCGACTAAAGGACGGTTGAGTAAGTATCGTGCCTTCAGCTGTGACAATTCAACACCAATAATTTTGAAGTTGAGTGCGATTGAGAAGTATATGGATAGGGACATATATAAGAAAACTCCGGAAACGATTTCAGTTTTATGAATATGACACCGGATAATGAATGATTTCGAAGAATGACCGGCCACCTGATAAATCGGAAGGACTGATTCCGTAGTTTAAAACCGGTAATACGTGTAAGCGGAATGGTCAGGTGATGATACCACGATTACCTGATCACTATCGCTGGCTTCTAAGCACGATCACCATCTTACTCACGATTACTTGTTACCGACTACACCTTTCCTACGAAGCACACCGATTACCGATTACTGATCACCGATTACCACTAACTAAGTTGCACGGATAGCAATAACAGGATCAAGCCGGGCGGCCATCGCGGCCGGAACAATACCCGAGACCAAGCCAATAACAGAGGAGACACCCAATCCCAATACAATATTTTTAATCGTTAGCGTCACGACAAGACTTCCCATCGGGATAAAAGTTATCAGGTAGACTAAAAACAATCCCGTCAATCCTCCGATAAGACTCAGGAAAATTGCTTCAAAAAGAAACTGGAATAGTATAAAGTAATTTTTAGCGCCAAGCGATTTTTGTAATCCTATAATGCTGGTCCTTTCTTTCACGGAAACGAACATGATATTGGCAATACCAAAACCACCAACCAGGATGGAGAAACCTCCAATTATCCAACCTGCGAGCCCAACGACATCAAAGGCACCGCTGATAACATTTGCAACTGCCTCCGGACGATTCAATACAAAGTTGTCTTTTTCTGTTGGACGTAGTCCACGCCTTGCACGCAATATTCCCCGCACTTCGTTTTCTAATTCGACCAAGCCCACATCGGTAGCATTTCCTTTTATTCCAATGTGCGAATTAATTTCAAAAGGTTGGCCAGTTCCAGTTTGATACAATCTTCTGAACGATTGATATGGAATGACGGCATTGTAGTCATTCGATGCCCATCCCATAAAACTTTGCCCTTCCTTTTTAATTACCCCAATCACAATGTATTTGAGATCCTTAATCTTTACAGTTTTACCGATAGGATCCTCTTCATTTGGAAAAAGTGCGCGTGCAACTTCAAATCCTATCAGCACAACATTTCTTCCAGCCTCTATCTCCTCGGCGGTAAAGTATCTACCCTTTTCAATATTTATTTCGAATATGATGTCATATCCTTGACTCCCGGCCATAAGGCGGATTTGTCCGATGCTATTATTGCCACGCTTAACGATGGAATTTCCCTTGCCGGAATAAATAGCAATTCCGTTTTGGTGATTAAGATTAGCCTGCAAAAATTTGTATTCATTATAAGAAGGATTGGGACGCTGCCAAAAATCCCACCAACGATATTCACCAGTATTGTCTGCAGTATAGGGCCATTTATCAACGTATATCACGCCGGAGCCCAAAAAATTAAGACTGTCTTTAATGTTTTTTTCCAGGGAATCAACCATGGTCAATACCGAGATGATCGCAAAAATTCCAACGGTTACGCCCAGCAAAGAAAGAATGGTACGAAGCACATTAGACTTTAGGGCAGTCCAGGCAAATCGGAAGCTCTCATAAATTAGGCTTAAAGTCTTCATGTGGTTTTTGGCGCTGTAACGTTATTGGGAAACTTTTTGAATGGAAATTACATTGTTCAAATATCGATTGCCACAAAGATCTCTCTAAGACACAAAGTCTTCGCCAATAGCAAGCTCTCACGAAGACTTTACAGATCACCATCCTACCTCTTACATCTTACCTCTTACAATCTAGCGCTACCACCTTCTTACGAAGTGCCCACCGATCACCGATTACGATTACTGATTACCACTACACTCTAAGTAGCACGGATAGCAATAACAGGATCAAGACGTGCTGCCATCGCTGCCGGCACAATGCCCGATACCAACCCGATAACGGAAGACACTCCCAATCCCAGGATAATATTTTTAATCGTTAGCGTCACAACGAGAGTTCCCATGGGGATAAAAGTTATCAGGTAAACCAGAAACAACCCCGCCAGGCCTCCAATCAAACTTAAGAAAATTGCTTCAAACAGGAACTGGAATAAAATGAAGTAATTCTTGGCGCCCAGCGATTTCTGTAATCCAATAATGCTTGTTCTTTCTTTCACGGAAACGAACATGATATTGGCAATACCAAAGCCACCTACCAGAATCGAGAAACCCCCGATTATCCACCCCGCCAATCCTACAACATCGAATGCGCCACTGATAACATTAGCAATTGCCTCCGGGCGATTCAACACAAAGTTGTCTTTTTCTGTTGGACGTAATCCCCGTCTTGCCCGCAATATTCCGCGGACTTCATTCTCCAATTCCACGAGTCCAACGTCAACTTCGTATCCTTTTACACCAATTCGCGAAGTCACCTCAAAGGGCTGGCCGGTTCCAGTTTGATAAAGCCGCCTAAAAGACTGGTAGGGAACTATCGTTGCAAAATCATTGCTGGGTGTACCCATAAAACTCTGACCTTCTTTCTTGATCACACCAACGACTATGTATTTAAGATTCTTTATTTTAATCGTCTTCCCCACTGGCTCCTCTCCATTCGGAAACAGGGCCATGGCGACTTCATAGCCTATTAATGCGACATTTCTTCCTGCCTCCACTTCTTCCCCGGTAAAATATCGTCCGTTTTCAATGTTCACTTCAAATACCACGTCGTAACCAACGCTGCCGCCCATCAGCCGGATCTGCCCGATGCTATTGTTGTCGCGTTTTACGGTTGAATTTCCTTTACCGGCGAAAATGGCTATGCCATTTTGGTTCTTGAGGTTAGCCTGTAAAAATTTGTACTCATTGTAAGAAGCATTCGGACGTTGCCAAAAATCCCACCAGCGATATTCGCCGTTATTGTCGGCGGTGAAGGGCCACTTTTCAATATAAATCACACCTGTTCCCAGAAAATTGAGACTGTCTTTAATATTTTTTTCAAGAGAATCAACCATCGTCAATACCGAGATAATGGCAAAAATTCCCACGGTGACGCCCAGCAACGAAAGAATGGTACGGAGGACATTGGACTTCAACGCCTTCCAGGCAAACCGGAAACTCTCGAAAATCTGACTTAAAGTCTTCATGCGATTTTTAACGCTATTAATTAAAATTGGTTAGTCGAAGAAATGGGTAGGAAATTACCTCCAAGACTTAAAAACCGCCTTTTTGTTACACTTTTTAAAAACCTCAATGGTTTTGTCGCAAAAGTCAAATATTGCCTTATTTTTGCAACCTCTTAAAAAATTACCCTTTATTGGGCATTCTTTGTATACACGAATATGAAGTTATCAGAATTCAAATTTGAACTCCCAAATAATTTAATTGCTCTGGATCCAGCCGAAAACCGGGACGAATCGCGCTTAATGGTCGTCCATAAAGACACCGGCAAAATCGAGCATAAAATCTTCAAAGACGTTGTTGACTACTTTGGTGACGGCGATGTTATGGTGGGGAATGATACCATGGTGTTTCCGGCTCGTTTATATGGACGAAAAGAAAAGACCGGAGCAAAGATTGAGGTCTTCTTATTGCGTGAACTCAATGCTGAGATGCATTTATGGGATGTTTTGGTAGACCCGGCCCGTAAAATTCGGGTAGGCAATAAACTTTATTTTGGGAATGGCGACCTGGTAGCCGAGGTTATTGATAACACGACTTCCCGTGGACGGACCATTAGATTTTTATTTGATGGGGATTCAGCGGCCTTTGATAAGGTAGTTGAAACACTGGGGGAAACGCCGCTGCCCAAGTATATCAAACGAAAAGTTAAAGCCGAAGATAAAGAGCGTTTTCAAACCATTTTTGCTAAAAATAAAGGCGCTGTATCAGCTCCCACGGCAGGCTTACATTTTACCCGTCAGCTGTTGAAAAGACTGCAGATCAAAGGTGTAGATATGGCGTACATCACGCTGCATATCGGACTTGGTACTTTCAGACCTGTGGATGTTGAGGATCTGACCAAGCATAAAATGGATTCCGAGAATTTTATTGTTGGGGAGGAAGCTGTATCAATCGTGAACAAAGCGTTGGATAATAAAAATCGTGTGTGTGCTATTGGCACTACCACTATGCGCGCATTGGAATCTGCAGTATCGGCGAACAATAGATTAAAAGCACGGGAAGGCTGGACGGACAAATTCATTTTCCCTCCTTACGACTTCAAGATTTGCAATGCGATGATCACCAATTTCCATATGCCTGAGTCCACATTGTTAATGATGGCCTCTGCTTTCGCGGGCTATGATTTAGCGATGGAAGCTTACTCGGTGGCAAAGAAGGAAAAATACAAGTTCCTCACTTATGGGGACGCGATGCTTGATTGTTTAGGATCGTTAATCGTTATCCGTTAATAGTTATCCGTGGTCGTTTAATCCCAATGACTGCATAACGCTTAGCGCGCAACGCTTTCAAGCTATGCTCAACGATTAACGGATAACGGATAACGGGACTAAAGCTGTTTTGTCAGGTAAAGGAAAAGCGAAATCGCTACGGGATAGATCAGAAAGTACTGGAAAGTCGGAGCAAAAATTCCAATAAATATTCCAACAGGCGCCAGCAAAAGCAGAATTCCTCCTATTACAATCATTATCTTTTTTGATCTTTCCATGGGCTGTGGAAAAACCCTCAGCATGCGATAAATCAGAAATGTTACTACTGCCACGTTAAAGACGATCAGCAAAAATCGCAGCACGACCATAGTTTTGAGTATTTTAGTAAATCTATGAATTCTAATGAATATGCGCTCGTAGTAGCCGGCGGCAAGGGAACTCGCATCAACAGTAACACCCCGAAACAGTTTTTGGAATTGAATGGACTGCCCGTGCTCATGCATACCCTGCTGGCCTTTTACAGATATTCTGAAGACATCACGGTAATACTAGTGCTACCAGAAGATGATCTGCAAACCTGGCAATCGCTCTGCGCACGGTATAAATTCACACGACCTCTCGATGCTGCAGAAAGGAGGAGAAACGCGTTTCCAGTCCGTCAAAAACGGATTAGAAAAAATCGAAAATGATGGCCTGGTTGCTATTCATGATGGCGTTCGTCCGCTCGTTAGTGAAAATATTATTGCCACTTCCTTTCGCCTCGCGTCTGTTCACCAGTCGGCTATTGCCGCCATGCCGCTAAAGGAATCCATCCGGATGATGGACAATGACAACACCAAGGCTGTCGATCGTTCGAAATACAGATTAATTCAGACGCCTCAGACGTTTAAAGTTTCGCTGATCAAGAAAGCCTATGAGATGCAGGAGGATTTAAGTTTGACAGACGATGCCAGCGTAGCTGAAAATTCAGGGCATGTAATTTCGCTTTTTGAAGGTAGTTATGAAAATATAAAAATTACGACAACGGAGGACTTAATCATAGCAGACGCTTTATTGAAAGCGAGGCAGAAGTGAACTCAAGCCGATGGTCCTCAGCTTTTTGCGTTTATTGGTCCCTGTGTATTGTTAATACTCATCCTCATTGAAAAAGAAATCTTCTTTGGTCGGATAGTCTGGCCATATTTCCTCAATACTTTCATAGGGCTGACCGTCGTCTTCCAGTTCCTGGAGATTTTCAACCACTTCTAAAGGGGCTCCGGAGCGAATGGAGTAATCGATCAGCTCATCTTTTGTAGCCGGCCATGGCGCATCTTCCAGGTAAGAAGCAAGTTCAAGGGTCCAATACATATACTTTAGTTCTCCTTTAATTTTTCGCAAAAATAGAATTTAATTGATCAAAACAAACTTTATTTCCTTCTTCATTTCCGTCGCATTAAAAGCTCAAATTATTAAATATGAAACTTAAGGAAAATGTACCTGCTTTATACCATCAACGTTACATCTTCAAATAAATTTTTGCCCATATTTGCGGCCTAATTTCAGCTTAGATGAAGCCTTTGAGCACCTATCAACGTCGTTGAATTCGTGCTCTCGCTTCCGGAACTTATCATAATCTAATTTTAAAATGGCAGACGAAAAAATTATCTTCTCCATGGCTGGGGTCAACAAAATTTACCCGCCAAGCAAACAAGTATTAAAAAACATTTACCTCTCATTTTTTTACGGTGCGAAAATCGGAGTCCTCGGGCTTAACGGATCTGGTAAATCCTCCCTGCTTCGAATTATCGCCGGCCTGGATAAAGAATTTCAGGGCGAAGTTGTCTCCGACCTAAGTTTTACGGTGGGACTACTCGAGCAAGAGCCCCAACTCGATAAATCGAAGACGGTAAAGGAAATTGTTGAGGAAGGCGTAGCGGACGTCGTTAGACTTCTTAAAGAATTTGAAGCCATCAATGAAAAATTTGGTGATCCGGCGATCATGGAAAATCCGGATGCCATGGACAAACTCATTACCAAACAGGGAGAGATCCAGGAAAAGCTCGATGCAGTAAATGCATGGGAGCTTGATAATAAATTGGAAAGAGCAATGGATGCCTTGCGGTGTCCACCTCCAGATGCCAGCGTAGAATATTTATCTGGCGGTGAGAAAAGACGTGTGGCGCTGTGCCGCCTTTTGTTGCAAGAACCTGACGTATTGCTTTTGGATGAACCCACGAACCACTTGGATGCTGAATCGGTCGACTGGCTTGAGCAGCATTTGAAACAATATAAGGGAACCGTTATCGCCGTTACCCACGATCGCTACTTCCTCGACAATGTAGCGGGTTGGATTCTGGAGCTTGACCGTGGCGAGGGAATTCCCTGGAAGGGAAATTACTCGTCCTGGTTGGATCAGAAACAAAAACGTCTAGCGCAGGAAGAGAAAACGGAATCGAAACGGCAGAAAGCTCTAGCGCGGGAATTGGAGTGGGTTCGTATGAATCCAAAAGGACGGCAAGCAAAAGGAAAAGCGCGCTTGAGCGCGTACGAAAAATTGCTAAGTCAAGAAACCCGCGATAAAGAAGAAAAACTAGAATTGTTTATACCTCCTGGTCCACGATTGGGAAACAAGGTGATCGAGGCCGTTGGCGTTGCCAAGGGTTATGGTGACAAACTTTTATATGAGAACCTTACGTTCTCGCTTCCGCCTGCTGGTATTGTGGGTATTATCGGGCCGAATGGCGCGGGAAAGACCACGCTTTTTAAAATGATCATTGGAAAGGAAAAGCCAGATGCCGGAACATTTAATGTTGGTGAAACCGTGCAGATCGCCTATGTCGATCAGGAACATGACGATCTAAAACCAGAAGAGACAGTCTGGCAAGCGATATCGGACGGAAATGAATTGATGGAGCTTGGAGGCAAACAAATCAATTCACGCATGTACGTGGGCAAGTTTAATTTTAATGGAAACGATCAGCAGAAGAAAGTCAAAGAACTATCGGGTGGAATGCGTAACCGTGTTCACCTTGCCATTGCATTGAAACAAGGCGGGAACTTGCTGCTGCTGGATGAACCTACCAACGACCTCGATGTCAATACAATGCGCGCGTTGGAAGAAGCGCTGGAAAATTTTGCTGGGTGTGCAGTGATCATTTCGCACGACCGTTGGTTCCTCGATCGGGTTTGCACTCACATACTTGCGTTTGAAGGAGATTCCCAGGTGTATTGGTTTGAAGGAAGCTTCAGTGAATATGAGGAGAACAAGAAAAAACGTTTGGGCGATGATCAGCCACATCGAATCAAGTATAAAAAGCTGGTGAAGGGTTAACGATTTTAGATTTTACGATTGACGATTTTAGATTGGCGCAGTCAAGCTGACAGATTCAATGCTGCTGATTTAAAATCGCAATTAATCATGTAAAATGCAGTAGCCACAAAGGCACCAAGGCGCAAAGTTTCACAAAGGCGATGACACCCATCATACTTTGCGTGAAACGGATTAATGCAGAACCTATTGGTAAGGCACTGCCCTTTATTTTTGCTCAAAACACTACTTGTGTCACCAATCTAAGATCTAAAATCTAAAATCGTAATTCATAAGTCGTAAAATCGTAAATAAAAATATGCGTGCCCTCTACACCGTACTTCTCCTGATTATGTCGAATGCCTTTATGACGTTGGCATGGTATGGCCATTTAAAATTTAAAGAATATAAGTGGGCAGAAAGTTTGACGCTGATCTCGGTGATATTAATCAGTTGGGGAATTGCTTTCTTTGAATACATGATCCAAGTCCCAGCAAACAGACTTGGATTCAAAAATTATGGAGGTCCGTTTTCGTTGTAGAATTAAAAGTTATTCAGGAAGTAATAACGCTAGCTGTATTCGTTATTTTTTCACTGGTCTTTTTTAAGACGGAAACCTTTCGATGGAATCATTTGATCGGCTTCATATTCCTGGTGCTTGCAGTGTATTTTATCTTTAAGAAATGATGCGCCTAGGTAGGTTGAAGATTTTTTCAGCTAAGGACGTCGATCTAAAATGTATAGCGACAATGCCACAAAGACTCCGAGACACAAAGTTTCACAAAGGTCGATCTTCCCTAAACCTAAACAGTCCACGAATTTTGCGGCCTTGTGAATTCAATCTTTGCGCTACTTTGCGTGAAATGCATTCAAGACGCACGCACGTGACTTGTTACCAAATCTAAAATCGTCAATCTAAAATCGTAAATCGATCAAGCAATCTCCTCTCCCTTGCTTCGTCTTCCATCTCTCGTGCATCCACACCCACTGCTCCGGATGTTGCCGAATTGCGTCTTCAATAAAATCTGTAAATACCTGCGTATTGTAAATCATGTCCGCTTCTTCATCGCCCGAAATTCTAACAGGTATCTCCGGAAGAATATACATGTGCTGCTTCCAGTCACTTCCAAGATAAATATAGGTTGGAACGACGATGGCCCCAGTTTTCATTGCCAACACGGTAGCGCCAACGGGCGTAGAGGCGGGCCTTCCAAAAAAATTTACAAACCTACTTTTCACTTTCGTATCCTGATCGATCAGCAGGGCAACAAACCCACCGGACTTTAAAACTTTGATCAATCGGAAGGTTTCTTTTCCACGTTCAATAGCGATTGCCCCGTATTTGTTTCTGTATTCCCATAAGAGTTTATTCAAACGCTCGTCTTTCAGGGGAGTGCCAATGATGTTGGGCTGGAGTCCACGAAGTGCCATGTTACCGATTTGCAAATCAAAGGCTCCCATGTGACAGGTTAGAAATATCACCCCCTTACCTTTTTGAATCGCCCGTTCAAAGTTTTCGAATCCATGGGTAATCATAAATTTCTGCAGATCAGCTTGGTTTTTTACACGCGTCGCGCGCAGCATTTCTCCGGCGTTCTTGCCTAAAAATTCGAATACCCGCCAGGAAAGCTTTTTGATCTGCTTGTGGCGTTTTTTCCGGAAATGCAATGGAAAGATGCTTTACAACCCGCTTTTGTGTTCTATCGGAAAGCATATAAGCCAGTCTTCCTAAAACACCACAACACTTTAACCAGAGGACCCTGGGAATCACATTACCAATGAAAATTAGAAATTTAACGAACAGGTAAACAAATGCATACCGTATCTTCCGTCTGATCTTTTTTCTTTGTGACATTGGTCGCTAAGATAAGATTTTAAATTTTTTTGGAATTACATTTATTTTACGATTGCACGTGCATCTTATCTTTTCGGAAAGATTATATTTTTTTTAACATGAAATCCCTTTACATCGTACGCCACGCCAAGTCAAGCTGGGAAGACTCCAGTCAATCTGATTTTGAAAGGGGCCTAAACGAACGTGGTAAACGCGACGCGCCCCGTATGGGCAAACGGTTGAAGGAGAAAGAGATTCATCCTGACCTGATGCTAACCAGTCCCGCGAAGCGAGCCCTTTCGACAGCGAAGCGTATCGCAGAGGTTTTGAATTATCCCAAGAAAGACATTAAAACAGATCAAAAACTTTATCATGCCGACGAGGACACCATATTGTCAGTTATCCACACGATTAAAGATAAGTACAATACCGTAGTGTTATTTGGCCATAATCCAGGCCTGACTGATTTTGTAAACACATTGGTAGCCGAAGAAACCAATATCGATAATGTTCCAACCTGTGGTATAGTGGCCTTTAATCTTGATGCCGAATCCTGGCAAGATGTATCGTGGGCGTCGGCAAAAATGTTATTTTTTGATTATCCAAAAGCCTTGGTGCTTACGTGTTTAGGTGTTTACGTGTTTAGTGTTAGGTTGATTAGAGAATAAATTCGCTCAGGTCTCTGTTTTTGATTAAGCCACTTAGTTTTTCTTTCACCATCGCGGCATCCACCTCAATGGTTGTGTTCTGCGGTATTTTGTCGGGGACATCAAACAAAAATTCATTGAGCAATTTGCTCATTACGGTGTGAAGCCGGCGTGCCCCTATATTTTCGAGCTCAGCGTTAATAGTGAACGCGCTGTTGGCAATTTCGTCAATGGCTTCGTCTGTAAAAATTACTTTCACACCTTCTGCCTCAAACAATGCCAAATATTGCTTGGTCAATGCATTTTTTGGCTCTTTAAGAATTCTGATAAAATCTTCTTTGGTGAGGTTATCCAACTCCACACGGATTGGAAATCTTCCCTGAAGTTCCGGGATGAGGTCGGAAGGTTTTGAGATATGGAATGCTCCTGCAGCAACGAATAAAACGTGATCCGTTTTAATGACCCCATATTTTGTGTTGACGGCACTTCCTTCAACAATGGGTAACAAGTCACGCTGTACTCCTTCGCGGCTTACATCCGGGCCACCGCCCCCTTTCTTACCACCACTTGCAATCTTGTCAATTTCATCGATAAAAATAATGCCCGCTTCTTCTGCCCTGCGAATTGCTTCCTCTTTCACCTCATCCATATCGATAAGTTTTGAAGCTTCTTCTTCCAATAAAATTTTCCGCGCTTCAGCGACCGATACTTTTCTCTTTTTGCTCTTTTTTGGCATCATTCCATTGATCATTTCCTGCAAATTCATCATGGACACTTCGTCCATCATACCTGCGCCTACCATGCCCACATTTGCCCCGCTGCTACCTTTAATGTTGATCTCAATTTTCCGGTCTTCCATTTCACCGTTTCTTATTTTTTCACGGAAATGGTTTCGGGTCCGTTCATTTAATTCCACGTCACCTTCGGGAATACCTTGATTGTTTGGATCTGTCGACGAAAATCCGGCGCTTCTTACCGGTTGCTGACGTAAGGGAGGGATCAACGCATCCAGAATAATATCTTCAACGGCTTGTGCAGCCTTTTCTTTAACTGCTTCTTTTTTACTTGCCTTGGTCAATGTAACCGATTGCTCTACTAAATCACGAACCATGCTTTCTACGTCCCTTCCTACGTATCCCACTTCGGTAAATTTTGAAGCCTCCACTTTAACAAAAGGAGCGTCGGCAATTTTGGCAAGCCGACGGGCGATCTCCGTTTTACCCACGCCGGTTGCTCCGATCATCAGAATGTTGTTCGGCACAATTTCGTCTTGAATGTCCGATTTAACATGCATTCTACGCCACCGGTTCCTCAACGCAATGGCTACGTTCCGTTTGGCGTCGTATTGACCAATTATATATTTATCTAATTCTTCAACAATTTGCTTTGGCGTTAAATATTTTGAATCTATCATAAATTTTATCCTCTTGATAATAAGGTTTCAATGTTCTTCGAAATAGTAAAAGTATAACCTGCATTTCCGACCATGTATGCACTGCGGCTGAATACAAATTCAAAGGAGCGTATCGTCGCTGAAAAGCCAAAGGAAATTCCAGCGATACCGCCAGCATTTTCCAATTTCAATTCCTGGTGTACAAGATAATTATATCCCACCATGAGATTAACATTCCGATGTATCAACACTTCAGCACCAAAATTGATGTGCCTGAATATTTTTGTTACGGTTCCTGGCTCATCTCCATTTGTGGATTCTTCAGGGTCGTAACGGTCAGTCAAATTATAGGCTGTTAAAGAGAAACGCAGCGGCATGTGTTCTGGTTTTAATGTTGCCCCAAATCGTACATCAAATGGCAGACGCGAGCTGCTGGTTTCAGAATAATCGGACAACACAAAACCCACGTTTTTAATGGCCAGTCCTACTGTAAAATCTTGTTGTGGATGAACGAACAAACCGCCGATATCCATCATAATGGCATTTGCGCGATATCCTGCAATAGATGAAAAAGCCATCTTTAATGTGGCACCAAATCGAAAATTTGAAATTTGATGACTCTTGGAGACAAAAAGCGCCGATTCGCCCGACTTATAATCCCAATTTCAGCTCCAGTTGCGTCATAACTTTTGATCTGACCATAATTAAGGTATTGAACGCCAAATGCCAACGTCCCTATTTTTTTGAATTTATGCGCGTAAGCTGCGCTGGTCTGACCCACATCGGCGACATAAAACTGATAACTCACCGATGCAAATCCCGCCAATGTATCACCCGTTAAAGTTGGATTGGAAAACATGGAATTGATATCACGATCCGCAAGAGAAACATTTACGCCACCTAAACCAGCCAACCGGGCGTTGTTGGGAACATTCAAAAATTCAAATGATTTTTTTCCGCCAAGCTGCGCATACGCCGTAGTCGTCATCATACAAAGCAGGCTAATGAAGACTTTATTCACCATATAGAATGCCTGCAAATTAATTTCAAATTATGGTTTACGTTTTCATTGAAAACTCTGAAATCACGCAGACGCTTTGACTTCGGAGAAAGTGAACTTCATTTGGTGCTTTACTTTGTCTTTCATCAGCGCAACTTTTAGAACTTCATCGACAACGTCGACATAATGAAAGGCTAATCCCCTGATGTAGTGCTTTTCGATCTCATCTATGTCCCTTTTATTTTTCGAACTTAGAATGATTTCTTTTATGCCACTGCGTTTGGCCGCCAGAATTTTTTCCTTGATGCCACCGACGGGAAGAACTTTTCCCCGCAAGGTTATTTCTCCGGTCATTGCCACATTGGCCTTGATTTTACGCTGCGTGTAAATAGACGCTAAAGAAGTGAACATGGTGATACCTGCCGAGGGCCCATCCTTCGGAACGGCGCCTGCAGGAACATGGATGTGTAAATCATATTGTTGAAAGACCCTGTAATCAATACCAAGTGATTCAGCATTTGATTTCAAATAAGATAAAGCTGCCATGGCCGATTCCTTCATCACATCGCCTAGTTGCCCGGAAATAGTAAGCGCACCTTTTCCGCGACTCAGGCTGGATTCCACAAACAAAATTTCCCCGCCTACCTGGGTCCAGGCTAATCCGGTCACTACGCCGGCAATTTCATTCCCCTGATACAGTTCATCATCGAATATTTCCGCACCCAGAACTTTGCGTACAGTCTCTTCGGTAACGCTCGCATCAAATGGTTCTTCCAAAGCAACTGACTTTGCAATACTCCGGACGAGCGTTCCAATCTTTCGTTCCAGGTTTCTTACACCCGACTCACGTGTATAACTATTAATCAACTTGGCAATCGCTGCCTTGGTAATTTTTACCTGAGATGCTTTTAGACCATGCTCTTTAAGTTGTTTAGGGACCAAATGTTTGACGGCAATTTCAATTTTCTCCTCTTGTGTGTACCCGGTAACTTCTATGATTTCCATTCTATCGCGCAACGCCGGATGAATGGTATCGAGCGTGTTGGCCGTAGCAATAAAGAGAACCTTCGATAAATCATACTCCACCTCGAGATAGTTGTCGCCGAAGGCATTGTTCTGCTCCGGGTCGAGAACTTCCAACATTGCCGAGGAAGGATCGCCGCGAAAATCAGATTTTATTTTATCAATCTCATCCAAAATAAAAACCGGATTGGACGATTGGGATTTTTTTATGTTCTGCAAAATTTTCCCGGGCATGGCTCCTACATAGGTTTTCCGATGCCCTCTTATTTCTGCTTCATCATGCACGCCACCCAATGACATACGGACGTACTTGCGTTGAAGCGCTTTGGCAATCGAACGGCCCAGGGAGGTCTTGCCCACCCCCGGCGGTCCATAAAGACAAAGAATCGGACCCTTCATGTCATTTTTGAGTTTGAGCACTGCCAGGTATTCCAATATCCTGGTCTTTACTTTTGTCAAACCAAAATGATCGTGATCCAATATTTTTTTTGCGCGCTTCAAGTCAAAATCATCAACGGTATATTCCGCCCACGGCAAATCCAGCATGAACTCAACATAGTTCATGGCAACCGGATATTCAGCAGCCATAGGATTAATTCTTAAAAGTTTATCCAGCTCCTTGTTGAAGTGGTCGGCCGCAGGTTTCGGCCATTTTTTATTTTCTGCGCGCTTACGAAGTTTTTCAACTTCCTTATCGGGTCCGTCAAAACCCAATTCATCTTGCAGAACTTTTATTTGTTGTCGTAAAAAATAATCACGTTGCTGCTGGTCAATATCCGTATGTACCTTCCGTTGTATTTCATGTTTAATTTCCAGCATCTGGATATCTTTCAACATGTACTGCAACAACAGGGTACTTCTGTCGATAATATTTTGAGTCTCAAGAATTTTTTGTTTGTCGGCTACTTCAACATTCAGATTGGAAGAAAGGAAATTCACCAGGAAGGACATGCTGGAAATATTATCCAGCGCAACCTGTGCTTCAATGGGGATTTCAGGGTTCAGCTTTAGAATTTTGGTAGCGGCGTCTTTGAGAGACTGAACCAGCGCTTTTGCTTCCTTGCTATTCGCGTTTACCAAAGGTTCCTGCTGCAATTCGATCCGAGCGGTCAGGTACGGCTCCTCCTGTATAAATTCCTTAATCAAAAAACGATTCTTTCCCTGAATGATAATCGTAGTATTACCATCAGGCAAAACAAGCATTTTGATAATTCTCGCAACTGTGCCTGTTCTATATAAATCTTCCAGTGTGGGCTCTTCAGCGTTGGGATTTTTTTGCGCTACAACGCCGATAATTCTATTTCCCTGATAGGCTTTCTTAACCAATTTAATTGACTTTTGTCTGCCTACGGTAATGGGGATTACAACTCCGGGAAATAAAACGGTATTTTTGATCGGGAGTATAGAAAGCTCACCGGGTAAATCTTCAGGTTTTAAATCGGAATCTTGTTCTGGATTTATCAGTTGAATAAGGTCTTCTGAATCTTCCTGCACGAGTTGGATGGGTTTCGTCTTAAACATATACATAGTGTCAAACTGACACAACCTTACTTAATCGTCTATAATGGGCGCCTGCCGTGCTAATGACAATAGTAGTGCCAAGGAAGTTGTAAAAGAAACAAATTTGTATCAACTTTATCTACTTGGCATTATTTTTACCAAATAATGGTTCAGTGAAACCCTATTTTTTAATCTTAATCTCAGCCTTTTGGCTGCTGATACACACTCCGTCACGGGCTCAAAAGCCAAAAAGAAATTTTAAAAAGAACGGCGTGGTACAGTTGAATGATAGCCTGACAAGCTACAGTCAATCTGACATTTTTGTTTTTCCAAACACAAATAAAATTAAGTATTACCGCGACGAGGCAAAGTTACAACGAATAAAAATGTTGGGCCCGGCGGGTGATTTTGAAGAAGAGTACGCAGAACTAAAAGCATACGTCAAAAATTTCGGTCCAGAAAATTTTTCCAGGGATGCTCAACTGCTGTGGAATTTCGCAAGGCTGTCGCAAAAACTTGGCCCTCCGGGAGAGGCGGTGCTACTTTATAAACTGGTTTTGAAACATTTACCACAAACTATTGATGGCAAACAAGTGAAAAGTGAGTTCGATACGCTCATAAAAAATGAATCCGATCTTTATGTTCCATTAGCACAATATTATGAATTGGTCGACTACCGTAAAGAGATTGATACGCTTAGACCGCCACAAGGCGTACTGTTAAACATGGGCGAGGCGATCAACTCAGCGAAAGCTGATTACGGCGCAACAATAGGTAACGTTGATAACGTTTTACTTTTTACCTCCAAAAGAAATTCACATGTCTGATCCGATGAATAAATCGTACAACGAAGATTTATTTTATTCCCTAAAGTTTGACACACTGTGGGGCTTTGCCGAAGAATTGAAAAACATCAATTCAAGATACAACGAAGGATCAGGATGTTTGAGCAAAGATGGAAAGCAACTTTACTTTGCACGGTGTAATTCTCCAGACTCGTATGGAAATTGTGACATATTCGTCGCTGACCTTCGTGCGGATAGCACATGGGGAAATGTTCGAAATTTAGGCCAGAACATAAACACACATGGATGGGATTCGCATCCCTCTCTTTCGCATTCGGGCGATACGCTTTTCTTTGCTTCCGACCGTATCGGAGGATTTGGATACTCCGATATTTATTATTCTATCAAGAATGAGAATGGTGCATGGCAGAAGGCATTGAATATGGGGCCGATTATTAACACACGCGGCGCGGAAGTCAGCCCTTTCTTTCATCATAAATTTAACGTCTTGTATTTTAGTTCCAACGGACAGCCCTTAACGTTTGGTGACTTCGATATTTACAAAGTGTACAAAAGCAATCAAACCTGGAATGAGCCAAAAAATGTAGGACCTCTCGTTAACGGCCAGGGTAGTGAATATTATTTTACGATTGATTCCGAATCCAATTATCTTTATTACGCACGGTCATCTGAAAACGAAATAGAGAATCTTGATCTCCATTCTTTTCCCGTTCCGATGGAAGCACAGCCTGAAGCCACTGCAAAGCTGAAGGGATCATTGATAAATTCAGAAACAAAAAAACCTTTTAAAGGAATTGTGTCCGTCATTGACCTCGACAAAGGCGTTGAAGTGGCGCCCAAATTTCTCCGCGAAGACGGCTCTTTCGATTTTAGCCTGATCAACAAAAGAAAATATTTGCTGATCATTCAGGGTGATGATTTTTTCCGGATCGAAGAACTGTTTTTCATGGATGGAGATACAGAGATGAATCGTGAAGCTGAACCTATCGAAAACAAAATCGCTTTTAAATCACTGGAATTTGAAAACGGAAAGGCCGACATTCTTCACGCCATGCATCAGGATCTTGACAAGCTCGCCGATTTTTTGATTGACCACCCTAAATTCAAACTGGAAATTTCCGGGCACACGGACTCACAAGGCAATGAAGATTCTAACTTACGATTGTCACAGGCGCGTGCAGACGCTATAAAAGCTTATTTGATTTATCAGTTTAAGATTGCTTCGTCGCGAATTGAAGCGCACGGATACGGAAGTTCCAAGCCGATTGTAAAAGAAAAGTCTGAGGATGAACGCAAGTTAAATCGAAGAGTGGAGTTCCAAATTAGTCGCGACTGATTGCCTTCAAAAAAAAAACACCAGGAAGGCCCGGTGTTTTTTTAATTATTAACCCTACTTTTTTCTTCGGACGAAAATATCACCATTGTAATTACGGAGCGTTATCTCTGGACCTCCTCCATTGATGTCTCCCCGCTTCCATTCGTCGATGACTACTTTGTAAACCCCGCCTTTGGTATCTTTCTTCTGGACCGGACCAGTGTTCGTAAAGGCCACATCAAAGTCTGAATAGATGTCGCCCCGCTCTGTTTTCATTTTCAGGGTGCCTTTCATAGTAGCCGGGAATGTGATATCGACATCGCCGTTGTAAGTGGTGTATGACATTGGTGTGGCTTCCTTTACTTTGTCAAAAGTTATTTTTATTTCACCGTTGTAGGTGGTGGCTATAACTGCACCAGAAATGTTAAGGGCAGTAATCTCACCGTTGTGATTGGTAAGCTCCAGTTCACCTTGAATATTGGTAACCATCAAATCGCCACCATTGTGGGTCTTTGCTTCAACATCCATTCCGGATGGAACTTCGATTTCAATGTGCAACCTATTATTCCATGAACCGGATTGCACAGACACAGTATTGCCAGTTTCTGTTACTTCCATATCCATGCCGCCGCCGCCGATTCTTCGAAGTCCATCCTTCGTATCGTCGTTGTCGTTATCATCATCATCGTCGTCATCATCTCATCCCTTTCATCGGCAGAATATTTTACCAGTACGTCTTTTCGCGCCGTTCCTTTTATAGTAATTGAACCATTGTTTATTGTAGCCTTGATTTTTCCGCGTTTCGCTGGGTCACTCAAGGGTACGGAAAATTCATTTTTGTCTTGTCCGACTGCAGAGGATGCAATTAAGGACAACCCAATCGTGATGAGAATAATTGCGTGTATTAGAATATACTTTTTCATGTTCGTTATGTGTTGAAGTTCTATGTGTTTAAAGTTCTAGGTGTTGAGGTTCTAGGTGTTGAAGTTTGTTGTTTCGTCGTTCCATTGCATTTCAATTAAGTTTTTCTTTCACGTAAACATTGCCATTGAAGGTTTCGAAATCGAGGTATGCACCTCCAGATCCTATTTTAAATTGGTTATCGTTGACTTTATATTTTATTCCTTTGTCATCTTGCTCTTTTTCCACCACGGCAGGAAGGAGCTCAACTCGATCGATGTTCGTATAGAGGCTGCCATTAAAGCTCTGAAAACCGATGCTTGCTGCTAGCCCTTTTTGAAATAAGGCATTGATGTCGCCGTTCAACGTGTAGAACCGGCAGTTCCGTTGCGGATTCTGAACATACTCAACGTCTACGTCGCCGTTGATCGTGGTTGCTTCAGCTTCTCGCATTAGGTTTTGGAGACGAATACTACCGTTGATATTATTCGCTTTTACGGGACTTTTTACATTTTCAATGACGATATCGCCGTTATTAATCGTACTCACCAGCAAGTTCACCGATGCGGGAATTTTTACTTTAAAATCCATTGAATAGTCATAGATTTCGTGGCAAGACCTTCCGCGTTGGTCCCATGCGTAACCCCATTTAGTCCCCATATGTGAATGCTGCGATCTGGGATTACTTTTTTCAAAGTGATTGCAAGGACTATTAACATATAGAATAATGGTATCCGCAAGATCAACCACGCCCAGCTGAATTTCTGTCTTTCCAGTCTCAAGACGTTCTTGTGTTTTACCCTGAATGGTTTTTGTCACTTCGACTTGAATTTTATCGCCATCATAAGCTTCCACCTTGATGTGACCGTTGATATTGGCAATCATCAGCGCATTCTGTACACCTTTTTTTTCGAATGTGAATTCTTTAACAATCTTCTCTGTATGCGTTTGGGCCATGAGTTGGGAAGAAATTCCCATGACAAGTCCTATCCATAATTTTGGTTTCATATTTTTTAATATTTGAATGCTAACGAGATGTTAAATCTCCTGAATATTCTCTCGTATTTTTTTCTTTATATCGGAAGGCGTTTCTCCATCCTCAAGAATGCTCTTAAACGCATCGATGGCGCCTTTTTCTTGCAGCTCCGCCATCAATTCTGCCAATGCAACTTGAACTAATGGTGACTTTTGTTGTGCGATCGATCGGACTAATGCTTCACGTATTTGACCGTCCTTGCTGTATGGCCTGAGCGCATCCAACGCAGCTAGACGTACACTTACATTTTCGTCGTTATTAAGGGTTTGAAGTAAAGCACTTGTTACCTGTTTACTTGCCTGATCCATTTGCTCCGTCAGGCTGACAGCTTTCAGGCGATCCGTTGCAGATTCTTTTTCCAATAACGATAACATCATCATCTCCTTCAGGTCGTGGATCTCCTGGCCCATCTCAGCAATTTGTTCATCTTTGTTTTGCAGGCGATCGCAAGATGTAACCAACCGCCAGTCCAACCAATAAAGTCAGGGATGCAAAGGCAAGCCGAGGCACAAAATCCATTGAGGTGAAAAAGTTTTTCCAGATTGGTTTTTTGTCGATTCCCCTCTCCTGCTTCATCATTTGATGAAACTTTTCATCGAGCGATCGCGAAGGATCAGGAGTTTCGATAGCCACGATCTGATCTGATATTTTTCCAAACCCTTCAATGTCGTCCAGCTGAATGGTTCCCTGCTCGATAAGGTTTTCAATTTCCTTTATTTCACCAGGACCGGCATCTCCAGCATTGTATTTGAAGAGCAAATGTTGAATTTTTTCCGCCTCCATGATTAATTATGTTTTTCTAATTCTGCGTATACCGACTTTAATTCCTGCAGGGCTCGAAAGACTTTCACCTTCACGGCGCCTTCGGAACAACCCAATATCTCTCCGATCTCTTTATATTTTTTATCCTGATATTTACTCAGCAAGAGGATTTCCCGTTTGTCCTCAGGCAGTCTATCCATGGCCATTGATAGTAACTGAAGTTCTTCGTCTCTTTGAAATTCAGTGGCCCTGTTTTCCTCTGAGCCTAATCGCTCTTGCCAATCCTCAATAGAATCTTTGAATCTCAATTTATTTTTTCGGAAGTTATCGTGATTCACATTGCGTGCGATGTGAAACATCCACGTTCTAAAATCACCATCTCCGCGAAACAGGTATCGATATTTTAAGATCCGGTAAAAAACATTTTGAACTAAATCTTCGCATAATTCAGCATCCTTATTCATCCCGTAAAAGAAACCAAACAAGGGTTTCTTGTAGCGTGCGAACAGCAAGCCCAGAGTGTCAAGATGGCCATCTCTTACCTTGATCATCAAGGCATTGTCCGAAAGTGCTTCCAAATGCGTCGATATTTTCAAGATGGGAAACTGAAGCTTTTTAGAAAGGTTACAACTAAAGTTAAAGCTTTCCCCGAAAACTTTGTTTACGGGGCATTTAATGCCTCTTTGATGGGGATCGCAGAAAATGATCTCCGAAATAGCAAAAAACACAGCATGCCGAAATTTAACGCAGAGAGCAAAGATAGGCAACAAAATTGTGTTAACTGCACTTGCAAAACTACCCGGCAAATCTCGACAGAGGCCGCAAGACGCAAGCCGTGGGTCGATCGTTCTTCGTAGGAAAGATTTCGTGATTTCTCCGTGACTCTCGCTCCGTGGTAAAAATTGAGGGCATAAAGAATTGACAATGGCTGATTCATTAAAATAAAAGGCATTCCGAATGGAATGCCCTTTACTATTTTTTTAAGGTTGCTTTAGGGATTTCGCGAATGAAGCTTATTGCGCTCATCCTGCAGTTCTCGCGACAGTTTCGTTTGTCTTTCCATTGCGCGTTGCTTGTATTCTTCAAACTCGTGGGTCAATGCACTTACGGCCAGGTTCCGCTCGCTAAGAGAATTGCTTTGCAGTTTCATTCTACCGATCAATAGCCCTAACATCACCAACAATCCCGCAACAATCACGGCCACCGTAGTGATAAAAGTGCCTTTGTTGAAATCAATTCCAATAACGTTGATATGCGTGCTGGCGTGCGTAATCTCTTCCATGGATTTTTCCTTGGCTTTGACGGTCTCAAGCGATTGGTTCAATTCACCTTTTAGCTTGTTTGTGTTTGCTTGGATTTGTTTAATAGAGGCTTCTTTGGCGGCAATGGTATCCTGCGCGATTTTCCACACACCGTCTAGCACTGACTCCTTTACCACCTTGTAGGCACCATAAGACTGAGATCTGGATTTCATATACAAGAATCTCTCATGCAATGAAGGATTCTCCTTGAGCTCAGGCTCAGCTTGAGAAAAAGAAACGTGAAAAGCCAGCAAGCAAACCAACAGAACAAAAAGCATTCTCATATCAAAGTATTTTTAGTAAAACAAATAAAATTACTCTACCCTATAAACACAGTTAAAGTTTAACTGTTCCAACGCCATAATAAATCGACCAAAGCCGTTGATTACCGATTAAAGGTAGTAAATTTTATTTTTTCTTCTTGAAAACCAACTCCGTCCGCTGTACCGCGAGCACATTATTGAATAATTCTTTGAGGTAATGATACTCATTCGAGGTAAAAACAGGTTTTGCGATCAGTAAAGAATTGTTCACGGACAACTTATTCATAGCGTTTTGAATTTCAAATATGAACCGGCCTCCATTTTGGGGAAGACTCAGACCCACCTTATTGGGTAGCTCATCGATTTCATATCCCGGTGGATAGTCCAATGTAAGGATCGTAATTTCTTCGAGCGGTGCACCAAAGTCAACGGGGTATAACCTCTCGGAAGACTTAAATGGATTTCTTTGCCATTGTTCAGTGATAAAGGGGTTGAACAGAAAATTGTCACCGGTGTAGATACCGTCTCCAAAAGCCACACGTCAGTCTAAAAATCAATGGCTTGGTGATGTCATCAGCATTCTCAATTTTAAAATCGGTGATATTAAGATCCTGATTTTTATTTTTGAAATCGTCAATGAATTCTTGTTGGCTACTGAATCCATATATTTTTTTTCGCTCTCTGACTGCTTTGTAACCTGCAAATAAATAATGAATTGATCCTTTCATTACGCCGTCGTCACCCAGCACAAGGGTGAGCATGGTGGTGGTTTTCTCTTTATCAGTAGGTTTTAAATCAAACCAATAGGATTCCTTATCACCGATTACACGACCTCTTCCGTTGAGGCATCGCTCTGGAAGCAGCCCGAAGGGATGAAAATCGTCTGTGGCATCCACCAGGTAAACTTTATCATTAATTGTAACCTTGGCTACGACATAATTAAAATCGCTTAACACCGGATAAACATCCGTTACCAATCCATTTTTCCGTGTTGACAGCAGCATTGGTTCGACCGGAACTTCTGCATATTTCAAGGCAGCAATGAGGGAAAGATTGATATCACCGACATTCCCAGTTTTGGATTCAAATGATTTTTTAATTCCGAACTCGCTGTATTCTCCATACACATCATTCCATTTATACCAACCTTTAATAAAATCATAAATCTTTTTTGCCTTTACGAGCATGTCGGTTTCCCCGGCAATGAGTTGCTCAACATGTTCGTCAACAATATCCTTACCCCTTTTGATCTGTAACCCAAACTGGGAATTTTGTCTTAATTCTTCATCTGCATCCTTCCATTCTTTGGTGATTTTGTCCTTACGGCCATCAAAGTAATTGATCTGAGAAAGTTCAAAATTGATAGCGGATATAAAATTTGACTTCGCCGTCATAAACTCCTCTTCCTTAAATGCCGGAATATTTTTGATCGCATATTTTAAACGCGAACAATCGGCGGTCAGAAAGCACGACCTCACTAGCTCACTCTCATTTTTGGTGAGTTTCAAAAATCCTCTCAATGACACATTATATAAGTAGTTTCCGGGAATCAAGGCCCAATATTCACTTTGTAGTTTAGGAATGTCGGACTGGAATTCCCAGGAACGGAATTGAAAGACGAAGGGAGACTCCAGTGTATAAAAAACTTCGATCACGCTTCCCTCTTTAACATTGGGTATCGCGAATTTTTTCGCATCATAGTATTTAGATTGATTTTCCAAAAAGACATTTTTAGGGTCTAGTTTGGTTTCACGCATCGAACCATTTTCAATGTTGAAGGACGAAGCTTTGATCGATACAATCTTTTCGGTGCGACCATCCGATTTTCGAAGCGGAATTTCAAAGGTTCCATATGATACGCCACCTTTTTTTAGAATTTTGATCCTGGCGTGATATTCAAACAATAGATTATGATCGTTATTGTTGTCGAAATAGGCTTCGCCAAACTCATCCAACATGAGCGCTACAGCCGAAGTATCGGGTTCGTAAATTTTCATGTCTAATTCACGATAGGTAGCCTGGCCGTAAGGAAAGCCATGGCCTTGCGCGATCACTAATGAATTAATAAAAAAGAATGAAAGGAAAAGGAAAAGAGGAAGCGTTCGCATTATATATAACCGTTAGGGATTTTGGACAACCATTCTGTTTATTCCTTAGAGTTTGAGGCTGTAACCATGGAAATTGGCAATTTTGACAATGATATTTTAATATTTAGTAAACGGAAATATGTTAAAAATTGGCCTCCTTTCCGATACACATGGGTACCTGGATCCAAAAATTTTCGATCACTTTAAAGATCGCGATGAACTATGGCATGCAGGTGATATTGGAAGTTCAGCGGTCGCCGATGCATTGGAGAAATTCAAGCCTTTCAAAGCCGTGTATGGCAACATTGATGACAAAACCCTCCAAACAAGATATCCTGAAGATCTATTTTTCAAGTGTGAAGAGGTTAACATTTGGATGACCCATATTGGAGGCGTACCGCCCGGCTACAATCCGCGGATTAAAAAAATGCTGAAGGAAAATGTTCCCAATGTCTTCATTTGCGGCCATTCTCATATCCTTCGAATTAAACGCGACTTAAACTTCAACAACATGCTTTACCTGAATCCCGGCGCGGCAGGAAATCAAGGTTTTCATTCCATAAAAACGATCGTGCGGTTTGATATCCACGATCATAAAATTGAAAATATGGAAGTCATTGAGTTGGGAAAACGCGGCGCACTTTAAAACCAATGATGCAACCCAAGGGCTGTACTTCGGTGCGATGCTTGGCACAGATTCAGAGACAGGGCTTGTCCAAAAAACACTTCCGCAATAAGCACAAACAAAAAGCGCTACCTGTTGCAAAACAGGCTAGCCTGGAGTACCTCAAAAAAAGCGTAAAAGAATTCGCTAAACGTACTGGTTCAACATCACCGGCATCACCAGCATCAGGATGTCTTCGCTCATATCCTTTTCAGCTGGCAGAATCACGCCGGCTTTGTTTGGCGCTGACATCGTGAGTTTAATTTTATCCGAGTCCATGTTGGTTAGCATTTCGATCAGGAATTTGGCGTTGAAACCAATCTCAATATCTTCACCATCGTGCTCGCAGGATAGTCTTTCGTTTGCTTCGTTGGAGAAATCGAGATCTTCCGCAGAAATCTGGAGTTCGCTACCCGTTATTTTTAGACGGACCTGATGGGTTGTTTTATTGGCGTAAATAGAAATTCGTTTTAGTGCTCCCAAGAGATCAGTTCGCTCAATGGACATCTGAATGTTATTTTGGGTGGGAATTACATTGTCGTAATCCGGGAAACGCTCATCAATCAGCCTGCATATCATTTTTATGTTACCAAACTTGAAATAAGCGTTTGACATATTGAAATTGAGGCTCACTTCCGTATTTTCTGCAGGAAGAGTTGCCTTTAAAAGATTTAACGCTTTGCGCGGAATAATAATCGAATTACCGTTGTCCGATTTCACATCCGCACGTCTATAACGGACTAAACGATGACCATCAGTAGCAACGAAAGTTGAATTTTTATCACCCAGATTTACAAATACTCCTGTCATGGCCGGACGAAGTTCGTCGTTGCTGGTAGCAAAAATGGTGTTGTTTATGGCGCGGGCTAAAACCTCAGTTGAAATTTCGGCTGTAAAGTCGTTTGAGACCGATGGAACTTTCGGAAAATCCGTGGCGTTTTCGCCGGACAATTTATAGCGTCCGTTGTCGGAAATTATTTCGATGCTATAGGTTGATTCATCAATTGAAAAAGTTACCGGCTGCTCCGGTAAATTTTTAAGGGTATCCAGTAGAATTCTTGCGGGAACAGCAATGCTACCCTTCTCTTTCGATTCTACCTGTAATTCGGTGATCATCGAAGTCTGAAGGTCTGAGGCAGTAACAGTTAAAGCTCCCTTTTCAAGTTCAAAAAGGAAATTTTCTAAAATGGGAACTACTGGATTGGTAGTGATTACACCATTAATATTAGATAGTTGCTTAAGCAAGTAAGCAGAGTTGACAATAAACTTCATGGGAAGATAGTGGTTGCATTTAAGCGAGGTAAAGTTATAAAGAAAACCGAATAATAAAACCGGGCAAAAAAAACTCAAAACCCCTCATTTTCGGGCTTCACTATTTTCCAAAAAACGCCTTCGGCTTAAATACATTTTGAATTTTGCGAGGATCAAAAAGCGCCCATTCGCCACCATTTATTAATCCCGGCACCATTTGTCCACTATTTTTTGAGGGACTGTATAATTCCAATGTGTAAACCCGCTGGCCAATATCCTTTACGGTCAAAACCATGACCGGTGATGGCTTCGGGGACTCAAACATAACCGTGTCGACATATTCATCTACGGTAAGCAATGAAACGTCATCCAAAAAATCATTTAGTTTGGCGGTATCCACGGATAATAGTCCATCAACGGCAAAGAAATTGTCCTGTAAGGCGATGTTAAAATTATCCGCCGCTTTTTGCGGAAACGTTGTTTCCAGGCGTTGAAAATTTCTCCAGTTGAAACCAAATACATATTTGTTTTTCCAATCCTTTTCCCCCAATTCAAATATTCCTGCTGCATAAACACGGTAACCCGGAATAGTAACAAGATAGGATTTCTGTTCGGCGTCCCCGGCACAAAAATAGGTTTGCGTTTTTTGAGTATTCCCGCCAGCATAAAATATCGATTCGGCGTTGCCAGATGCGATAACCGAGACCTTAACACCATTTTGCCTGAGTGCATTGCAAACTGAATCCTGAATGGAAGTTGCCAAAGGTCTTTTTGGCTCAGCTTGCTGAAGGGTAGCAAATAAAACCTCAATCATGGAGGCGTCTGCATCAAACTTGTCGTTGACCTCCCATTTTGCTCCATTGAATTTAAGTTGAACCTTTCCTTTTTGAGATTCGAGAATTACCTCATTAATACTTTTAAGGTCATAACTTTTAAATAAGTTTTTATCGATCTCCACGGCGCCATCGGTTATACTTAAATAATAGACGATGGCTGTCATGCAACATAACGCACAAAGAAGAATTGCCAATCGTTTATTTTTTCTTTCCTGCATATCAGAAATTTGCAAATCTGCGTTTTCGTAAATAAAACCTAAGAACGCCGTAACAGATAAGCAAAACCAATGGCACTGCGACATTCAACACCTGCCACTTGAGCCGGCCTTCTTTCAATTTGACTTTATCCAGCGGACGAATTTTTACTTCTTTGTTCCTTACCTGGATCAAGCCATCTTCTTGTGTGAGATACGCCACTGCATTCAATAAAAAATCCTTGTTGGCAAAGGTTGTCTTTGTCATCGGGTCAAAACCTAGGGGCTGAGGTTGATTGTTGCGTGGGTTCACATCGTTGCGTGCCACGTCTCCATCGGCAATGATAATAAGTTTCGTGGGACTGCTTTCCTCAATTATTGTGGAGGATTCAAATCCTGTCGGCGGAAACCGGTTTTTATAAAGCGATGTGAACTTCCCTTCCAGGATAATTCCAACGGAAATATTCCGGGTCGAATAATCGCTATCCCGTAAATTTTTTCTGAGCTCGTTAACATTAATGTGCACGGGTGTCGCGATTTTTCTGGAATAAGGGGAACTCATCAGAAGTGGTGTTTTTTGCACGCCACTCGCCTTGACAGTATCAATGCTATTGCAAAACCTCGTCAAGATCGCGTCGAGATTTCTTGTGATCGGATGATTTGCAAATTCACCAATGAGCGGAAAAAACGGCCACTCTATCAATTGCATTCGGGGTCTTCCACCTACCTCCCCAGTAATTACGGGATACATGCCTGATCGACGGTCTTGAACAAGATCTGGATTTATACGAACGCCATATTTAAAAAACTGATCATCGAGATTCAAATCGTTGGGGCCAGCGAAATAATCATCACGCGCAGCACTGTCCATGGAAGCATCGACTTTGTCAACGAGGAAAAATATTTTTCCTCCCTGCATTACATATTGATCCATCAAATATTTATCTGGTTCAGAAAAACGTTTCGTGGGTTTTGCTACAATCAAAAGATCAAACCGCTTCAATTCGTTTTGAGAAGATAGTTTTGTATCGAACACATCGTATACCTCGGACAGATCGGTTCTTAAGCTAAAACTTTGCAACGAATCCAACTCCCCATGACCCGAAACAAAACCAATCTGTTTTCGATCTTCATTTACCAAACTGTAAATAGCACTGATGATTTCGTACTCAATACCTTCAATGGACTGATTAATTTCTTGTTCCGGTGTTCCGGCCTTGTTGCCTTTTAAAAGCATAACGCCCTTCTCGGCACCTTCATATGAAACGATGACGCCAGGGAAAATTATTTTTTCCTCGCGCTGACCATCCCGCGTATCGATAATATTGGTCGGTTGAATACCTCGCCTGGCAAGATCTGCCATAAATTCATTTCTCGCATTTTCACTTTTTGCGGCAGTAGGGTCGGAGATTGAATAGCTGATTTTATTCTTAGAATAAATTCGGAATTCTTCCAGTGTTTCCAAAATGGCTTTCTGAAAGCGTTGAAAGCTGGCGTTCAGTTTTCCTTCCAAAAAAACCTCTACATGAATTTCGTCGTCAAGGCCTTCAAGAGTAGCCCGTGTCTCAGGCTTAATGCTATAACGTTTCTCTTCGGTAAGATCGACACGATAAAATTTTAGTCCAACCAATAGGTTGATCAACAAAATAAATACAAAGCCGTTCGCGAACGTTAAAATATCTCCGAGCTTTCTGTTTTTCCAGTCTACCATTGTCTGCTGCTCAGGATTAATTTGGTAATAGATAACATGAGAAACATAACGCTCAAAAAATAAACCACATCGCGTGTATCCACCAAGCCTTTTCTCATTGAATCATAATGATACAGGATACCTAATTGTTTAATAAGCAGTGAATGAGTAGTCCATACCTCCAGCGACGATATTGAATCAAAACCCAAATAGGTAAGAAAACATAAAAACGCCGCAAGAATAAAAGCCACGATCTGGTTAGGCGTAACACTCGAGGCGAGAATACCGATTGAACAAAAAACTGCCGCCAAAAAAGCGATCCCAATATAGGATCCGATAACACCCGGAGTATCAATGTTACCAGGTGGATTTCCCAACGCTGAAATCGAAAAATAATACAACACCGTAGGTACCAAGGCAAACAGGACCAGGAAAAAATTTGCCAAAAATTTGCCCATGATAATATCCCAGTCATCGACGGGCTTTGTTAATAGTAGTTCAATCGTCCCTGCTTTTTTCTCCTCTGCAAAACTTCTCATGGTGATGGCCGGCACTAAAAAAATAAACACATACGGACCTAACAGAAACAAGGTATCCATGTCCGCATAGCCATAATCCAAAACAGAAGTGTCTGGAAAGACCCACATTAAAAGCCCAATCGCCGTAAGAAAAACACCTATGACAATGTATGCGATGAGGGAATTTAGAAAGCCATTGAACTCTTTAAAAAAGATTTGGACCATAGGACTTACAAGGTACGAGGTACGAGGGACAAGGTACGAAGGACGAGGTACGAAGTACGAATCGTTATCACAAAATGACTGCAATCTTTTTTATACACGCGGCTGCTGCAAAAATAAAGGTGCAAATTTAATTTTCTTTCTCAGTATTCTGCGCAAGAGTCAAATCACGGAAAATATTTTCCAGGGAATTTTCTTCCTGCTTTAGTCCAATGAGGGAAAGATTGTTGTCCGCTGCGAACCGGAATATCTCTGGACGCAGATCGATGTTTCCTTCCGATAATACTTTGTACTTGAAGTCCTCCAGCACCTCGACTTCTCTGACACCAGGAAGTAACTTTAGCTGATCAAGATTTACATCCCCCTCGAACTGAACAACAATGACAACCGTATTACCCTGCGTTTGTAAAATACGCTCAAGTTTATCATCGGCAACAATTTCCCCTTTGTTGATCACAATCACCCGATCGCATAGTGCCTGAACCTCTTGCATAATGTGCGTGGAGAAAACAACGGTCTTTTGCTGGCTGATGGTTTTGATGAGTTTTCGAATTTCCACCAATTGATTCGGATCTAACCCTGACGTCGGCTCATCGAGGATCAAAATTTCCGGATCGTGAATTAAGGCCTGCGCTAAGCCTACCCGTTGGCGGTAGCCTTTGGATAATGCTTCTATTTTTTTATTCTGTTCTGGCCCCAATCCACAAAGGTCAATGATCTCCTTTACGCGATCGTTTAGTCTTTGACCTCGAAGTCCGTATAATTTCCCAACAAAGCCCAGGTATTCATGCACGTATAAGTCGAGGTACAGTGGGTTGTGTTCCGGGAGATAGCCTGTAATTTGTTTGACTTCCATTGGCCTATCAACAACATTAAAGCCACCTACCCATACTTCCCCTGAAGTTGGAGGTAGGTAACAAGTCGCTATTTTCATGGTCGTCGACTTGCCCGCACCATTCGGCCCTAGAAATCCCACAATTTCACCCTTCTCTATCTCGAATGAAATATCATTGACCGCTTTTTGTGCGCCGTAAATCTTTGTCAAATTCTTAAGCCTTAAAGACATTGGTAATGACCTTTAAAAGGCCAAGTTTAGAGCTTTGTTGAATGAAAGTCGAATCTTATATAAAAAACTTTTGACCTTATTTTGGCTTGTCCTCTACCAATGTACTTTTTGGTCTGTTAATTGCCATTGAACCACATGAATAATTTGTTCAATTTTGTTATTTGAAACTAAAACTGTATGCGGCTATTATTTTTTGCGTCATGTCTTTTGATTTCCTCGTGGTCAATAGGGCAACCGGGATACAAGCTTCAATTTAAAATCAACGGCTTAAAAGATACCGTTGTTTACCTGGGTCATTTTTACGGCGAGGCTACCTACATAAAAGATACTGCCCAGGTTAACGGTGTTGGTGAATTTACTTTTGAGGGAAAGACCACTTTACGACAAGGTGTTTATTTTTTGGTGCTGGGCAAGAACAAACAATTCGATATTGTCATGGGACATGATCAAAATTTTTCCATGGCTACAGATCGAAGCGAATACATTCAAAACATGCGTGTAACGGGAGATGATGATAACAAACTATTCTTCGAAAATATGATCTTCAACAAGGAGCGCTATCTGGAAGCGGAGCCATACACTAAGATCATTCAGGATAGCACGTTGTCAGAAGACAAAAAAACGGAAGCACGAAAAGCCTATTCGAAAATAAATGAAAGTGTCGTCGCTTATCAGTCCGAGCTGATCAAAAAATATCCCACGACACTGACCGCCCGAATTTTGAAAGCCAATCAGCCCATAGCGGTACCGGATCCGCCAAAAAAAGCTGATGGCTCCATCGACAGTACCTTTCAGCTAAGGTGGTATCGAGAGCATTTCTTTGATCATTTGGACTTGGCTGACGATGCATTCCTTCAGATGCCGAAACCTATTTACCGCGATAAAATCAACGAATATCTTGACAAGCTTTATGTTCAACAGGCTGATACCCTTACAAAAGCGATAGAGAAAATTGTCAGTAAGGCAAAGAAAAATCAGGAGACCTATAAATATGCAGTCTGGACTTGCATGCTTAAATATCAGCAGCCGGAGATCATGGGACTTGATGAGGTATATGTTAACCTCTATGACAAATATTTTGCAACAGGAGAAATGAATTTCTGGGTTAATGACAAACTAAAAAAGAATTTGAAAGAGCAGGCAGACAGATTGCGTAAAAGCCTGGTGGGAAAAATCGGTCCAAACCTGATCATGCAAGACGCAAATTTCAAGCCCCGCTCGATGTACGATATCAAAAACAAATACACCGTCTTATTCATTTTTGATCCTGACTGCGGTCACTGCAAAACCGAAACGCCAATCCTTGTTTCGTTTTACAACAAGAAAAAATTTGATATGGAAGTGTATGCCGTAAGCGCCGATACCTCGATGGCTAAAATGCGCGACTACGTTAAAGAAATGAACATGAAATGGATCACCGTAAATGGGCCACGAACTTATGTAGGCCCCTACCAGGAGCTTTATGATGCGATGACCACGCCATCCCTGTATGTTCTTGACGCAAAGAAGAAGATTATTGGCAAAAAGATACCTGCAGATAAGCTCGAGGAGTTTTTAACACATTACGAGAAGTTTCAAAAGGAAAAAGACCTTATGAAATCAAAAACTCACAACCAAGTCTTAAAAAATACACTTAAGCCAAGTGAAAATATTTTTATTAGTGAAATTAGGGCCAAATTTCGCTGAAAACCACCTTTTGTAACATTTTTCAGATTTTAATCGTCTAAGGATGCAACTATTCACCATGTGTGGAGTATCTATGGTAAGATATTAACCCGATAACTTAAATTTTTTAACTATGGCATTCCTTGACAAACTCCTGGGCAAAAAGAAAAAGCCGGTATTAAAAGCAAAATGCCCCATTACTAAAGAATCGATAGAAGAAGGGTTCGGTTTTATGCTCACCACTGCTCAAGTGGTGACTTCAAAAAAGTATTGGGACATGATTATGACCGAGCCTGAGACGATGTCCTACACCGTATCCCATTTTAAAAACCAGCCCTCCGGTACGCAAATGCGTAATATGATTTTCGAAAAATACAGTAGCATTGATAAACCCTGGATGATTTCGGATTCGTGCATCAATCTCTTCGAGCAGATCGATAAAACGTCTGCCAGGGAAAATGCCAGGAAGTGGTGGGCAAACGAAGGGGCATTCAATCCCGAAAATTCAGGCCCGGCGCTTGTCGCACTGGACGCTCAGACGTATCAAACACTTAAGGACTACGCTGTGCTGGAAGCCGGCAGGTCCAAAATAGTTTTGCAGTAATTTTAAATAGGTTTAGGTAGGGTAAAAGCTTAATGCGAAAACCGGCAACGGTTTAGCGTTAAGCTTTTGTTTTTCGGTTCAGTTATTTCTTTCAATGGTAAATTGAACGAGCTCTATGAGGGATTGCTTATAAGAATTTTCAGGAAATTCGTTCAGCAATATCATGGCCTCCTGATGATACTTATTCATAGCCGCTATCGCATACTCTAGCCCCCCCGAGCGTTTTACAAATTCAATAACCTCTTTCACTTTACGGGGCTTGCCACTTTCATTTTTTACAATGCTGATGATCTTTCTTTTTTCGACCCAGCCTGCTTTTGACAAAGCATAGATGAGGGGTAGGGTCATCTTCTTTTCCTTGATATCAATTCCCACGGGTTTGCCAATTTCCTGCTCGCCATAGTCGAATAAATCGTCTTTGATTTGAAATGCCATTCCTATCTTTTCCCCGAACTTCCGCATCGTTTCTACAACTTCTTCGTTCGCGCCGCCCGAACTCGCACCAACGGCGCAACAAGAGGCAATCAACGATGCTGTTTTCTGGCGGATAATCTCATAATAGACCGCCTCTGTGATATCCAACTGTCGCGATTTTTCAATTTGCAGCAATTCACCTTCACTCATTTCACGAACGGCGTCTGTGACAATTCTCAGGAGATTAAAATCCTTGTTCTCTACCGATAGCATTAGCCCGCGCGTAAGCAGAAAATCTCCCACCAATACTGCAACTTTATTTTTCCAAAGGGCATTAACAGAAAAGTACCCTCGGCGATAGTTCGCTTCATCGACAACATCATCATGAACTAACGCGGCGGTGTGCAGTAATTCTATTAACGATGCACCACGGAAAGTAGACTCGCTAATTTTTCCACAGGTTCCAGCCGACAAAAACACAAACATGGGACGCATTTGTTTCCCTTTGCGCTTTACAATGTAACTCATGATTTTATCCAGCAACAGAACATTGCTTTTCATGGAAGCCCGGAACTTCGGTTCAAACTCTTCCATCTCCCGTGCTATCGGGGCTTTTATATCGTCCAGGCGTAAAGGCATGCGGCGCAATAATACAAAAAGTTTGAGGTTCAAAGTTTAAAGTTTTAGTAGCGTTCGCAGAAGTTTAAAGTTTAAAGCTGGCCTCAGCGTAGATATTTCGAAAGTGCATCATGCAAACTCCGTATGAAGTCGTAACTTTCCACCCAAACCGTGACAACCTCGAACTTCGAACCTCAAACTTTAAACTTATCCAAGTGAGCAAGAAAAAACCTATTCCCCCAGCCTCCCCCTTCCAAAGTCATCCTTGAACTTATTACATATAACCGCGAGGTCTATAACAAATATGATGATCACACAACGGAGGACCTGCTTAAAAAACTGCAGCCCGATCGTGTTAACTGGATCAACGTAGATGGGCTAAACAGTTTGGATACCCTGGAAAAACTTCAGTCCCATTTTTCGCTTCATGCCTTGTTGATAGACGATGTATTAGCTGACCAGCGTCCCAAGGCCGAAGAGTTCGACGATTACCTCTTCTTCACCCTAAAGATGCTATACCGAATCGACTTGACCTGTTCCGATATCGACTATGAACAGATCAGCTTTGTGCTTGGGCGGGATTTTCTGATATCGTTTCAGGAAAAAGAAGGGGATTTGTTTGACGGATTTCGTGAAAGGATTCGGCTGGATCAGGGCAAGGTCAGAAAAAAACAAGCTGATTATCTGCTCTACAGACTGATTGATATCATTGTCGATAACTATTATAATGTGCTCGACCGTGTCGGTGATTTGATTGAAGAAACAGAGGACAATGTCTATGAAAATCCAACAACCACGAACCTTTCATGACATCCAATCACTGAAGAAAGAATTGATATACCTGCGGAAGGCACTTTACCCTTTACGGGAAGCTTTGAGTAAAATTGTGAAAGGAGAATCTGAATTTGTTCAGGAAGAAAATCTACGTTACTTCGCCGATGTTTACGATCACGTGGCCCATCTTATTGATTCACTTGACACGTACAAGGATTTGACCTCCAGCCTCCTCGATATTCATATCAACGCGATGAATACCCGAATGAATGAGGTCATGAAAGTATTGACCGTCATTTCGACCATCTTTATGCCGCTGACCTTTATCGTTGGGGTTTATGGAATGAATTTCGATTTTATGCCCGAGCTTGGGTGGAAGTGGGGATACTTCGGCGTGTGGGGTATTATGGCGATCGTGGTAATCGTCATGCTTATTTTTTTTAAACGGAAGAAATGGTTTTAGTGCATCGTCGCAAAAATAACTGTACACCTACTTTTTGCATAGCGTATCGAGTTTGGCTACTGTACAATTATTTTTGCTATGACGCACTAGTCTGTGGCTGTTTCTGTTTCCAATTTAATCTCGACAATTTCAGGTAGTGTCTTATTCAATTTCAGGATCTTAAATTTATAGCCCGCCAGATTGAAAGTATCGCCTTCTTTGATGGAAGGTCGGTGGGTCGTTATCATTCCTGATAATGTCTCGTAATCTTCGGATTCGGGAAAGGAACTTCGATGAATTTATTGATATCGTGAATGGAGGATTGTGCCAATACCTGATACACTTGTTTGTCTGATAGCGTGACAATTTGTTGTTCGTGATCGTGCTCATCCTGAATTTCGCCGACGAGCTCCTCCAAAATATCCTCCAGGGTCACGATGCCGATGGTCCCTCCGAATTCGCTTACTACAATGGCCATCTGCGTTTTTCGTCTCTGAAATTCACGCAGCAATGCATCGATTGGCTTGCTCTCCGGAATAAAGTGCGCAGGTCGCATTACATCCTTCAACCCTTTGCCTGTATGCTGAAAGTGTGCCATAATAATATCTTTGGCATGAACGATCCCTGTGATTTCATCCAGTGAATTTTCGAAAACAGGGTACCGGGAATATCCCTCCTTCAAAATAACGTCCATTGTTTGCTGAATTGTCAAGTCGGCTTTAAGACCACTGATCTTGACACGAGGTACCATTACTTGCCTGACAATTCGGTCATCAAAATCAAATACATTTTGAATCAATTCACGCTCCGCTGGTTCGATTGCTCCACCTTCTTCGCTCTCTGCTATGATCAATCGTAATTCTTCTTCCGAGTGTATGTCCTGTTCGCTGATAGGTCTTACCCCTAACATTTTAAGAATGATGTTGGCAAATCCATTAAGCAATACAATGAATGGTTTGAATATCGAATAAAATATCCGGAGTGGAATAGATACTCTCAACGTGGTTGATGTGGGATAACGAATGGCCATTGATTTGGGGGCCAGTTCTCCAAACACGATATGCAAAATAGTGAGGACGGTGAAGGCCACGGGCAACGCAATATTATGCGCTAACGATGGACTAATCGGCAAATTGAGAAACCCCATGACATTCAGAATTATTCTTGACATGACATCCTCTCCTATCCAACCCAGTGCAAGGCTTGCCAGCGTGATTCCTAACTGGGTAGCCGCCAGATAGCCGTCGAGGTTATTGATAACATTTTCGGCAGCCCGTTTAGACAGGTTGCCTTCTTCCAACGCGATCTGGGAGGATCGAACTTTAACAATAGCAAACTCGGCGGCTACGAAAAAACCATTCAATAAGACCAGGAAAAAGGTTACAATAACATCAAATGCCATACGAATCCACTGCCATAAAGGTAGCAAGAAAGTAAAGGCCTAACGATTTATATGTTTACAAAGTCCCTAAAAGTCCCATAGTCAGCCTGTTACTTGGCTTTCAGGCATAAAAAAACCCCTCCTGGGAGGGGTTCATTTTTTGTCTTAAACTTTAAAGCTTTTTCTCAAGCGCCGTTATATTATCCTGGGCCTCGGCTTTTACCAAGTGATAAGGCTTTTTTGTAAAGCTCAACCGCTTCTCTTAGGGTTTCCTTCTTTTTGCGCGGAGCCAATTTTGTGCGGTTAGCAGCTTCTTCCACCGCCTGAGCGCGCGCATAGTATGCATCAGCCTCACTCATCTTGCCTTGAATCATCAATTCCTGAACACGCGCTTCGATGAGCGCCAGTTCCTGAGTTTTTGTTTCGATTTGTGATTGCTTGTCGGTAAGCTCAGCTTCCTGCATACCTACCGTGGTGATCAGGTTCTGATTTTCATTACGGTATTTCTCAACTTGTTCTTGCAAAACGGCAATCTCTTTGGATTTTGATTCAAGGTCAGCTTTCAGATTTTTGATGGCTTTTGAATAGGCGTTTGAAGTTGATTTGGAATCTTTTCAGTGATTTTTCGAGCTCATCAATTTTCTTTTGTGTGTCTTTCACGTAACCGTTGATGTCTTTCATACGGTCCTTATAGTCAGCAAAAGTTGTCCCTTCCACCATATTGACTCTCAGCAATTGACGGCTTGCATCAATTGAATCCATCATGATACCTACTTCTGTTAACGTTTCCGCCATCTTCTGGCTTGTTTCTAACTCCAAGGTGAGAGAATCTACTTTTGTTTGTAGCGTCTCTTTTTCTTTCGCACCACATCCGACAAGGAGGGCAGCGACAGGTATAACAAAAATAAGCTTTGTGGTCATAGGGGTTTGTTTAATTTATTCTGCAAAAATACGGTTTGATTTGTTTTTAATACGGTTACGGAGGTCAAATTTTTTTTTTATGACGATGATCAGCATTTTAATCCGCCAGCTGAACAACGTCCAACATTCTGGGGTTTTCTTTTTGGGTTTATCCAAAGGAAGTTAAATTTGCCCCTGTTTTGAAAGATCTCGTTAATCATTCATGCCCAAATTAATTACCACGCGAACCCGTATCGCTGACCTGGGCAAACCTCGGATCATTATAATAGGTGGAGGTTTCGGTGGTTTAGAAGTTGCCAAAGGACTTAATGGGTTCAAAGCCCAGACGGTCCTCTTCGACAAGTTTAATCATCATTGTTTTCAACCCTTACTCTATCAGGTTGCCACGTCCGGTTTGGAGACCAGTTCCATTGTTTTTCCATTTCGAAAACGGTTTGCACAGCAGGAAGATTTTTTCTTCAGACTAGGCGAAGTCACGCAAATTAAACCTGAGGAAAATTATATCGAGACCTCCATCGGTGGAGTCAAGTATGACTACCTTGTTATCGCCAATGGCGCCGCTTCCAATTTTTATGGAATGAAGGATGTCGAACAACATGCATTACCGATGAAGAGCATCATTGATGCCATTAAACTAAGAAATATCATTATACGAAATTTTGAAACAGCACTCTTAACCGACGATCAGGAGTTGGTCAACAGTCTTATGGATGTTGTTATCGTGGGCGGAGGTCCGACCGGTGTTGAACTTGCAGGCGCGCTGTCAGAATTGAAAATTCACGTTTTCCCAACGGATTATAAAGAACTTGAATTGGAGAATATGAATATCCATTTAGTAGAAGCTACGCCGCGGCTTCTAAATGGAATGTCTGATATTGCATCACAGAAAGCCCTCCAATACCTTCAAAGTATGGGTGTACAGGTTCACTTGAATAAGGCGGTGAAATCCTATGATGGCTATGAAGTCGTATTTAGTTCAGGTGAAAAGTTAGTGACGCGTAATATGATCTGGGCCGCAGGTGTAAAAGGTCAGCCTATTGCTGGCGTTCGTGCAGACTCAATTGGAAGAGCAGGCAGAATTCAGGTAGATGAATTTAATCGCGTGCTCGGATATAAAAATATATTTGCCATCGGTGACGCTTGTATTATGGAGGACGCTGATCCTCTCTTTCCCAAGGGCCATCCGCAGGTAGCTCCGCCGGCCATGCAGCAGGGCAGATTAGTGGCTCAAAATATAAAAAGACTAATTCATAAGAAGGAAATGAAATCCTTCCGTTACAAGGACAAAGGCTCTATGGCAACCGTGGGAAGAAACCGCGCCGTTGTTGATTTACGCGCTTTCAAGATTCAAGGCTTTATCGCCTGGTGTATCTGGATGTTTGTGCATTTGATTTCGCTCATAGGATTTAAAAATAAATTTTTTGTTTTACTTTCCTGGTTATGGAGTTACTTCTCCTACGATAAGAGCAATAGATTAATAATGGCCCGTCCAAAAGACGGTGTTCAATAAGCATGGCGACATCCAACGATAAACATCTCACTCCTTTATCTACTGCCGGCGTTTTAATTTCCTTAGGAATCATCTATGGTGATATCGGTACATCACCGATCTACACTTTCAGGTTTATCGTCGGCGAACACATCATCACTGAGGAATTGATTTTCGGCGGAATCTCCTGCGTATTCTGGACCCTCACACTCATCACGACCATCAAGTACGTCTATTTTGCTTTGAGCGCGGATAACCGCGGTGAAGGAGGAATCTTTGCGCTGTATGCCTTAGTAAGACGATATAAAGCTAAATGGGTGATCTACCCTGCGGTAATCGGCTGTGCTACGCTAATTTCAGATGGTTTTATAACGCCCGCCATAAGCGTTACTTCGGCGGTTGAAGGACTGCGACTCATCCATCCGGTTTCGTTAAACACCATCATCTCGATTGTCATTGTCATTTTGGTGGCGTTGTTTATCTTTCAACAATTTGGAAGTACCGTTGTGGGGAGAACCTTTGGGCCCGTTATGCTTACGTGGTTCTTATATATTGCCATAGTCGGCGCGATCCAGCTTGTTCAAAATCTTGAAGTACTAAAAGCTTTAAATCCAGTATACGCTTTCAATCTGTTAGTCAAATATCCAGGAGGTTTCTGGATCCTTGGCGCGGTTTTCCTTTGTACTACGGGAGCTGAAGCCATGTATTCGGACCTGGGTCACGTTGGAAAAGAAAATATCCGGGTGAGTTGGATTTTTGTAAAGATCGCATTGCTGATAAGTTATCTTGGGCAGGGCGCCTGGTTGCTGAATCACCAAGGTACCAGCCCTCAACGGGAAAATCCCCTTCTTCGAAATCATGCCCCCTGGGTTTCTGATTTTCGGAATTATCCTGGCAACATTTGCTACGATTATCGCAAGTCAGGCTCTTATTTCAGGAACCTTCACATTGGTGAACGAGGCGATGAAATTGAAACTCTGGCCAGCTACGCGCGTACGCTATCCCAGCCAGGTAAAAGGACAGATCTATATCCCGGCGATCAATTGGATCTTAATGGTTGGATGCATCCTCGTGGTATTGCTCTTTAAAGAATCCATCCGTATGGAAGGCGCCTACGGGCTCGCCATCACGTTCGACATGTTGATGACAACATCACTTCTGGTCTTTTATTTTGGCGTTTCCAGGAAGTCTACCGTAAGGGCTATTGGCATGGGTTTGCTTTTTTTCTCTATCGAAGGTGCTTTTCTGATTTCCAATCTTAGCAAGTTCGTTCATGGCGGCTGGTTCAGCTTTACCATGGCAGCATTGTTTTTTTTCATGATGTTCATTTTACTCAGAGCGAGAAGACTCCGGGAGATGCATACGGAATTTGTTGATTTAAAACACTACGTCGGTATGATCCAGGATTTGCAGGCCGATAATACTGTTCCTAAAGAAGCGACAAACCTGGTGTACCTGGCCGTGGCAGACAGCAAGCGATACATCGACTCGAACATTATTTATTCCATTTTTAAAAAACGTCCCAAACGCGCAGATATTTATTGGTTTTTGCATGTCGACACCGTTGACAGCCCCTTCACCAGCAAATATTCCGTCGACACAATTATTCCAAAGAAATGTTTTTTTATCCGCTTGCGATTAGGATTTAAGACCGATCACCGGGTCAATCTGCTTTTCAATAAAATCATCCACGAAATGGCTGACGCCGGAGAAATCGATCTTGTAAGTCCTTATCCGTCGTTGCATAAATACAGCATGATGGGTGATTTTAAATTTGTGATCATCCACTCGTGGGCTTCTTCTGACAGCGAGATATCCACTTTTGATCGCGTGATTATTCAAGGCTACCGTCTGTTAAAGGAACACAGCCTGTCAACGGAAGAACTATACGGAATCGAAGCTGCCAACCTGGAAATTGAAAAAGTACCCATTCAGGTGGGGCCAGTCGCCAAAGTGAAAATCAAACGAGAAAAAGACTAGACGAGCATTCCTTACAAATAAAACATTCCCCCTGCCGATCTGTTTTTTAGGTGACGTGTAACACAATCCTTTGTAGCTGCCAAGCTCATGTGTGCATGTGTCAAGGTTGCATTTCGCAACACCGGCTTGTGCGTTAGCCAAATTCTGATCAGGTGTGTAGTAGAAAAGAACGGTGTGTGCGCGCAAACCGACCGTGTAACAAAGCTTGAAGCTGCTTACTGGGATTTTCTTGCACTCGGTAGCAAATTCTAAAAACATTTAATCTCATTTTATTATGAAGGGACGAAGGGATCTAGCGAAATCTACATAGGGTCAAGGCTGCCTTATGCAGACAAAACACAATTAAAATTTTTTATTTAACCTAAGACCAAATATGAAACAACAGTACGGTATGTTAACCTGGTTGTTGTTTTTCGTTTTGAGCACCACAATATGTGTTGCTCAACGGACAATATCAGGTAATGTTTCAGACTCCCAAGGGCAAGGCATGCCGGGAGTCAACGTAATTGTAAAAGGTACGTCCGCAGGTACAACCTCGGATGCTACGGGCAAGTACAACATCTCGGTAACTGAAGATGGAGCTGTCATTCTCGTCTTCTCTTTTATTGGATATTCAACGCAGGAAGTTGACGCAGGAACCAGAACGACAGTGGATGTTACAATGGCTGAAGATGTACGAGAACTAAATGAAGTTGTTGTAACAGCCTTGGGTATTGAAAGAAGCACAAAAGCACTTCAATATTCTGTGACGGAGGTCGGCGGCGAGAACTTCGCAAAGGCCCGGGAAAATAACTTGGGTGCGCAACTGGCTGGACGCGTAGCTGGTGTCAATGTGACAAAGCCAGCAAGTGGACCAGCGGGTTCCACGCGAATTGTCATAAGCGGTAACAAATCTATTGGAGGTCAGAATCAACCGCTGTATGTTGTTGATGGAGTTCCCATTGACAATTCAACGTATGGATCTGCCGGCATTTGGGGTGGTCGCGATCAGGGCGATGGTTTGACGAGTATCAACCCCGATGACATTGAGTCCATCACTGTGCTTAAGGGAGCCAATGCTTCCGCGCTCTACGGATCCCGTGGAGGAAATGGGGTCGTCAATATTGTAACTAAGAAAGGCTACCTCACGAAAGGGCTTAGGTATTGACTTCAACTCCAACTACATGTTTGAAAACATCATTGATTTTCGGGAACTGCAGCGAAAGTATGGAGCAGGCGCCTATGTTGACAACACGTCACGATGGAATTGCTAATGGTGTTGCTTCAAAGCCAGGTACACGACAACAAGCATTTGAATGGGCGGACGATGGCTGGGGTCCTCCGACTGGACGGAAGCTCAGTGCTTCAATTTGATGGAGTATCAAGACCCTATAGCTATGCCGGGGATAATTGGGACCGTTTTTATGAAACAGGTGAGACCTGGACGAACAGTCTTTCGCTTAGCGGTGGAAGTGACGTGCAGACTTTTCGCTTTTCTGCCGCTGATCTGAGAAACAAAGGCATTCTCCCCAATACGGCCTTTGAAAGAACGAATTTTACTATTTCGACCAACGGAAAATATGCCAATAAACTTACGCTGAATGCGAAGGTGATGTATTCTCACGAATATGCGAAGAACAGACCTCAGCTGTCTGACTCACCGGCTAACGCACCTCAAGCACTCTGGCGAATTCCAAACAATATCAACGTGCTAGACTTTCTAGGAGACCCTGACAAACCGGGAGCAATTCCTGAAGGTGTTGACCCCGCTTTGTTAAGCATTTACGCCCAAGGTTCCATCAACCCCTAAGTTTGCTGGGCAGGAACTATTCCCGCTGCCAATAACTGGGGTCAAAATCCATACTGGTCCACCTGACCATTTATCGCCAGTGATATTCGCGACAGAATTAATGCCTCTGCTCAGCTGAGATATGATTTCACCGAATACTTATACGCATCTGGTAGAATTGCCATGGACTGGTTTGAAAGAGTAGCCGATAACCTGAACCCTGAAGGTACTGGATACGACCTGGTAGGAAGCCGGAATAAGGCAAACGTACAGAACCGTGAGATCAACCTGGAAGGTATAATTGGATTTAACAAAACTTTCGGACAAGGTCAATGCGAATGTTTTTGTCGGAGGCTAATCGAATGAGAAGAAGATACGAGTACCTGCAAGGAACTGGCTCGGGATTCAATGTTCAATTCTTTCCATCCTTGAATAATACTAAATCACGGACGTTTAATTATGACTTCCAGGAAACCGGAATTAATTCTGTATTTGCATCGGCTGAACTTACCTATAACAATTATCTATTCTTAACGGGTACCGCCAGAAGCGACTGGTTCTCGGTGCTTAACCCGGATTACAATAACATAACTTATCCTTCGGTGGGCGTCAGCTTTGTTTTTACTGATGCATTCTCAAACATGCCAACATGGCTAAGCTTTGGTAAAGTGAGGGCGTCATGGGCCCAATCGGGAATTGTAAATATCAGTCCTTATCAGACCAATTTGACCTACAGCTCATACGGATTTGACTCATCTTGGATACAATCTGGGCTCATTTACTCAGGCGATGGGGAGTGGCGGAACTATTCCCAATCCGACTTTGCAGCCTGCATTATCAACTGAAATTGAGGCCGGTATAGATCTCCGTTTCTTTAATGACAGACTTGGCGTAGATTTCACCTATTACCATCAAAAGACGACAGAAGATATCATTCAGCAGTCCATTTCAAATGCCACAGGTTTTGGAAATACCAATGTTAACATTGGTGAACTGCGTAACGAGGGATTCGAGATTGCATTGACGGGAACTCCGATTCAAGGAGACTTGACCTGGGACATCATGTTCAATATTGCCCGCAACAACAACGAAGTAGTTTCATTGTTACCTGGGCTCACAAACCTTGTACCCAACGCATTTGACGCTGAACCCCGCACTAGAAATGCACTTATTCAGCAAATTGTTGGCTACCCATTCGGTACAATAACAGGACGAGTCCAGCAGGTTGATCCCAATGGAAATCTCATCTTCACGGAGGGCGGCTCGCCTTTAGCGAGTACTGATTTCGTGCCGATTGGAAATGGAATTGCAAAAGCCACTGGTGGATTGAACAACTCATTTACCTGGAAAGGCATAAACCTGAGTTTCCTGATCGACTTCAGAATTGGCGGTGATATTTTCTCGGGTACAAATAACAGGTTAACCCAATGGGGATTGTCAGAACAATCGCTCCAGGGTCGTGCAGGAGAGCAACCAATTCACATTACGGGTGTGACGCGTAGCGGTGAAGGTACGGATGAAGTCTCCATATGTATTTACGGAAGTTGATCGAGACCTCACGCCGCATGAAGCATTTAATTACTGGGACAACGTTGGAGGAGAAACCACCGCAATTACAACGATGTGGCTGTACGATGGGTCTTTCGCTAAGATAAGACAGCTTACATTAGGCTATAATCTTCCTTCCAGTATGCTTCAAAAGACTCCTTTTAAGACCGTTTCGATCTCGTTTGTTGCGAGAAACCTGGCGCTTCTCTATAAAGATATTCCTAATGTGGATCCTGAATCAGCGTATTCGAATCAAGCTGGCGCGCAGGGTCTGGAATATTTTGCTATGCCGACAACGCAGCAGTTTCGGATTTAATCTGGGCCTTGGGTTTTAATTTTAAACGAATTTGAAAATGAAAAACAAAAAATTCATAAGTCAAGCGGCTATTTGCCTGATGGCAACTATGCTCCCCTTAACAAGTTGTGATACCGACGGCTTGCAAGAACTGAATATCAATCCTAATGCCCATACTGACAGTAAATACCAATTTCTTGTTTACAGCAGCCGAACTTAGTACTGCCTGTAATGGCGCCGGAGGAGATAACTGGTACACGAACTGGCGGACAAACGTCGGAACCTGCGCATATGCCATTCAGCAATTATCCCAAGCTACGGGTGGAATAGCACAAGGTGACAAGTACTTTGAAAACCAGGAGGCCTCTCAGGGCGTATGGGACTGGTACTATAATGACCAGCTAAAAAACCTGGCAGAAGTTATCAAGCAAACCGGGCCTGGCGGATTTGAGGAAGGTAAAAGGAAAAACACCAGGGAAGCAGCTCCGGATTCTCAGCGTTGTCAATTTTCACCGGCTTACCGATTGGTTTGGAAATATCCCTTACTTCGAAGCTAATAAAGGCTTAGAGGATGTGTTTCAACCTAAGTATGATGCGCAACAGGTTATATACGCGGATATGCTGAAAGAATTGGAAGAAGCCTGCACGAATATTAGCGCCTCAAATCCAGATGAAGGTTTTGCAGCGTCTGATATGATATATCAGGGCGACATCGACAAGTGGAAAAAATGGGGATATTCGGTCATGTTAAGACTTGCTATGCGCATGTCAAATGAAGACGCAGCGGGCGCGGCAACTTATGTCACGAAGGCTGTACAGGGCGGTGTCTTTACTCGATAATAGCGACAACGCTATCATCCCGATGGGAACAGCACAGCTATGGAACAATCAAAATGGTTTGGTTAGAGCATTCGTGGATGGATCACAACCTACCACTTTGAGCAAGACGCTCGTCGACAAGCTAAAGGGCGCCAATCTAAGCAGCGCCGCCGATGATGACCCTCAGACTTGTTAATCATAAGTGGCGGTATCAACTGGAAATCGAGACCCGCTAGCGCAAAAAGGTATGCCAAATGGGCTGGACCAAGGAACGTTGGATTCCTACACCGGTCAATCTGGAACAGACGTCAATGCTACTTTCTCATCCTTTAACAGTAAGTTTTTGGATAGAGACGAGCCCTATATGATGATGAACTATGCAGAGACCGAATTTTTACAGGCGGAAGCAATAGAACGGGGAATTGGAACGGTCGCCGGTACGGCTCAGGAGCATTATGAGGCTGGTGTGAAGGCTGCTATCCAAATGTATGTCACTTATGACGCTTCCTTTACGGTTTCAGACGCCGCAGTCACGACATACTTGGGCCAACCTTATGTTGCCTATACAGGCACACAAGGAGAGAAACTGGAAAAGATCGGCACTCAAATGTGGATCAGCAAGTTTCTCAATTGGTGGGAAGCCTGGAATGACTGGAGACGTACAGACTTTCCGAAACTTAGTTGCCGTAAACTATCCTGGTAACCTCACTGGTGGACAAATTCCAAGAAAACTGAAACTCCCCAGCAGTGAGCAGACCAGAAACGCAGACAAATATGGAAGCTGGCAGGACAAATCCTGATACTCAGGTTGGCAGAGTCTGGTGGGATGGCGGTAATTAATTAGTCCTAATAATTTTGTCTTAAGAGCCCCGAATAACTTCGGGGCTCTTTTTATTGATACCCACATGAAATGAAATTGCCTTACTGATCGATGGGAAATAGACCAGTGCCTTGTGTTCCCATGTATGCACCCCATAGTAGGAATCTTATTGATTTTAATGGGAGTCTCAACTCGCTTTGTCCGCATCCCCAGGAAAACCAGCAACCCTCCCCGGCTGAAGTACTGACAATAAACCAAGTCAAGATATCCATCGGCATCCAGGTCACCGAGCCAAGGAGTCGAAAAGATATTTTTGAAACCGCGTGCCTGATCGATGGCCTGCAAAGTTCGATCGCGAAAATTTATCGCAACCACTTTGTTTTCAATTTCCTGAATGGCTTCGGTGACAAACCCCTTATTGCAATCAAATTCATTGATGCTGATGATCGCCTCATCTATGCCATCACTATTGAGATCGTATACGACGGGTGAAGAGAATCCTGTACATCCTATAGAATCTTTGAATCCAATGCTTCCATCGATGCCATTGAACATGATCTGAAAAGACCCAACATTATTGGGCCATTCACCTTTACTGACGAACGTAAAAAAATCGGGCACCTTATCGTCGTTAAAGTAACCAACGGCCAAGCTATTGCTTGACTCGGTATTGGGAATTCTCTGCGTCCAGATCAGCCTGTTCACTCTTCCCATCAATGGCGAAGACTGAGCTTGCATGTGAAATCGCTACAATGTCATAATAACCATCTTTGATTAATATCAGCGACAGACGGGGGCGCTATAAATCCATGTTTTTTTTCGGAAGCGATGATTCTACAGTTTGAAAGTTTTTTGTTTTTAAGATCGGACAGGTGGCCCATGTATAAATTACCATCTATCGTCTCGCCCCCGGTTCCGAAAATGATCAGATAATCATCGCTCCCGGGCTGAGCAAAACACAAGGGAGACATGTAAGACTCTTTTCCATCCGGCATCGTGTCGGCCGCCAGAACATTGCCGGTTTTGGAATCCAAAATCATCAGAACACCTGGGAATCTGTCTTTTTCAGAATTTGGTACAGCCAATCCGTTGCCGCCATTGCTGGTAATAAGGTCCATGGAACCATTACCGTTTTGGTCGGGAATAAGTATGCTGTTATTGAAATTGAATTTCGCATTCGTAAGAATCGGATCGTTTTCAAAGGTGTAGGCGTATTCCCAAATTACGGTCCCATCTTTTCCATTTAAAGCTTTGAAATGAGGACCCCGACCTCCGATAAACACATCGCTGATACCATCGCCGGTTACATCATAGAACGTGGCAGAACCATAAACCTGGTCGGCCGCTGGCTGCTCCCAAAGAATGTTTCCCGTTTGACCATCAAATGCAACGATCCCTTGTGAAGTTTCCTGGCTTTCATTTCTGCCGGCACCCATGACGATATCTAACACGCCGTCGCCATTCATGTCAACGGTTCGCGGCGAAGATTGGGAGCCAATGGCAGGTAAATCATTTTGCCAAACCACCGAAGCCTTCTTCTTGGTGCAACTGGAGATTAAGACTAAAGCAATAAATGGAAATATTAGTTTGACTTGAAGTTGATTCATCAAGGTTCGCAGGTTAGAAACGAGCAACAATGTAAAGCCGCAAGTTATTATTCAACAACAAATTCTTTAGAAACACTATTAGGCTTATCAGTCGCACTCGCATTCTTGCCTACATTAGATTCGAATGGGCGATTTAAATTATTTCCTGCAAGATCTTCCAGCCGGCTCTCAATCCGCAAAGCAAAGGTTCCTTTTGTCCAGGGTTCATGGGGCACAAATCGCAATGTTCTTTCTTCATCATCGATCACCATTTCCCCAGGTACAACATCGCCATTGGAATTCAGAATAGTAATGCA
>CAWJXE010000002.1:0-25880 GCA_963846745.1 uncultured Bacteroidota bacterium | reverse complement strand
CGGGATGTTTTTTAAAAATACTTTCATGCGCACGGCTGAAATCAAAACGGGTAATCACTTTAATTCCATTGTCGTGACACTTTTCAATTACATCCTTCAACATATTTTCCTTCATGTATGGATTGATGTATTGATTCTCAAGCTTTGTTGGATAAAAAGCCATTATTCCACCCGCATTGATGATCAAAGTATTCGCAGAAAAAGACAAAAGATCCTGGACCAATGAATCCGCATTTAAGTTTGCTTCATACGAAGGCAGATTGGCCTGCATGACGCGCAGGTTATTGCGCTTCCACCACCCAAGAGAGTCAGGCCAATTAACCGACGTGCTGGTCTCATTGTCATCGACTTTTCTGGCCGGCGTACAGGCGAGAAAGTACGCAGCGCAGCAAATGAGGCCAGCGGAAAGAATGATTTTTTGCACGGCTTTTATTTTCTGGAATGTATCAAATTATGGGATTATTCCCCTGAAAATATTTGATACACGGTATCTTCCAACCACATCATGATTGTAATTTTGTAACTCAACATTTCGCACCTAACATCAACACTCGAACTTCAACACTCCAACACTCTAACATGGAAAATTTTAACATTAATCGCAGACGTTTTCTTCAAGGGGCAACAGCCTCCCTTGCACTTTCAACTTTTGGTGCAAGAGGTATGGACATCATTAACCCGCTCAAAACCCTTCGGGTAGGATTGATTGGAACAGGTTGGTATGGAAAAAGTGATTTATTCAGACTGATTCAGGTTGCACCAGTGGACGTCGTGGCGCTTTGTGATGTCAATAAAAATGCTTTGAGCGAAGCTGTTTCTCTTGTAAGTGAACGTCAAAAATCCAAAAAAGCACCGCGCACTTATGGAGATTACCGCAAGATGCTTTCTGAAAATGAATTGGATATTGTATTGATTGGAACCCCCGATCATTGGCATGCGTTGCAAGCGATTGACGCGATAAAAGCGGGCGCCAATGTTTATCTTCAAAAGCCCATCAGCGTTGACGTGATGGAAGGAGAAGCCATTCTTGCGGCTGCTCGAAAATATAATAAAGTCGTGCAGATCGGAACGCAAAGAAGAAGTACGCCCCATCTCCTGGATGCAAAAAAAAATATTGTTGATGCCGGCCTGTTAGGCAAGGTCTCGCATGTGGAGTTGTGTTGCTATTACACCATGCGAAACACTTCAAATGCACCGGTACAACCTGTACCTGACTATCTCGACTATGAGATGTGGACTGGCCCGCGCCGCTACGTCCGTATGATGGAATTCCCTGGCGGGCATTTATGGAATATGGCAACGGAATTATGGGCGACATGTGTGTACATATGCTGGATGCCGCCCGGTGGATGTTAAAGTTAGGATGGCCAAAACGTATTACCTCTACGGGAGGAATCTATGAACAAAAAAATGCGAAATCGAATATTGCTGATACGCAGACTGCCATTTTTGAATTTGAAGAACTTAATTGTGTATGGACGCATCGGTCGTGGGGAACACCGGCCGATCCGGAATATCCCTGGTCCTATAAATTGTATGGCGATAAAGGAACGCTTTCTGCCAGTACCATGAAGTATGATTTTGTTCCAGTAGGCGATGGTCCAAAGATTCACAAAGACGTGGTATATGAAAAAGAAAAATACCCGGAAGATCTAACGGAAAAACGGATAGAATTGAACGCTGCTCCCGCCACCCGGCTGCATATGCTCGATCTGCTTGCCGCCATGGAAAAAGGCAGTCGTCCTGTAGCCGATGTTGAAGAAGGTCACATTTCAACCGCGAGTTGCATCCTGGCGAACCTATCCATGCAAACCGGCCGGCCGATGGTTTACGATCCGAAGAAAAGGGAACTGGTAAACGACAAAGATGGCAATGCGCTTCTGCAGCGAAAATACCGCAGTCCCTGGGTACATCCCGATCCCAAGACTGTATAGAAATCTAAGGAGATATGCTAAGTTTGTAAATCCAAAAAAATTCAAATCCTATGAACAGACGAGACGCCTTAAAAACTGCATCTGTAACAACAGGTCTGGGGCTTTTAGGTCCTGTGAGTTTCGCTAAAGAAAAGAAAAAACAGGCGGACAAATTTAGATTTTCATTGAACACGAGTACCATCAGTGGTCAAAAGCTTGGTGTTGAAAAATACATTGATATTGCCGCGCGTGCAGGATATGATTGCATGGAACTCTGGCTTCCTGATCTCAAGGTTTATTTGGAAAGTGGAAAGTCACTCCCTGCATTAAAAAAACTAATAGACGACAGCAAAGTTCCCGTTGTAAATGCCATTGGGTTTGCACCCTGGATGATTGACGATGAAGAAAAGCGGACGGCTGGCTTCAAACAAATGCGCGAAGAAATGGAAATTATGGCAGCGCTTGGATGTCCTCGTATTGCTGCTCCTTCCGCCGGCATTGGACCTACCGCTCAATTGGACATGTTTGTCGTAGGCGAAAGATTTGCAAAACTTATTGACCTTGGAAAGGAAACGGGCGTTACACCGCAGCTTGAATTCTGGGGCGCGTCGCGATTCTATCATATTGGCCAGGCGTTAATGGCTTCAGCCGTTGCCAACAACTCAGGCGCGCGTATCCTGGCCGATGTATATCATTTATTCAGAGGAAACTCAGGCTTTGACGGTTTGAAAATGATCGACGGCAGTTTGATTGAAATTTTCCACATGAATGATTACCCCGGTTCGATACCACGTGAAAAACAGGAAGATAAAGATCGAATTTACCCTGGAGATGGCGTTGCGCCTTTGAAGCAAATTCTCACGGATTTGAAAAACATGAAAGGTCCTAAGGTTTTATCCCTGGAACTTTTCAATCGCGAATATTGGGCACAAGATCCGTTGCAAGTTGCCAAAACTGGACTTGCCAAGATGAAGAAGGTTGCTAGCGAGGTGCTTAGGCGTTATCCGTTATCGTTATCAGTTAATCAGGTAAACTTTAATACTGGCTGCAGACCGTAGGATAACTTTTTATGTATCACCTTTATCCGTTATCTGTTATCCGAATGTGATCAGGCGTATTCACGATTAACTGATAACGATTAACGATTAATCGGATAACGGATAACGATTAACGGATAACGGATGAAAGACTTCTTCTCATCACAGTCAAAAGTATATGCAGCCTTTCGGCCAACGTATCCAAAAGCAGCTGTATGACTTTATATTTCGCCATCTAACGGACAAAAAAGTCGCATGGGACTGCGCGACGGGAAATGGTCAGGTGGCCCAATATCTTGCCTCCTACTTCAATGAAGTATATGCAACGGATATCAGTCAACAACAGCTTGACCATGCTGTTAGGGAAAAAAATATCTTTTATTCGAAAAGCCAGGCAGAAAAAACAGGATTTCGGGACAATCAATTTAATCTTATAACAGTAGCCCAGGCGTTACATTGGTTCGACCAGAAACTGTTCTTCGAAGAAGCCACGCGCGTAGCCAAACCGAATGCAGTTGTTGCCGCTTGGGGCTATGGGTTGTTATACATAGATCCGGTTATCGATGGTTTGATCATGGAATTTTACAAAGACAAGGTGGGACCTTATTGGGATGAAGCGCGTAAACTTGTTGAGACTGAATATCGTTCCATTACATTTCCTTTCGCTGAGATTAAAGCCCCATCATTTTCCATTAAAGTTCAATGGACAATAGACCAACTTTCTGGCTATCTCTCCAGTTGGTCTGCCACTCAAAAATATGTGGCGGAAAGAGGCCATGATCCAGTATCTCCCTTCATAAAAACGCTTCAAAAACATTGGCAAACAACGGAGATGATGGCGAGCTTTCCCGATTTTTACGCGTATGGGCAAGGTTAAAAAATGATGTAACATTTTGGCCGCTTGATATTCAAATTTTGCCAGCCCAAAGGACAATGGAGGTAGTCATCTTACAAAAAAATAGTAATAGAGTAACCTAAATTTATTACGGAGATGTAATTCTGTTGCCCTGAATAGCAAAGTTTTTATCCTCCGAAACTTTGTATCTTGCCAACTTATTTTTTGCTTCTATGCGCTATGCTCTCCTCTTAGGCATTGGGTTATGTATTATACTTGCCTGTTCTCAAAAACCTAAACAAGAATTTGATCTCATCATCCGGAATGGAAATATCTATGACGGATCCGGTTCCCCTCATTTTGTCGGCGACGTTGCCATTCAAGGCGACACCATTGCAGCCATCGGAAATCTTCAGGATGCCATCGGCAAAAAAGAAATCGATGCCAAAGGCTTGGCAATAGCGCCAGGATTCATCAACATGTTGAGCTGGGCAGACCGGAGTTTATTGATGGATGGCAGTTCCATGAGCGATATCAAGCAAGGTGTAACGCTTGAAGTGTTTGGAGAAGGTTGGTCCCCGGGACCCGTAAAAAGAAAAGCCACCAGCAAACCAGTAGACAGTCTCTGGACCACCTTAGGAGGATATTTTAATTTCTTAATGAAAAAAGGTGTTAGCCCTAACGTGGCATCTTTTGTGGGTGCAACATCTATTCGTATACATGAGCTTGGACACGCAGATCGTCCCCCCAACCCGGAAGAGCTCGAACGTATGAAAGGATTGGTTCGGACGGCGATGGAAGAAGGCGCCATGGGACTGGGCTCTTCCTTGATCTATGCTCCGGCCGACTATGCTTCGACTGACGAGCTTATCGAATTGTCGAAAGTGGCAGCACAATACGGAGGCATGTACATCACGCACATGCGTAGCGAAAGTGATAATATCCTCGCTGCCATGAATGAAACATTTCGAATCGCGAAAGAAGCAAACATTCACGCGGAAATTTATCACCTCAAAATAAATCATGAGCGAAATTGGAATAAGATTGATACCGTGCATCGCAAAACTTGACAGTGCCCAACAGGCAGGATTAAAAATCACCGCCAATATGTATACTTACATTGCCAGCGCTACCGGACTGACTGCACGCCTTCCTACCTGGGTTCAGGAAGGCGGAGCTGCAGCGATGCGAAAGCGTCTCCGGACACCTTCAATACGAAAAAAAGTTTTGGACGAAATGCGCCTGGGAATTCCTACAAAAAATTCCGATCCAAAAGATGTGATGATGCTAGGCTTTCGTCTTGATTCTTTGAATAAACTTTATCTTGGAAAAAGACTCGATGAAGTCGCCCGGATTCATGGCAAGGACGCAGATGAAACAGCGATAGATTTAATCGTAAAAGATCGATCGACCATTGCAGCAATTTATCTTCCTTATTTCCGAGGACAATGTAAAGCGGATGCTCAAACTTCCCTATGTGAGTTTTGGTTCCGATGCTGCTTCCATGTCGGAAGCAGAAATTTTTAAAGATTGGGGAACACATCCGCGCGCGTATGGAACCTTTGCACGGTTCCTTGGCAAATATGTTAGAGAAGAAAAAATCGTCCCGCTGGAGGAAGCCATCAGAAGATTAACTTCGCTACCGGCATCCAATTTAAAAATCAAAAAACGTGGAAAATTAGAAGTAGGAAATTTTGCCGACGTTGTTGTTTTTAATGCAGATTCCATTCGCGACAACGCCACCTTTGATCACCCTAAAGAATATGCTGAAGGTGTAAATCACGTTTTTGTAAATGGTGTACAAGTGTTACAAGATGGGCAACATACCGGTGCAAAACCTGGCCGGGTAGTCCGTGGTCCGGGCTGGAAAGTCAAGCCAATTAAGCATTAATGTAAGGTTAACCCTACAAAGCCATTTTCCATTGGCGCCATTCCCTCTATCTTATTGAATTAAATCGTTTTTTACTTATAAACTATCCATTGACTTTATGGATAAATATGTTTTAGCCGTTTACCTGATTTTATGTTCGTTCATCGTGTCCGCCCAGGATCAGAAAACACTTATTGCCAATGGGGATAAGTTCTATGGCAAGAAGGATTACAAAAATGCCCTGGCGACATACCTGGCAGCGCAGGAGATAAATCCAGACGATGCCTACCTGAATTTCAAAATCGGGCTGACGTATCTCTATTCCGAAACAAAATCCAAAGCCGCTACTTATATCGACAAAGCGTACAGGCTTAACCCTGCCGTCAATCCGGATATTGATTATCATTTAGGAATAGCGTTTCAAAACACCAACTCATTCAAACTCGCAATTGAGCATTTTGAGCGATTCAAGAAAAAGAGAAGCAACCTTGCCTCCATCGCTGATGAGAAAATTGCTGAATGTCAGGTGGCCGATTCACTTTCACAAAACGAATTGAACGTTATCATTGAAAATTTGGGAGAAGGTGTCAACACACCCTACAATGATTATTCGCCCATTATTTCAGCAGATGGCAATACCTTGATATTTACTTCCAACCGTACGGATGATCCTGCCAGAGCAAAGGCCAACGCAAATTTTGAAGACATCTTTGTCAGCTACAAAAACGGAAATAAATGGTCGGTACCCAAACCAATCAGTCAAAACATCAACATCAAATACAACGATGCCGCTGCATCGCTCTCCCCCGACGGTAAAACTTTATTTTTATACTATGAAGAAGGCGAAGGTGATATCTATACGTCTACCCGAAATGGAGAAGAATGGTCTGAGGCAAAACCATTGAACAAAAATATAAACACCGCTCTTTTCTGGGAGACCTGCGCCAGTGTTACGTCCAGACGGAAAAAAACTTTTTTTCGCCAGCAACCGGCCAGGCGGAATCGGTGAATTGGACATTTACATGAGCCAACTGGATGCAAAAGGTGATTGGGGAAAGGCCGTGAACTTAGGTCCTATCATCAATACACCGAACAATGAAGACTCTCCTTTTATTCATCATGATGGAACAACGCTTTACTTCTCTTCCGATGGACATCCGCGTCTGGGTAATAGCGATATTTTTGTGAGTGAGTTTGTAAACAACAAATGGAAGAAACCGGAAAACATGGGATATCCACTGAACTCCTGGGAGTACGATGGGTTCTTTACGTTGTCACCCGATAAAAAGAAGGGTTACTTTTCTACCGCTAAAGAGGGCGGGTTAGGAGATGCAGACATTTATTCAATTACATTTCTAGAGCCAAAATACAAACCGAAACCTAAGCCTGTTGTTGCTAAAGTTGAAGCGCAAAAAGCTAAACAGGAAATCCCCAAATCGGAAGAGTTTGTGGCTCCTGAAATCGAGATTCATAAAATCGCCAAAGTTGTTACTTTATTGAAAGGGAAAGTTATTGACGAACGAAATGCCGCACCGCTTAGCGCTGTTATTTCACTTGTTGATAACGTTACGAATAAAGTGATTACAAAACTGAACTCAAATCCGACAACCGGGGAATTCGAACTTGTAATTCCGCACGGCGGAAACTACGGGGTGGCCACTGAAAAAGTGGGATACTTGTTTAACTCTATCAACTTTAATCTGCCACAGTTTGCCGAATATCAGGAAATCGACACGCACATCATCATGGTAAAAGCTGAAATCGGTTCTAAAGTGGTGTTGCGGAACGTATTCTTCGATATCGGTAAATCAGATCTAAAACCGGAGTCTATCGCCGAAGTAGAAAATATTCGCGAGCTCCTGGTTCGGGATGCTCACCTTCGCGTTCAAATTAACGGCCACACCGATAACAGCGGTAATGCTGCATCAAATAAAGCGCTCTCTTTGAAGCGAGCTTCTTCGGTCGTTGACTACCTCGTGCAAAGCACGGAATTGCTACCAGCCGGTTGTCTGCAAAAGGTTACGGTTCAGACCGTCCTATTGTTTCTAATGACGATGAAGAAGGTGGTCGTGCAATAAATCGTCGAACGGAGATCGAAATTATTAAATAGCGAAAACATCACGTGCACGATGGGGTTATTCAAGCAATAGCTCCTTCTTCATGCACAAGAAATCAGATGTACAAATCGTTACTGCTGCTTCTATTCTTGGACTTAAACCAACTGGCGTAGAAAGATTACCCGCTGTCCTATTATCTCAAGGGCTAAAGGAAGCCTTAAATTCGAACAACGCTGTCATCGAGGTACCAACACTCAATCATTTATACACTTACGAGAGAGATCGTCAAACGGGGGTATTAAATGCCAGTGCCCTAAGAACATTTTCAGATAGCTTAAAGGATACCCTTGGGCAAATACCGATAGACAAAAAATTTGCCTTAGTCCTCGGAGGTGATTGTAGCATACTCATCGGCATTATGTCGGCCCTTAAATCCATGGGCACTTATGGATTGTTTTTTCTGGACGCACATGCAGATTTCTACGAACCAGAAAAATCAATAACAGGAGAAGCGGCAGACATGGATCTGGCTATCGTTACCGGAAGAGGCCCAGATATCCTTACCAACATTGACAACGCTAAACCATATGTGTATGACGAAAATGTAATACACTTCGGTCAACGTGATATGGAAGAGACGCGTAAATTCAGTTCTCAAGAAATCCGATCCACCAAAATAAAATGTTTTGATCTCGCTCGTTTGCAACAGGCTAGTCCCCTTCAAATTGCCGATGAAATTCAGGCACACGTTAGCAAAATAAAAGTAGACGGATTTTGGATCCACTTTGATACCGATGTTATTAATGACGAACTAAATCCGGCGGTTGATTATCGACTTCCGGGCGGGACTGTCGTTTGAACAATGTGAGACTATTCTGAAAAACCTTATTCAAAAGTATCCAACCATTGGGATGAGTGTAACGATCTTTAACCCAAATTTAGATAACCACAGACCGAGTAGCCAAACGAATTGTGGCTCTGATTTCCAATGCTCTTGCTTAATCGGTCGGCATTTTTTTCTATACATTTAACCCGTGGAGATGACAGGAATTGTTCACCCTGTCCTGTCAAAAGAAATCCAGCATGAAAAATTTATCAACGCTATTTTTTCTTGTCATTGTAAACGTGTGTTGGGCACAAACACCAGAGAAGAAAAATGAAATCGTTATCGCTGAGGGCCTTTCCGTCATTAAGCTGACCGACAACATCTATCAGCATGTATCGGATTTACAAACGACGGACTTCGGAAAAGTAAAATGCAATGGCCTGATCTATCTTAATGGCAATGATGCCATCATTTGTGACACACCCAACCAATGATAAATTATCGAGTGATCTAATAGGATGGCTCAAAACAAATCATCCTCAGGTAAAAATAAAGGCTGTGATTATAAACCATTTTCACGCTGATTGCCTTGGTGGCTTGCAAACCTTTCATGAAGCAGGGATACCATCGTATTCGCACGAACGTACCAAAGCGCTACTAGAATCAAAGGGTGACACCTCCAACATGCCTCAAATTTTTTTTTCTACATCGTTGGAGATCAACGTGGGAAATAAAAAAATCATCAATTACTACCCTGGTGAGGCCCATACCCGTGATAACATCTTCACGTGGATACCTTCTGAAAACACTATTTTTGGAGGTTGTATGGTGAAATCCATGAACGCCGGGAAAGGAAATCTTGCCGATGCCAATGTAGAAGCCTGGCCAGGGACTATTGAAAAAATAAAATCAATTTGCCCGTCAGCGAGAATCGTCGTTCCAGGGCACGGTGATGCGGGAGGCCAGGAGCTACTGGATTATACCATAGCATTGTTCAAATAAAACCAAGGTTCAAAATGAATGAAGAATTTCAGTGATTAATTCGTGATGCAGCCGCCTCGTCCAAAAACCAAAACAACTCGCCCTCTAAAGGCTTGATCAGTTGCGCTGGATAGGCGTCCACATTGGTGGCGTCTTCCAAGATGTGGTGAACCGCTTCAGCTTTACCACTTCCATAAACAAGAAACACGACATTGTGCGCCTGCATTAATCAACGGCGCTGTGAATGTTATGCGGTACATGTTTACCTCATCCACAAAAATTTCTTTTACCAGTGCTTTTTGCTCGTGCAATACCTTTGTGTGAGGGAACAAAGAAGCGGTATGCGAATTATCCCCAAGACCCAGAAGGACAAGATCAAATCGGCATGGGCCACCCTTAAAATGATCGACGATCTTTTGTTCATAGTCGTGTGCAGCGTCCGCAGGTGGAAGGGCAGTGTTAACAGCAAATACATGATCTTGCAGGATACCCAACGGCTCAAAGAGTGATCGTTCCGCCATGAGATAATTGCTATCCTTATGATATAGCGGAACATATCGCTCGTCGCCAAAAAAGAAAAATACTTTTTCCCATTGGATCTTATTGCGATAAGCATCCGACGCCAGCAACTCATACAATTTTTTTGGTGAACTTCCCCCTGACAGCGCGATGGTAAATCGACCCTGACGGCTAATTCTTTCCGTAGCCTTCGAGACAATAAAATCGGCTAGCGCGGAAAGCACCTGACCTTCTTCTTTGTATATTTTTATCACGGATTTATTTTTTTTTCAACGGCAACGTAAACCAGTGGAAGCCATCCTTTGCAATGAGCGCCTCCGCAATTTCCGGTCCCCATGAATCGGAAGGATAGTTGGGAAAATTTAAACTCTTTTTACTGGACCAGGAATTTAGAATAGGCATCAACAAATCCCATGCGGCCTCTACCTGATCACCGCGCATAAACAACGTCTGGTCTCCCAGCATCGTATCGAGCAAAAGTGTTTCATAAGCTTCCGGGGCCTCGCCTTGGTAGGTTCCGCTATAGTCAAAGACCAGGTCTACCGGATTAAGCGTCATTCCCAATCCAGGGCGCTTCGCCTGTACTTGTAACCGAATGCTCATTTCAGGTTGTATACTGATGACAAGGCGGTTTTGTTGCCAGCTCTCGACGGCTTCTGTGGGGAATATCAAATGCGGAACATCCTTAAACTGAATGCTAATAATGGATGACGATTGATGCATTCGTTTTCCAGTACGCAAATAAAAAGGAACGCCGTGCCAGCGCCAGTTGTCTATAAAAAATTTAATTGCAGCAAAAGTCTCAGTGTTCGACTCCGGGTTTACGGACTCCTCGTCGCGGTACCCTACCACTTCCTTTCCTTCCACCCAACCCTTGCCATATTGGCCCCGAACTGCATGCCTCTTGATTTCTTCGGCCGTAAATTTCCGCATAGCGTGAAGTACATCTACTTTGCGATTTCGCACTTCATCAGCCTGGAAGCTTACCGGTGGTTCCATGGCGACCAGGCATAACAGCTGGAGAATATGATTTTGAACCATATCGCGCATCGCTCCAGCTTCCTCATAATAACCTCCGCGGTCGGCGACGCCTAATTGCTCAGTAACTGAAATCTGCACATGGTCAATATAATTCCGGTTCCAGAGAGGCTCCAGGATCGAATTGGCAAACCGAAATGCTAAAATATTTTGTACGGTTTCCTTTCCCAGATAATGGTCAATCCGGTAAATCTGGCTTTCTAAAAATCGTTCATTCAGAAGTTTGTTCAACTCTTTGGCTGAATCCAAATCGTGACCAAAAGGTTTTTCGATTACGATGCGGGATTTGTTAGGATTTTCAGCCAGTTTATGCTTGGCCAGATTTTCCGCGATAGGCGCAAAAAATCGCGGCGCTACGGCAAGGTAGTAAATCACGCAAGGTTCAGCGTTCCATTCCGTCGTTAACTTTTTAATAGTAGCGGCCTGAGTTTCATAAGTCTTGTCGTCTTTAATTTCCGATACCTGAAAAGAAACATTTGCTGAAAAGTCTTCCCATTTTTCCTGTTCTGCTTTTCCCCCGCGCGAAAACTTATTGAGATCTTCCAAAAGCAAGGCACGAAATTGTTCATTGCTGTACGACGTTCTGCCCATGCCGATGACGGCAAATTTCTCCGGCATCCAACCATCAAGAAATAAATTATAAAGCGCAGGGATCAATTTTCGGGACGTAAGGTCACCGGTTCCACCGAAAATAAAAAAAATTGTGGGTTGTGATCGAAGAGGATTGTTTTCTGAATTCATTTTGGATTAGGTATAGACGATCTGAATTATTTAGCAAACCACTGTGTGTGGAAAACCCCTTCTTTACCGATCAGCTCATAGGTATGCGCACCAAAGTAATCGCGTTGCGCCTGAATAAGATTGGAAGGCATTCGTTCGCTTTTGAAGCTATCAAAATAACTGATCGCAGCAGTATGGGCCGGCATGGCAATCCCTGAGCTAATCGCGGCTGAAGCTGTTAACCTGATGCCTCCAAGCAAGCCACTGACGGTTTTCTGGATATCTTTATCCAATAACAAGTGAGGAAGATTTGAATCTCTTTTAAATGCCTGGTACATATCTTCGAGAAAAACAGAACGAATAATACAACCCCCTCGCCAGATCAAAGCGATCTGATCCATTTTCAAATCATATTTGTATTCAGCCGATGCTTGCGCCAGCAAATGCATACCCTGCGCATAAGCGACGATCGTCGAAAAATAAAGCGCTGCCTCCAAAGCTTCAATGGATGCTTCCAACGATATAGGAAGTTTTACAGGTTCCTGACCATACAGAGAAGCAGCCTGTTTGCGCAGCGTTTTATACTTTGACATGTCGCGCATAGACACGGCGGTATCAATAACCGTCAAAGGCGTGACCAAGTCCATGGCAACCTGTGAAGTCCATTTACCAGTGCCTTTTGATTTGGCTTCATCCTTAATATCATTGAATCAGCAAATGATCCGAGCCATTTGCTTTGAAGGCTAAAATATCACGGGTAATTTCAATGAGGAATGATTTCAATCTCCCTTCGCTCCACTGTTTGAAAATGCTGTGGATGTTTTCATCGGAAAGATTTAATCCCTTCTTCATCATTTCATACGTCTCAGCAATTAATTGCATGATGCCGTATTCAATTCCATTATGCACCATTTTTACAAAGTGACCTGAGGCGCCCGGACCAATGTAGGTTACACAGGGAGTTCCGTTTACTTTTGCTGCCACCGCTTCAAAAATGGGCTGCACTATTTTATAGGCTTGTTGATCGCCGCCGGGCATCATACTCGGACCCTTTCTCGCGCCTTCTTCACCACCCGAAATTCCCATTCCAAAAAAGTGAAGTCCTTTTTCTTTCAATTCCATTACTCTTCTGTTTGTATCCGTAAAATGGGAATTCCCGCCATCAATGATCAAATCACCTTTATCCAGCAGCGGCGTGAGTTCCTGAATAACACTATCAACAATTTTGCCCGCAGGCACCAGCAGCATAATGGCGCGTGGCTTTTGCAAGCTTTCGATGAATTCATTTGCTTGAGTAAAACCTTTTACATTTGGTTTTCCTGCAGCTTCCTTGGTCAAAAGCTCGACTTTCTTTTCATCCTTATCATGACCGGCCACATTAAAATTATGATCCGCCATGTTCAGCAAAAGATTACGTCCCATCGTACCCATGCCGATTATTCCAAAAATATAGTTAGCTGCCATGTATGTGTTTGAATTAATAACCTTTATGTGTGAAGTCGGCGACTATTTTTCAAGTGCCTTTATTTTTTCTAACCGTCTCCGATGTCTTTCCGCGCCAATGTAACGCGCATTTAAGAATGCTGTGATGAGTTCTTCTGCTATTTTAATTCCGATGACTCTGCCGCCAAGACAAATCAAATTCATGTCGTCATCCTCTACCCCTTGATGCGCGGAGAAACTGTCATGAATCAAAGCGGCTCTTACTCCGGCTACTTTATTTGCACCAATAGACGCACCCACTCCACTGCCGCAGATCGCAATCCCATATTTTACTTCACCCGATGCTACCGCCCTCGCAAGCGGTATCACATAATCCGGATAGTCATCAAATTGATCAAGGTGTATGTGCTCCAAAATCTTTTACCTCATGACCAGCGGAATTAAGCCACGCTTTGACTTCTTCCTTTAGATGTAAATCCACCATGGTCTGCAGCAATTCCTAACTTCATTTTTTAAAACATTATTTGTAAAACGAATTAAAAATAATACATCGATCCGTAAACTTCGTCACCTTCAGAGCTGACGAAGTTTGATGACTGACATTAGAAAGCAATTCCTTCACCTTTTTAACAACGTTGTCAACGGTAAAGCCAAAAAATTTCATCAAATCTCCGGCTGGAGCCGATTCACCGAAGGTTGTCATTCCAAGAACGCTCCTTCGTCGGTAACATATTTATGCCATCCCAATGGAGATCCAGCTTCAACAGCGACGCGTTTACGGATACTTCGTGGAAGTACCTTTTCTTTGTACGCTGCATCTTGCTTCTCGAATAATTCCCACGATGGCATACTCACGACGCGCGATGCAATTCCCTGTTCTTTTAATTTTGCCTGCGCCTCCATTACAAGAGAAACTTCTGATCCGGTGGCCATTAAAATAACAGCAGGTTTTTCTGCATCCGACAAAATGTACGCTCCCTTTTCAAGCTCAGTTGCAGGCGTATATTTTGATTGATCAATAATAGGAAGTCCTTGACGTGTGAGGACAATAACGACGGGTCCATTTTGATATTCCAGCGCAACTCGCCATGCCTGGACAGTTTCGTTAGCATCAGCGGGCCGTAAGTACCAATGTGTTGGGAATGGAACGCAACGATATCAACTGCTCGATCGGTTGGTGTGTAGTTCCATCTTCTCCTAATCCTATACTATCATGTGTATAAACAAAAATGGGTCTGATCTTCATAATGGCAGCCAACCGTATGGGTGGACGCATATATTCTGAAAAGATAAGGAAAGTCGCGCCGTAGGGAATGATGGCTGGCGTCAGCGCCATTCCATTCAGCACTGAACCCATTCCATGCTCCCGAATTCCAAAGTGAAAATTCCGTCCGCCGTAATTATCGGGTGTAAAGGAAGGATACTTTTTCAGAAGGGTTTCCGTCGATGGCGCAAGATCGGCCGCCCCTCCTATCAACGTCGGTAACGCATCGGCTATTGCATTCAGCACTTTTCCAGAGGCCTGCCGTGTCGCTAACTTCCCTTCTTCAGCTTTAAACACGGGCAATTTGTCCTTCCAACCGGATGGCAATTGGCCACGACTTAGCAATTCAAACTCGCTCGCAAGCTCAGGGTGTGCTTTACGATATTCACTAAACAATGCATTCCAGGCCTTTTCCTTTTCTGCACCTTTTTTACCACAATCCCTGTAAAATTTCAGAACCTCATCCGGAACCACAAAATATTGTTCAGGGTCAAAACCTAAATTTTTCTTCACCAGCTTTACTTCAGGCTCTCCCAGTGGTGAACCATGTGCACCAGCGGTGTCAACTTTATTGGGGCTACCGTATGCAATGTGCGTCCGTACATTGATGATTGAGGGACGTGAAGTTTCTGCTTTAGCTTTTTGAATAGCATCCGCGATAGCTTTCACATCATTGCCGTCTTTTACGATCTGGACATGCCAGCCATATGCTTCAAAACGTTTAGCCACATCCTCGGTGAAAGCGATGGCAGTATCGCCTTCGATGGAAATATGATTGTCGTCGTAGAGGTAGATAATATTTCCCAATTTCAAATGCCCTGCAAGCGATGCAGCTTCTGCACTTACTCCTTCATTTAAATCGCCATCACTGCATATAGCATAGATGTGATAATTGAAAACATCAAAACCAGGTTTGTTATACCGAGCTGCTAAATACTTTTGTCCGATGGCAAAACCGACACCATTTGCGAAACCTTGTCCCAATGGACCAGTCGTCACTTCAATACCTTTTAACAGACCGTATTCGGGATGGCCGGGAGTCTTGCTATGCAATTGACGAAAGCTTTTCAGATCGTCCATGCTGATTTCATAACCCGCTAAATAGAGATAAATATATTGCAGCATACATCCGTGACCTGCTGATAAGATGAAGCGGTCACGATTAATCCAATCCGGATTTTGAGCGTTATAATTCATGGCCTCCGACCATAGGACGTGTGCCATTGGGGCTGCACCCATAGGCATACCGGGATGTCCTGAATTTGCTTTCTGAACGGCATCCGCGGCCAATACGCGTACCGTGTTAATGGCGGTTTGTACCAAGCTCTCTTTTTGTTCCATGTCTATTTTGAGTTTTGAAATATTAACTTGATCTATTGTGTATCGCGAACTAAACAGCATAAAACATTTCCCGCTGCCAAACCTTTGCGCCACCTTTTATGCCATCCAAATTCGACACGAGTGTTATACTATCCTCAATTTTAAAACTGATTTTTTTGGAATTGCCACCGCCGATGTATAAATGATCGTAGTTGAAAACCGTTTTTAAAATCCCGATTACTTTTTGCAACCGCTTATTCCACTTTTCCAATCCAACTTCCACCAATGCCCTGTCGCCAATGTACTCATCGTACGTCCGGCTCTTCGATACAGGATGATGCGCCACCTCCAGGTGAGGCAATAAGCTACCATCCAGAAAAAGTGCTGTTCCGAAACCGGTTCCCAGTGTAATGACCATCTCAAGTCCGTCGCCACGTACCACACCCAACCCCTGCATATCGGCATCGTTCAAAACACGAACAGGTTTATTCATTACATCGGATAATAATTTGCTGAAATTAACACCTTCCCACTTGGGTGTACCTAAGTTTGGAGCAGTGTGAACGATGCCCAGTCGTGTATAGCCTGGAAATCCTACAGAAACGCGATGATACTCTTGAAAACTTCTGGTAAGCTCCAGGATGGCTTCTATAACGTTGCCGGGGTCAGGGTCACCAGGAGTAGCAATTTTCTGAAAGTCCATCAGCATATTGCCTTCAGGATCTAAGATCGTTGCTTTAATACGAGAACCGCCAATGTCGATAGAGAGGATTTTTTCGTCTATGCTAAGACTTTGCATGGTGGAACAGTTTGGCCAAAATAAAAATCTGCCAAAGATAATAGAAATACTGTTTTATGGTAAGTTTTATTCGTCATTGCCTAAACTCCTGGCCACCTGAAAGCTACCCTGCATTTTCCCTTTCTGCACGTACTCATTCCCAGACGGTGAGCGGAAGGTTTACGTCTTTAACTTCTGCCAGAAGTGTATGAACAAAATTGAGTTTTTTAATAACATTAGGTGATACAACAAAGGGATAAAAATCCGGCTGACCCATACTTCGGTTCATACTATTAAGAGCGATCGTTAAGCGGAATCCATAAATCCATCAATCGCTGAAAATTTTTAACCTTAAAAGGATCGAGGCCATATTCTGCCACCAGCATTTCCACCCTGCTCACCGCTACCGGATTTATACGCAAGCCAAATGAATAGGCGGTTTCCAAAGTATCCATAACGTGGAGATAATGAGCCCATGTCTCCGCCCAGTCTTCCCAGGGATGCGCTGTCGCGTAAGCACTGACAAAATCGTTCTGCCAGTTGAGCGGCGTTCCATTTTTGTAATAGGCTTGAAGAGCATCATTGTAATTCATTTCTTCGTTGCCGAACACGGAGCGAAATTCAGCAATCCGGTTTTCATCATTCTTGATAAGCAAGTCCCAATAGTAATGACCTACTTCGTGACGAAAATGTCCTAACAATGTTCGATAAGGTTCGCCCAATTTTTCACGGGCGCTAGTTCTCTTCACTTCGTCAGCTTCAGCAATGTTAATGGTAATCAACCCTTGCGCATGACCCATGATTACTTTTTCTTGATTCTCATTTTCCGCTAAAAAATCAAAGGCAAGACCCTCTGCTGAATCGCCCGTTTTTTCCGGAATCGGAAGTCCCAGTCTTAGCAAAGTATAGATCAATCGATGTTTCGCAATTTCCAATTTTTGCCAGGCTGCAAGGTGCTCGGAATTGCTGAGATCGGGAATTGTGTTGTTCAACCGGCACGCCCTGCAAAATTCTTTTTCATCATCAGCTGTCTACAAGCCAATTGCATACTCCGTGCTGAGCATTCGCACAGAATCGGTATCGCTCATCCTTCTGTAAAAAATCAACAAAGGTATTTTCTCCTGTTTTTTCAAGTGTCAGTAGTTCCACCGTCTCGGGCCAAAAGCCCAGCGTATGACCGCATCGCTCACAATAGGTATTCTCAAAATAAAGAAGCTGACCGCAATGCTGGCATTTGAAAAGTTTCATGGATTATTTGTTCACGTATGAACTCTCATAACAGCCAAGCATTTGGAATGTTATGGGGTTCAGGCGCGTGGAGAAGAAATCTTTTCTATCACGATAAAAACTTTATGCCGACGCCAAATTGAAAACAGCACCATTCAGATTTTCATGAATTTTAATTTGACAGGCTAGTCTGCTTTGAGTAGTAGCTTTCGGAAGTTGATCCAACATGTCCAATTCAACATCGGTTGGCGAGGGTAAATTTTCGATTCCTTGCGCTACCTCAACCTGGCAAGTAGCGCACAAGGCCATACCTCCGCAGGTTGCCAAAATTGGATACTCGGAAGCCTTGAGGACTTCCATTAAATTAAGATTTATTTCCTCCGGAACTTCAACCGTACGAACATTTCCGGATCTATCAACGACATCAAAAATGATCATAACAAAAATTTAAAATGCATTAACACCATTTACCGTTGTGTATTTGAAACTGAGTTTCTGATTCGGGTGAACATGTTTGAAGGCACTTTGCGCCATAAGTGCCGCTTCGTGAAATCCGCAGAGTATGAGTTTCAATTTTCCTGGATACGTATTGATATCACCAATGGCGTAGATACCCGGTACGTTGGTGGAATAGTCAAATGTATTTACTTCAATAGCACTTTTATCAATATTTAATCCCCATTCACCAATAGGCCCAAGCTTCGGGCTCAATCCAAACAAGGGTATCATGTAGTCCGCCTCCACTCTGTTCACAACACCCTGCTTGTTGATGATGTCAACAGATTTCAAAACACCATTTCCTTCCAATGCATGCAGATTAGAATTCAGCAGCAGATTAAGCCGTCCTGCCTTCGCCAGATGAAAAACTTTTTCTGTTGAGTCAGGTGCTCCTCGAAATGATTCATTTCTGTGAACCAGTGTAACTTGTTCGGCAATTTCTGTAAGATGGATTGCCCAATCCAACGCAGAATCTCCCCCACCCGCAATGACCAATTTTTTGCTGCGAAATTTTTCAGGATCTTTTACAATATAGTCAACGCCCTTTCCTTCAAAGTACTCCAGTCGTGCTAACTCCGGCTTGCGCGGCTCAAAACATCCAAGCCCTCCTGCTATCACAACGACCTTGGCTTTGATTTCTGTGCGATCGGAAGTAGTCAATACAAAATCTCCATCATCCGATTTAGTTAATGTCTCAACGCGCTCTCCCAATGTAAATGTCGGCTTGAATGGCAGGATCTGCTGACGAAGATTCTCGACAAGTTCTTCTGCTTTTATTTCCGGATACCCTGGAATATCATAGATCGGTTTTTTAGGATAGATCTCTGAAAGTTGTCCGCCAATCACAGGTAATACATCCACGAGATGACAACGCATCTTAAGCAATCCGGCTTCAAATACTGAAAATAACCCTACGGGCCCTGCACCGATTACGCAAATGTCTGTCGTTATCATATTGATGTTGTTTAGTCAAAAATAACCAAAAAATGTTTACACTAATAATTAGTACAACAACTATTTTATGAAAAAATATAGGCTTTTTTGAAACCTATTCCAGATTCACATAAATAGCGTTTAGAATGCGTTTAAATTGATTGAAATCCCGTTCGCTAAGGCCTTCCCACGCCTTCAGGCGAACATCTTTAATCTTTGGTTTTAGCTGTTCAACTTTTGTCCGCCCCTGGGTTGTAAGGCAAACGTTAAACGAGCGTCGGTCATCCGGATGCAGGCGACGTTTTGTTAACCCTTTGTCACAAAGCAAATCAATGATTCGGGTCAAAGTGGGAGTATCTTTAAAAATAAGATCGGCTAACTCTTTTTGATTGAGGTCATCGTGATCATAAAGGTGGCGCAGCACGAGCCATTGATCCACGGTAATATTAAATCCTAATTCTTTGAACCTTCGTTGCGCATATTGTTTCACCCTTCGGGCAGTACGATCCAGCAAAAAAGAATACATGCTGTAAGGTTCTTCTTCCATATAAATTAGTTAGTATGACAACAAACTTAGTCATAAAAGTCGAAGGTCCATAGTCATACATAGGCAGTCGACATCACTGGCGCATGTTGTGCGGTTGACAGACTGTACAACGATCTTTTGGTGTCGCGAGTTTCTCTTCGATCACAGAGTTCTCCAAGATTCCATCAACACAACTTATCGATACCTAAGTCTGCTCGAACGGACTCTGACATGGCTGGCGCGAGTGTTGTGCGGTGGCCAGCGCGTGGCTCACTCGTGCCTATTATATTGTCAGTCTTTTGACTGACTCACTACCTATATCAAAATTATCTCCAACACATTATCCGGCAGCTTAGCATAATTCCCAGCACTGCTGTAAAGGTAATCTTCCGGATATCGGACTATTCCAGCTACAACAGGATTATTGTGAATATAGTCCAACCGCTGATTTAGTTTTTCTTCGGTATTTAGTTCAATTGGATGACTATGTTGCTCCCAAAATTGGTAACGCGTATTGTGCGGATTATAAGTCCCCGCTCGTTCAAAAAGCCACATCAACAACTCCCTCCTACTTTCTTGAGGATTGTTGTTAATTGCCTCAATAATTTTCGAGGATGTAAACTTCTTAATATCTCTGATGATATGCTCAAGATTTTGTTTACCATGCCTGGCAACAATCATATGCACGTGACTGCTCATGACACAATAAGCATATACTTCCAAACCTTTATGCTTTTGACAATAGCGGATACTGTCTAAAAAGACATCGCGATATTCCTGTCTGATAAATACATCTAACCATTGTATTATTGTAAAGGTGACAAAATAAACTGCCTCCTGATCGCGGATTTTGAATTTACGGCTCATAAAATAACTGCTAACGTTTGACAGTAAATATATTCGTAAGTCTGAAGACTTACAAGATTTTAGGTCCGAGTGTCTCTGCGCGCAAGCCAGCGCTCAACACTCGAACCAGGCACGCTAACAGTCGAAAACTACAGCAATGGACTGGCTGGCGCGAGTGTTGTGCGGTGGCCAGCGCGTGGCTCACTCGTGCCTATCATGTTGTCAGTCTTTTGACTGACTCCTTCAAATTTATATCACACAACTCTAATACACTGTACCGTAAGTCTGGAAGACTTACAAGATTTTAGGTCCGAGTGTCTCCTCGCAAGCCACGCTCAACACTCGAACCAGGCATGATGATGGCTGGCGCGAGTGTTGTGCGGCGGCCAGCGCGTGGCTCACTCGTGCCTATAATATTGTCAGTCTTTTGACTGACCTTCAAATTATCACACAACTTCTAATACGTATCTAAGTCTGGAAACTTAAATTTTAGGTATGAGTCCGCAAACCGCGCTTCAAAACACTGAAAACTAAGGTGAATGTGCGCTTACACGGTCGTTTGCCGCAACATCTCCAGAAAATAATTCCTGCTTACCGGGATGTGAATATGAAAAACCCAACGCCACTTTGCGATAGTAAATTTCAGCGCCAGCGTTGTACAGGGAAGCCCATCCACCCGTGTCAGGAAAAGGTTCGCCAAATTGTTTGTTGTCTTTAAAAAATTCACCACTGACACCAACATTCGGCATAATAGTAAACGCATTGACCTGAAAAACGTAAAACGCTGTCAGTCCGGTACGCATCGCATTTCCAAATTTGTATTCATCCTTATTGGTGGTATTGAGACTGTAACTTAATTCTGTATTGAGTCCGATATTTTTGCGTCGGACTGTATATATAACATTAAAAAGAAAGTCCAGACTACCGGTGCCCAACTGAAAATTTTGGTTGACCGTGAGTCCGTTTTCAATGGCTTGGAATTCTCCCGTAGGAAGTTTCAAACCGCCACCAATAAGGAGATTGTGTTTCAGGACATGATCAAGGCTGTCATAAGTGTTGACAAGGTTGTAATTAGCACTGATGACTATATCCCCTAATCCCTTTGAGTGTATTGATGCTTGTACCCTCAATTCTTTCATTAAAATTGAAGGGAACAAAAATGAAAGCTTGTATTTTTTTTGTGGGGTAGAATCGTGCCCACAACTCGGCTGTTTGAAAAGTCTCATATGAATAAGCATCCGCATGCGAATCATCAAACGTAGAAATGTATGAACTATGTCGGTAACGAATTCCGACAAAATTTTTCCGGAACTGTGGAAGAATTCCGTAATGATAACTTCCGACCCCACACCCGCAGACGCTGCAGGCTTCTGAGGAAGACAACCAATGTAAATAAAGTGAGTGTTAAGGATTATAATTTTTTCATCTTTCAGCAGTTAGTATTCGGAGAATCGACGATCACTTAAAAATTGTTGGTCGGAAAGAGTCATCAAGAACGCAATGATTTTTTTCTTTTCATCATCGGTCAAGGGAAATGCCTGGTTGTCCATTGTCATTTAAGATCGGATCCAACGTTGAACTAACGTTCACACCCGAGGAATAAAAGTCCAGGACATCTTCCAGCGATGCTAGTTTTCCGTTGTGCATGTAGGGCGCAGTGTATTCAATATTCCGCAAGCTCGGCACTTTAAATTTGCCGCGATCATCGGGATTTAAAGTAATTTCTTCCCGGCCTGGATCTTTCAAAAGGTCATCGGGAGTACTGAAACCGTTGTTGCGGAAAGATTGATCTGTAAACAAATCCGATGCATGGCAGGACGCACAATGTTGTTTAAACAATGCATGACCTTCGAGTTGATCAGAATTGAATTGAAAACCCTTCCTGCGTATGTACTTGTCATAGGGTGAATTTGCCAGAAACCATCGTGGCCAGAAATTGGGACAACGCTTGTAAAAATCTCATGCTGTTAATTTCCTCTGATCCGAATGCCAATTTGAATTGGCGCTGATATCGCGGTTGCGCTTTTAGTTTCGTCATGAGGTTCTGGGTATCTTCATCCATCTCGACAGGATTGCTTATGGCGTTTAGCGGAACTAAGTCAAGGTTATGGACGCCGCCATCCCAGAAAAAATTTCTATACCAAATCAGATTTTGGATGGGAAGAGAATTCCTCCGTCCCAATTTATCATCGATACCATGGCTTACATCATGGCCATGGTGCGTAAACGCAGTTGGTTGCTGATGACAAAATCCACAGGAAATAGTATTGTTTCGCGACAATATAGGATCATAAAAAAGCATCTTACCTAACGCAATACCTTCCTCCGTCAAAGAATTGACAGAAAGATCATATACAGGCTGAGGAAAATTGGATGGGATCGCCAGACTTACTGGAGTAGGCTTCTGCTCCTCCACCACGGTAGTGTCTTCACTACATGAAAGAGCCATCAAGCACCAATCCCAAAAAATAGGCTATACGCATCGCAATCTTTTTTTTAGTTATGAACATGATCAAACTCAAACATATTGACATAGTTACCCGACACCGTCTTGGAGTAATCGCCGAACATAACCAATGAATGTTCTGCGATGGTGATCGTGGTAGGGTTTTTGAAAAATTCCAGGACATCAACATGGAGGTGAACTTCAGGAGCTTTGTTCGTACGCACTTGGGCGACGGCATTGCCCATGTCTATCGTTGTCTCCCGGATATTATTCAAACTTGGCGTTTCATATCCTCCATATCCACCAATGTGGTAATAAAATTTGTGATCTTGATCCAAAGGTGCAGCCGGGGAAGTCCCTTCCATCTTAAAAAAAATGTAACCTGAATTCCACGTCCAGTACATGCCGTCGTGGCCTTGCGCAGGATCCAGCACGCCTTGTCGTTTGGTGATATCCATGGTACTTCGGAGGCTATCGACGCCAATGGTAAATGTGATTTGATTGTAATCACCAGCCGGAATATGTTTAATTGTAACTTCCTGCGATTCTTCCTCGTTCTCCATAACTAAAAAATAGCTGGAATCTTGAGGAACGATATATTCCTTGCCATCATTAGTCTTTAGCTTGATGTTACTGATATAGTAATTCAGCTTGGATAAGCGAAAAGTTTCGCCATTAGTATTTGTATAGTCTTGATTCAGTTCAAGGTCTTCTTCACCCACATGGTTGTCAAATTCTATCGTGAGTTGTCCTTCACCTTGCGGCGGAGAATCATCGTCATCACAACTCATCAATGAAAACAATAGCAATGGAATAGAAATTAAATATGAAAATCTCATTTTTTTAGGTTCAGTTAGGAAATTATATACCGAGTCGTGACAAAACGGCAGTATGATCTGAAATTGTAAAATAATCTGTCCGAAGGCCCAATTGCTTCGAGTGCGAAATGCTAATTTGAATTAGCAGGGCGGATGAAAAAATGCCCTTTGAGAATAGAAACTATACAACGGTTGAGGCGCACTTGAATTCTCTATATCAAGTGGATTTCTATTTAAATCAATCTGAAAATCAGCAGCCAAAAAAACTGGGGACTTCAACGGAAAGCTTGGTGGCAGTGGGAGCTTGCTTGGGTGTCTCGTCATCGGCCAGGGAAAGATTTCTATCCAAAAAACACTGACCCATACACATGGTCATTGGCTTCTCTTTATTCACGCAAAGAACCTCTGCGATGTAATCCCGGTTCGCTTGAAAGTATGTGATAATTGTCAGCTTAAATATGCATTGAGCCGACAATAAAAAAATAAATGCTATAGCAACAAGCCTTTTCACAGCCCTAAAGATAATTCGTAAACTCGATTTTCGAATGATTATCATAAAATAATTCGGCGATTTTATGGCTGGTGTTCCAAAAAATGCGTCGAACCTGAATATTAGATTAGATAGTGTTCGAAAAGTTACAAGATTCTTACATCGACATTACTTAAACAGTTTTTGTTCATCGGATAATAGGTTTCCGAGCACCAACGCTTTTTACCTCCTCAATAACCGAGGCTATTGTATGTTTATGCTGAAAGTAATATCCAAATCTGTTTCTCCAATACTCGATCCGGAGGTTTCCGATTTCAAATCCGGCTGATGCTTTAGAATGACCCTGAAATTTCCTGAAGAAACTCCGTCGGTAGCCCATGAGGTTTCAAGCCCGAGTGGTAAACCATTGACATCGTCATCCTCATAGTTGACGATATCCGTACGGCTGTCGATATTCCCATCTCCAGTTGGATCGCTGAATACATCGTTTGTCCAGGAGAAAAAGAACATATGCTCATCCGCTTCTTCCTCCACTTCTTCTGTAACGTTATATTCGGCATCGCTTGGCTGAGCCAGGCCATTGATCAATGTTACGCGAAGGGTGTAGCTTTTATTCGCCTCAAGATCGATCGGCCCGTCAATCTGAATATCCTGCACGCCTTCACCGTCAGGATCGGTTGCAGTCACCACGATATCATTTCCCCCGGACGAAGGAGTAAAGGTCAGCGTGGCTTTTGTAATGAGTTCTGGAACATCTTCGCGGACGGGATCATCGGGTCCCGCATCCTGACAGACCTAACAACATGGTTAACGCTACAGCTATCTGAAAAATAGCCAATGGAAGAATGTGCATTTTAATAAGATTTTTTTTCATAGTAAATGTTCATTAAAAAATACATTTAATGGAAATAATAAAGTTTCTTCCGAGATCATCTGCATAATACCGGAATCGATTCGTGTACTCCCTATAGGAAGTGTTCAGAAGATTTTCAGATCCTACACGAAAATCATATTGTGTTTTCTCTCCTTTCACTAGACACCCCTGCTGCAACATTCCACAAAAAGTATCCCGCTGGCGCTTCCATGAAATCGAAATTTGAATCATCATTTTCAAAAGGGTCTTCACCCTGCTCGTGCGCGTCGTTTATTTCTTCTACCGTAACCACGCGCGGTGCGCGGTTCTGACGGCTCACATATTTTGTTTTGGATTCAATAAAAAAGTTTTTTAAGCCCCCGAAATTCGGCCGGTCGTACCGGATCGCTACTTCATACCAGTTTGACGGAATAAAAAATCAAGTAGTCATGATTCCGAGCATCCGATGCGCGAAGCAATGAAACCTTTGGCGTAACTTTTAAAAACGGGTGAACTTGCCAGACACCGGAAATGTCGGCACCAACAAACAATGCGTCGGTTTGCGTGTATCTGAAATAAGCATATGTTCCCTCACCGTTTCCGAAATCCCGGTGGGGCGGAGATAGATGTAATTAAAAATGT
>CAWJXE010000001.1:0-7651 GCA_963846745.1 uncultured Bacteroidota bacterium | reverse complement strand
ATTCGGAGTTCGACATTCGGAGTTCAGATGGTGTCGAATCTCGAATACTGAATGACGAATTTTGATCAGCGCTCACAACGTCCTCCGATTCAAAACAACTTTCCCTGTGGTCTTGCCACTTTGAAATAACGCGAGCGCCTCTCCCATTTGTGAAAAATCGAAACGATGACCAACCCTCGGTGCTGGCAGCTTAAGCTTTTCGATTTCGGTGAGCATCTCTTTCATCAACGCTTTTTGTTCGTAGATCCAAATGAGATTGAAAGCCATCACGGATTTATTGGACTTGATCATGGTGAGTGGATCAACACGTGGACGAAAGAGGTATCGAAACAACAAGCTGATATAATTCGGCCGGTGCGATGAAGGTGTGAACTGTGCCGAGCCATACGCCACCAGTCGTCCCATCGGCGCAAGCATCTTATAGCTATAGTGAAAATATTTTCCACCCGTGGCTTCGAGCACAAGGTTGAGCGGTCGTCCTTCAAGGGCGATGCGCAGATCTTCGCTGAAGTTTTTTCCCTCTCACGATGGCTTTGTCGAATCCTTCTTGCTTGAGTAACTCCACCTTGGTTTCACTGCCTACAACGCCAATGGTAAAGGCATTGTATTTCTTTGCAATGCGATTGGCCTGCAAACCCACGCCTCCCGCTGCGCTGTGAATGAGTACGGTCTGGCCGAATTTCAAAGCGCCCAAGGTGTGTAATGCATAATATGCAGTAAACGTCTGCACAGGAAAGGCAGCACCCTCTTCATAGGACCATCCTTCCGGAAGCGGAAATAGATAATGAGGGTCGGCAACGATATGGCTGTCGTAACCCCCAAACCGGGTAACGCCCATCACTTTTTGTCCCGGGAAAAAATCGCTAGAATCAGACGCGAGCACGTCACCACTGAATTCAAGCCCAGGAATGAAGGGTACTTTTGGCGTAGCGCTGTAAAGGCCCATGATGGCAAAAATATCGGCATAGTTTAATCCGATACTCTTTACTTCTACCAGCACCTTGCCTTGCGCCAGGGCCGGAACTTCTGACCGGTTGAGTTTCAGGTTGTGCAGAGACCCTGTTTTCTTCACCTGATAAAATTCTCGCATGGTGCAAATTACTGAGAAAGTTTTTTGAAAGTCATGGCCATTGGCTGGGTTATGAAATTGAAAACGTTTTTTTTCAATTTCTCACCGCAAAGGCACGAAGGCGCTAAGGACCGCAGAGAATTTGGTTGAAGGACTTAAATTTGCCATTCAAACTACCATGACCAAAAGATTTATCGCCTTATGGAAACATTTTTTAGAAACCACAACATGAAGAAGTGATGGGAAGCAAAACAAAAGCATTCATAGTATTTAGCTTCCTCCTTGGATGCAATAGCAACAAAGCTACACAGCGCGAATTGCAAATGGATAGCGTTGTAAACGAGATTAAAGACTATACGCTATTAGCATATCACGAAGTTCAAGAGGAATATCCTCCCATTGAGGAGGTGTACCCAAAATTAGATACAATTTTCTTAACGCGTGCGGCAGAGGTTTCTGTGGATACAAGTTTTAACGAATTTCATAAAATTGACTCAGGAAACATTTTGGTCGTGGATGAATGTATCGATCTTATTTGTCGGCTTTCGGCTTACAAAACAGATGGATCGTATGTTACCTATGGATATTTGCCACAAATGGCGACCGCGCGATTAAAGAATCCTGATATGGATATGGAGCGCTTGACTATGTACAATACTCATCGGAATCTATTGAAAAGATACCATTGGCAAATTATGAACAAATATCACCTCACGGTAGACGAATTTGACAGCATCTATTATAACATCGTCAGAGACATTCGGAATAAGCGATATTGACCAACCTTTTCCTGGCGCAATCCTTTCGCACAGGCTCGCCGTCCGCGCGACTTGAGCGGGGAAGTAAGGCTTCGCCGATTACAAAACGGGTAATTTTCTTTACCACTGCATAAAGTTATTGGATACCCTTCTTCTTTTGCTCGCCCCGTATTTGGAGGGATAGACTTCCTTTTAAATTAAGGAAACGATTGAAAAATGCATTTAATGATTTTTCGGTACCGCATTTTCAGATAACCTACTTTTTTGTGTGTTCTTCTTTTCTTTTTTATTAATATAACTGAAACATTAAAATAACCTTCCTTTAACCTAAACCCCAGCGTTATGCAGAAGTTTTATAGAACAATTCTTACCCTGATGCTGCTATCTTGTTTGTCAATCCCTGAAGTCGTCAACGGCCAGGGTGTTACGACAGCTTCCATTTCAGGTCGTATTACCGACAGTCAGGGAGAGGGACTTCCCGGTGCTTCGGTCGTCGCCCTTCACAACCCATCGGGTACTGAGTATGGTACTTCAACGCGTCCGGATGGACGATTTAATTTGCCAAACTTACGGATCGGAGGCCCTTACACGATAACTATTTCGTTTGTGGGTTATCAGGAACAAAAGGAAGAAGGTATTATGCTTGCCCTCGGTCAAAACCTCTCGATTAACAAAGTGCTTGCAGAACAAACAACTCAACTTGCTGAAGTAATAGTTGCCGGGGAAGGTGATGTCTTCAACAAAAGCCGCACAGGCGCAGCATCTACTTTTACCAACGATCAGATCAGGAACTTACCCACGATTACACGATCGGCGGCAGATATTTATAGATTAACACCTTCCTCTGATGGCAATTCATTTGGAGGCCGAAATGATCAATACAATAATTTTTCCCTGAACGGAGCCATTTTCAACAATCCCTTTGGACTGGACGCAGCCACACCCGGTGGTCAAAGTGATGCGCAGCCCATATCCCTGGATGCCATCGATCAGATACAAGTCGCAGTGGCTCCCTACGATGTAACGCAAGCAGGTTTTACCGGAGCATCTGTAAATGCTGTTACTAAAAGTGGAACAAATAAATTTTCAGGTACAGTGTTTGGATTTTATCGCAATCAGGGTCTTACGGGTTCCAAAGTAGATGGACAGAGCATTATAGTACCGGATATTTCTCAATTACAAACCGGTTTTAGCTTTGGTGGACCGATAAAAAAAGATAAGCTTTTCTTCTTTGTGAATTTTGAGATGGAGCGAAGAGAAGATCAAGGCTCAAACTACCTCGCTGCCAGGCCAGGACTCAGCGGTGAAAATGTATCCCGCGTGAGTGCGCAGGACCTCGATCTTGTCAGTTTTGTACTTGATTCAGCCTTCGGTTATCAAACCGGTCGTTATGAAGGCTTCACACATAAGACCGATAACCAAAAAGGGATTATAAAGTTAGATTGGAACATTAACAAAAATCATACGCTTACAGCCATTTATAATTTTCTAGATGCCTACAAAGATAAACCTGCCCACCCAAACGCCATCGGAAGAAGAGGACCCGATGTAACGACGCTCCAATTTTACAGTTCTGGTTATCGTATCAACAACGTTATCCATTCGGGCATCATCGAGCTTAAATCCATTTTTGGAAACAAATTCTCCAACAAGTTGCAGGTTGGTAAAACAGTTTTCAACGATAGCCGCGATCCCTTCAGCACCCCCTTTCCCGTCGTCAACATTAATCAAGATGGAATCCGGGCTATCGTAGCAGGACATGAGCCATTTTCGATCCATAACTTGCTAGACCAGGATGTATTTCAAATCAGCGACAACTTTGATATCTATGCCGGTGACCATGCCATCACCGTTGGTACTTCATTTGAAAAATTCCAATTTGATAACTCCTTTAACCTGGATGCCTATGGCGGAACATTTACGCCTGGATATGGCAGCGCGGATGAATTTGCTGACCTGGTGCGAAGTGGAGAATTTGATGATGATGTAGCCGCTGCGTTAGCGACATTTTCCACCCGAAACGCAAATGATAGCTGGGCACTGGCAGAAACAAATGTCGGTCAGTGGGCATTTTATGTACAGGACGCCTGGCGGGTAAATGAAAAGTTGACCATTACAGCAGGTCTGCGTGGAGATCTGCCCTTATATTTTGATACAGACGAAAAGATCAAAGAGAATCTTGCTGTAGACCGGAATTGCTGCTACGATCCCACGGTGATATACTATGATGAAAATGGTAATCCAATACAGTTTGATCAGACAAAATTACCCGATCAGAAATTATTGTTCTCTCCGCGTGTCGGTTTTAATTGGAACAGTAGTAACGAACTACAACTTCGGGGTGGCTCCGGATTATTCACAGGCCGCTTTCCTTTTGTGTGGGTGGGCAATCAGGTAGCGAATCCGAATTTCTTCTTTTATAACGTCACGCATCCTGATTTTAAATTTCCACAGGTATGGCGCTCAAATATAGGCGTCGATAAACGATTAAACGGAGGATGGATATTGTCAGCCGACGTTATTTACACGGAGGATGTCAACGCGATGATGGTTAGAAATTATGGGTTGAAACCACCATCCGGAGCGTTGCAAGGTGTCGATAACAGACCTGTTTACGTTGCCGCTGACAGAACCGTTCCCTATGCCAATAACGCTTATGTTTTCACGAATTCAACTAAAGGAAGATCCGTAAACGTAACACTGGAAGTAAAAAAAGAATGGTCAGGCGGATGGTATAGCTCGCTTGCTTACAATTATCTCGATGCAAAGGATGTTAGTTCCATTGAAGCTGAAATTTCAAGCGATGCGTATGATCGTAACCCTGCCTTGGGCAATGTGAACCAGAGCATTCTTTCGCCTTCGTTGTACGGTAACAAACACCGCATAGTAGGAACGGCCAATAAGACCTTTACCTACGGCCAGGACAAATTTGCCACAACGTTGTCCCTATTCTTTGAATATGCAAAGGGAGGGCGATTCAGTTATACATATTCAGGAGACATTAACGGTGATGGTTCCGGACTGAACGATTTGATCTACATTCCTACAGATGCCGAGATTAATACGATGACTTTTTCGGGATCAGATTCCGAACAGGCAGCACAACGAACTGCCCTAAAAAACTTTATCAGCCAGGATGATTACCTCCAGGAAAACAGAGGAAGTTACGCGGAGAAGTATGGCATCCTGAGCCCTTGGTTTTCACGTTATGATCTGCGCATTTTACAGGATTTTGTTTTGGGTAATGCTAACAAAATCCAATTCAGCATAGACATTTTAAATATTGGAAACCTGATCAGTTCTTCCTGGGGTGTACGTCAGCTACCGTCGAATACACAGCCTATCGGAGTAACAGTAGATGCCGCAGGAAATCCTACCTATAGCTTTGATCCTGCTTTAAAAAATACATTTACGAATGATTTCAGCCTTGCTTCACGCTGGCAAGTGCAGTTTGGACTTCGTTATATCTTTTAGAGAAAAACAATACATCGATTGTATACCCTCCGAACCCAATATAAAGTTCGGAGGTTATATTTCTTTTTGTTAAGAATCGATATTATTTTCTACAGCCGGTTTCCGCATTTCGCGCGCGTCGCGGATAACTCAACCAGGAATCGGGAAGGTGTCTTCGAATTGTTTGCCACGTGCGTTCGGCAACGGAAGTCATGGCGTTAGACCATTTGCCTGAAAGTCTAACACAACCTCCTTTCAACTTTGCAAGTCTTAATAATTTGGAACGGCCAAATAAACTTCTATAATACGTGGAGCCATTGACACAATTCTTATACCTCCGTATAAATCAGCATCGCTAAGGTGGAATTGAATAAAATCTCCTTCGCCGTAATCCAGGTCATTCGTCCCTCCTCCAGGCCAATGACTTTCGAATAGATTGGTCGTTCGGTCACCCAGTCTTTAATATTATCTAAAGGTTGATCAGACACCACAAAATAGGGTACCTCCATAATCGCTGCATCAGCATGATCCAACTCCGCCCAAAGTACAGCGGCGGCCTCCACTTTGCTATTATAGTACAATGAGAAAACCTTGTTGTGCGTGTTCCCCGGACCTACACTATTCAAATATTCAAAACTGCTTAGCGCACCATTGGTCCCAAATACCGTTGGAATTTTATCGTCATCGGCTGAGTTTTCATATTCCGGCCAGGTAATTCTCCATGCAAGACATTTTGTATGCGCGAAAAATTTGTAGGGTGGAATAAACTCACGCGCGATGATATCAGGGTAACGATAAGGCCAATCCTCATTTTCGGGTATGCCTTTAGGCAGGTCGGCTGGCCCATCAAAGATGTCGCCCGTTGGAATAGTGGAAATAGTCTTATTGGGTGTAATATGGTTTTCAGTCACAGCTGACAATCGTCATGACGAAAATGACGCAAAACAAGAACCGAATGGGAATCTGAGTTTTTCATGGCACCATGCATTAAGAATGTCTACTCATTGAAGGTCTTTCGACAACCACCTATCGCAAGCAAAAATAGGTTGGATTCAGGTTTTCCGTTAACACAGATGTACCACGTCATAGAAGTGATGTATCATTTGACGGTTGTATCAAAACAAATGTTGACAAAAATCTGATAGCGCACTAACGTTTTACAGGGAGAATGATGTGGTATTCGACGTGGTCGATTGCATAACAAACGCAATTCCGGAAGTGACAATTCGATTTGCCGGAGCGCGATCTGCTCAAGCTATATCATCCGTTCATAACTTTTTATCAAACCGAAGATTTTTTACGGGCCTCCTGACAACCTGAAGCCAATTAATTTTTTCTGATCACTTTTAACAAACCGGACGACACCAACCTGACAGGTAAACTGATCTGCCGTTATCGGATCGGGTTGAAGTTCAAAATCTCCAAGGCGCATATGATGATCATAAGCTTGTCATCCATAAGGTCCACTTTATATTCGGTTGAAAGCTCTTCACTATAGTAAATGCCTATATAGTTACTGAATTGAGTGATATCAACTTGAAGCGGAATAACTCTTTTTGCAGAATCGATCCATCGATAGCGGAGCGAGTTCACATCGCCATTTTTATCTTTCACAAATGTCATGGAAGCGTCGTAAGCATCAATCCAGTAAACCGAATCAGACTTTGCCTTCATTTGAAATTTGTCTTCGCCGTTTGCCTGTGTCATTAACTGATCACCTTCTAATGTTGATCGTAACATACCACCCCTCGCCTAGTTGATACATCCCTCGGGGCTTTTTTGGCGAAGGTAGTGTCCACTTTTATGGTTGGCATATCTTTTATGTTGTTAGTCGTTTTATCTTTTGTTTTGAATTTCTCTTTTAAAAAAAGTTTAGCCACATCCAACGCGTATCCATAGGAGTTAAAATCAGCAGCATTACTTAAGATGATGCACGAAAATTTTTCGTCAGGAAAGCTCATGATAACCGTGCGATAGCCGGCCCATCCTCCTGTATGTGAAATGGTTTTTAATTCTCCTTCTACGCCGAATCCAAGACCATATCCATACCCGACTTTGTCGCCATTGTTAAGTACGCCATCTTCTAGCATGCGTGTGTATACTGGATTTTTTGAGGCGATTTGTTTATCAAAATTCATCACCCATTTGGAGAGGTCCTCAACCGTAGTAAATAATGAGCTCGAACCATAGGCTGTAAGTCCGGTTGAACTCTTGGCGAATTTATCTTCCGAACGATAATATGAGTACGCAAGGTTCTTGATAACCATTTTGTGGTCATCAAGGAAATGTGACGAGCTCATATTTAGCGGCGCGAAAATATTTTCATCCGTCCATTCGCGAAATGATTTGCCCGATACTTTTTCTACGATCG